>NZ_JAHXZI010000009.1:0-361561 GCF_019429605.1 Actinoplanes hulinensis | reverse complement strand
TCCACCTCATGGGGCTCCATGTTCGCGATGAGCGTCGTCTCCCTGCTCCCGATCTTCCTCGCCTTCCTACTCGGCCAGCGCTACCTGGTCAAAGGCATAGCCACCACCGGAATCAAATAACAGGAGGGGACCTCCCGATGCGATACAGCCGCCGCACCGCCCTCACCCTCGCCGCCGGACTCCTCGCCGGCACCGCCCTGACCGCCTGCTCCGGCAGCGGCGGCGACGCCGGCGCCGAACTGTCCAAGGACCCGGTCACCCTGCGGTTCACCTGGTGGGGCTCGGACGCCCGGCACCAGCGCACCCAGCAGGTGATCGACCTGTTCACCAAGGAACACCCGAACATCACCGTCTCCGGTGAGTTCAAGGAGTGGAACGGCTACTGGGACAGCCTCGCCACCACGGTCGCCGCCAACGACGCCCCCGACATCATCCAGATGGACGAGCTCTACCTCGCCTCGTACGCCGAACGCGGCGCCCTGCTCGACCTCGGCACCGCCACGAAACACCTGAACACCGCCGACTTCGACGCCAAGGCCCTCGACACCGGCAAGGTCGACGGGAAGCAGTACGCCGTACCGACCGGCCTGGCCACCTACTCCATGGTGGTCAACACCGACCTGCTCGCCCAGTACGAGATCCCGGTCCCGGACGACGCCACCTGGACCTGGGACGACCTCAAGCGCATCGGCGACCAGATCTCCAAGGCGTCCGGCGGCAAGGTCACCGGCGTACAGTCCTGGGGCTTCGACACCGGCGGCGTCAACATCTGGTCCCGTCAGGCGGGCGGCAGCCTCTACGACGCGTCCGGCAAGGTCTCCGTCGACCCGGCCGTGCTGGCGAAATACTGGCAGTACCTGCTGGATCTGGCCGACACCGGCGTCGCCCCGCCGCCGTCGGTCACCGTCGAACGCGCCTCCGGACCGCTCGACCAGTCCGGCACCGCCACCAACACCTCCGCGTTCGGGACCTGGTGGAACACCCAGCTCACCTCGCTGAAGGCGGCCAGCGGCCAGAACCTGAAACTGCTGCGGATCCCCGGCGAGGCGCAGGCCGCGTCGCCCGGCGCCTACTACAAGCCGTCGATGTTCTGGTCGGTCTCGTCCCGGTCGAAGCACCCGGCCGAGGCCGCCGCGTTCGTCGACTTCCTGGCCAACAACCAGGCCGCCGCCGAGGTCATGCTCACCGACCGGGGCGTGCCCGCCAACCCGCGGATCCTGACCGCGATCACCCCGAAGCTGACCGACACCGACAAGGCCGCCGCCGAGTACCTGACCGGCGTCAAGGTCGGCGAGGCCCCGCGCGTCACCCCGAACGGCGCGAGCGGCATCGAGGCCATCCTCAAGCGCCACACCGAAGAGGTGCTGTTCAAACGGCAGACCCCGGACCAGGCCGCCGCCTCCTTCATCAAGGAACTCCAGACCGAGATCGACGCCGCCTGACGACGGCGTACCGCTGAAAGGACGTCATGTCGCAACCCCGCTATCGCGCGGCCATCGTCGGAACCGGCGGCATCGCCGCAGCCCATGCGCAAGCCTTGAGCGAGCACCGGGCCCGGGCGCGCCTCACCGCCGTCGTCGATCTCGACGAGGTACGGGCACGCACGTTCGCCGAAGCATGGGACGCGCCGACGGTCGCGCCCGACCTGACCACGCTGCTCGCATCCGGTGACGTCGATCTCGTGCACCTGTGCACGCCGCCGTCCACGCACGCCCCGCTCGCCCTGGAGTGCCTGCGGGCCGGCGTGAACGTGATCCTGGAGAAGCCGCCCACCCTGTCGCTGGCCGAACTGGACACTCTCGCCGAGGCGTCCCGGACGTCCGGCGCGCACGTGGCGACGGTCTTCCAGCACCGGTTCGGCGCCGGCGCGGTCCGGCTGCGGGCGATGGCCGCGGCGGGCGAACTGGGCCGCCCGCTGCTGGCCACCTGCGAGACCCTCTGGTTCCGCGACGCCGCCTACTTCGAAGTGCCGTGGCGGGGCCGCTGGGAGACCGAGGGCGGCGGCCCGACCATGGGTCACGGCATCCACCAGTTCGACCTGCTGCTGTCGGTGCTCGGGCCGTGGGAGCAGGTCACCGCGGTCGCCGCCCGCCGGGACCGGGACGTCGACACCGAGGACGTGTCGATGGCCCTGGTCACGTTCGCCGACGGCACGGTCGCGTCGGTCGTCAACTCGGTGATCTCGCCGCGGCAGGTTTCCGCGCTGCGGTTCGATTTCAGCCACGCCACCGTCGAGTTGTCGCACCTCTACGGCTACACCGACGCCGACTGGACGATCACCCCCGCGCCCGGCCACGCCGCCGTCGCCGCGCGCTGGGCCGAATCGCCGTCGACCGTCGAAAGCGGCCACGGCGGCCAGCTCGCCGCGGTCCTGGACGCGCTCGACGACGGCACCCCGCCACCGGTCACCATCGAGGAGACCCGCCAGACCATGGAATTCGCCGCCGCCGTCTACGCCTCCGCCTTCACCGGCGCCCCGGTCCGCGCCGGCCAGATCGGCCCGGACAGCCCGTTCGCCGCCCGCATGGACGGCGCCGGCGCTCCCTGGCAGGCGGTGCGTTCGCGATGACGATCAACGTTGATCACCGGCTGGGTGATTCGGTCACGGTTTCCGTTTCCGGCAAACCCCTTTTCTCGTACGTGTACGCGCCCGACACCCAGCAGTTGGAATCGCCGAAGCCCTACCTGCATCCGATCCGTACCCTGGCCGGGGATCTGGTGTCGCTGTACCGCCCGCACGACCACGTCTGGCACAAGGGCATCGCCTGGTCGCTGCCGCACGTCGGCGACCACAACTTCTGGGGCGGCCCCACGTATGTGCACGGCCGGTTCTACGTGCAGAAGGACAACAACGGCACGGCCGCGCACCGGGCGATGACCGAACTGTCCGCCACCGACCGCACCGCCACCCTGGTCCACGAACTGGACTGGACGTCCCAGCAGGGCGAACCGGTGATCAGCGAGCAGCGGGCGCTGACCGCCACGGTCGTCGACGACACGAACTGGGTGCTGGTCTTCGAGACCCGGATGACCAACGTGTCCGGCGGCACCCTCGCGCTCGGGTCGCCGACCACCAAGGGCCGGGAGAACGCCGGGTACGGGGGACTGTTCTGGCGCGGGCCGCGTTCCTTCACCGGCGGAACCGTGCAGTCCCCGGACGGCGTCGGCGCCGACGACCTGCGCGGCAAGCGGGCCGACTGGTTCGCGTTCCGCGGCAGGCACGACGAGTCCGGCCGGTCCTCGACCGTGCTGATGGTCGACGACACGACCAACCCGCAGCACCCGCCGCAGTGGTTCACCCGCAGCGCGGAGTTCGCCTGCCTCAACCCGGCGCCGTTCTTCAGCGAGGAGGTCGACCTGCCCGACGGCGAGAGCCTCTCCTTCCGGTACGCGGTCGTCGTCTCCGCCGGTGATCATGGCGACGCGGGCACCCGTACCCTCGCCGAACTGGGCCGGGAAGCGCTCAGCACGCCCCGAAAGACGGCCTGATGGACGGGGTCTTCCCTGGTGGCACCTCGGTGACCCGCCTGTCGGTCTATCCGGGCGCGTGCGCCGCGGACGGGCTGGCCGGCGGCACCCCGCACATGCATCTCGCGTCGACCGAGGCGTATGTGGTGATCGGCGGGGCGGGGGAGCTGCACACCCTGAACACCGCCGGGCACCGGACGACGCCGCTGTCGACCGGGTCGGTGGTGTGGTTCACGCCCGGCGTGATCCATCGGGCGGTCAACCACGGTGACCTCCAGGTCGTCGTGGTGATGTCGAACGCGGGACTGCCGGAGGCCGGCGACGCGGTCATGACGTTCCCGCCCGACGTGGTCGCCGACCCTGATCGCTATCGGGCGGCGGTGGCGCTGCCGGTCGGCGAACGTCGTGACCTCGCCGTGCGGGGCTTCCTGCGGCTGGTCGCCGATCCGGCGGCGCTGGAGGAGTTCTACGACGACGCGGTGGCGCTCGTGCGGCCGAAAGCCGGCGGCTGGCGGGACATCTGGGCGTCGACCGTCGAGGCACAGACCCGCCGGACCGGCGAGGTGATCGACGCCCTCGCCCACGGCGACGGCCGTCATCTGCGGGCATCCGCGCTGGTCACCGCACCGCAAAGTGAGACGGAACGGCTCGGCATGTGCGGGCGTTTACGAACCTATGACGTACGGAACGCGGTCGCCGCCGGCCAGCCGGTCCACTTCGGCCCGGACGGTCTCAGCCCGTCGTGACCGGCGCGAACCGGACCTCGCGCATGGCCTCGTAGAACGGCCGGTGGTAGGCGTCGAGGGCGGCCAGCCGGGGATCGTTGTCCGGGCGGACCTCGTGCCGGGTCGCCCGGACGGTGAACCCGGTGCTGGCCTCCACATCGACGTGCCAGGCCCGGGTCCGGTCGAAGGCCGCCTGCTCACCGGACTGCCAGCGCAGCGCCTCCGGACGGTACGGCAGCCCGGTGACCTCGCAGAACCGTGCCGTCGCCGGCTCCGGGGCGGCGGCCACCTCGTCGCCGTCGAGCACCAGCGGCAGCCGCCCGGTGGCGTCACGGACCGCCGCGAACATGCCGTGCAGCCGCTCGAACCCGATCTCGTCCCGCGCCAGTCCCGGGTTCATCGCGAAGTGGGACGCCACCACGGCCGCCGGATCCCGGATCATGAACGTGTTCGTCACCGCCGTGTAGACGCGGCCGTCGCGCAGGATCTCGTCGTACGGGTAATCGGTCGTCTCCTTCAGGAACACCCGCCGGCCGGTGCGCTCGCCGAGCGCCAGGATCAGCTCGAACAACTCGCCGGTGCTGTGCGCGCGGTCGCCGTCGATGTCGAAGTGGCCGACCGCGTACAGGTTGGAGAACGGCTCGTGCACCACCGCCAGATCGCCGCGTTCGATCAGCATCCGCAGGAACGCCGTCGACCGCGACCGGGGCACCGCCCACAGCGCGATCACCGGGGTGGTCACTGCGACCACTCGGTCGGCTCCCGGTCCCACCGGTGCGCCCGCAACTCCTCCAGCAGGGCCGGATCCAGCGGCGGGGCATCACTGGCGGCCAGGTTGGCGTGCACGTGGCGGACCTGGCGCATGCCCGGGATCACCGTGCCGACCGCCGGGTGGCGCAGGATGAACCGCAGCGCCAGCTCCGGCAGGGTCGTCCCGTCCGGCACGATCTTGGCGAGCGCGTCGGCGCGGGCCACGCTGGCGATCAGGTTCTCCGGGACGAAGTAGCTGTTGCGCCAGTCGCCCTCCGGCCACGTGCTGTCGGTGGTGAGGGTGCCGGTCAGGCTGCCCTCGTCGAACGGCACCCGGGCGATGACCGCGACGTCCAGCTCGCCGGTGACATCGAACAGCTCGTCCTCCGGCGCCTGGTCGAAGATGTTGTAGATGACCTGCACCGCGTCGACGCGCCCGGTGCGCAGCGCGGCGATCCCGTTCCACGGCTCCCACCGGTTGAGGCTCAGGCCGATGCCCTCGACCAGGCCGCTCGCCCGCAGTTCGTCGACCAGATCCAGCCAGCGGGGATCGCCGGCCCAGGAGTCCTCCCAGACGTGGAACTGCAACAGGTCGATCCGGTCGGTGCCGAGGTTGTCCAAACTCTTGTGCAGGTAGTCGCGGACGTGGTCGGCCGGGAACACGTCCGCCAGCCGTGACGCCCGGGTCGACGGCCAGGTGCGGTCCTTCGGCGGGATCTTCGTGGCCACGTACAGCCGGCGGCCGGGGTGGCGGCGCAGCAGCTCGCCCAGCAGCACCTCGCTGTGGCCGCGCCCGTAGATCCAGGCGGTGTCGAAGAAGTTGCAGCCGGCCTCCACCGCCGCGTCCAGGGCGGCGTTGCCGGTGGCGTCGTCGGCGCCGGTCCAGCCGCCCTCACCGCCGGCGATGCCCCACATCCCGTAGCCGACGTCACTGACCTGCCAGCCCAGCCGGCCGAACCTGCGGTAGCGCACGCTGTCTCCTCCCTGCCTGGACGTCGTGATGATGGGTCAGCGCCAGCGGTTGCCGCCGCTGCCGAAACGGGTCTGCTGGTCCGCGCCGACGCCGGGCGCCGTGATGCCGGCGACCCGGGCGAACCCGCGGTGCAGGGTCAGCCGGACCACCGCGGTGACCGGCCGGACCAGCTCCTCGACGGCGGCCCGGGCGGCCACCGCGGCCGGCGTGGTGTAGCGGGCCTCGTACACCGCCGCGCCCAGCAGCGGGGCGAGCGTGCCGTACAGCTCCCGGGCCCGTGGGTCGAGGCACACCTCGAGCGCCCGCTGCCAGGCGACGTCGAGAACCTCCAGGCCGGGCGCCTCGTAGACACCACGGCAGCGGGTGCCGATGATCCGCCGCTCCACCACGTCGCGCAGCCAGATCCCGTGCCCGGCGCCCAGGTCGCGGGCGGTCTCCAGCACAGCGACCGGGTCGGCGCCACTGCCGTCCACGTCGACGACCCGGCCCGCCTCGAAACCGACCGTGACCGTCCGTGCGGCGGCCGGGGCCTCGCCCGGCCAGGCGCTCCACCGGGGCGCCAGGCTGCGGTCGTCGACCGGGGTGGCGAGATCCTCCAGCGCCGTCGACTCGTGTGAGGCGCCGGCCAGGGTGGCGTCGGTCGACCGGTCGGCGTCGCTGCCCCGGTCGAGCAGCAGGCCGGTGTCCTTCACGGCGCTGACCATGGCGGCGCGGCCGGGGAACCGGGCGAGCGCCGCCGGGTCGGTCCACGGCGCGTAGACGGCCAGGTCGGGGGCGAACTCGCGAGCGTACGTGGCGAAGCGCCGCTGATCGTTGCCGCCGCCGACACAGCCGTGTGCCAGCACCGTGCGGCCGTCGGCCCGCAGCACCCGGCTCAGCTGCTCGACCAGCACGAGCCGGGACGCGCCCGTGGTGTTCCAGTAACCACCGTCGTGGCGGGCCTGATGGCGCAGCAGCTCCAGGCCGATCTCCGCGGTCCGCGGCCGCAGGTCCACCACGGTGACCGGCAGCCCGGAGGCCCGCAGCGAGCCGGCCAGGTCCTCGATCTCCTCCGGGCGGCTCTGACCCAGGTCGGCGACGTAGTGGTGGGCGTCGGCACCCTGCTCCCGCAACCACACGCCGAGGGCGAGGCTGGACAGGCCGCCGCCCTGGAAGACGCCGACGCGCTCGCCGGCGAGGTCCCCGTGTCGCATTGTCGACGCCTTTCGTCGGTGGGCAGCCCGGATCGGGCCCGGCCACCCTAACAACGCGCTCCATCGTGGAACAAGACCTTGGTCGGTGGCGACTGTCTATGTTAGAAACGGAAACAGTAATCACGCGTACGAATGTCAACTTTCCTGTGACGCGGATTTATCGTCTCGTTTACATTTCCTTCTTGAGGTTTGCGATCGACATTGTCCGTGAATGGAGCCGAGAGGACCCGCTGTGGAATCCGGATCGCCCGCACTGCACCTCGCCACCGTGCCGCCGGCCGGCGTCGGACCGCCCCTGCCGATCCCGGACGGCGCCTCGGTCATCGACCTCTTCGAGGCGGTCGCCGCCCGGGCGCCACACCGCCCGGCCCTGCGCCACGGTGCCCGGACCTGGACGTTCCAGCAGCTCAACCGCTATGCGGACAGTGTCGCGACAGCCCTCGCCGGCCGCGGGGCCCGGCCCGGCGACTTCGCGCCCCTGGTCGTCGCCGAGGGCGCCGAGTTCGCCGTGGGGCTGCTCGCGGCGATGAAGGCCGGCACCCCGTTCGTGCCGATCGACCCCCGCTGGCCCCGCGCCCGGCTCGCCGAACTGTTCCGCCAGCTGTCCGCCCCGGTGGTCCTCTCGGTCCGCGCCACCGCTGCCGTCCTCAGTGGACTCCCGGCTGCCGGAAATGTGCTCGAGATCGACGGCGTCACCGTCACCGAAGATCGATTCGACGGCGGCCGCCCGGGACCGGAGGATCTCGTCTACGGATATTTCACCTCCGGTTCCACCGGCACCCCGAAATGTGCACTGAACCGTCATCGCGGACTCGTCAATCGGATCACCGCGATGTCCCACCATTTCGGTGACGGCGCCGGCCAGATCGTCCTGCAGAACAGCAAACCGACGTTCGACTCGTCGATGTGGCAGCTGCTGTGGCCGCTCACCACCGGCGGCCTGGTGATCCTGCCGGACCGGCGCGGCATCCTCGACCTGGAGCAGACCTGCCACCTGCTGGCCCACCACCGCGTCACCATCACCGACTTCGTGCCGTCCGTGCTCGGCGCCCTCGTCGACCTGCTGGAACTGCGCCCCGAACTACGGACCGAACTGTCCGGCCTGCGCCGGATGCTGATCGGCGGCGAGGAGGCCAACGCCACCGTCCTCGACCGGCTCTGGACGATGCTGCCCGGCCTGCGGATCACCAACACGTTCGGGCCGACCGAATGCTCCATCGGCTCGGTCTTCCACGACATCACCAGCGCACACGGCCCGATCCCGCTCGGCACACCCATCCCCAACACCGCCGCCGTCGTGCTCGACGACCACCTGCGCCCGGTCCCGCCGGAAACCGTCGGCGACATCTACATCGGCGGCCTCTGCGTCGGCGCCGGCTACCTCGGCGACCCCGAGCGCACCGCCCGCAGCTTCCTGCCCAACCCGTTCCCGCAGATCCCCGGCGACCGGATCTACCGCACCGGAGACCTCGGCCACCACACCCCCGACGGCCTGCTCATGTTCGACGGCCGCCGCGACGACCAGGTCAAGATCGGCGGCGTACGGATCGAGCTCGCCGAAGTGCGGCGCACACTCACCACCCACCCGTCGGTACGCGCCGCCGCCGTGATCGCCCGCGGCGCCGACGACAGCCGCTCCCTGGCCGCCTTCGTCACCCTCCGCCCCGGCGCCACCCCGCCCTTTCTGCTCGACTGGCTGCGCGACCGGCTGCCCCCGGAGACCGTGCCCCGCACACTCACCGTCGTGGACGACATCCCGCTCACCCCGCACGGCAAACTCGACCGGCAGGCCCTGGACCGCCTCGCCCGCGAGGCCGCCGACGCCGCCGCCGTCGAACCGCCGGCCACCGTCCACGAGGAACTGGTCGCCTCGGTCTGGCGCGAGGTGCTCGGCCGCGCCGAGGTCTCGGTCACCGTCCCGTTCACCGACTACGGCGGCACCTCACTGACCGCGCACCGGCTCAGCACCCTGCTGGAGATCCGGGAGGGCCTGCCGGTTCGCCTGAGCGACCTGCTCGCCGCCGGGACGGTCCGCGCGCAGGCCCGCCTGTTCGAGGCGGGCGCCGCCACCCCGGCCCGCCGGGTCGCCACCGCACTGCTCGACCGCGACGCCGACCCGGCCGGCCTGATCGGCGACGACCCGCCGAAGCCACCGGCGCTCACCGGCCGGCTCCTGCTGACCGGCGCGACCGGCTTCATCGGCGCCCACCTGCTCGCCGAACTCGTGACCCGGCCCGGGGTGCGCCTGCACTGCCTGGTCCGGGCCCGCGACGCCGCCGCCGGGGCACACCGGCTGGCCGCCGCGCTCGCCGCGTACGACCTGACCGGGCCGCTCGCCGCACTGGGCGACGCGCTCGCCGACGGCCGGATCCGGGTCGTCGCCGGCGACCTGGCCGCGCCCCGGCTCGGCCTCGGCGAACCCGCCTTCGCCGAGCTGGCCGGCGACGTGGACGCGATCCTGCACGCCGGTGCGCTGGTCAACTTCCTGCACGACTACCACGGGCACCGGCCGGCCAACGTGCACGGCACCCGCGAGCTGATCCGCCTGGCGGCCACCGGAGCCGGCTGTCGCCTGCACGTGCTCTCCACGTTCAGCGTCTTCCCCCGGACGGTCCCACCCGCTCCCGGCGCCCTGCCGGCCCTGGAGACATCTCCGGACGGCGGCTACGACCAGTCGAAGCTGGTCACCGAGCACCTGCTGGCCCGGGCCCGGGCGCTCGGGGTGGACTCGGTGGTCTACCGGCTCGGCGAGATCTGGCCGCACCGGCGAACCGGGGCGCCCAACCCGGCGTCGCTCGCACACTCGGTGATCTACGCGGCCGCCCGTACCGGCGTGGTGTTCCCCACCGCGGCCCGCAGCGACCACCTGCCGGTCGACGTGCTGGCCGCCCGGCTGGCCGCCGCCGTCCTCGGCGAGACACCACCGCCGCGGGACGCCACCGTGCACCTGCTGCGGCAGCAGGGGCTCGCCTTCGCCGACGTGTTCGCCCGGCTCGCCCACGCCGGGGCGGGCCCGCTGGGCTACACCGAGTTCCGGTCCCGGCTCACCGCGCTGGCCGAGTCCGACGGCGCCGACGACCGCCTGGTCCGGGTCGCGATGCTACTCCCACCGCCCGGCGACGACCCGCTGACCGCCCCGCCCGCCTTCGACGCCCTCTTCACCGACAGCTCCCGGCACGTCACCGCAACGGGGGAGAACCCCGCCGCCGGTGGACCGCTGCCGGACGTGGCGGCCTTCCTGGGCCGGCTCGGCATGACAGGGTGAACCCAAGCCATCGTCCGTCCACTGTGATTGGTTGCCGTGTTGCTGGATCCCGCTCTGCTGGCCGTCTTCATCGTCGCCGTCCTGGTCATCTGCGTGACACCCGGCCCGGACATGCTCTACATCCTGGCCACCTCGGTGAGCCAGGGCATCCGTGCCGGACTGGTCGCCTCGGTCGGCATGTCCCTGGGCATGCTGGTGCACACCGTCCTGGTCGCCGTCGGCCTCGCCGCCGTGATGTCCGCGGTCCCGGTGCTGTTCGACGTGATCCGCTACGCCGGCGCCGCCTACCTGCTCTACATCGGCATCCGCGCCTGGCTGGACAGCTCCTCGGCCGCCGCCATCGAACAGCGGCCACCGGTGCCGCTGCGCACGGTCCTGTGGCGGGCCACCATGACGAACCTGCTCAACCCCAAGATCGTGCTCTTCTACCTGGCGTTCCTGCCCCAGTTCGTGGCGCCCGACCTGGGCACGCCCGGCCTGCAACTGTTCCTGCTCGGCATGATCTTCGTGGTGATCGGCCTGATCATCGACTCGCTGATCGCGGTCGGGGCCGGCCGCCTCGGTGAATGGCTCCAGGGCCGCCGCGGCCTGGGCAGACTCCTCGACCGGATCGCCGGAACCGTGTTCGTGGCCCTGGCCGCCCGTCTGGTCATCGCCTGACCGCAACCCGCGACGCGACTTCACCCCGTTCGTGGGCGCCGTGGCCTACCTCGGCGCGCTCGGGCCGGACAGCGCCGCCGACGCGCTGACCGAACGTGCTCAGCGGCTCCGCGAGCGAACCGCCGCCGACGAGAAGGCCCTGGCCGACGTGCTCGGTCAGGACCTGCCACGGCTGTACATGATCGAAGCGGAGTACGCGCTGCACCAGGCCCGCTCCGAGCTGGCCTGGATCGCCGCCACGATCGAGGAGATCCGCACCGGCCGGCTGCCCTGGCCGGCGCCCGCGATCCAGGAGGGCCCGTGAAGTTCGGCATCTACCCGCGCGGCCGGGCCGCAACGACGTGCTCGCACCCGGACGACCCGGCAGCCATCGGCGCCCTCGTTCTCGGTGGCCGAGCCGCCCGAGTGGCTCGGCGGTGACGGCGCCTTCTGGAACCACCTGGCCACGACACCGGCCGAGCTGTTCGGCCTCCGTGACGCCGACAGCGGCTCCACCGAACCCCTCGGCAGCCTGGGCCTGGTCACCGACACCTACCGCCGCAAGGCCGCCTTCGACACCTACCGCGACGTCATCCACCGATGCGGTAGGTCACCTCACTGAAAGCCTCACTTCTCCCCGTGCAGGGCGGCGTCGACCAGCTCCTCGAAGGTGCACCGGTCGGCGGGGGAGAGGTGCCCGAACATCTCCGGCAGCCGGTCGGCGACGTCGGCATGGAGCGCGTCGCCGATCTCCTTGCCCTCCGGGGTGCTGACCAGGGTGCAGAGGCGCCGGTCATTGTTCTGACTGGTGCGCTGGACCAGGCCGCGGCGCTCGGTGCGGTCGATCAGACCACTGAGCCCGGGTTTGGCCAGGCCGAGCAGCTGGGCCAGCTCCGTCATGCCGCGGGGCTGGTCCTTGACGAGGCAGAGCAGCTGGGCCTGCGCGGTGGTCAGGTCGTGCTCGGCGCAGATCTGCGTGAACCGCCGCTGGATCAGGGTGGACAGGCAGACCAGGTGGTTGCCGAAACCCGGGCTCGCTGTCATGGGCGTCATCCTACCTTGCAAAAATTCGCGCCGCGAACTAGTTTCGTTCGCGCCACGAACTTTCTCTGGAGGGCAGTCCCATGACCAACGCATTCGACGCCTACGACCTCGCCGGCACCAAGCTGGCCAACCGCATCGTGATGGCGCCCATGACCCGCAGCCGCGCCCACGGCCCCGGCAACAGCCCGACCGACCTGAACGCCACCTACTACGCCCAGCGCGCCACGGCCGGGCTCATCGTCAGCGAAGGCATCCAGCCGTCGGTGGTCGGCCAGGGCTACACCGACACGCCCGGCCTGCACAGCGAGGAGCAGGTCACCGCCTGGCGTAGGGTCACCGACGCCGTACACGCCGAAGGCGGGGTGATCTTCGCGCAGCTCATGCACAGCGGCCGGATCGGCCATCCCAGCCTGCTCCCGGACGATCTGATCCCGGTGGCGCCGTCCGCCGTCCGGGCCTCCGGGCAGGTGCACACCCACAACGGCATGCAGGACCTCGTCACCCCGCACGAGCTGACCGAGGCGGAGATCGCCGGCACCATCGCCGACTTCGCGTCCGCCGCCCGCAACGCCATCGCCGCCGGCTTCGACGGGGTGGAGATCCACGGCGCCAACGGCTACCTGGTCCACCAGTTCCTGTCCGACAACGCGAACCAGCGCACCGACGGCTGGGGCGGCACGACCGAGGGCCGGATCCGGTTCGCCGTCGAGGTGGCCACCGCGATCGCCGCGGCCATCGGCGCCGACAAGCTCGGCATCCGGCTGTCGCCGAACAACCCGTACAACGACATCACCGAGACCGATACCGGCGAGATCTACCCGGCCCTCGTCTCCCGGCTCGCGCCGCTCGGGCTCGCCTACCTGCACCTGGTCGAGAGCGGCGACCGCGAACTCACCCGGCGGCTGCGCGCGCAGTGGCCGGGCACGTTCATCCTGAACCCGGCCACCCTCCCGCGGTACACCGGGCCGCAGGAGCTCGCCCTCATCGAGGACGGCACCACCGACCTGCTCTCCTACGGCGGGCTCTTCATCGCCAACCCGGACCTGCCGGCGCGGCTCGCGGCCGGCGGGCCCTACAACACCCCGGACTACGGCAAGGCGTTCGGCGGCGATCACACCGGCTACATCGACTACCCGTCCCTGTCCGCCTGACCTCTTCTCCGCTGCCGGGGTGCTCCCTCTGCCAGGGCACCCCGGGGGTGTGCTGCGACACTGGGGCCGCGTACCGGCGAGACGAGGTGGAATTGACGGAGAGCAGGGCCCTTCCCGAATGGGAGCGGATCAGCGTTCTGCGGGCCGAATCCGAGTACGAATCGGTGAAGAAAGAAGTGCGCGTGGCGTACCTCATCTGGGTCTTCTCGGGGATCTTCGGCGGTCACCGCTTCTATCTGGGCGACACCGGGCGGTCGATCGCGATGCTGTTCACCCTCGGTGGCCTCGGCGTGTGGACGCTGATCGACCTGTTCCTCATTCGCGGCCGGGTCCGCGCGGTGAACCGTGCCCGCCGCGCCGCCGTCATGGCCCGGCACGGGATCATCGACGTCGCGTTCGGGAGTGAACGCCGCCTCGGTGGGTAGACGGTTGATCGCGTCCTGACTAGCTTCACGGGAGGTGTGATGACCGGGCGTCGATTGCGTGACTCCGTGGTGCTGGTCACCGGAGCGTCGAGCGGGGTCGGCCGTGCCACCGCGCTGGCACTAGCCGCCGAGGGAGCGAGGCTGGTCCTCGCCTCGCGCAGCGGCGAGGCGCTGGCCGAGGTGGAACAGCAGTGCCGGGCGCGCGGCGCGGAGGTGCTGGTGGTACCGACCGACATCGCCGATCCGGACGCGGTCGAACGGCTGGCCTCATCCGCGGTACGGCGATACGGGCGGATCGACACCTGGATCGAGGCGGCGGCCGTCGGCATCGCCGGGCCCCTGGGCTCGGAGTCGGTGGACGAGATCCGGCGCCTCATCGACACGAACGTCTTCGGCACCACGCTGTGCGCCCGCGCCGCCATCACCACCTTCCAGGCCCAGGGCCACGGCACACTGGTGATGGTCGGGTCGCTGCTGTCGCTGTTCCCGAACCCGATGGTGCCGCTGTACTCGATGAGCAAGTTCGCGATCCGCGGCCTGGCGCTCAACCTGCGGCAGGCGGTCGCCGGGAACCGCCGGATCCACGTGAGTCTCGTGCTGCCCGGGCCGATCGACACGCCGTTCTTCGTGCGGGCCGCCAACCACACGGGCCGCCGGCTGCGGGCCATTCCACCGGCGTACGCGCCGGAGCGTGTCGCCGCCACGATCCTCGCCTGCGCCCGCCGCCCACGCCGGCAGGCGACCACCGGAGTGGTCTCCCACCTGGCGCTGGTCGCCTCCCGGCTGGCGCCGCGTGCCACCGAGGCGGCGGTGGCCCAGTGGAGCATGAGACTGGTGACCGGTCCCACGGCGGCGCCGGCCAGCCGGGGATCGCTGTTCGACGCGCCGCCGACCGGGGCGGTGCACGGCGGATACCGGCGCGGCCGGCTCCGCCGCCGCCTCGGCGAATGGCTGGCGGGCAGCGCCCACCAGGTCACGGACGGGTGAGTGGGGCGTCTGGTCATCGGGTACCTGAACCGCTGAGCCGATCGGACTCAGCCCACGTAGCGGCTGACCGTCAGGTGAGACGGGTCGGGGCGGCCCGCCGGTACCAGGACGGTGAAGACCTGGCCGGGGTGGTCGAGGACGAAACGCCAGGTGCCGGACTCGGTGCGCTCCTCGGCCCGGATGAACGGCGGTGGCGCCGGTTCGGCCAGCTCCGGCCACTCGGTGTCGATCAGGGCGACTGCCATGGCCAGGGCCTCGGCCCGGGTCAGCGGTGGTGTCGGTTCTTCGGTGACCCTCCGGTCCCGCTTCCAGAAGCTGGAGATCGAGGCCTTGACCATCTCGTACGCCGCGTTCCCGGCAATGCCACCGCCGATGATCTCGGCGGCCGCGAGCCCGATGTCCATCGCCGTCGACCCGTACGGGCCGGGCCGGGGCGGCACCGGCTCGCGGTACTCGATCCGGTCGTCCACGGCGTACAGGTTCGCCAGGGTGCCGTGGCCGGGTAGCGCGCCGAGGCGGCCGTGCAGGGCGGTGCCCTGGGCGGCGTCGCGTAGCCAGCGGCAGAGGGTGAACACCTCGACGCCGGCCCGGTCGTGCACGGCGGCGGCCAGGAGCCGGCCGGTCTCGGCGATGAGGCCCCGCGTGCCGGCGTCGACCGGTTCACCGGGGTCGGCGAGCCACGTGACCGTAACCTCGTGGATCCGGGCACCCATCGTGTACAGGAAAGCCTCGATCCACCCGGACTCGCCCGACACCGGGTCCGAACCGGGCGTGTCGAATTCCTGTCCGCATCCGACACAAGCCACCGTGAATCCGTGCCGCAGCTGCCTCGGCGGGCGGGGCGAACAATGGTGCGGGGCGGCTTCGTCGGCTTTCATGCGGAACTCCCGTGTGGACTGACAGGACCGGGACAAGTATTTGATCAAGGGATCTGTCGATGCGTATGTGTACCGTCGCGGCCATGATCGAGAACATCAGGCTGGCCATCGTCGGAGTCGGGAACAACACGTCGGCACTCGTACAGGGGATCAGCCTGCACCGGAGTACCGGGACGCTGGTCGGGTCCGGCAACCGGAGATCGGCGGCTTCGGCGTCGGTGACATCGACATCGTCGCGGCCTTCGCGATGTCGGAGGCGAAGGTGGGCCGCGATCTGCATGAGGCGATCTTCCAGGCGCCCAACAACTTCGGGCCATTGGAGGCGGATCTCGCTCCGGCCGGAGTAGCGGTGCGGCGGGGACTGACCGATGCGGACGGGATCGAGGACGTCGCCGCGGCGATCAAGGACGTCGAGGTGGTGCTCTACTCGGCGCCCAGCGGACGTCCTGCGACGGCGCTCGCCTACGCCGAGGCCGCGCTGCGGGCGGGTGCGGCGTTCATCAACACGACCGCCGACCCGGTCGCGCGGGATCCGGAGCTGCTCGGGCGGTTCGAGGCGGCCGGGCTTCCGTTGATCGGGGACGACCTGGCCAGCCAGTTCGGGTCATCGGTGGTGCACCGGGCGCTGCTGCGGCTGCTGGAGGAGCGCGGGCTCACCCTGATCAGCTCCTATCAGGTCAACCTCGGCGGCACGGAGGACTTCCGCAACCTCGTCGAGAACCCCAGCACGAAGAAGCAGTCGAAACTCAACGCCCTCGGATCGGACCGGGTGCAGATGGCGCCACTGGGCTACCTGCCGCACCTCGGGTCGCAGAAGGTTGCCCACATCAACATTGAGGCGCAAGGGTGGGGCGAGGCTTCCGTCAATCTGGACGTACATCTGAAAGTGCATGACCCGAGCGGAGCCGCCGGCGTCAACATTGATCTGGTACGTCTTGCCGCGTCCGCGAAGCGGGCCGGCCGTGGCGGCTATCCCACCGAGGTGGCGTCGTTGCTGAAATCGCCGCCCGGAACGGCGGTCTGAGCGACCGCGTCGCCTGGACTTGACGGCACGCTCGCCAGCCGGGACGGCTTGACGCCGTTCGCACCATCGTTGATTCCGACAGATGCTCTTATATGAGAGCACTGCTCTTGACGGTGAGCGGGTGTTTGCTGTTCACTGTTCTCAAGCGAGAGCGGTGCTCTCAAAAATGCGGGAGGCGTCATGCGATACCTGGCACCCAAGAGCGCCGGCAACCTGTTCAACGACTTCGCCAAGTGGCTCACCGCCCGGGGGATCAGCCTGCTCGGCAGCCGCGTCCTGGCCGTCCGGGGCCGCAAGAGCGGCGAAGTCCGCACGACGGTGGTCAATCTCTTCACCCACGAGGGCGAGCGCTATCTGCTCGCGCCGCGAGGACACACCCAATGGGTACGCAATCTGCGCGCTGCCGGTGAAGGGGAGCTCCGCCTCGGTCGCCGCACCGAACCGTTCACCGCGGTCGAGGTCGAGGATGCCGCCAAGCCGCCACTGATCCGCCTCTACCTGCGCAAATGGGCGTGGGAGACGGGCGCCTTCTTCGACGGCCTGAAAGCCGACTCACCCGAGGCCGACATCGTGGCCGCCGCCCCCGGCTTCCCGGTCTTCCGCATCATCACCCGCTGACCGCCCCAGCACCGCCATCTTCCCGTAGCCGCGGGACAACGTGCGAGACCGAGGCGGCGGGAGGCGCGATCATGGGCGCTTCGGCACCCGATCCGGTGGGAAAGCGTCCAAGATTGCCAGACGCTGGCGGGCCAGCGCGGGTCGCGGTGTTCGGGTAAGTTGCCGGGTCGTGGGCATTGTACGGGTGTTCGAACAGGATGACTACCTGCCGGAGTACAGCCTTCTCGTGCTGCGTGACACCAGCGTCGAGTGGAGCGACGAGGAACCGGACCTTCCGCGCCACCGGGATCGGGGGGACGAGCCGACCGGCACCCTGGCAGGGGCCGGAGGTGGCTGGCTCACCGGGCAGGCGCCCGGCGACGGGGTTCACCGCGTGGTCCTCGAACTGCACGACACGGCCCCGCCCCAGGACCACGCCGACTGGGCGGACGTCATGGAGACGCCCTACCGGTCCAGTTCCGGTGGGCTGTCGCTGACCACCCTGACCGGTGGCGTCGGGCCCGTCGACTTCGAGATCGGGTACGAGGAGTGGTTCCGCGCCCGGGTTCGCCGGCGGCCCGCCCACACCGCCGGCGAGCACCGGTACGACTGGCGGATCGGGTTCTGGCCGGACAGGAATGTCGAACCGCCGGTCTGGCTGGCCCGCGGCACCCCGGCGATCGGGCCCCGCAACGACGGCTGGCACGCCATGCTGCCGTACGACGTGATGTCCGTGCTCTATGTCGTGATCAACGCGGCCGGGGCGCACGGCGGGCCGGTCACCGCCGACCAGGTGCAGGCCTGGCACGTGGTGCCGCACCTGTTCCCACCGGGCTGGATGGACGACCCGCTGCCCGCCGGCGCGAAGATCGACGCCTACGCCGCCCAGCTCGGCGTGCCGCCGGTACGCCGGAAGCGGGACGTGCTCACGTTCATGGCGGCCGCCGGCATCCTGGCCCGCGAGGACGGCGACCGCTATCGGGCCGGACGATTCGAGCCCATCGACACGATCCTGTCGCTACCGCCTGCCAAGGTCGACTTCGTGCGCCAGATGGACGCCACCAGCCGCTGGCAGCGCGCCGGCGATGACCTCGCGTCCGTGTGGCGCTGGAGCCGCGCACAGCCCCTGGAGACGACCGGCGCCGAACTCTCGGCCCGGCTGCTGATCGGCGAACCCGACCTGGCCGACGTCGTCAACCATCTCGGATCCGGCATTCACCTGATCCTGAGGTGATCTTGAAGGAGCTTGTGCCGACGAAAGCCGGCGGGCTAGCGTATTCGCCGAGAATTGCCGGTTAACTCAGCGAAAGGTTTTGTCGCATGGTCATTCCACCGGCCCTGCCGCGAGAACGCCTCTGGCGGATCCCTTTATGACCACTCCCGACGAAGACTTCGGCCGGCCCGCAAGCCCGGAGAAACCGGTCGACGGAGAGGACATCCGGCTCGCGGATATCGTGCGTTCTTCGCACGATGCGATTGTCGGCGGAACGCTCGACGGTGTGGTGACCGCCTGGAATCGGGCGGCCGAACGTCTCTACGGTTACCACGCCGAAGAGATCATCGGCAGGCGTGCCGACAGGCTCTATCCGCACTGGTGCCGGGCCGGCGAGGCGGCTGTTCTCCGCCAGGTCGCCGGCGGCGAACGGCTCGACCAGTACGTGACCGAGCGGATCCACCGGGACGGGAGCACCATCACGGTCCGGCTGAGTGTCTCGCCCATCGCCGACGACACCGGCAGGATCGTCGGTGTCGCCGCCATCTCCCGTGACGTTCGTGGCGCCGCCGGGCCGGAGAAGGCGGACCGCGCCCGGGTCGTCCTGCCCGCCGGCACCAGCCACGAGTTGCGTACCCCCTTGCAGGCCGTCATCGGCTTCACCGGCACGCTGCTCCTGCGCCTTCCCGGACCACTCAACGACGAACAGGAACGCCAGCTCGAACTCGTACGGCAGAGCGCCCGGCACCTGCTGGACCTGATCAACGACCTGTCCCGCCCGGCGGAATCCTGACGATCGCGGGGAATGGGCGTACCTCGATCGAGCGATAGCCGATCGCGCTCGCCTGTGGATATGGTTTGGCATTGGCCGATCGATGCGGTCGGATGGTGTGTGAACCGTGGAGCCCTGGCAACTGGCCGCCTTGGCCAACGCGATTATTCTCGTCGCCTATCTGGCGATCTCGCTTGCTATCGGACGAGGATTATGGCGCGCCCGGCAATGGCGCAGAAATCCACTCGGCCTGGCGACCGCGGCGATCTTCTTCAGCTGTGCGGTGCACCACGGCTCACATACGGTGCACCTCATGCTTCCCTATTTCGGCTGGGGAACGCATTCGGGGATCGCCATGCGCCATGCGTTCGGATCGAGTTTCAACGTCGGCTGGGACCTCGCGACCGCCGCGGTCGCGGTGTGGTACTGGACGTTACGCGGCCGGTTTCCGGCTCTGGTGCGCGGCGCCGCGGTGTTCGAGGATCTCCGGCTGCGGCAGGCAGCGGAGGCGACGCTGCGTGCCAGTGAGGAGCGCTACCGCGGCATCGTGGAGACCACCAGCGAAGGTGTGCTGCTCCTCGACGGCGACGGCCGGATCGGTTATGCCAACAGCCGGTTCGCCGAGATGCTGGGCCGGCCGGCCGCCGGGCTGCCGGGAACGGCCGTGGTGGACCTGGTGGCCGAGGCGGACCGGCAGGTCGCCGAGCGAGAGCTGGCCGGGGCCCTGGAAGGCGGAACCCGCCGGCTCGAGGTCGGGCTGCTCCGCGACGGCGGCCGGGTGATGTGGGCGCAGATCGCGTTGACGGCGCGGGCCGGCGACCACGGTGTCCTCGCCATGGTCGCCGACGTGACCGAGCAGAAGAACGTCGAGGCACAGCTACGCCAGGCGCAGAAGCTGGACGCGGTGGGCCAGCTCGCCGGCGGGGTGGCGCACGACTTCAACAACCTGCTGACCGTCATCGACGGCTACGCGGCCCTGCTGATGGCCCGGGCCGACGAGGCGTCCTCCCGCGACCTCACCATGATCAGGGAAGCGGCGACCCGGGCCGGGGCGCTGACCCGGCAACTGCTGGCCTTCTCCCAGACCCAGGCCACCGAGGTACGGGTGGTGAACGTCGTGGGCCTGGTCACCGGACTCGAGGAGATGCTGCACCGGCTCATCCGCGAGGACATCGAGCTGGCGGTGACGACCGCAGTGCCGTCGTTGCCGGTTCGAGCCGATCCCGGCCAGCTGGAGCAGGTGATCGTCAACCTGGCCGTCAACGCCCGTGACGCGATGCCCGGCGGCGGCATTCTGACCATCGCCACCGACCACGTCGACGTCGGCCCCGAGCAGGCCACCCAGCTGGGCGGCCGGCCCGGAGAATACGCTCTGATCACCGTCGCCGACACCGGTGACGGCATGTCCGCCGAGGTGGCCGCCCGGATCTTCGAGCCGTTCTTCACCACCAAGGAGCAGGGCAAAGGCACAGGTCTGGGCATGTCCACCGTGTACGGCATAGTGGCCCAGGCCGACGGGCACATCCGAGTGGACTCGGAACCGGGACGAGGCACCGTCATCGAGGTGCACCTGCCCATCACCACGGCGCCGACCGTCGACATCCCCGCCCAGCCCATGCCGCAGGAGCTGGCGACCGGGACCGAGACGATCCTGTTCATCGAGGACGATGCCGCCGTACGGATGCTCACCGAACGGATTCTGCGAACCGCCGGATATCACGTCCTGTCCGGCGCCGACGGCCGCCAGGCCCTCAAGATCGTTCGCGGGAACCCGGACATCAGTCTGCTGGTCACCGACGTCATCATGCCGGGCATGAACGGCCGGCAACTGGCCGACCGGATCACCGCCATGCGGCCGGGCCTACCGGTGATCTTCACGTCCGCGCACACCCGCGGCGTGCTCACCCTCAACCCGGACGACCCGACCGTCGCCTTCCTGGAGAAGCCCTACACGGCCACCGGAATCACCCAGAAGGTCCGCGCCGTGCTGGACGCCCGTACCGCTTCGACCGCAACGAATTGAGGTATCCGGTGTCAGTCGACCAGCCCGGGAATCCCGAGAACGCCACGGTGGCCGGCACCGTGCTCTACATCGAAGACAGCGCCATCAACACCATCCTCGTCGAACGCATCCTCAGCAGCCGCCCGGCCGTGGTGTTCGACTCCGCGCCGGACGGCCGTACCGGACTGGACAGCGCCGCCCGGCTTCACCCCGACCTGGTGCTGCTCGACCTCACCCTGCCCGACATCAGCGGGGAACAGGTGCTCACCCGGCTCCGGGCCGAACCGGCCACCCGGGCCATTCCGGTGATCGTGGTCAGCGGCGAGACCGACGACGCCGTCCACCAACGGGTCCTGGCCCAGGGAGCGCTGTGCTGCCTGACCAAGCCGTACGACATCGAGGACCTGCTCCGGCTCGTGGACCACTCGCTCGGAGCGGGCCGGCGCTGACCCGTCGTCCGGCGGCCTACCCGGACACCCAGAGAACGGCGAGGCAGACGTCGTCATCGGGCGAGTCTCCCCCGAGCATCTCCCGGACGATCCGCTCGGCCAGCTCCTGGGCGTCCGGCAGCGGCCACGAGCGGTCAGCCGCCAGCTCACCGAACGCCCGCACGGCGACCTGCGGCAGCCGTCGCGCATCGGACGCCTGCGGACCGCTGTGACGGTCGATCAAACCGTCGGTGTACGCGCACAGCACCGTACCCGCGGCCATGGCCAGGTGCTGCCCGGAGAACTCCGCGTCCGGAAAGACTCCCAGCGCCGGATCTTCCCGCCGCAGCGCGACGACCGCCGGATCGCCGGTTTCGCCGGGCAGAAGCAGCAGGGGTACGGGGTGGCCGGCGTTCGCCAGACACAGAAGGCCGGTCTCCGGATCGTAGATCGCGACGACAGCGGTGGCGAACGTGTCGCCCGGAAGACTGGCGATCAGCAGCCGGTTGAGCCGGGTCAGCAGGCGGCCCGGATCGGGATCCTCGTGGGCGTACGCCCGTAGCGCCGCGAGGATCGAGGCGATCGCCGCCGCGGCCGGCTGGTCGTGGCCGGCCACCTCACCGACCGACAGCAGGATCCGGCCGCCGTCGACCTGCTGGACGTCGTACCAGCCGGTGCCGATGTCCAGCCGTTCGGGGGCGGCCAGATAGATCGCGCCCAGCTCCACACCGGGCGCCGCGGGCAGCTCCCTGGGCAACACGGCCCGGTGGAACGCGTCGGCGGCGCGGCGCTCCGCATCCCACTGCGCCTGCGCCTGCTGGCCGGCGCGCTGGGCATGGCGGATCTGGGTGACATCCTGGGCGACCCCCCGCATGGTCCGCGGCGCCTCCCCGGCCCGCCGCCCCGGCGTGGTCGCCCGGCACGACACGATCAGTTCATGGACGACGCCGTCCATGGCCGCGACGCGGATCTCGGTCCGGTCGGATTCACCCGTCCGCCAGACCTTCCCGGCGATGGTCAGCAACCTGGCGAGATCGTCCGGATGCACACGCTGCCGCAACTGGTCGAGGCCCACCCTGGCGGACGGAAGCCGGAGCAGGTCGCACAAGCCGGTCGACAGCACGATCATGCCGGAATCCGGGTCCAGATCCCACATGCCGGACCGGGTGAGCCGATGAGTCTCCGCCAGCCGGTCAGCGCAGTCCGTGACCAGGTTCCGCCAATGGTCGGTCAGATCGTCGGCCGGGCACACGGGTTGCCGGCCCAGCGACACGCCCCCGGCCGCGTCGACCGATCCGGCGAGCCCGGCTGCCTGCTCCGCGACGCTCCCGGAACCCAGAAGGGCGTCGATCGTCGCCAGCACCATGCCCGGTTGCGCCGGTTTGAAGATGACATCCCGGACGCCGCAGGCACGGGCCATCGGCTCGATCTCGTCGTGGCCGTAGTGTGCGGTGCTGAACGCGATCGGTATGTGGCGGGTCGCCGGCTGGGCACGCAGCAGGCGAGCCAGTTCGTAGCCGTCGAGATGCGGCATCATGACATCGGTGATCACCGCATCCGGCGGGCGCCGGTACGCCAGTGACAACGCGGTGCCGCCGTCAGCGGCCTCACAGGTCTGATGCCCACGGTAGTTCAGCAACGTGCGCAGGAAGTCCCGGCAGACCGGGTCGTCATCGACAACCATCACCGTCGACATCGATCTCCCATCACGAGAAGTCCAGCTGCGGCCAATTTCAATGGACATCGAACAGAATGAGGCATCCCGGTCCTGGAAAACGCACCCGCCGTCCGTCTCCGGGGCTCAGCACTCGATGACGTTGACCGCCAGTCCGCCCCGGGCCGTCTCCTTGTACTTGATCTTCATGTCGGCGCCGGTCTCCTTCATGGTCTTGATGACCTTGTCGAGGGAGACGTGGTGGCGGCCGTCGCCGCGCAGCGCCATCTTCGCGGCGGTGACCGCCTTGACCGCGGCCATGCCGTTGCGCTCGATGCACGGGATCTGCACGAGGCCGCCGACCGGGTCGCAGGTGAGGCCCAGGTTGTGTTCCATGCCGATCTCGGCGGCGTTCTCCACCTGCTCCGGGGTGCCGCCGAGCACCTCGGCCAGCCCGGCCGCCGCCATCGCGCACGCCGAGCCCACCTCGCCCTGACAGCCCACCTCGGCGCCCGAGATCGACGCGTTCTCCTTGAACAACAGGCCGATCGCACCCGCCGTCAACAGGAACCGCACCACGTCGTCGCCCTGCGCACCCGAGTAGTGCAGCACCGCCGGAATGATCCCGGCCGCACCGTTCGTCGGCGCGGTCACCACCCGGCCGCCGGCCGCGTTCTCCTCGTTCACCGCCATCGCGTAGACGGTCAGCCACTCCATCGCCAGCTCGTCACGATGACCCGACGCCCGCAGCTGCCGGGCGATCCCGGCCGCCCGGCGGCGCACCTTCAAGCTGCCGGGCAGCACGCCCTCGGCGTCCAGGCCGGCCGCCACACAGTCGCGCATCACCTGCCAGATGTCCAGCAGCCCGGCGCGGACCTCCGCCTCCGGCCGCGAGGCGGCCTCGTTCGCCAGCATCAGCCGCGCGATCGACAAACCGGTGGTCCGGGTGAGCGACAACAGTTCCGCACCCGACGAGAAGGCGTACGGAATACGCGTGTGCGAATCCCGTACGCCGGAATGGTGCTGGGGGAGCACGAAGCCGCCGCCGACCGAGAAATAGGTCTTGGCCAGCAGCTCCGTGCCGTCGGCGCCGAAGGCGGCGAAGGTCATCCCGTTGGGATGCTCCGGCAGCGTCCGCCGCCGGTGCAGAACCAGATCCACCTCGACCACCGGACCGTGCGGCAGCGGCAGCCGGCCCTCGGCGTGGATGCGGGCGGCCCGCTCGTCGGCGGTCGTCACGTCGACCGTCTCCGGATCGGCGCCGGTGAGCCCCAGCAGCACCGCCTTCGGCGTGCCGTGCCCGTGACCGGTGGCGCCCAGCGAGCCGAACAACTCGGCCCGTACCCGCGTCACCCCGTCGGCACCGGCCAGACGGTCGGCGAACATGCGTGCCGCCCGCATCGGGCCGACCGTGTGCGAACTGGACGGCCCGATCCCGACGGAGAACAGGTCGAAGACCGAGACCGTCATGACACGAGCGTCGTGTAGCCGGCCGCGTCCAGTAGCTCCGGGTCGCCGGTCACGCGGAGCCTGAACAGCCAGCCCGCGCCGTACGGATCGGTGTTGATCAGGCCGGGCTCGTCGCTCAGGGTGACGTTGACCTCGATGATCTCGCCGTCGGCGGGGGCGTAGACCTCGCTCACCGACTTCGTCGACTCGATCTCGCCGCACGGGTCACCGGCCTTGACCAGCGTGCCCGGCTCCGGAAGCTCGACGAACACGACATCGCCGAGCGCGTCGGCGGCGAACGCCGTCACACCGACCGTCGCCGGCGAGCCCTCGGTCAGCCACTCGTGGTCACGGCTGTAGCGCAGGTTCTCGGGGATCATGGTCGGCTCCTCAGCGGGTACGGCGGTAGAAGGGCAGGGCGACGACCTCGGCGTCGACCCGGGTGCCGCGGATGTCGACGGCGAGTTTCGTTCCCGGTTCGGCCAGAGCGGCCGTCACCTGGGCCATCGCCACCGGATGGCCGAGCGTGGGGGAGAGGGCGCCACTGGTCACCACACCCACATCCGTGCCCTCGTGCAGCACCCGGTAACCGGCCCGGGGCGCCCGGCGGCCCTCGGTCACCAGCCCGGCGAGCAGCGTCTCCGGACCCGCGGCGGCCACCGACCGCAGCGCCGCGGCGCCCACGAAGTCCGGCTTGTCCAGAGCCACCACCCGGCCCAGACCGGCATGGAACGGGGTCGAGCGCACCGACAGCTCGTGGCCGTACAGGGGCATCCCGGCCTCCAGGCGCAACGTGTCCCGGCAGGCCAGCCCGCACGGACGGGCCCCGCGGGCGGCCGCCCACTCCCAGATCGCCGCAGCGTCGCCGGCCGAGCAGTAGATCTCGAAACCGTCCTCGCCCGTGTAGCCGGTACGGGCCAGCAGCACCTCCCGGCCGTCCAGCCGGTCCGGGCGGATGCCGTAATAGGGCAGGTCGGCGCCGGTGCCGAGCACGTCCAGCGACATCGGGCCCTGCACCGCGATCAGGACACCGGGCTGTTCGCCGACGACGCGTACGTCGTACCCGTTGGAATGCTCACCCAGCATGGCCCGCACCACCGCGGCGTTGGCCGCGTTCGCCACCACCATGAACTCCCGCTCGGCCAGCCGGTAGACCACCAGGTCGTCGAGGACCCCGCCGTTGGTGTGGCACAGCATCGTGTACTTGGCGCGGCCCACCTTCACCGCCGACATCCGGCCGACCAGCGCCCAGTCGAGGAAAGCGGGATCGCCGGACACCCGGATCCGGCCCATGTGGCTCAGATCGAACAGGCCCGCGCCGTCCCGGACGGTGTGGTGCTCGGCCAGATCACTGCCGTAGCGCAGCGGCATCGACCAGCCGGCGAAATCGGTGAAGGCCGCGCCCAGGCGGGAATGGACGTCGAACAGCGCGGTGCGTCTCACGAAGGAGGCTCCTCGATAGCGGGTCGGCCTCCCTCGCTCTGTCATGGGGCCTGAGAGGTTCACCGCCGAGGCGGTTTGCACCGTGGGCGCGGACCGCTGGCGGCGGACCGACTTTCCAGAGTCGCCTGACCGGTCGCGGTACCTGAGCCTGAGAGATTCTGAGGGAGAAGTTGCTCCTTCGGCGCCCCGCCACCAGGGGTGGGGACTCTCCCGCGACGGTTGCAGCGGCGAAGTTTTCGGTTGTGTTCGCGAACCTATCCGGCCCCCGACGGGACGGTCAAGCCGGGGCAGCCGTGGCTGCGGAACCGGGGCCTGTAGCGCCGGGGACGAGGGCTTCGCACGGATCATCGAGACCATGCTCGTGGAGTTCCTGGTCGGCCCGTGGAAGCGCTACTGGACGCAGAACCGGTTGCCCTCGGTGTCGGCCAGCACCACGAACGGGGGCTCCCGATCGTTCGGCTCCGGGTAGTAGGGCCAGTCCACCCGCTGCGCGCCGAGCATCAGCAGACGGTCCACCTCGGCCTCGAGGTCACCGTCGGCCCGGATGTCGAAATGGATCCGCGGCTGCTCCTGGATCGGGGTCTCGCTCCGATCCATGGCGATCGGCGCGCCGGCGACACCGGGCGGCGGCTCGATCACGATCCAGTCGTCACCGGCCCAGCGGGGTGGGCGGCGCACGTACCCGAGAGCCCGCATCCAGAAGGCTCCGGCCCGTTCGCAATCCTGGACACCGAGGGAGATCTGCGCGATGACCGCCATGAACCCGATCCTAGGTAGGCAACATTCGTTGCTCTCGAAGGGAAAGGCAACGTATGTTGCTCCCATGTTGGATGAACTACGCCGCCTCACCGAGACGATCGCCGAGGCGGAGGCGCGCCGCACCCAGATCATCAACCGGCTCCGGCGGGAACACGCCGCCAGCTGGGACGAGATCGGCAAAGCCTGCGGCATGACCCGGCAGGGCGCCACCCGCCGCTGGTCCAGGACACTGCACGCCGGCTCCTTCGGCAGCGCCGCCGACGCCTATCATCGCGGCCGCCCGCCCTACCCGCGCTCCGCCGTCGAATGGTCCGTCCCCCGCCCGGCCCGCCGCGTCCTCGACCTGGGCGCGGGTACCGGAAAGCTCACCCAGCTGCTGATCGAGGCCGGTCTCGACGTGGTCGCCGTCGAACCGTCCGCCGAGATGCGCGACCAGCTCGCCGCCGTCGCCCCCAAGGCCGCGATCTTCGACGGCACCGCCGAACGGATCCCGCTTCCCGACGCCGACGTGGACGCCGTCGTCGCCGCCCAGGCCTGGCACTGGGTCGACCCGGCCCGCGCGATCCCCGAGGCGGCCCGCGTGCTGCGCCCCGGCGGCACGCTCAGCCTCCTCTGGAACATCCGCGACCACACCGAGGAGTGGATCGCCCTCCTCGACAACATCCTTCACCAGCACACCCGCCAGGAGATCGACACCAACCCCGTCATCGGTACGCCGTTCGCCGGCCTCGAACGCACCGAGATCCGCTGGCGGCACACCCTGAACCGGCAGGCGCTGCTGGACATGGTCGCCTCCCGCAGCTACGTGATCGTCCTGTCCGAGCCGGAGCGCCGCGACCTGCTGGCCGGCGTGGAGGACCTCCTCGACACCCATCCGACCACCCGCGGCCGTGACGAGATCACCATGCCGTACGTGACCCGCTGCACCCGGGCACGCCTCCATCCCTGAACGGGACCGGAAATCGCTGGCCCCGTTTCGCGGCGGAGGCCACCATGTCGGCGTGAAGCAGTACCGCAGCATCGACGACCCGCTCGACGGTGCCGCCGTCGTGGTCGCCGGTCTGTTCTCGGCCAGGGACAAGCGCTACGAGGAACGACTCGACGAACTCGCCACCCTGGCCGAGTCCCGCGGCAGCCGTGTGGTGGCCCGGTTCGTGCAGCGGCGCGGCGCCTCCGACCGCTGGAACGAACGCCCCGGCGGCGCGGCCCGCATGTCGGAGCCCTTCTCCCGCCGCACGCTGATGACCCACGGCAAGGTCCGCGAGATCGCCGAGGCCTGCCGGACGGCCGACGTGGCCGCCGCGATCTTCGTGAACCCGTTGACGCCCACCCAGCGAACCGTCCTGCCCCGCCTCCTCGGCTGCCCCGTCCTCACCGCCGACGACCTGAGGCATGACTGACCGGACCTGCCGCCATCCGCCCACCAGTCCGGTCAGGCTGATCGCCGGGGCCGCACGGTTGGTGAGCGCGTCATCCGGCCCCAGCAGCAGCCATTCCGGTGAGCCGCTGCACCGGCGATCCCGCCAGGGCTGTCCCGCACAGGACGGCGACCGATGGACTCACCGGCGCTGAGAAGAGCCGTACAGGCTGACGCGGTGGTCGACGTCGTGATCGACCGGGCCGTGCCGGAAACGGGTGGGGTCCACCGGGCCGTTGCTGATGTGGACGCTCCAGCTCTCGTAGTACCAGCTCGGATTGCAGGGGCAGGTGGTGACGAGGAGACGGAAGTTGGCCCGGTACCGGCCGACCTCGCCCGGCGCCAGCGTGAACAGGCGCGACGCCGGCATCCGGCGTGGGTAGGCGACGCACCCACCGGCCGAGCGCGAGACGATCAGCCGCCCGTCACGGCGCATCAGCCGCACGCCCGGGTCCCGCTCACTGTCCGCCAGCACCTCGTCGTGCGGGCGGTAGCCGGTCGCTTCGTCGAACAGCACCTCGTGGGCGACCACCTCGCCGGGCGGCAGTGGATCGGGTAGAAGCACCGGACGGTCCAGGCCGCGGCGGGCGTTCGCCTGTGCCGCGCCGCGGGACGCGGGGCCCCAGCGCACCCGTACCCGCTGAACGGTCACCATCCGCCCACCCTGGCAGCCGATACCCCCGTACCGCCAAGGGTTTTTGAGATCATCGCGGGGTGAGCGTGGACGGATTCTGGAACCTGGTGGATGCGGCCCGGGCCTCGGTCGAGGACCCGTCGGACGGTGATCAGGTGGGTGAGCGGGCGCGGCGGCTGCTCGACGAGCTGCCGCTGGAGGAGGTGGCCGAGCTGGCGCGGGCCGAGTGGGAGCTGCGGGCGCGTTCCTACCGGGTGGATCTGTGGGGTGCCGCCTATCTGATCAACGGCGGATGTTCGGACGACGGCTTCGAGTACTTCCGCGGCTGGCTGATGTCGCAGGGCCGGGAGGTCTTCGAGCGGGCCGTCGCCGATCCGGACACCCTCGCCGGCGTGCCGGCAGTCCAGGCAGGGCAGGATCTCGAGTCGGAGGAGATGTTCGGCGTCGCCAACCTCGTCCACTGGGAGCGCACCGGCGAGGCACTGCCGGACCGGGCGGACTATCCGGCGCTGCCCGAGTTCTGGGACTTCGACGACGATGACGAGGTGCGCCGCCGCTTCCCGCGCCTGAACATCATCCTGGACTAGAGTCGGCCCGGTCACCGCCGGCCACTCGGGCCATCCGCAAGCATCAATGTAGATCTTGAGCAGTCGTCGAACAGCGCGATCTTGAGCGATCGTGGTCATCCGGATGTATCCGATCACCCAAGGTCTTCCAGGTGAAATAGATCATGGACGATGATCTTCCGCCGGATAGCAACCAGGAATCAAGATCGGCCCGACAGCTGCCATCGACCAAGATCGCCGGCGAGTCGGGATGGGGCCACAGCATGCCTGGCGAGCACCACCGCGACCACCCACCCGGAGCGAGCGGCAGCACATGCGAGGGTGTCCGACCGATCTGCGCCCGGCGGGGGCGGCGCAGGCGGGAGTGGGCAGCGAGAGGGGCCGAGCCGGCGGAACGGCCCTGATAGGAACGGGACGAGGACACGCGTACAAAGGAAAAGCTGGAAGCGAAACGCGGATCTCGACCAGAAAGGCCTCTTTGCGTGAAGTGCGTGACGTGTGGCGGGGAACCGCCCTACGGATGTCCCGAGGCCGTCGGTGACCACGCCGGCCCTTCGGAGGCAAGACATCGATAAGCGTGGATATGTGCGGCCTGGCGGGGAAGAGTGAGGCGCATGTCCACGAGACGCACGATCCTGGTGGCGGGCGCGGCGACAGCCGCCGGCGTCGCCGTCCCCGGCACGGCCGCAGCCTCCGCCCCCGACCGCGAGCTGCGACGGATCCTCCGCGAGATCGACCACCGGCGGATCGAGGCGATCGTCCGCGAACTGGTCTCCTTCGGCACCCGGCACACCCTGTCGGTGCAGGACGACCCGAACCGCGGCATCGGCGCGGCCCGCGACTGGATCTTCGCCGAGTTGCAGGGGTATGCCGCCGCCAGCGGCGGCCGGATGACCGTCGAGCAGCAGTCGTTCATCCAGCCGGTCTCACCCCGGGTTCCGGCGCCGACCCGGATCACCAACGTGATCGCCACCCTGCGCGGCAGCGTCACCCCGGAACGCGTCTACGTCGTCACCGGCCACTACGACTCGCGGGTCACCGACGTCATGGACGCGGTCAAGGACGCCCCGGGCGCCGACGACGACGCCTCCGGCGTGGCGGTGATCATGGAACTGGCCCGGGTGCTGGCCACCCGGCAACCGGAGGCGACTCTCGTTTTCGCGGCGGTCGCCGGTGAGGAACAGGGACTCTACGGCTCCGACCACATGGCCCAGCGGTACAGGGACGCCGGCGCCGACATCCAGGGCATGTTCAGCAACGACATCGTCGGCACCGGTGACGCCCACGACGGCACCCGCAACGACCCGCGTACCGTCCGGCTGTTCGTCGAAGGCGTACCCACCTCGGAGACCGCCGCCGAAGCCAACGTCCGCCGCAGCGTCGGCGGCGAGAACGACGGCCCGTCCCGCCAGCTCGGCCGCTTCGTCAAGGACGCCGAACCCGACGGAACGAACGTCCGCGTCATCTGGCGCCGCGACCGCTACCTGCGCGGCAGCGACCACATCTCGTTCCTGCTGCGCGGCTATCCCGCCGCCCGCTTCACCGAGCCACGAGAAAACTTCAACCACGAACACCAGGATGTACGGGTGGAGAACGGCATCCAGTACGGCGACCTGCCCGAGTTCTGCGATTTCGCCTACATCGCCCGCGTGACCCGGGTCAACGCCGCCGCCCTCTGGTCGCTCGCCCAGGCGCCCGGCACCCCGAAGGGCGTCGTCATCGACACCACCCGGCTCACCAACGACACCACCCTGCGCTGGCAGCTCGGCACCGAACCGGACCTGGCCGGCTACGAACTGGTGTGGCGCGAGACGACCGCCCCCGACTGGCAGCACACCCTGCCGGTCGGCAAGGTCGACACGGTCACCGTCGACCTCTCCAAGGACAACGTCTTCTTCGGCGTACGAGCGGTCGACACGACCGGCCACCGCAGCCCGGTCGCCGCCCCGAAACCGTCCTCCTGACCCTCGCCGCGGGCGTTTCCCTGATAGCGTCCGGGTGCGGGCCGAGAGGCGCTGCGACGGATGGACATCCGCCACGCTCGGCTCGCGCCTGGTCGTAAGGGCGCCTCCCACCGGGAGGTCGCCCGCGCCACGGGTCCCCGGTGGACGACACGCACCGTGAGGGACGGACGTCATGGCACGGGACCTGACCGACTTCATCGCCGACCTGCCCAAGGTGGAACTGCACGTCCACCACGTCGGCTCCGCATCGCCGCAGACCGTGGCCCGCCTGGCCGAACGGCACGCCGGCAGGACGTCGGTGCCGGCCGACCCGGCACTGCTCGCCGAATACTTCACGTTCACCGACTTCCCGCACTTCATCGAGGTGTACCTGTCGGTGGTGGACCTGATCCGCGACGCCGAGGACGTCGCGATGCTCACCTACGACATCGGCGCGAGCCTCGCCGCCCAGTCGGTCCGGTACGCCGAGGTCACCCTCAGCCCCTACTCGTCCATCGAACGCGGCATCCCGGCCGAGGCGTACTGCGAAGCGGTGGAGGACGCCCGCCGCCGGGCCGCCCGCGACCACGGCATCGAGCTGCGCTGGTGCTTCGACATTCCCGGGCCGCCCTGGGAACGGGCCGCCGACGCGACACTCGAGATCGCGCTCAAACACCGCCCGGAGGGGCTGATCAGCTTCGGGCTCGGCGGCCCGGAAGCCGGGGTGTCACGCGCCCGGTTCGCCGGACACTTCGCCGCCGCCCGGGCGGCCGGGCTGCACAGCGTGCCGCACGCCGGCGAATCGACCGGCCCGCAGAGCATCTGGGAGGCGGTCCGGGAACTCGGCGCGGAACGCATCGGCCACGGCATCGCCGCCGCCCAGGATCCGGAGCTGATGGCCTACCTGGCCGAGCACGCCATCGCGCTGGAGGTGTGCCCGACCTCCAACGTGTGCACCCGGTCGGTGCCGTCGCTCGCCGAGCATCCGCTGCCCGCGCTGGTGGCCGCCGGCGTGCCGGTGACCATCAACTCCGACGACCCGCCGATGTTCTCCACCACCCTCGACCGTGAGTACCAGGTGGCCGCCGGCCTGCTCGGCCTCGACGAACACGGCGTCGCCGAACTGTCCCGGCAGGCGGTGCGCCACTCCTTCCTCGACGCCCCCGGCAAGGCCGCACTCCTGGCCGAGATCGACACCTATGTCACCCACCGGAAACCGTGACGGCGCCGCCCGGTCACCAGATCCGGCGGTCGAGGACCTGGCTCTGAGCCGTGGCGGCCGCACACGGAGGACGCCACGTGCGCGGCCACCACGCCAACAGGCCAGGTGGGCGACCACGACACCGCGACCGCGTGGGCTCACCGACCCGCGCGGAGCCGTGACCACTCACCCGGGGTGACCGAAAGCTGCGACAGGTCCGGCCGGGCCCGCCCGGCCAGTGATCCGCGCCCGGCGGGCGCGGCACAGGCCGGGGCGGGCTCGCTGTCATTGCGCGGCGCGGAGTTCGGCCTCGCTGCGCAGGATGCAGAACTCGTTACCCTCCGGATCGGCCAGGACCACCCAGCCGCCGCCGTCGGGTTTGCGCCGGTCGGCGACCTGGGTGGCGCCGAGTTCGAGGAGGCGGGCCAGTTCGGTCTCGCGGCCGTCCTCGGTGGGCCGCAGGTCGAAGTGGATCCGGTTCTTGATCTGCTTGGCGTCGGGGACCTCGATGAACAGCAGCCTGTGCCGGCCGTCCCGGGAGAAGATCATGCACTCCACGTGGCCGGGCAGGTTCGGGTCCTCAGGGTCCTCGACGTAGTCGAGAACGTTCTGCCACCAGCGGGACTGCGCGTACGCGTCGAGGGAGTCCACCGTGGTGTGCGAGATGAAGGCGGTCATCACTTGATCTTCGCAGATCCCGGGATCGGCTGCGTGATCGTGGATGCGGTGGTAGCGGGGAGGGATCTCCGCAGTGGAGGCCGGCGCTGATGCTCTGATTCACTGGGCGGTATGCCGGACGACGACTGGTTCCCGACCGCGACCGCACCGGACGGCGCCGTCGCCGGCTGGGCGTCGCTGCGCTGCTGGACCGAGCAGGACGGCGGGTGCCGGACCTGGGCCGGGCGACCCTACTTCATCCCGCGTACCGAGGAGGGCCTGAAGGGGTGGCTGCGCCGTCGGACCGCAAGCCGCTGCGCTGACGGGCCGCCTCGATCTGCGGGGCGTGCTCGACAGCCCACTCGCCGATCGCCACGATCAGCGGCAGCAGCGAACGGCCGAGATCGGTCAGGGCATATTCCATCCGGTCACCGGCCGGCCGCCGGCTGATCAGCCCGTCGCCCTCCAGAGCCCGCAGCGTACGGGTGAGAATGCGCCTGCTCAGCCCCTCGACCGTACGATCGAGCTGGTTGAAACTGCGCGGCCCGTGCTGGAGCACCGCCAGCAGCAGCACACTCCACTTCTCACCGACCCGCCGCAGGATGTCGGTCGCCACACAGAGTTCACGATCGGCCGAGGTCACGGGCAGGGGCAGGACCGGTGACATGAATGTGCCCTCTTTCCGGCGGAGTCCGGGCCGCCGACGATGCCAGTATGCGCACAGCGGTCATCGCGGGCGGGACCCGCGGCATCGGAAAGGCTCTCGCCGACCGGCTCGCCACCGGCTGGAACGTGATCAGTATCGGTAGCGCCGACGCCGACCTCACCTCGGTGAAGGAGACCCGGGCGCTGATCGCCCGCCTACCGGAGAGGATCGACGCCCTGGTGCTGTCGGCCGGGCGGTTCTCCCCGCGCCGGATCGTCACCGCCGACGGCTTCGAGCAGTCGTTCGCGATCAACGTGCTGGCCCGCTACCTGCTCGCCGACGGGCTCCGGCCGGCCCTGGAACGGGCGGGGCAACCGGTGATCCTCAACCTGTGCGGTGTCGGCGGCATCCCCGGCGGCCGCATCCACTGGGACGACCCGCACCTCACCGACGGCTACCGGATGTTCCGGGCGATCCGCCAGGGTGCACGGGCCAACGACCTGCTCGGCGCCGGCTTCGCCGAAAACTACCCGGACACCCCGATCCGGTACGTCCTCTACAACCCGCTGTTCGTCGACAGCGGCATGCACCGGCACCTGAACCAGCCGGCGCGCGCCCTGCTCGGGGTGACGGCGGCACTGTTCGCACAGAAGGCGACCGCGGCCGCCGTACCCCTGGAGAGGCTGCTGAACCACCCACCCACGGCGAGCCTGACCGCGTTGCGCAGGAACGTCCCGATCCCGCTGCCGGGAGCCGCCGGCGCGGCCCGCCTCTACGCCCTGCTCGCGAAAATGATCTAGGGGAGGACGACGCAGCGGCGGCAGCGTGCCTCGTAGGTGTAGGTGCCGTCGTCCGGCAGAGCCGTCGACGGGGCCAGCTCGCGGATCATCGGCTTGCCGTGCTCCAGCACCTGCGTGTGTGTGGCGTCCAGCGACCGGCACACGTCACACACCGCCCGCCGGTAGATCACCTCGGCCGGCGCCAGCTCGAACAGCGCACGCACCGGTGCGAACAGTTGACCGCGGTGATCGAGGTCGATCCCGGCCACGACCACCTTGATCCCGTTGCGGACAGCGGCCCCCAACACATTGATGTCGTCAACAGTGAACATGTGGATCTCGTCAACACCGATCACCTCAACACCACCGTCAGCAGCACCGGCCAACGTGTGCACCTTGACCGTCTGCAGGCTGCCACCGGAACGTGACGTCACCGCCGTGTCCCGGCCGTGACGTACGGACTGGTAGACGCGGTGCGGGATGCCGGCGTACTGCAACGGGGACAGCAGGCTGATCATCTCCAGCGACTTGCCGCCCTTCATCGGGCCGAGGATCACGGTCAGGTCCATGCTCTAGACCGTCCCATGATCCTCGCCGTCGAAGGACTAGGGCCTGTCCGGTGGACCACGCCGCAGCCCTGGGTGATCCATCAGATACGCCCTGGCACCGGCCCCCGGACGGCAGCCGTCAGACCTGGGCCAGGATCCGGGCCAGCTCCGCTGGGCGGGTCAGCATCGGCCAGTGCCCCGAGTCGATGTCCACCAGTTCGACGTGCTTCGCGCGGGCCACCTCGGGCGCGTCGCCGCTGTCGATCCAGCCGCGCGCCTGCTCCGGGGAGAACTCGGGACAGACCACCACGATCGGGATGTCGAACCGGCGGTCGTCACGCAGCCGCACCGTCCCACCGGTCACGCCTTCGGGCACCGGGATCGCCGCCGCGGCGAAGGCGGCCCGCGCGTCCGCGTCGATGTCGGCCGAGTCCGGCCCCTCGAACGCCTCCCAGCCCGGGAACCGCACCGCACCGTCGGTGGGCGGGATGAACGGGAAGTACTGCTGGCCGTCCGCCCACGGGAAACCGCCGATCAGCACCACCTTCGCCACCTTCTCCGGCCGGGCGTCGGCAGTCATCCACGCCAGCGAGCACGCCCCCGAGTGGCCCACCACCACGACCGGCCCCGGCTCCGCGTCGACGGCCGCCAGCACCGCCGCCACCTGGTCGTCCAGCGTCGCCGCCGCGTTCCCGTCGCCCTGTCCGGGCAGCGTCACCGCCACCGCGTCCTTCAGATTCGCGACGACGCCGTCCCACGCCGACGCGTCCAGCCACAGTCCACCGAGGAGAAGAATCCGATTCGTTGTCACCGGTTAAACCTATGATGGATTCCGGACGATCAACGTCCTGATGCTCAGTCGAAGTCGTAGACCGTCGTCGGGATGTCGCGTTCACACAGCGACGCGACGACCATCGGCTCGATCCGTTCCCACTTCCCGCCGGACAGGCCACACCCGATCCGCGGCATATGCACCGACGCGCCCAGCTCCAGCGCATGCGCTGCGACGCTCTCCAGGCACTTCCCGATCGCCTCATAGCGCACCGGCGGCCCACCGCTGCCCGCCCTCAGACCGTGCTGGCCGACCATGTTCGCCACCCACAGATCCGGCTGGACCTGCACCAACTGCGTCGCCCCGAGCCCGAAATCGTTGCCGGCCCGCTCCCGGTGCCAGCGCCGGAACGCGCGTTCCGGCTCCGGCCACCGCTTCGACAGCGCCAGCACGAACCCCTTGCCCCACCCGCCGAGATCATTGCTCACATGCGCGATGATCTTCGGACCCTTCGCCTGCGGGCTGGTGGCGTCACCCTTGACGATCCGCAATTCCAACATCAACAGATCTTCGCGTACGGGTGACGAGCACCGCGATCGGAATAGCCATGATCAGCAATCCCTGCCGGCCGCTCAGCCCCGTCAACCACCCGTCGATCCGCGGTTCCGCCGCCTGACCGGCTACCACGGCAACCCGAACGAGGGCATGAGGAACTCATGCGCCGACTGTCACAATCGGTCCACCCGTCTCGTCCAGTCGGCATGTCCACTGCCCACATCGTTCTCACCGCCGTCGCCGCCCTGTTCAACGGCAGCGCCGCCACGTTCTACCTGATCGGCCACGAGTACCCGAAAGCACAGGCCGACATGAAACGCATCCCACGCAGGTACGTGCCGGTCCTCGGATCCCTGCTCGCCGCGGGAACGGCCGGCCTTCTCACCGGCTTCGCCGTACCGGTGATCGGTCTTCTCGCGGCCGTCGGCCTGGTCCTCTATTTCAGTGGAGCGCTGATCGCCCACCTCCGCGTCGGCTCCCGCAACCTGATCGGCTGGGCCGTCTTCTTCGCCACCAACGTCGCGACCCTGGTGGTTACAGTGCTCCACCTATGACGATCACCGACCTCTATCTGGTCCGGCACGGTCTCGCCGACGACGACGGCGATCTGTCCCCGCTCGGCAGCGAACAGGCCGACCGTGCCGGCCGGCGCCTCAGCGCCGTCACCTTCGACGCGATCCACCACAGCGCACTGCCCCGGGCCGCCGCCACCGCCCAGATCATCGCCGGACACGTTCCCGCACCCCGGCACGCCTGCGACCACATGCTGGACCGGACCCCGTACCCCTCGGACCGGTCGGGATATCCGGAGCGCTGGCGTTCCTGGCTCGACGGGGTGCCCGTCGGAGAGCGCGATCCGGACGCCATCCGGCTGCGGGCCGCCGTCGCGCAGCTCGGCGTCGTCGGCGACACCGACCGGCGGGAACTGCTGATCACCCACAACTTCGTGATCGGCTGGTTCGTCCGGCACGTGATGGACGCCCCGGACTGGCGGTGGATGAGCCTCTACCAGGAGAACTGCGCCGTCACCGTGCTGCGCTGGTCCAGCGGCCGCCCACCCGCCATGATCAGCTTCAACTCGTGACTGGATACCGGGTTATAGCATCGGCGACAGTCGAATCGCGGAGGCGACCATGCGCAGACTCCCGCCACGATGGTTCATTCGAACGGCCTGGGCCGTGCACCGGGCCCTCTACCGGATCGGTGGGGCGCGGTTTAGCCTCAACCAGCCCAAACCCCAGACCTACGGCCATTTCCGGCTGACGACCATCGGCCGCCGCAGCGGGGAGCCACGGTCCGTCATCCTGGGATATTTCGAGGACGGCGACAACCTCGTCACCCTCGCCATGAACGGGTGGGGCGCCCCCGAACCCGCCTGGTGGCTCAACCTCCAGGCGCACCCGGACGCCGAAGTCGAACTGTCCGACGGCCCCCGCCCGGTCCACGGCCGCGCCGCCGTCGGCGACGAACGGGACCGGCTCTGGGACCGCTGGCGCGAAATCGACGACAGCCTCGACGAGCACGCGGCCCGGCGTCCCACCCCGACCGCGGTGGTCGTTCTGCAACGCCGGACCGCCTGAGACTCAGCCACGCGGCCCGGCGTCCCACCCGGTGGTCGTTCTGGAACGCCGGCCTGAGACTCAGCGGCGCGGCCCGGCGTCCCACCCGGTGGTCGGGCTGGACGCCGGACCGCCTGAGACTCAGCGGCGCTTCAGGGCGAAGACACCCCAGCCCAGGTAGCGCCGCTGGTAGCGGACATAGTTCAGCGGCGCCGTGTCCAGCTCCGCGCGGAACGCGGCGGCCAGCTCGTCGTCCGGATTCTCGTCCAGCCATGCGCGGACCGTGAACCACTGGGCGGCCACATACCGGTCCCAGCTGTCCTCGTCGGCCAGCACCATCTCCACCAGATCCCAGCCGTACCCCCGGAACGACTCGACCAGGCCCGGCAGGTCCCCGAAGTCCTCCCGAGAACCGGCGCCGCTGCCCTCGACCGCGACCTGATCCGGCGGATCCTCCCGCCAGAACGGCTCGCCGACCAGCAGCAGGCCACCCGGCTTCACGCTGCGTTCCAGCAGCGCCAAGGTCCCCTCGACACCGCCGCCGATCCAGGTCGCCCCGACACAGCAGGCCACATCGACCGGCTCGGCGGCGACGAAACCGGAGGCGTCACCGTGGGTGAACGTCAACCCGTCCTCGACACCGAGCTCGGCGGCGCGCGCCACGGCATTGGCGATGAAGGCGGTGCTGATGTCCACACCCGTACCGGTGATGTGGTGTTTTTCGGCCCAGGTGCACAGCATCTCACCGCTGCCGCAGGCCAGGTCCAGGATCGACATCCCCGGCCGCAGCCGGATCGCCTCCCCGAGAACGGCCAGCTTGGCGGGTGTGAACGGGTCGTGAATGCGGTGATCCCGCTCCCGGACGACGAAACTACGTGGCAGATCCACTTCTACGATTCCTCACGTCGGACTCAACGATGATCTGAACGGAACCGACGCGAACACGCATAGTAGCCACCCCCGGAAGTCGTAGAAGGCCCACAACCTACCCCGCTCGATCGGCCCTATGATCGGCGACATGCTGGGGGTGCATTTCGCGATCACCGCGGATCAGGAGAAGGCCCTGCTCGACGCGGACGGCGACGACGACGCGGTCGGCGAGCTGCTCGGGGACATCGAGGAGAACTGGGACGACGACCAGCTCAAGGTCGACACCGACAAGGACTGGGACGAGATCCACCGTTGCCTCACCGACGGCAGCCTCGACCCGGACGCCGGCGACTACCCGCTGTCACACGCCATCCTCGGCGGTCACGGCATGCACGACGATTACTACGTCGTGTACGTCGACGCCACCCAGGTCCGTGACGTGGCCGCCGCGCTGCGCGACATCGACCGGGCCGGGTTGCGCCGACGATTCGACACCCTGCTGCCCGGCAGCGACTACGACGGCCCGCTCGGCGACGACGACTTCGCCTACCTCTGGACCGATTTCGTCGATGTCGTCAACTTCTACCAGCGCGCCGCCGCCGCGGGACGCGCCGTCGTCTTCACCGCGACCTGAGCAGCCGGGAGTCACTGTGGCGAGTTGGCAGATGAATGTGGTGGCGGCCTTCACGCGGCTCGCCTACCAGCGGAAATTCATCAGCGAAGAGGCCGGGCTGCGGACGCTCGCGCGCCCGAAAGGGCCTTCCGAGCCGCCTTCGGCGATCATTCGACGGTACGAGGTGAGCACTTCCCGGACGCACGGCTTCGACCTGCACCGGGTCCGCCCGTCCGGCCCGGACACCGGGGTGACCGTCATCTACCTGCACGGTGGCGCCTACACGAGCGAGATCGTCAGCCAGCACTGGTCGTTGATCGGGCACATCGCCGCGCGTACCGGGCATGAGGTGGCCGTGCCCATCTACGGCCTCGCGCCGGACCACCAGGGCCTCGCCGCCCTGTCGTTCGTCACCGCCGTGATCGCCGACCTGGTGGCCGAGGGCCGCCGCTGCTACCTGGCCGGCGACTCCGCCGGCGGAGGCCTCGCATTGCTCGCCGCCCAAGCAGTGTCCGGCGAGGCCGGGGGAGTGGTCGGTCTGACCGCGATCGCCCCCTGGCTCGACCTGTCGATCAGCAACCCCGAGGTCGACCTGATCGAACCCCACGATCCCTGGTTGCGGCGCCCCGGCCTACGCCCGTTGGCCGCCGCGTGGGCGGGTTCGCTGCCGTTGCAGGACCCGCGCCTGAGCCCGCTCTTCGGCGACCTGTCCTGCCTGCCGCCGTTGCAGATCCTGGTGGGGACCCGAGACATCACCCTGCCCGACTGCCGCCGGCTTCGCGACCGCCTGCCGTCCTCGATCCCGCTGACCTACCACGAGGAACCGGGCGCCCTGCACGTCTACCCGCTGCTCCCGGTCCCCGAGGCCGGCCCCGGCCGCGAGGCGATAGTCACCCACATCCAGGCCGGCACCCGCATGACCCGCCCCTGACCGTGCCGGCGGTGCCGGTGCGGTTGCCGATCTGCTTTCCAAGACAGCCATGCCGCCTCCGGGAACCGGCGACATCGTCACCCCATACTGGCGGACAGATCAGGAACCGAAGCGGAGAGACATCACCTCACGGGCGGTTGTAGAGACACCATCGGCGGAGCTGGGGCAGCGCGCGGGCGTACGCCAGCTCGGTGGTGCCGGCGGTCAATGGGGCGAAGAGCTGGTGTTCGGCGGCGAGGCGTTCGGCGTCGGCCGGGCCGGTCGGCGGGCGGGAGACCTCGAAGCCGCAGGCCAGGCCGATCACGGTGGGTTCGGCGCCGTAGCGGGTGTGCCAGTCGCGGGCCGCGGCGACCAGCACCTCCGGCTTCCAGCCGCTCAGGTGGCACCAGGAGTCGAGGTAGGCGAACGCCGCCCACGGCTCCGGGCGCGGCAGCAGGACCAGGAGTTCGGGCTCGCCGTGATGCGCCACGTCGTACCGGTCGAGGTGGTAGCCCTCGTCGCCGGTGCCACGATCACGCGGCGGTGGGGCCGGGAGGACCACCCGGTCGGCCCGGGCGAGGATGTCGGCGGGCGAGTCGCGGTGCCGGTAGTCGGGTTCGAGCGCGTCCTCGGCGTCGAGCACCAGCACCGGATAGCGGTCGGGGTGGGTTTCCCTGGCCCGGCGCCAGATCCGTAGGCCGTCGCCCTTCACCGGCTGGACCAGGACCCGTTCACCGTGGACGTCGACCGGCTCCATCAGCGGCGGCGGGTGGCGATGGTGAAGCCGGAGCCGGCCGGCAGTTGCACCGACACCAGGTCCGGGTGGTTGGCCAGGGACTCCTCGACCCGGGTGACGATGGCCCGGTGCTCAGGTTCGGGGTAGCGGGCGAGGTCCATGTCGTCGACGATCAGGACGCCGCCGGGGGACAGGGCCGCCAGCGTCAGGTCGAGGCCCTCCCATTTGCCGGCCAGCGCGTCCGCGAAGATCAGGTCGAAGGTGCCCAGGGTGGGCAGCAGGGCGCAGGCGTCGCCGGTCAGGATCTCCACGAACGGCGGCCAGTCCGAGGCGCGGACCGCGGCGGCCAGGCCGGCGTCCAGCTCCACCGTGGTCACCGTGGCGTCGGTGCGGCCGGTCAGGCCGCTGACCAGCCAGGACGTTCCCACGCCGGCGCCGGTGCCCAACTCCAGGACCTGGCCGCCGGACGGGACCGCGGCGGCGAGGGTGGCCAGCAGCGGGCCGGCCGGGTCCTCGCAGGACATCGGGAAGTCCAGCTCGGCGGCACGGCGCCAAGCCGCGGCCACCAGGGCGGGCACGGGCACGGGGGACTCCTTTACAGCGCTGCAATGATCATCGGGAGGCTACCGTAAACCCCATTGCGTCCGCCGCCTTCTTAAGCGTCCGGTAATAGACCGAGTGTCGGGAGTCCACAGTGCGGGAACGTGATCTGGAAGACGAGGCCGGCACCGCCATGCGGCTGGTCCCCACCGACCCCTGGCGGGCGCGGGCCACGGCGCTGCGGGTCCGGGCCGCCGCGCGCCGGGCCGGGGACGCCGCCGCCGAGTCGGCCGCCGAACGGGTGCTCGGCCTGGCCGGGCGGGAGTCCCACAGCGTGCGCTCGGCCGCCCGGCACCTGCGGCGGGCGGTTGCCGTCGCCGACGGCGCCGGGCTTCCGGTGCACGCGGCCCGGGCCCGGATGACGCTCGCCCTGGTGCGCGCCGATCAGGGTGACATCCACGAAGCGGTACGCCTCGGTGAGGCCGCCGCCGCGCACCTGGAGGGACTGGAAGCGGCCCGGCTACGGCATCAGCTGGCCGTCGTCGCCCAGCGGCAGGGCCTGCTGGAGGCCGCGCTGCGCCAGTACGGCGGCGCCCTGACCGTCTTCCGGCGTGAGGGCGACCTGCTGTGGGAGGCGAAACTGCTGAACAACCGGGGTGTGCTCCAGGCGTACCGGGGCCGGCCGGACGCCGCCGAGGCCGACCTGGTCCGCGCCGAGCGGCTCTACCGCGAGCTGGAGCAGGATCTGGCGGTCGCCGACGTGCGCTGGAACCGGGGCTTCGCGGCCGGGCGGGCCGGCCGGATCGTCACGGCGCTCACCCACCTGGACGCGGCCGAGGAGCACTACACCGCCCACCACCTGTCCCCGGCGATGATCATGATGGACCGGTGTGACGTGCTGCTGTCGGCCGGCCTGCACGACGAGGCCCGGGACGTGGCGGCCGCCGCCGTCGCCGAACTCACCCGCCGCCGGATGGCCGCCGACCTGGCCGAGGCCCGCCTGCTGCTCGCCGCCGCCGCGCTGGCCTGCGGCGACCTGGAGTCCGCCCGGCACGCCGCCCGCCTGGCCGGCCGCGCCTTCGACCAGCAGGCCCGGCCCGGCTGGGCGGCGGTGGCCCGCTACACGCTGCTGCGCACCGACTGGGCGGACGGCCAGCGCGGGCCGGCCGTGCTGCGTGCCGCGCTGGCCGCCGCCGCCGAACTGCGCACCGCGGGATGGGCCGCCCCGGCCGCCGACGCCACCCTGATCGCCGCCCGCTGCGCGCTCGCCGCCGGCCGCACCGCGCAGGCCACCGAACTGCTGCGGCAGGCCGGACGGGCCCGGTCCGGCGGGCCGGCCGCCCAGCGGGTCAGCGCCTGGCACGCCGAGGCGCTGCTGCGGATCGCCGCCGGTGACCGGCGCGGCGCCCAGGCGGCGCTGCGGGCCGGGCTGCGGGCGCTCGACGAGCACCGGCTCACCCTCGGCGCCACCGAACTGCGGGTGCGGGCCGCCGAACACGGCCTCGACCTGGTCGCCACCGCCCTGTCGCTGGCGGTGGCGGACGGGTCGGCGCGGGACATGCTCACCTGGGCCGAACGCGGCCGGGCCGCCGCCCAGCAACTGCGCCCGGCCCGGCCGCCCACCGATCCACGGCTGGCAGCCGAGATCGCCGAACTGCGGTCGGTCGTAGCCGTTCGGGAACAGGCACTCGCCGAAGGACGCGACGCGCGCCGGCACAGCCAGCGCCAGACCCAGCTGGAACGGTCGATCCGCGAGCGCGTACGCCGTACCCGGCCCGGAGAAAGCTCGGCACACGCGGCCGGATGCGGCCCCGCGGCCCTGACCACCCACCTGGCCGGCCGGGTCCTGATCGAACTGATCAGTGTGGCCGGCACGCTGCACGCCGTGGTGCTGGCCGGCGGGCGGCTGAGCCGGCACGAGCTGGGGCCGGTCGAGCAGATCAACGCCGAGGTACGGGCGCTGCGGTTCGCCCTGCACCGGATGGCGGTGCGTGACCTGCCGGTGCGGTCCGGGGCGAACCGTCTGGACCGGATGCTGTTCGGCCCGCTGCGGGCGCGGATCGGCGACGCCGGGCTGGTGATCGTGCCGTCCGGGCGGCTGCACGGGGTGCCGTGGCGGATGCTGCCCGGCTGCCGGGACCGTGCCGTGACGGTCGTGCCCAGCGCGGCCACCTGGCTGCGGGCCGTCACCGCTGTCCCGGCCGGCGATAGGACCGTCCTGGTCGCCGGGCCGGGCCTGCCGGGCGCCGCCGACGAGATCGGGTCGCTGTCCACCAGTTATCCCGGGACGCCGGCGCTGACCGGCCCGGACGCCGCGGTGACCCGGGTGCTGCGGGCCGTCGACGGCGCCGGGCGGGTCCACATCGCCGCGCACGGCACCTTCCGCGCCGACAATCCGCAGTTCTCGGCGCTGCGGCTGGGCGACGGGCCGCTCACCGCCTACGACCTGGAGACGCTGCGCCGCCCGCCCGGCCTGGTGGTGCTGTCCGCCTGCGACTCCGGCCTGTCCACCGTGCACCGCGGCGACGAGCTGATGGGGTTCGCGGCGGCGCTGCTCGCGATGGGCGCCCGGTCGGTGATCGCCACGGTCGCGCCGGTCCGCGACGGCGCCACCCTCGAGGTGATGCTCCACCTGCACGAACAGCTGCGCGCCGGGCGGGGACCGGCGGCCGCGCTGGCCGCCGCACAGGACGCCGCCGCGGTCGATGATCCGGCCGCGGCGGCGTTCGTGTGTTACGGCGCCGGTTAGGGCGCCAGGAAGTCCGGCGGCGCGTCCAGGAAGCCGCCGTACCGCCGGAACCCGCCGGTCAGGCCGGCCTTCAGCTTCTCCGCGGCGTCCGCGGCCGTCCCGTTCTCCATGGTGCCGGCCGCGATCCGGGCCGCCAGATAGGGCGCCGAGAACGAGGTGCCGCTCCAGGCGATGTAGCCGTTCGAGACGACCGGCACCCCGCTGGCCGTGTAGTTCCAGGTGCCGGTCGGGTACGCGCAGTGCACCCCCACGCCGGGCGTGCACGCCGTGATCCAGTTCCCGGAGTTGCTGAACGACGCCGGGGCCTTCTGGCCGCCGGTGGTGTCGATGGCGGCCACCGAGGTCACCCGGCCGGCCCGGGCCGGGAAGTAGTCCTCGATCTCCGTCTCGGTGTTGCCGGCCGCGGCGACCAGCACCGTCCCGGGCGGCAGGACGTCGAACATGGTGGCGAGCTCGTCGACGCTCTCCTCCGGCAGCAGGGCGCCGCCCAGCGACATGACGACGATCTCGGCCCCGGCCGCCGCGGCCCGTCCGATCGCGGCGGTGAGGTTCAGCTCGTCGGTGACGCCGAACTGGTTCAGCACCTGGATCGACGTCAGCTCGGCGTTGGGCGCGTACCGGGCCACGATCCCGGCCACCGCGGTGCCGTGCCCGCCCATCAGGCTGATCGCGTGCGTCGCCGGGTTCTCGTAGACGGTGTCCGGCTCGTGCGTGCCGTGCAACGCGTGCCGGGCGAAGATCGGCAGCGCCAGCGACGCCGGATCCATGCCGGTGTCCAGGATCGCCACCTTCACCGGACGGCTGCCCTCCACCGGAGCTTCCGGCGCGGGAAGCGGGTAGGGGGTGGGCCGCGGGTCCGTGCCGGCGCCACCGTGCAGTTTCGGCTGGCCGGTGAAGATCCCGTTGCCGGCGAAGACGTGGTTCAGGCCGACCCGCGGACGGTCCGGACGGTTCCGCAGCCGCCGTACGATCGCCGGCGCGTCCAGTGTGGAACGGCGTGCACGGCCGTCGCCGGCGCCCGGCAGGACGAACCGGGTCACGCGGGACATGCTGCGGCCCGCCACCTGAGGGCGGCGGGCTCCCAGCTCGTTCTCCAGTTCTCCCTGGACCACCCCCACGTCGGGGGTCGCGACGAGAACCTCGTCGGCCATGTAGTAGACGTTGCCGCTCTGGCGGATACGTGGATCGAATTGCCACGGATTCGGGAATTCGGTCGGCTCGGGCATTGTTCTCTCGCTCTCTCGGCGTCAGCCGATCGCCACCCATCCGGTGACGATCGGTGCGGCGGCGCCCCGCAGCCGTACCCGGAACGACCGCACCGCGGGCAGGTCCGCATCGAACCCGCCCGCGGCGTCGATCGGCCGGCGCACGGTGCCCCCATGATGAAGCAGTTCGGCCTCGGTGTGACCGGCCGGCTCGACCGACCCGTCCAGTTCGAACCCGCCCGCGGTGCGGGTCACCCCCAGATGGATGCGGACGCCGTCCGGGCCGGCCGGGCCGAACACCAGCATCCTGGTGTCGTCCGGGCCCCGGGTCAGCGCCGCGGTGTCGATCAACGAGTCCCATTCCAGATCGGCGAAGTCCTCGTCGGCCGTACGGAACGCGAACGCCGCGAGCGCGTACCGCTCCACCGCTTCGGGCATCGGATCCGCCCGGGCGATCAGCCCCCGTAGCACGGTGTCGAGTTCCATGTCACTCATGAGCACGCCCCCGCGCCTCTGATACATCCACGAGACGGCGAAGTTTCTCCAGACAGCGGCGACGGGTCGGGCCCAGCGACCCGATCGGCATGTCCAAGGCGGCGGCGGCCTCCACGTACGACGGAGGCGGCTCGGCCATCAGCACCCGCAACAATTGCTGGCAGGCGTCACCGAGCCGGTCCAGCGCCCGCCACACCCGGCCGGCCAGCTCCGCCCGGCGCACCTCCTCGTCCCCGGCGACCACCACGTCCTCGGCAGCCGGCGACGCCCCCGTCCACGCCAGATCCCCGGTCGGCGTCACCCGGTTGCGGGCGGTCAGCACCCGCAGCGACTCCCGCCGCGCCGTCGTCGCCAGCCAGGCGCCCGCATGCTCCGGCTCCTTGATCGCGTCCAGCGACCGGGCGAACCGCTCCCACGTCGTCTGCGCCACGTCCTCGGCGTCGGCGGAACCGAGCCGGTGCGCCCGCGCGACCGACCAGACCAGCCCCGCGTACGCCCTGACCAGCGCCTCCCAGGCGCTACTGTCACCGGCGGCCGCCCGGTGCACCAGCGCGGCCGTCTCGTTCGGCTCCATCGGAGTCTCCTTCGGTCGCCTCTGCGTAACCGGCCCCGAGGGGCCCGCACCAGGGACTGTCGCCCAACCGACAGGCAGGGGTTGACACACCGATTGAGCGCCCGGTGAGCGCCGCCCGATGTGGTCTGCCGGTCAGCCACTTTAGAGGCAGGAGAAGCACCATGGCCGCTCCCAACGCCTTCGACGCCCGGATCAACTCGCTCCACCCGGTCCGTAAGAACACCGGGTCCAGCCTGACCGTCAGGCTGTGTCAGGGCAGGGCCGCGCTGCGCTGGTTCTGGGAACGCGGACCTAGAGCACTCACTGGCCCTGCGGCTGCGCGGGCCAGGTGACGCGGCGCGGGCGCCACGCGGCGACGGCGGCCAGACCCAGCCCCACCGCGGTCAGCAGCGCCGCCGCCAGCAGGGCGTATATCCGCGTGGCCGTGTCGCGGATCAGAGGCGCCTCGGCGGCGGCCAGGGACGTTTCGCTCGATGTGCAGATGAGCGTGTAATCGCCGGGCACGCCCGCCGTCAGCAGCATGGCGGGGTGCCAGGTCCGGCCGTCCGCCCGTGCCGAAAGACTCTGATCGAGAAGCATCAGGCTGGACCAGCCCTGCTCCGGCGGGGCGCCCACGAACTCGCAACTGACGTGGCCGCCCTTGGTCGTCACCCAGAGCATCGCGCCGCGTTCCGGCAAGGTCACGGTGACCGGTTGGCCGAGCGGGATCTGGCGTAGCCGGCCGCCGTCGAGGGGGACACCGAACCAGACCGCGGCGCCGAATGTCAGGCCGGTGGTGGCTACGAGCGCGGCGAGGAGGAGCCAGACGCGGCGCATCAGGACAGGGCCTCGGCCATCGGCACCGGGTGGCGGGAGACCGTGTTCAGGTCCTTGCCCGCGACAGCGTTCAGGATCTCCGGCCAGGCGGAATCCTCGGTGTCGATCAGATCGGCGAGCGCGCGCATGGCGGGCACTCTACCGCTGTTGATCAAGCGGCGGCACCCTCCGCCAGGTCACCGGACATCGCCACGGTGTCCTCCACGAACACCTACCCGGAGGCCGCGGCGAGAGCCGGCTCACGCTGGTCCGCGGCTTTGAGGTCGCGGCTCTCCTTGACCAGCAGGTAGATCAGCAGGCCACTCATGAGCAGGTGGCCGGTGGCGGTGTACAGGCCGGGAAAGTAGCCGCCCGCGATGATGGGGAAGACGAAGTGGGCGATGCCGTTGAGCAGTCCGGCGCCCAGCGCGTACCACCAGAGGAAGAAGTTGGCCACGCGGATGCGGTAGAGGGCGCCCGCGCCGGCGAAGAAGTAGAGGGCGCCGAACCCGAAGACGAAGACGAGCAGGAACTCGTTCTCCGGCCAGTCGCGGGGTGAGTCGAACAGTTCGACGATCTCGTGGGGGAAGCCGCCGGTGTACTCCTCGGCCATGTGGATGAGCTGGAAGCCGACCGCGCACAGGTAGACGGCGATCACCCGGCGGGAACGTACCGGCCGGGTGTAGCTGAACGCGATCCAGCCGCTCCAGCCGAGCAGAGTCGCCAGGACGAGCACGGCGGCGCCCTGTAGAGGGAGGGTGAGCAGCGCCCAGGAGCAGAAGGCCACGCCCAGGACCGCCATGACGGTCGCCGAGAAGAGCTCAGGTCGTTTGGTCATGGTCCGGACACTAGGGAGATGGCGATGGGCGCCGCCTCCGTCAGGTGACTGAACCTGGCCAGTTCGACCCGGGAGGTGACGCCGAGTTTCGGGAATGCCTTGTACAGGTGGGAGGCGACGGTTCGCGGGCTCAGGAACAGTTGCGCGCCGATCTCGCGGTTGGAGGCTCCGGTGACGGCGAGGCGTACCACCTGGAGCTCCTGTGGGGTGAGGGTGGCCAGGGCGCCGGCGATGGGGGAACGGTCCGGCAGGGCGAGCCCGGCGGCGCGCAGTTCGGTGGCGGCACGGGCGGACCAGGGCGCGGCGCCGATCCGGTCGAAGGCCTCCATGGCGGCCCGCAGATGCGGTCGCGCCTCGGCGCGACCGCGGTGCCGGCGCAGCCATTCCCCGTAGACCAGGCTGGTACGTGCCTCGTCGAACGGCTGACGGCTCCGGGCGTGCAGGAGCAGTGCCCGCTCGTACAGGTCGCCGGCGGTGTCCTCGGGGGCCAGCAGCGCCCGGGCCCGGTGCAGGATGGCGAGCGTCCCGGCCCGGCCGGTGGCTTCCGCCCATTCCGCGTACGCGTGCAGCCGGTCCGGGGCGCGGTGTGGCTCCCCGGCACGTACGGCCGCCTCGACGTAGTCGGGCCAACAGTAGCGCCAGATGAAGGCGTGCCGGGTGGGACCGCGCATCGCCCGGTCCACCCGGTCCAGCACGGCGCCGTACCGGCCCAGCCCGAGGTCGAGGCCGACCCGGGCGTATTCGGCCCAGCAGGCGCCCGGCATCCATTGGCGCTGGTCGGCTTCCTGGATCGCCTCGTCGGTCAGGGCCTCGCACTCCTGCTCCCGTCCGGCGACCGCTGACAGCCACGCGTGCACGCCCGCGAGGTAGCCGCGCCAGAACGGCCGGCCGACGTCGGTGGCCAGCACCATGCCCTCGGCCGCGGTCGACCGGGCCGCGGGATGCCTGCCGTCCATCAGCTGGGCGATGGCCAGCAGCGTCATCGCCTGCGGCATGCGCCCGACGCGGCCCTGGGTGCGGCAGTCCTCGACGATGTCGATGGCGCCGGTGAGCATCCGGTCGTGCTCGGCGCGGACGATCGCCTGGAACAGCACGAGGAAGCGCAGTTCGAACGGCACCCGGTCGGCCTGTTCCAGCACCTGGAACACGTCGGTGGTCACCGGTTCGCCGGCCAGGATCTGGCGGAACGCGTCGTTGATCGTGCGTACGACGCCGGCCAGCCCGTCGCCGTCCGGGCACAGTCGCACGGTGCGGCGGGCCAGGGGCACCTGATCGGGGTGGGCGGCGCTGGCCCAGGTGTAGTAGCCGGCCATGCCGAGCAGGGACAGCCGGGTGCCCGGGTCGTCGGCGGCCTCGGCACCGTCGTGCAGCAGGCGGACCGCGTCCAGCGGCCGGCCGGCCTCGACTGCCAGGCCGGCGCGCAGGTGGGCGAGGTCGGCCCGCACGGCCCTCGCCGGTGTGGTGGTCTCGGCCGCCCGGCGCGCCTTGACGACCAGTTCGCCGGCGCGTCGCCACAGGCCCGCCTCGGCTGCGGCGCTGGCGGCCGCGGTCCACCGTCGTACCGCCTCGGCCGCGTCGGCGGACAGTTCCGCGGCCCGCGCGTAGGCCGCTGACACCGCCGTCTGCCCGCCGCGCAGCCGGGCACGCAAAGCCAGGTTCTCCAACTGTTCGGCCAGGTTCTCGTCCGGCAGCGAGGTGACGGCGGCCAGGTGCCAGGCGCGCCGGTCGTCGCCGACCGTCTCGGCCAGGGCCCGGTGCGCCCCGATCCGGTCGGCGATGTCGCAGGCCAGCAGCACCGCGGTCCGTACCAGCGGATGGTGGAAGACGACGCCTGCCGCGGACACCCGGACCAGCCCGGCCCGTTCGGCCTCGGCGAGGTCGGCGGGCGAGGTGCCGAGGCGGTCGGCGGCGCGGGCCAGCGATGACGCGTCGCCGTGATCGAGGGCGGCCAGCAGTAGGCACGTACGGGTGGGCGCGGGCAGCGCCGCGATCCGGTCCCGGAAGCCGAGCAGCACCCGGTCGGCCACCGGCTGTGCCGTGCCGGGCGCGAACGACAGCGGGTCGACAGCGCCGTTGCGCTGGTCCCCGGTGAGCATGCGGGGCAGCTCGATCAGCGCGAGCGGGTTGCCCTGGGCCTCGTGGACGAGCTGGTCGCGGACGGTGGGCGGCAGGTCCGCCGCGTGCCGGGCCAGCAGCCTCCGGGCGGCGTCGGGTGTCAGTTTCGCCGGCCGCAGTTCCGTGAGTCCACGGGTGGGGAAGCCGTCCCGCGCCGCGAACAGCATCATGACCGGCTCGGTGTGCAGGCGGCGGGCGGCGAACATCAGGGCGTCGGCCGACTCGCCGTCCAGCCATTGCGCGTCGTCGACCAGGCAGCGCACCGGGGCTGTCTCGGACAGATCCACCAGCAGGTTGAGGGTGGCCAGGCCGACGAGGAACCGGTCGCCCGGGGACGTGTCGCCGAGGCCCAGGGCGCCGCGCAAGGCCTCCGACTGCTGCGCCGGCAGCGCCCGGAGCCGATCGAGGACCGGCCGCAGGAGCAGGTGCAGGGCGGCGAACGGGAGGTCGGCCTCGGACTCGGTGCCGGTCACCCGCAGTACACGGGCACCGGGTTTCGGGGCGGCGTAGGCCAGGAGTGCGGATTTTCCGATGCCCGCCTCGCCGCGCACGATCAGTGCACCGGACCCGGTGGCGAGCAGTTCGTCGACGACGGCCAGTTCCGCTTCCCGCCCGTACAGCATCGGCACTCCCGTTCCAGGTTGTCGCAGAACTTCGCCCAGTCCTGATACTGCGATGGACGGTGGCGCGGGAGACGCCGAACCGTCCCCCGGCGCCGGGCGTTCGGCGGCCGGCATCCTACGGGCGCCGTCGAGGATCAGCCGTCGCAGCCGGGCCGGTGGCACGTCGACTGCCGCTGCCATCTAACCATGGGTGAGTTCACGACGGTCTCCATCGGACCCGGGCACGCGGCGGAGCGGACCGCACTCATCCGGGAGACGATCGGCAGCTGTCACACGACCGGCCACTCGATCGTCCTCATGGGCATGGTTCACCTCGACGACGCACCCCACGCCTCCTTCGCACCGCCGAAGCGCCGGTGGCGCCCGCTGCGATGGGTGGCGGCCGGCATCGCGGCGCTGCTGGCCCTGACCCTGTTCGGAGCCTACGGCTGGCGGCCCCCGGCGGTCGACGGCTACCGCTCACCGTACGAGAGCGGTTACCTCGACACCCCGCTGGCCAGGTTCCACTACAGCAAGACCGGTCAGGGCACGCCGGTGGTGCTGGTGGCCGGCGGCGCGCAATGGCTCTACTCCTACCGTGACACCATCCCGGCCCTGGCGCGGGAACACACCGTCTACTCCGTCGACCTGCCCGGACAGGGCTACACCACGGTCAAGGGCGACTTCGCCTACGACATCCCCGCCATGGCCGGGGCGCTCGGAACGTTTCTGGACGCGGCCGGGCTGTCCACCGTCTCCCTGGCCGGGCACTCCTGGGGCGGCGCCTGGTCGCTGTACTACACACAGCACCACCCGGCCCGTGTCGACCGGCTCGTGCTGCTCGATTCCCCCGGCCTGGACAAGCCGCTCGCCTCACAGACGGCGATGTTCTCCGTCCCGGTCGTGGGTGAACTCGCGGTCAAGCTCATGCGCCGCGCCGACTTCGAGACCAGCCTGCGCAGCGCCTTCGCCCACCAGGACCGGGTCACCGCGCAGGTCGTGGACGAGAACTGGCACTGGATGTCGCGCCCGGACAGGCGGGAGGCGTTCCTGCGGCTCGTCCGCACCCAGGACTACACGGCGACCGACGCCGGGCTCAGCGGGATGCGCGCCCGCACTCTGGTGATCTGGGGCGAGGCGGATCAGTGGCTGCCGGCGGCCTACGCCCACGAGTACGGCAGACGCGTCCCCGGCGCCACGGTCCACGTGATCCCCGGCGCCGGGCACAACGTCCACGAGGACGCACCGGAACAGGTCAACCCGCTGCTGACCGACTTCCTCCGGGACTGAGGCCCGCCCCGGCAGGCGGACCGAAGAGCGCCCCGGCGCGACAGGCCACCGCCGTGCGCCGGCCGGACTGGACGCCCGTGCTATCGGATGATGGATGTCTATATGGTGGGGCATGGAGTTTCGGGTGCTGGGACCGGTCGAGGTTCTGGTGGAGGGACGGCCCGTGCCGGCCGGGGAGCCGCGCCAGCGGGCGGTGCTCGCGGTGCTGCTGCTCGAGGCGGGACGGCCGGTCACCCTGGACACCCTGATCGACCGGGTCTGGGGGGAGACCGCGCCGCCGGGCGCCCGCCGGTCGGTGTACGCCTACGTCGCCCGCCTGCGCCGGGTGCTCGGCGCCGCCGACGATCAGCCGCTCATCCGTACGTCAGGTGGCTATCTGCTGGACGCCGACCCGCAGCAGGTGGATGTGCTGTGGTTTCGCACCCTGCTGGCGCGCGGCGAAGCCGGCGCCGCTCTCGACCTGTGGCGTGGCGAGCCGCTGACCGGCGTGAACGGCCCGTGGGCGGACCGGATGCGCCGCACGCTGCGGCACGAACACGCGGACGCCGTGGTCGCCTGGGCACACGCCGAGATCCGGGCCGGCCGTGTGGAGACCGTGCTGATGCCGCTGAGCGACCTGGCCGAGGAGCGGCCGACATTCGAACCGGCCGGGGAAGCGCTGATCCGGGCCCTGCACGCGGCGGGCCGCCCGGCCGACGCGCTGGTCCGCTACGACCGGATCCGCCGCCTGCTGCGCGACGAGCTGGGCGCCGACCCGGGACCGGCCCTGCGGGCGGCCCACCAGGCGGTGCTGCGTAACGAGGGGATCGCCGTGACCCGGCCGGTTCCGGCGCAGCTGCCCGGGGACGTGCCCGCGTTCACCGGCCGGGCCGCCGAACTGGCCGAACTGGACCGGACCGGATCGCCGATCGTCTGCCTCACCGGCACACCCGGCGCCGGCAAGACGGCCCTGGCCGTGCACTGGGCGCACCGGGCCCGCGACCGGTTCCCCGACGGCCAGCTGTACGTCAACCTACGCGGCTTCGACCCCGAACAGCCGGTGACACCACTGGAGGCGCTCGGCATCCTGCTCGCATCGGTGCTGCCGCACGGGCGGGCCGCGCCGGCCGGGCTCGACGAGCGGGCCGCCCAGTACCGGACCGAGCTGGCCGGCCACCGCATGCTCGTGGTGCTCGACAACGCCGCCACCGTCGAGCAGGTTCGCCATCTGCTGCCCGGCGCCCCCACCTGCGCGGTCCTGGTGACCAGCCGTGATTCACTGGCCGGGCTCGTCTCGGTGCATGGCGCCCGGCGGATTCCCCTGGGCGTGCTGACCGCGCCGGACGCGGCCGGGCTGCTGCGGGAACTGGTCGGCGAGCGGGTCACCCGGGAGCCGGCGGCGGCCGCGACGCTGGTCGAACAGTGCGCCCGGCTGCCGCTGGCGCTGCGGATCGCCGCCGAACTCGCCGCGTCCCGGCCGGACGCCACCCTCCGCGCCCTCACCACCGAGCTGGCCGGACAGCGCCGCCTCGACCTGCTCAGCGACAGCGGCGATCCGCGGGCCGCGGTCCGGGCCGTCTTCTCCTGGTCGCTGCGGCACCTGCCGGCCGCGGCCGTGGACCTGTTCGCGCTGCTCGGCCTGCATCCCGGCCCGTGGATCGACGCGCTCGCCGCCGCCGCGCTGTCCGGCCGCCCGGTGCGTGAGCCGCTGGCCGCCCTGACCCGGGCGCACCTGATCCACCGGGTCGCCGACGACCGGTACGGGCTGCACGACCTGCTACGGGCGTACGCCGCCGAACGGGCCGCCGACGGCCCGGCCGCGCTGGCCCGCCTCCACGACCACTACCTGGGCGCGGCCTCGGCGGCGATGCAGGTGCTCTACCCCGGCGAGGCCGGCCGGCGGCCACCGGTGACGGCGACCGGGCCGGTGCCGGACGTCGCCGGACCGGAGGCGGCACGCGACTGGCTGCACACCGAACTGCCGAACCTCACCGCGGTCGCCGCGCACGCCGCGGCCCACGGAGCACCGGCCGTGACCGTGCGGCTCGCGGCGATCCTGTACCGCTACCTCGACGGCGACCAGCACAGCGCCGCCGTGGTGGTCTTCGAGACGGCCCGCGCCGCGGCCCGGGACCTCGGCGACGAACCCGGTGAGGCGTACGCGCTGAACGCCCTCGCCTACACATACGCGCAGGAGGGCCGGCACCCGGTCGCGATCGAGCGCCTGGAGGAGGCGCTGCGGCTCTCGTCGCGGGCCGGCGACGAGGTGGGGGAGGCCCGGGCGCTCGGCAACCTCGCGATGATCGAGGAACAACTCGGCCGGTACGAGAGCGCCGCTCAGCGGTTCGAACAGGCGCTGCACCGGTTCCGGCGGCTCGGCGACCGCACCGGTGAGGCGCACGTGCGCACCCGGCTCGCCTCGGTCGAAGCGCGGCTCGGCCACGTCGGCACCGCCCGTGGGCACGCCGAACGGGCGCTGGCGATGCACCGGCGGTCCGGGCACCGGTTCGGCGAGGCGTGGGCCCTGAACAGCCTGAGCGAGGTCGAGTCGCACCGTGGCCGGCACGCGGCGGCCGCCGACGGGCACCGGCAGGCCCTGGCGCTGTTCCGGGAACTCGGGCACCGCAGCAGCCAGGCCTGGACCCTGGACAGCCTCGGCGTGGGGGAGCGGCGGCTCGGCCGTTTCGGGCGGGCCCGTGAACACCACCGGCAGGCCCTGGAGATCTTCGACGACCTGGGCGAACGGTTCGGGCAGGCGTCGGCGCTCAACGGCCTCGGCGAGACGTACGACGCGTGCGGCGACAGGAAACGGGCGCTGTCCGCGTACCGCCGCGCCTTTGAACTGGCCGTGCGGACCGGCGCCCGTGACCAGCAGGCCCGGGCGCGAGCCGGAATCGGCGAAGGCGAAGCCGAGCCGGGCCACTGACCGTCCACAACATTTCCGCAAGCCGCCGCGGCCAGGCTTCCTCCCGAACGCGAAACCCGAAACGGGGAGGAAGAATGCTCAAGCTCGGCAGAGCCCTCACGTACACGCTGACCGGCGTGACCGCGGCCACGGTGATCGGGATCGTCCCGGCGCCGGCCGTCGCGGCCGCGGCCCCGCTGCCCTCGGACGTCACGGCGCTCAGCACCCCGGCCGCCGATCCGTTCGGCCGGTTCATCGTCTCCCGCGGACTGGACGGCACCATGCTGTACAGCCGCGGGAACCCGACCGCCAACACCTACGACCCGTTCGTCTCCACCGGACAGGTCATCCTCGGCGACCCCACCGGTGTCCTGACCCCGGACGGGGCGCAGGTGTTCGGCCGGGACGTCTTCAACCGGCCGGTCACCGCGCTGGGCGCGGCCTTCAACCAGCCCAGCGGCTTCGAGGTGATCCCCGGGCTGCTGATCTCCAGCGAGATCGCGGCGGTCCAGATCCCGTCGCGCGGCTCCCAGCCGCCGCAGACCCGGATCTTCGCCCGTGGCCTGGAGGACGGCGCCGTCTACACCAACCTGCTCATCCAGGGCAGCCCGCAAGGCTGGGTCAACCTGGGCGGCGTCATCACCAGCGAGATCGCCGCGGCGGTCACCGGGCCGCTCGACTTCACCGTCAACCTGCGGCTCGTGGCGCGCGGCACCGACAACCGGCTGTACTCGATGCTGTTCAACAACACCAACGGGGTGGTGTCCGGCTGGACGCCGGTCGGCGACCTCGTCGCCACCGGCAACCCGGAGCTGCTGTCCAACGGTGGCACCCAGGAACTGCGCGGCAACGAGCTGTTCGTCCGCGGCGCGCCCCGCAACGGAGTGTTCACCTGGAACTTCGACAGCCCCGGCTGGGTCGACCTCGGCGGTGTCGCCAACAGCGACCTCACCGCGGCGGTCGCCTCCGACGGCGGGGTGCAGTTCTGGGTGCGGGGCACCACCAACAACATCTATCTGAACCGTCGTGCGCCCGGGGCGGTCAGGTTCGGCGGCTACATCAACCTGCGCGGTATCGGCACCGGCAACCCGGTCTCCACCGGGGCCGCGCCGTTCGCCGGCCGGACGGTGGCCGACCAGGTGTTCGTCCGCGGCACCGACAACCGGCTCTACGGCCTGATCCAGGTCAACTTCGTCGGCGGCTTCGACCGGTTCGCGCCGATCAACGGCCCGGCGCAGGGCTGACGGCATTGCCACAGTTGAAGGGGCGTGTAATTGTGTAATCATGACCGGCGTTGAGACCACATTGTACGAACATGTCGGCGGCCACGGTGCGTTGCACCGTCTGGTCGCCGACTGGTATCCGACCGTTCTTGCCGACCCGCTCCTGCACCCGCTCTTCGGTGACGGGCACCCGGAACACATCGGCCACCTGACCGCGTTCCTGGCCGAGGTGTTCGGCGGGCCCACCACGTACACCGATGATCTCGGAGGCTTTCCGGCGCTCCTGGAAGCCCATCGCGGCAAGTCGATCCGTGAGGATCAGCGGCAGCGTTTCATCGACCTCTTCCTGGCCGCCGCCGACCGCACCGGCCTGCCCGGCGACGCCCGCACCCGGACGGCGCTGCGCGACTACCTCGACTTCGGCACCGAGGTGGCCGTCCAGAACTCGCACGCCACCGCCGACACCGACCTGCACCCCTGTCAGGAGGTGCCGCGCTGGCACGGCTGAGGTGAAGCGGTGGGCGGAAAGCCGCGACGCTATAGGGCATTTTACCAAAATGTCTGTTTAAGAAGGAAGCGCCGCGAGGAGCCGCCCACCGCTGCCGACGATCCTAAAGGCACCCCGGGTGGATCCTCACCCGGATTTCAGGGCAGGGCGAGCAGCGGGGCGGGGGCGCCGTCGGTCCACGTGTCGGACAGGACGGCCAGGGCGTCGGCGGTGGCGGCCAGGTGCAGGCCCGCCGAACCGCCCGGGCCCGCGATGCGGCCGCCGGTCACCGCGACGATGCGGACGCCGCCGGGCATCAGCCGGGTGCCGCCGGTCACCGCGGCGGTCGGCAGCGGGCCCGGCGGGCGTCCGGCCAGCGTCGCCACCAGCGGTTCGAGCAGGGTCAAGGCCGCGACCAGGCCGGCGTACGGGTTCCCCGGCAAGCTCACCACGAACCGCCCGTCCGGCAGCACCGCCAGGCCCTGCGGGTGCCCGGGACGGCACCGCACGCCGTGCACCAGCCACGTCGCCTTCTCCACGGCCAGCAGCGTGTGCAGGTGGTCGGCGGCCCCCTTCGACGACGATCCACTCACCACGATCACGTCCGCGCCGGACCCGGCGAGGGCGGCGGCCAGCCGGTCCGGGTCGTCGGGCAGATGCCGGCTGTCCTGGAAACAGCCGCCGGCCCGGGCGGTGACCGCCGCGACCGGCCCGGTGAAACTGTCCCGCACCTGGCCCGGCCCCGGCACCCCACTGGTGATCACCTCATCGCCGGTGACCAGCAGCGACACAGCCGGCGGCCGATGCGTGGACACCGTCTGCGCCCCCGCCTGCACGGCGGCCGCGACCACGGTGGCCGTCACGACACGCCCGGCCGGGGCGACCACCGCCCCGGCGGCGAGCGCGTCCCCGGAGCGCCGGATGTGGGCCCGCCGCCCGCGTGCCGCGTGCACGACGCCCGCGGTCACCGTGCACTCCTCGTACGGCAGCACCGCCTCGGCCCCGTCCGGCACCGGCGCCCCGGTCGCGATCTCCACGGCGTCACCGGGGCTCAGCGGCTCTCCGGCGGCGTGACCGGCGAGCACCCGTCCCCGTACGGTCCACGGCCCGTCGCCGGCGATCGCGTAACCGTCCATGGCCGCGTTGTCGAACGCCGGCACCGGCCGGACACAGCGGACCGGTGCGGCGAGCACCTGACCGAGCGCCTCCTCCACCGGCACGGTCCGGCCGGGCAGGGGATCGGCGGCGTCCCCGGCGATCACGTACGCCTGATCCCACGGGGTTCCCACGATCTCTCCCTGCGTACGGCCTACTCGTGACGGCCCTAGCCTACGGCCAGGCATGATCTTCGCCGAGGCCCGTAGCGTCACCCGCATTTGCGGCGTCACATGGCTGACCCTCTATGCAGATGCGGCCACACCAGCGAGATGCAGCCGCACATGTCTGCCGCTAAGGTGGGCCGGTGATCAAACGTTTCGCCACCGCGGCCGGACTCGCGGTTCTCCTCACCCTCGGGCTCGCCGGCTGCGGCGACGAGACCGCCGGGGACAGCGCCGGCAAGACCGGCGCGGTGACCGTCTTCGCCGCCGCCTCGCTCACCGAGTCGTTCACCACCCTCGGCAAGCAGTTCGAGGCCGCCCACCCCGGCAGCAAGGTCACCTTCAACTTCGGCGGCAGCTCGGGGCTGGCCACCCAGATCAACGAGGGCGCTCCGGCGGACGTGTTCGCCTCCGCCTCCCCGAAGAACATGCGGGCCGTCACCGGTGCCGAAAACCCGGTCACCTTCGTACGCAACCAGCTCGTCATCGCCGTCGCCAAGGGCAACCCGAAAGGCATCACCGGGCTCGCCGACCTGACCGAACCCGACCTGAAGGTGGCGCTCTGCGCCGAGACCGTCCCGTGCGGCACCGCCGCCAAGACCGCCCTCGAGGCGGCCGGTGTCGAACTGACCCCGGTCACCCTGGAGCAGGACGTGAAGGCCGCCCTGTCCAAGGTGAAACTCGGCGAGGTCGACGCCGCCCTGGTCTACCGCACCGACGCCAGGGCGTCCGCCGCCGACGTGGACGGCATCGAGTTCCCCGAGTCCGCCAAGGCGATCAACGACTACCCGATCGCCCTGCTCAAGAGTGCCGCCAACACCACCGGCGGGCAGGCGTTCATCGACTACGTGCTCTCCGCCGCCGGCGTCGAGGTCCTCACCGAAGCCGGTTTCCAGGCACCCTAGGACCACACGCCCCGGGCCGCGGCGCCGCTCGCATCCCGCAGCGATCGGGCAAAGCACGAACATCACCGGTACGCCGGACAGCGCGGCCGCCCACGTCCCAGGATCATCCCAGTCGAACCGTGCTCACCGTGCCGGCTCGCGACCCGGACCTCCCGGCCGTCGTCACGCAATCGTGCGGCCACCCGGCTGCCGACCGTGCCGGTGCCGCCCAGAACAAGAATCGGACTGTCGTCGGTCTTGCCGTCATCCGTCCCCCATACGCTACGGAACATGCGTGCCGTGCTGTTCGACCTCGACGACACCCTGGTGGACCAGGAGAGCGCCTCCGACGCCGCGGTCGTGGCGTGGGCCGCGACGTTCGGTGTCACCGATACCGGGGTGGCCCGCCGCTGGTCCGGGATCTCCCACCGGCACTACGCGCGCTACCAGCGGCGGGAGGTCACCTTCACCGGGCAGCGGCGCGACCGGGTGCGGGAGTTCCTCGGCCGGAGGATGACCGACGCCGAGGCGGACGAGCTGTTCGCCGGATATCTGGAACGGTACGAGGCCGGCTGGTCGATCTTCGGCGACGCGGTGCCGGCGCTGCGGCGGGCCCGGGTGGCCGGGCTGACCGTCGGCATCCTCACCAACGGCGAGGAGGGCCAGCAGCGCCGCAAAGTGGACCGGCTCGGCCTGGCCGGCGAGATCGACCTGCTGGTGGCGTCGTCGGTGCTGCCCGCGGGCAAGCCGGATCCACGCGCGTTCGGGTACGCGGTCGGGCTGCTCGGCACCGCCCCGGCCGAGACGCTGATGGTCGGCAACTCGCTCGGCAAGGACGTGCTCGGCGCCCAGAACGCCGGCCTGGCCGCCGTGCTCCTCGACCGGGCGGACGCCCACCCGGACGCCGGGGTCCGCCGCGTCCGCACTCTCGACGAGCTCACCTTCTGAAGGTCACGCTCCTGCCGGTCAGGCACCCGGGGGGCCCGCTCTCAGCCGTACCGCCGTGATGGCCGCACACGCGACGTCGTCCGTGTGCGGCCATCACGGCTTGGACCGCCCGAACGTGTGCGCCCGGCCACCGATCTCCGCCCGGCGGGCGCGGCACAGGCCGGAGCGGGCAGCAAGATCGCGCCGACCGGACGGAACGGCCCTGACAGAGGCGGGACGAGGACTCGCGTACCAGAAAGGGGCGAAAGCGAAACGCGGACCTCGACCACAAATCAGGCAGTGGGCGCCCAGCCGGCGGTGAGCAGGGTCTCGCGGACCCGGGCGACGTCCGCTGACGGCGGCCGGTCGCCTCCGAGGGTGGCCAGGTCGTTGCCGACCCGCAGCGGATCGCCGCCGAGGAACGCGGCGACCAGCGCGGCCAGATTACGGTCGGACAGATCCTCGTCGAGGGCGGCGAGCAACGGCCGGTAGTCGCCGCCGGGCAGCCCGTCCGGGTAGGCGCGGCGCAGGACGTCGAGGCCGCCGCGCAACACCTCGGGCAGGAACAGCCGGGCCGGCGGCGCGACGGCGCCCGGCTGGGCGTGCGAGTAGTCCCGCGACTCGGCGATCAGGCCGTGCGCGCCGACGAGCAGCACCGTGCAGCCGGAGATGGTCAGCGGCTCCCCGCCCGGGTAGGTGACCGCCCAGTACTCCACCGAGGCGAGATCGCCGGTGACCACCGGCTCGCCGAACCACACCTCGGCCGGGCGGGTCTCCTCGGCGAAACACTCGGCGAGGTAGGCCCGCAGACCGTCCCGTCCCATGTAGTGCCGGAACATCGACGCCCAGTGATCGCCGTGCTCGGCCTGCAACGCGGCGATCGCCTCCACGTCCTGCTCCGGCCAGGCCCGCCGCCACACCCGCGCCCATCGACGGGCGGTCTCCGCAGTCCCCATCCGGCGACCCTATAAGCTCCCGTGCTCGTGAAGATCTCCAAGGTTGCCGTTGGCGCGCTTCTGGCCGTCGGCGGTTGTTCCAGCGCCTCGTCGTCCACCCCGCAAGCGGAGGCGCCGTCCGCCCCCGCCGGCGCCGCCGCCACTGCCGCCGTCCGGGTCGGGGCCGCGGGCAGCGCCTGCGAGCTGCCGGTCTCGTTCGAGCTGGCGGAGGACTGGGAGCCGAAGGCGGTCGACGTCGAGGCCCTCGGTGAGCTGGCCGAGCTGGCCCGGGTCGGTGTCTTCACCGTCCGCTGCGAGGTCGACGCCAAACCGGCCGGAAACATCGGCTTCCTGCGGGTGCACGTCGCCGGCGGGCTGTCCGGAGCGCCCCGCGACCACCTGAAGATGTTCGTCAAGGCGAGCGCCCGCGGCAAGGAGGTGTCCGGGGTCAGCTACTCCGACGTGCAGATCGGCGGCGGGCAGGCGGCCGAGGTCACCTGGGAGTCCTACAGCAAGGAGCTCGACCACCAGAGCAAGTACTCGGCGTTCGCCCTGAACACCAAGGACGGCGCCATGGTCGTGCAGCTCAGCCCGTTCGGAGCGGACGAGCATCCGGGCATGCTGCCGGCGTTCCAGCTCGCCGAGCGCACCCTGACGATCAATTCATGAAGACCATTCCCGGGTACGACGGAGGCCCGCTCGACGACGGCGGCGCCCTGCTCGGCGCGGCCGCGTTCTGGCCGGCCCACCTCGGTCCGCACCTGATGGACCCGATGGAGGACGTGGCCGACCTGTTCGGCGTCCCGTTCGAGGACGTGGAGGCCACCTACCGGCGGCTCACCGACCACGCGGCATGGCCGGTGTTCACGTTCGACACCGGCCGGGACGCGCGGCTCGCGGTCGTCTACCGCAACCTCGACGAGGACGAGGGCGTCGACTACCTGCTCGTGCCCGACGGCGCGGAGGCGATCACCGTCGCCACCGACGAGGGCGGCGCCTTCGGGCGGGGCCTCACCTGGGACGAGGTGGCCGCGCTCGCCGCCCGCCAGCCCGAGCCGATCATCGGCGCCCGGCTGCTGCTGCTCCTGGCCCCGATGATCGTCCACTTCGAGGCGCCGGACTCCGACGTCGTCGCCCGCCTCGCCGAGGCCCTGCGGACGGCCGGGGTGCCCGGCCCCGCCCAGCCGATCGCCGAACGGATCCTGCACCCCGACGACTACTCCGACGACGACGAACCGGCCGCCTTCGTTCGCGGTGACACCCTCGCCGACCGCATTCTGGCGCCCGTCAGGAGTGCATCCAGTCGATGACGGTGTCCTCGGCGTACCGGATCAGGGTGGTCCACCAGACCGACCGTTCGGCGGCGTTGTCGGCCTCGGTGACCCACCGGCCGCGGACGGCCGCCGCCTCGCCGACGACCGGGTCCAGGTAGGGGGTCGACGACGCGCCGGCCCGCTGGGAGACGCGGCCCCACGCCTCGCTTCGGGTCCGCGCCAGCCGCTGGCCCTGGGACCAGTGCGCCGGCTGCCGGTTGAACCGCTCGATCAGCTGCTGCCACGCCTGCACGGCGGCGGCGGGGCTCGCGGCGCCCGCCCGGGCGGCCTGCTCGATCTCGGTGGCCTGCACGGTCCGGAACCGCACCTCCGGCCACTTCGCCCACTCGTCGGCGACGTACTGCTCCCGGAGCAGCTCGAGGTCCACGGCGGCCGCGCTGAGCAGGCCGTGGCGCAGGAACTCGGCCAGGTCGGCGTCGGTGTCCACGAACCGGGCACGCTGATGGATGCCGGGGCCCGCGTCGAGGGTGACCAGGGTCGAGAGGAAGTCCCAGTCGGCCGGGGTCACCAGGGCCGCGCCGTCGTCGTACGCGATCCCGGCCTGGTCGTCGCGCAGCGCCGCCGCGTAGCCGGTGCCGGCGAACTCGGCCCGCTCCGCATCGGTGCCCTCGATCGCGCGCCGGGCCGCCGCGGCGACCCACGGGAACGACGACGCCGGATGCGCGGCCGCCCTACCGTTGGCGAAGTCGAGGTGGCTCGCCCGGATCTGTGCCGCCTGGTCCAGCGCGGCCTGGTAGCCGGTGGCGAGAAACGCCGTGACCTGCGCGGCCGTGGCCAGGGCCGCGGTGGCCGCCTCGCGGACGGACCTGCGCGGATCGTGGACCGACAGCCAGAGAACGAACGCGCGGTCGGCCTGGGCCGGGTTCGTCACCAGGGCCGGTGGGCCCGCCGCGAACGCCGGCGACGGCGCCACCAGCGCGCCCACTCCGGCGGCGGCCACGGCCAGGAAAACATTCCTACGCTTCAATGCAGCTCCCCGTTGATCATCAAAGATCGATGCGACGGTCAGCTATTCAAACACACGATCACCATCAGGAGACGTACCAGTCGAAGACCTCCCAGCCCAGCGGCGACACCATGACGACGAACGCGAGCGCCGTGGCGACCGTGGCGACGATCAGCAGCGGGTTACGGTGGGACGGGCGGCGCAGCAGTAGACCCGCCACCAGCAGCGTGATCACGGCCAGCAGTGGCCCGAAGAGGGTGGCCAGAACGGCCGGCAGCGCCCACGTCGGCGGGGCCTGCTCCGGGAAGTACTCGGCGTCGGTGCTGAGAAACGCGATCAGGCCGTACCCGTAGGCGGCGACCACCACCGCCTGAATCGTGATCAGTACCCGGGTGCCGTACGGTGTCGTCATCGCTGCTCGCTGCATCCGGGCACGGTACCCGATCAAGATCCACAGGTGGGGTGTGGTCAACCGCGAGGTCTGATCGCCGCCAGAGCCGGCCGATCGGGCTCACCGGCGCGAGCGTCGACCAGGATGGTGGCTTCACCGTCTGAACGGCTCGGGAGACCGGTGGAGCCGTACGGTGAGCAGGGCGGTTGCCCACTCCGGGCCGCCGTCCGGTTCGGTCGCCTCGTCGCGGGTGACGGCTTGGACCGCCAGCCGGTCGAGGACGCTGCGGCTGCCCCGGACGGCCTCCGACCGGGCGGGGATGGGCTCGCCGAGACGGGGCAGCTCGAAGGCGGCCGAGTCGAACGGCTGCTCCGAGACGATGATCTTCCACCACTCCTCGACGACGGCACGACCGTTCCAGCGGTCTTCCGGGATGACGCCGGCCACCGCGAAGGCCTCGGAGACGTCCACGCCGGAATGCGGTGGGAGCAGCCGGGTGGGGAGCAGCCGGTCGTGGATCCGGAGATCGCCGGTCAGCGCGAGTAACGCGCAGTACAGGGGACGGTCGGTCTCGTTGCCTACCGACAGGTCCGCTGGATACGGCGACCAGCCGCCCGCGGCCGGGTGATGACCGAGGTCGACGGGATGGCCGTCCCACGGTCCGGTAGGCCATGACTGGAACGTGTCCAGCATGGGCCGGCGGTGGTGGTTGGTCCGGTGCAGGCGCACCTGCCCGCGGGCGATCGTCGACACCGGATTGTCCAGCTGTTTGACGACCTGCCAGCGGCCCAGGTGGTCGAGCCGCTCCCGGAGGACGGCGGCGCCCTCCGGGGTGGCCGGAGCCGGCGCGGCCAGCGGTGTGCCATCGGGCCCGGCGATCGTCAGCCATCCGTGGCGGGCGTAGACCACGAACTCGCCGCCGGGCTCCTCCCGAACGTGCGGCGACCCGGTGACAGCGGCACGGACCAGCGCCGCCGCCGCGGGCGGGCCGTCCAGCCGGAACCGGGTCGGCGGCAACGGCAGGTCGACGACCGTGGCCGGATAGCGCGGGCCCGGGTCGGGGTCCCAGCCGGGATCCACGGTCACCCGGCAGTGCCGGGCCTCCACCTCGGTCACCCGGGCCCGGCTCAGTGGCGGCGCGCCCTCCGGTTGCTGCGGCCGGACCGCCACGACCGTGGTCCGGCCCTCCACCGGCGGCAGGATGCCGTGTGCCGGGCCCACGTCGATCCACCATTGGTCCCGGCACCCTTCCAGCCAGGCGCCGGGCGTGCGCGGCCGGAGCAGCCCGCCGAGCGTCAGCTCCTCCATGGAGGCGGGCGGCACGGCGTACCCGACCGGCTCCTGAGCGTGGGCGACCACCTCGGCGACCTCGTAGTAGGCCCAGTTGATGTGGGCGTGGTAGGGGAACGGCCCCGGCTTGGCCAGTCCCTTGCGCAGCCCCGCCGAGAAGGCGCCCTGGACGCGGCCGTCGATCGGCTGCTCCACGACCGGCTGGGAGGGCGCACCGGCGTACAGGACGACGTGTGGCGGGTTGTGGTCCCCGTCGTAGGAGGTCCGGCGCGGCTCCGGGTCCGGCCGGAGCCCGCGCGCCAGCGTGTTGAACGCCGCGATGCCGTATTCGGTGTGGCCGCAGTCCAGGATGATGAGCACGTGCGCACCGCCGGGAGTGATCTCGGCGATCAGGGCCCTGATCTCGCCCTCGGAGAGGTCCGGGACGCCGGGAGCCCGGCCGTCGGCGCACACGATGGTCCGCTGGTCGCCGTCGGGTTCCATCGACCCGTACCCGGCGAAGTAGAAGACCGCAGCGTCACCGGTCCCGGCCTGGGCCAGGTGCTCGGTGAATCCGTCCATGACGGCCTGCCGGGTGGCTTCCGCGTCACGCAGCTCCCGGATCCGCAGCCACGGCCGCGGGATCACGTCGAGCAGTAGTTCCCGAAAGCCGTCGATGTCGTTGAGGCAGCCGTTCAGCGTCTCCGCCCGGCCGCCGTAGTCGTTGATGCCCACCAACAGGAGATAGACGTCACCCGCCATCCGTTCAAAGTAGATCCCACCTGCCCTTGAACCAACGGGTCAGCGACTTCGCGAGATAGTGGTGGTGGGCCGCCCACACATCGTCGAACACGAACCACTGCTGGTAGCCGAAGGTCTCGTCCAGGTGGAAGACACCCTGCGCCAGGTGGCCGGCGACGGCGACACGGCCGTCGGCCGGGCGGCGGCGGCCCAGCGGCCCGGGGATCCTGTCGTGGCCGGCGACCTGCGCCATCACCTCCCGGACGATGCGGTGGGCCTCCTCGTGGGCGCCGTCCAGGCCCTGGATGTCGAGGTACTGGTCGTTCCACGCGCCCCACCGGTTGATCCGGTCGAGGGCCGGTTCCAGGCCGGTGTCGTGCGGGCCGACCGCGGCGCGCAGCAGGGTCAACTCCTCCGGCCAGTGTTTCGGCACGTCAGCGGATCGTAGCCAGGCGGGCAGATCGGGCAGCCGGACGCCGGGCAGCCGAACCACGTAACCCTGGGTGTCCCAGTCGGCGTCGCCCAGCGCCGACACGGCGACCGTGGTGACCGGGTCGTCGTCGCTCTCCTCCGGCGCGTCGGAGGGCAGTGGCCACTGCTCCTGCAATGCGTACGCCATACGCGCCGGTTCGGCGGCCACCAGACTCTGGTCCAGGAAGAAGTAGGCGAGCGGCACCTCGTCGTCGTCGGTGGACGCGCGCACGGAGTGGTCGTCGACCTTCACGGCGCCCTCGACGTACAGATGCTTCTTGAGGACCTTGCGCAGCTCGGACATGGAGGCAGGCGACGGCAGTGACCGCTCCCTGGCCTCCTCGAAGATCGAATCGAGGCCGTAGACGTCGGCGCCCAGCTCGGCCTTCACCCACGCGTCCGGGTCGGAGAGCGCCTCGGTCCAGCCGCGGCGGAACCAGTCGAGGACGGTGGCGTCGGGCAGCCAGCGGACGTGTTTGCCGAGGAGCCCCTCGTAGGGGGAGCGGTAGACGAAGCAGATCACGCCGACATTCTGTCCGCCGGGTACGACAGTCACCTGACGTAAACACTTGATACGGGAGTGTGTCATCAACCTTTCACCAACGTTGTTGATCATTCAACGGGTTCGGGACGGGATGAGGTGGAGGCCGGATGCCACGGCGCGTTTTCGTACACATCGGTGCGCCCAAGACCGGTAGCACCTTCGTGCAGGACGTGCTCTGGAACAACACCGAGCGGCTGAAACGGGCCGGCTTCCTGTTGCCGGTCTCGTTCACGGCGCACGACCAGGCGATGACCGACCTGCGGCAGGTGCCGTGGCGTGACCCGCAGGCGTACTGGACGTGGGACCGGCTGATCGAGACGTACGCCAGGTGGCCGGGCGATGTCGTGCTCACCAACGAGGGTTTCGGGGCCGCCGACGCCGAGCAGGCCAGACGGGCCGTGGAGAGCCTCGCGCCGGCCGAGGTGCACGTCATCGTCGCCGCCCGCGACCTGTGGCGGACCTTCCCGTCGATGTGGCAGCAGAGCATCCGGGCCCGCAGCACCTGGCGGTTCGAGGAGTTCGTCACGGCCGTCGAACTGGGCAGGTTCGAGGGGTTCTGGGAGCACCACACCGCCAACCGGATGTTCCTGCGCTGGGGTGACCTGGTGCCGCCGGAGCGCCGGCACATCGTCACCGTCCCGCCGCCGGGCGCGCCGCGTGAGCTGCTGTGGCAGCGGTTCGCCGGGATCATCAACATTCCGGACGGGGTCTGCGAGATGACCGCGCCCACCGCCAACCCGTCGCTCGGCGCGCCGGAGATCGAGCTGCTGCGGCGGGTGAACCTGGCGCTCGGAGACCGCTTTCCGCACCGGATGCCCTATCAGCGGGTGGTGCACCAGCATCTGGTCCGGGCGGTGCTGCAACGGCGCGACAACGACATGCGGTTCGGTGTCGGCCTGGACCGTGCCGAGTGGATCGCCGACCTGGCCGAGCAGCAGATCAAGGAGCTCCAGGACTACCCGTGTCACATCGTCGGCGACCTGTCCGAGCTGCGGCCGTCGGCGACGAGGCAGACGCCCACCCCGGACGAGCTGGACGAACGGCAGATCCTGGACGCCGCCATCGAGACCATCGTGGGCATGCTCGGGCACGCCGACGAACTACGGCAGCAGGTGCCCGTACCGGAACCGACGATCTTGGCCCGGATCCGCAGCCGGGCCGGTGGGGTGCGGCGCGGCCTGCGCCGCACCCTCGGCTGATTCGACTACGCCCGTAGCCGCCGGTAGGCGCGGGCCGACAACGGCGCGAAGATCACCGTGAGCAGCACCGGCCAGGCCACCGCCAGCAGCACCGCGTGATCGGCGAGCACCCCGCCGGTCACGCCGGTCGGATTGCCGAACAGCTCACGGGCCGCGGTCGCCGTCGCGGAGAGCGGATTCCACGCGGCGATCGCCCCCAGCCAGCCCGGCATCGTCTCGGCCGACACGATCGCCGTCGACAGGAACCCGATCGGCCACACCAGCACCTGCACCGCCGACGTGGCGCCCTCCCCACGGAACCGCAGGCCGATGAAGATCCCGATCCACAGCATCGAGAACCGCAGGAGCAACAGCAGGAGTACGGCCAGAGCGGCCGCAGCCGCATCCCCGGTGATCCGCCACCCGACCGCCAGCCCGCCCACCAGCATGACCAGCAGTTCCACCGTCGAGTTGGCCATGTCGGCGCCGACCCGCCCCAGTGCCACCGACGCGCTGCCGATCGGCATGGCCCGGAACCGGTCGGTGATCCCCTTGCGGGCGTCGTTGCCCATCGCGGTGGCCGTCGACTCGACCCCGAACAGCATGCTCAGCGCCATCATGCCGGGCAGCAGGTAGGCGATGTAGTCCCCGCCGCCGGGCACGTTGATCGCCCCGCCGAACAGGAACCCGAACACCAGCAGCAGCATGATCGAGAACATCAGGCCGAAGATCGGCCCCCAGGGCTGGCGCACCCAGTGGGCCAGGTCCCGTTGCGTGATGATCCAGCCCGCGCGCAGTGTCGTCATTCGACTGGCTCCTTCTCGGTCAGGGTCAGGAACACCTCGTCGAGGGTGGGGCGGCGCAGCTGGAGGTCCTCGATGCTCGCGTCCAGCGCGTCCAGCGTGCGGACGATCGCGGCCAGGCCCTCGGTCACCTCGACCGTGACCGTCCGGGTCTCCTCGTCGACGGTTCCGCCCAGCGCGCGGGCGGCCTCGTCGAGCGGCCCGTGCAGGGTGACGGTCACCCGGTCGCCGCCGATCTTCCGTTTCAGGGCCTCGGGGCTGCCCTCGGCGATCACCCGGCCGTGGTTCATCACCGAGATCTCCGAGGCCAGTTGGTCGGCCTCGTCCAGATACTGCGTGGTGAGCAGGACCGTGGTGCCGCGGGCCGCGGTCTCCCGGATGCTGGTCCACACCTCGTTGCGGGCCCGCGGATCGAGTCCGGTGGTCGGCTCGTCCAGGAACAGCACGGCCGGGGTCAGCACCAGCCCGGCGGCGATGTCGAGGCGGCGGCGCATGCCCCCGCTGTACGTGGAAACGGCCCGCTCGGCCGCCGCGGTCAGGTCGAACAGGTCCAGCAGTTCGCCGGCGCGGGCTTGGGCGTCCGCCTTCGAAAGGCCGTAGAGGCGGCCGAACATCACCAGGTTCTGGCGGCCGCCGAGGATCTCGTCGACCGCCGGGTTCTGCCCGACCAGGCCGATGCTCGCGCGCACCCGCCTGGCCTGACCGCGGACGTCGAAGCCGGCGACCCGGGCGACTCCGCCGTCCAGGTCGATCAGGGTGGTCAGGGCCTTCACCGCGGTGGTCTTGCCGGCGCCGTTCGGCCCGAGCAGGCCGTGGATGACCCCGGCCGGCACGTGCAGGTCGAAGCCGTCCAGGGCGTCGAGGTCGCCATATCTCTTGCGCAGTCCCTCGGCGAGCAGGGTGTCCACAGGAAAGCTCCTTAACTCCGTATGCCTTACGGAAAATCGTGGCGCGGAACACCGTACACCTCACGGGGTAGTCTGTGCCAATGGAACCGGACCGGACTTTGAACCTTCTGTGGCGCTCGCGGCTGGGCACCCCGCAGGGCACCCGCGGCCCGAAACAGCGGGTCAGCGTCGACGAGGTCATCCGGGCCGGGATCGCGGTCGCCGACGAGGACGGCCTGCCCGCATTCTCCATGCGCAAGGTCGCCGACCGGCTCGGCCTCAAACTGATGTCCATCTACACGTACGTGCCGGGCCGCTCCGAACTGATCGGCCTCATGGTCGACGAGGTCATCGGCGAGACCCCGCACCCACCGCACCCGGCCGGCCCGCTCCGCGACCGCCTGGCCGGGGTGGCCCGGCACATGTGGGACGAGTTCCATCGCCACCCGTGGCTGCTCCAGGTCGAGTCCAGCCGGCCGTGGATCGGCCCGCACGGCTCCGCCCGCTACGAGTGGCAGCTAGAAGCCATGGAGGGCTACGGGCTCGCCGATTTGGAGATGGACCAGGTGCTCACCATGGTCTGCGACTTCACGGCCGGCTCCGCCCGCACGTCGATCCTGGCCCGCCGCACCACCGAGGAATCCGGCATCAGCGACGCCGAATGGTGGGAGGCCAACGCGCCCGTCCTGGAGAGGGTGATGCCCCCCGGCGCCTACCCGCTCTCCGGGCGCGTCGGCACCGCCGCCGGCCAGGAGTACAACGCGATCGGCGACCCGGCCCGCTCGTTCCGCTTCGGCCTCGACCGCCTCCTCGACGGCGTGGAGACCCTGCTGCGCCGACTCACCTGACTACCAGGGTTTCACTACGTGAGACGCGCCTCATTCGGTCGTGGCGACGGCCGATCGCTGCGGGAGACGTTCCCGAAGCGACAGCGAGGAGAAGCCCCTTGTCGATCCCGAAGCGGGCCGCGGTACGGCAATCCACCGTCAGCAAGGTGGCCGTCGGCAGCCTTGGCCTGATCACCGGCCTCCTGGTCCTCGGCGTCAGCCTGACCAGCGACGCTGTCGACGACCAACAGACGGCCGCCGACCGCCAGGACAGGTTCGCCGCGCTGGGGGTGCGGCTTCTCGGCGCCTCCGACTTCCTGACCGACCAGGCCCGTCAGTACGCCGTCACGACCGAGGCGGAACACCTCGGCGCGTACTGGCACGAGATCGACACCACCAGGACCCGCGACCAGGCGGTGAGCCAGCTCGAGGAACTCGGCGCCACCCCGGACGAACTGGCGCTGGTCGACGAGGCCAAGGCGAACTCCGACGCGCTGGTCGAGACCGAGTCGCGATCACAGCGGCTGGTCCTCGAAGCGACCGGGGTGCCCGAGGCGGACATGCCGCCGGCGATCGCGGACGTCGAACTGTCCGAGGCTGACGCGGCGCTCAGCGATGCGAAGAAGCTCGCGGTCGCCCGGACGATCATGTTCGACGAGAAGTACCACGCGGACAAGGCGGTGATCACCGAGCCGCTCCAGCACTTCCAGGAACTGCTGAACGACCGGGCCGCGGCCGTCGTCAGCGACGCGGAGCAGTCGATCCAGAACGCCATCCATCTGCTCATCGCGCTGGCCGTCCTGCTGCCGCTGGTGATGGGCGGCGTGGTGTTCCTGCTGCAGTCCAAGGTCGGGCGGATCGTGGTCCGCTACACCGACGCGCTCCGCAAACGCGACGTCTACGACCTGTCGTTCCGGCTCCAGCCGGCCGGCAGCCGTGAGCTGGGACAACTGGCCGACGCGTTCAACGAGGAACTGGAACGCAGCCTGGTCCTGGTCCGCGCCGTGGGCGGCAACGCCGACACGCTCGCCGCGGCATCCGAGGAACTGTCCGTCACCAGCGACCAGGTGGCGGTCGGCTCCGGGGACGCGAGCCGCATGGCGACCCAGGTCGCCGACACGGCGGACCAGGTGTCGCACAACGTGCAGATCGTCGCGGCCGGCACCGAGGAGATGGGCGCTTCCATCAACGAGATCTCCCAGAACACCACCGAGGCGGCCCGGGTCGGCGAAGACGCGGTCATCCTGGCCGGCAACACCAACGCCACCGTGGCGAAGCTCGGCGTGTCGTCGTCCGAAATCGGCGCCGTGATCAAGGTGATCACCGCGATCGCCGAGCAGACGAACCTGCTCGCGCTGAACGCCACCATCGAGTCCGCCCGCGCCGGCGAGGCGGGCAAGGGCTTCGCGGTCGTCGCCACCGAGGTCAAGGACCTGGCCCAGGAGACGGCCCGTGCCACCGAGGAGATCTCCCGCCGGGTGCAGGCCATCCAGACCGACGCGAAGGGCGCGGTCGAGGCGATCGGCGAGATCACCCACGTGATCGCCCGCATCAACGACTACCAGACCACGATCGCCAGTGCCGTCGAGGAGCAGGCCGCGACGACCAGCGAGATCAGCCGCAGCGTCGCCGACGCCGCGGCGGGCGCCACCGAGATCGCCACCACCGTCGCCGGTGTCGCCGAGGCCTCACAGCTGGCCGCGACCGGTGTCGAGGACACCAGGCAGGCCAGCGCGGACCTGGCCCGCATGGGCACCGAGCTGCAGAGCCTCGTGGCGCAGTACCGGTACTGACCACGTCGAGGGCCGGGCCGTGATCGCGGCCCGGCCCTCGACGCGGATAAAGTCGCAGAGAGGCCGGTTGGCGGACCCGGGAGGCATTTTGATCATCATCGCGGGCGAACTGCACGTCGACCCGGCCGACCGGGACGACTACCTGGCGGCCGTCGCCGACGTGGCCCGGCTGGCCCGCGAGACCGGCGGATGCCTCGACTTCGCGCAGGCGGCCGACCCGATCGACCCCACCCGGATCAACGTGTACGAGCGCTGGGAGTCCGACGAGCACCTGCACCGCTTCCGCGAAACCGGCGGGGACGGGCCCGAGCCGCCGCCGATCACCGCCGCCGACGTCCGTAAATACCGGATCAGCGGCGTCGAGGAGCCGTGATGCCCGACTACGACGAGATCTACCAGGAGGGCGCCACGCCCTGGGAGATCGGCGGACCGCAGCCCGCGCTCGCCGCGGTGGTGACGCGCGGGGCGTCCGTCCTGGACCTCGGCTGCGGCACCGGCGAACTGGCGATCTCCCTCGCCCGCCGCGGCCACCAGGTGACCGCTGTCGACATCTCGTCGGTCGCGATCGAACGCGCCCGCACCAAAGCGGTCGCCGCCGCGGTGACCGTCGACTTCCGGGTCTGCGACGTCATCGAGCTGGCCATGGATCCGTTCGACATCGTGTTCGACTCCGGCCTGCTGCACAGCCTGCACCGCTGGGGCGGGGTGGAAGGCTACCTCGCCCTGCTGCCCACCCTCCTCGTCCCGGGCGGAAGCCTGTTCGTGCTGGCCATCGGCGTCGAGGCCGGCCAGGGCTGGGGCGTCACCGAGGACTACCTGCGGTCGGTCTTCACCGCCCCCGACTGGACGAACACCCGGGTCACCCCGACCGAGGTGGCCGCATTCTGGAACGGCGACCACATCCGCCTCCCCGGCTACCTCACCAGCACCACCCGCACCTGACCTTCCCGGCCGGCAAATGATCAGAATTCGGTGTGGCTCTGTGCCAGTTCGTGACGTACCTGCTCCAGCATGGCGGTGTCGTCGGCCAGGTCGGGGTGCTCGACCTGCCGGTCGAGGTCGACGACGCGTTCGAGTTCGGCGACGGCCAGGGCGAGGTCGCCGTCAGCCCGGTGGATCATCGCGATGTTGTACCAGGTGACCGCTTCGCCGGCCCGGTCGCCGAACTCCCGGCTGATGGGCAGGGCCCGGTGAAGGTAGTCCAATGCCTGCCTCCGGTCGCCCAGCCCGCCGTACACGCTGCCGATGTTGTTGAGGGTGGTGGCTTCGGTGGCCCGGTCGCCGACTTCCCGGGTGATGGGCAGGGCCTGCTGGTAGTAGTCGAGCGCTTGCTGTCGGTCGCCCAGCCCGTCATGCGCGAGGCCGATGTTGTTGAGGGTGACCGCTTCGCCGGTCCGGTCGCCGACCTCCCGCAGGATGGGCAGGGCCTGCTGGTAGTAGTCCAGCGCCTGTCGCCGGTCGCCCAGCCCGTTGTGCACGTTGCCGATGTTGTTGAGGGTGGCGGCTTCGTTGCCGTGATCGCCGACCCGCTGGTACAGGTGCAGGGCCTGCTGGTAGTCGTCCAGTGCCGGCTGGGGCCGGCCGGTCGCCCGGCGGGCCCAGCCCCGATCGTAGAAGGCGCCGGCGTCCGGGCCCAGGGTCAGCGTCGCGGTAGCGATGGCATGCGCCTCGGCGAACCGGGATCTGGGCAACAGCACCTGGCCCAGCCCCTTACCGGTGGCGCGGGCGATCCGCGTTTCGCCGCCGGCGACCGCGAGACGATGCACCTCTACATGTCGGCCGAAGTTGATCGGCACCATGCCGTCGATCCGGGGTTGTGGTTGGGAAGATTCGGATCCGTCCATGTCCGGTCACCTCCTCGCCTCGATCCGGCTGTACGGGTCCGCGGCGGCGAGTGTTCCCGACAGGATGTGGCCTCGGGCAGCGATCCAGGTGGTGCCCGGCGGTCATCATCGATACACCAGTGGCCGTCGAGACGGGGTCGGACAGTCGGAAAGACGTCAAACGACCGCGGCTCAAGCGGAGGGGTCAGATGCGGCGCAGGACCGTGACGACCTTGCCGAGAATGACCGCGTCGTCGCCGGGGATCGGCTGGTAAGCCGGGTTTCGCGGCTCGAGCAGCACGTGGCCGCCGCGCCGCCGGAAGACCTTGACCGTCGCCTCGTCGTCGATCATCGCGGCGACGATGTCGCCGTTCCACGCCTCGGACTGCTGGCGGACCACGACGATGTCGCCGTCGCAGATGGCCGCGTCGACCATCGAGTCGCCCTGCACCCGCAGGCTGAACAGCGTGCCCCGGCCGACCAGGTCGCGCGGCAGGTTCAGCAACTCCTCGGTGTCGTCGCCGGTGGCGAGAATCGGGGCGCCCGCCGCGATCGTGCCGACCAGCGGGACCCCGACCGTGTCGTCGGACCGCACCGGCTCGGTCTCCAGGAACATGCGGACGTCGACCGGCCGCGCCACGCCACGCCCGCGCCGCAGGTAGCCGAACTCCTCCAGCGTGCGCAGATGCCGGCTCACCGTGGACGCCGACATGCCCAGCCCGTCCGCGATCTCCCGGGTCGACGGCGCGTAACCGTGTTTGACGACCGAGTCCCGGATCGCCAGAAGGATCCGCTGGAGGCGGTCGGGCAGCGCGGGCAGGTCCTCGTCGAGCATCTGGTGATCTTGCCCCATTCGTCCCCCGTGGCGAAATCGGCGCGCCGTCACAGGTCGCGGCGCTGGAAACCGAGGGCGGCCAGGCCCAGCACCAGCAGTGTCCAGATCGCCGCCCACGTCAGGTAGGCGGGGGTGAGCGGCGCCATGCTCAGGAACGGTGACTCCTCCACGCCGGTGCCGATCTGGGCGAGCAGCGCCGGATCCTGGAACGCGTTCATCGCGCCACGCCACAGCCCGTCGGTGGGCAGCAGCATCCGCGACACCACCCCGACCTGGGCGAGGCTCGGATTGCCGAGGGCCTCGCCGACCGACCCGACCACCCCGGCGATCCAGGTGGCGCCGAACAGGCCGACCGCCACGATTCCGGACGCCATCGGCGAGATCGCGGTCGCGAACAGCAGACCCAGGGTGAGCAGCGCGGCCGTCTGCCCCGCCAGCAGCAGCAGGCCGGTCACCGGATGCGGCGGCCAGTAGCCGACGGTCAGGTACACGATCAGGAACTGGGACACCCCGGCGACCGCCACGAACCCGGATCCGAACGCGACCAGGCCCAGCCACTTGCCGAGCAGCACCGACCAGCGGCGGATCGGCCTGGTCATCATGGCCAGCGCGATCCCGGACTCGACCTCCCCGGCCAGGCTGGGCCCGGCCAGGAAGGCGGTGCCCAGCGCGGCGATCAGGCTGTAACCGAACATCACCAGGTTCAGCACCGTCGACCCGGCGACCTTGGCCTCACCGCTGGTCAGGCCCCCGAACTCGGCGTCGATCCGGGAGAAGCCCCACGCGCTGAGCGCCAGCAGCAGCACGGTAAGGACGGCCAGCGACCGCAGCACCCGGCGCCGGGACGCCTCCCGCAGGGTCAGCGTGGCGATGGTCAGGACGGTCACCGGTGCTCCTCCGGGTGGGTGCGCAGGATGTCGAGCAGCCGCTCCTCGAGGGTGGCGCGGGCCGGTTCCACGGCGTGCACCCGTACCCCGTGTTCGACCAGGTCGGCGACGAGCGCGGGGACGTCGTCGGGCATGGCGACGGTGTATTGGTCACCGCTTCTCTCGCACGGGTCCAGCAGCCCGTCCGGGACGTTTTCGAGACGGAGGCGCAGCTTTCGGCGCCCGAGCAACTCGGCCAGGGTGCCGGATGCCGCCACCCGGCCCCGGTCGAGGATCAGCACCCGGTCGCAGACCCGCTCCACCTCACCGATCAGATGCGAGTTCAGCAGCACCGCGACCCGCCGCTGTTTCAGCGACAGCAGCAGGTCACGGACGTCGGCGCGGCCCAGCGGGTCGAGGGCGCTGGTCGGCTCGTCGAGCACCACCAGCTCCGGCCGGGCCACCAGCGCCACCGCGAGACCGAGCCGCTGCTGCATGCCCTTGGAGAAGCCGCCCACCCGGTCGGATGCCCGGTCCGCGAGACCGACGAGGCCGAGCCCGTCACGACGTTCGCGATCCGAAACGGTCACCCCCGCCAGGCGTACGTGCAGGGCCAGGACCTCGTCGGCGGTGAGCCACGGCTGGTAGCGGAACAGTTCGGGCAGATAGCCGACCCTCTCCCGGGACCGTGGATCGGTGTTCGGGCGGCCGAGCAGCATCACCTCGCCCGCATCCGGCCGGACCAGGCCGAGCATCATCTTGATGACGCTGGTCTTGCCGGCCCCGTTCGGCCCGAGCAGCCCGAGCACCTCGCCCCGGGCCACGGTGAACGACACGCCGTCCACCGCGACCCGCTTCCGGTAGCGTTTGCGCAGGTGGGAGGCCCACACGGCGGGGGAGTCGGTCACTGCTTCCATCGCAGGTTGCGGGCCACGTCGAGGACCTCGTCGGTGCTGAGCGTGCCGCCGACCGCGTTGACGTGCCCCTTCTCCACCCAGACGACCGTGGAGACGGCCCCGTCCCGGCTGGCCAGCACGGTCGCCGGTGTGCCGTTGACGTCCGTGGTGAAGCTGACCTGCGTCGCCGACCTCACCAGCAGCGGCAGGGTGGTGGCGTTCTTGAAACTCCGCAACTGGTCGGCGACCGTCGCCGGCAGGCCGGGCAGGGTGAGCAGGTAGTCGAGGCCGGTCTCGAACGGCACCCCGGTCGAGTAGGCGGCCGGCGCCTTCACCCGGCCGACGATCAGCGCCGGCACGCCGCGGGCCTCGGACCAGACGGCGGCCAGACCGGGGCCGGCGGTGAGGCTGAACTGGCTGGTCTCCAGTCCGGCGGGCGGTTCGGGGAGCGGTTGGCCGAGAGCTGCCTCCGCCTTATCCTGATCAAAGGTAAAAATCCCTTTTATCTGATCGCCCACCACGAACCTCGGCTGCCCGGTCACGCCGCGCGGCAGTTCCTTGACCAGCGGAGTGGGAAGTCCGGTGATCCGGCGCGCCTCACCGGCGCCTTCGATATTGCGGACATTCGGCCGTTCCGTGACGGTCATAACACCATAGTCTGACAAATCCGGCAGCGCGACCAGATCGGCCTGCTCCACGGTCACCGGCGCGATGTGCTCGGTCCGGAAGATCTGGAACCAGTCCCCGGCCGCGGCCGCCGAAGCCCCGCCCAGCAGCGCCACCACCCCGACCACGGCGACGAACGGGCTGCGCACCGCGAACCTGCGCCTGTGACGTACCGGCGCGGCCACCGGCTCCCCGGTGACCAGGCGATTCCAGGCCGCGTCCACGTCCGGCTCCACGTCGAACCGCAGCGCCGACTCGACCAGCAGAGCCTCGGCCTCCGTTTCGACGAGACGGGACCGGCACTGCCCACACGACGTCACATGCTCGCGGTCGGAGTCGGCGACCCCGTCCGGCTCGTCGACGAGACGGCGCAGCAGACCGTCACTCGGGTGAGGCATGACCCAACTCCTTACGAAGAGCGGACTCGGCGCGCCGCACGGTGGTGCCCACGCTGCCGGGGGAGAGTTCGAGAGCGGCCGCGACCTCGGCGTAACTCAGGCCGCTGTGCCGCAACACCAGGGCGATCGCCTGCCTGCGGGGGAGACGGGACAGCGCCGCGCGTACCCTCCGGCGTTCGTCGAGAGTGACCACCGCGTCGGCGACATCCGGCGCGGTCGAGTGACCACCGTCAGTGGCGGCCTCCTCCCGGGAGGCCCGCCGCCGCCCGGAACGCAGATGGTTCAGCGCGGTGTGGGCGGCCGCCACACACAGCCAGCCCACCGCCTCACCCGCCGGGACACTGCTGCGGCCGAACGCCAGGAACGCCTCCTGGGCGACATCCTCGGCCTCGTCCCGCGACCCCAGCACCCGGGCCGCCACCCCGACCACCTTGGGGTACGCGGAGCGGAATATGTGTTCGAGATCGGAACGCACGGAGGCCGGCACAGCGCCCTCCCGCTCGGTCAACAACTGCTTCACATCAGGGAAGCACCACCGCTACGCCGAATGTGACAGCTTCCGGACCGCCGCCGCGACACCGTCCGGATCCACCAGCTGATGCAGATGCGGCCCCGGGCGAGGCGACCTCGGTCACGCTTCCTCGGCCGGGCAGCGCCGCGTCGACGAAGACACAGGTTTCACGGTACGGGTGAGCGCGCCCACGACCACCGGCACGAACAGCCCACCCCGATCGCCCCGGGCAGCCGCTCAGCGACCAGAGCCCAGGTCAGCGGCCCGACCGACGGACTGTGCATCAGGACGTAAAGGATCCCATCGGCACATCTAAGCTCAGCCGGTGTATTTCGTCGTCCGCTGGCGCGGGGATTCTCCTTACAGCAAACACGTCCACCACGTGCCCGGCACGACGGTTCTCGGCTGGTTCCAGCGCGCCTGGCACCACGAGGACCCGGAGACACTGATCGACACCGAACTCGACGGCGGCGCCTACGGCTTCGAAACGATCTTCGAGGCGATCGCGGAACACGACCTGCCGTGCCCGGCGACCATCGGCGAGCTGCGGGAGCTGCTGCTCGAGCACCTCTGGGTGGAGGCCGACGACGACGAGAACTTCATCCAGCTCGACGAGCTCTCGCTGCGGGTGCGCACCGATGACGACGAAGTGGACCTCGCCTACTACTTCCTCGACGACGCGCTGGTCACCGACGCGGCGGACCGCATCGCCTACCTGCTGCACGACACCTGGCCGCTTCCCGCCGACGCCGCCGCGCCCGGCACGGCATTCACCCACACGGTGCCGGTCCGGGCTGTCGGCCCCGTGGCCGGACCCGATGCCGTCTTCGCGGTCCGCAACTGCTGGAAGCAGATCGGCCACCGCGACCGGAACCTGGACCTGCACGGCGCGATCGTCTTCCCCGGCGTGTTGCTGCCGGGCCTGGCCACCCACCTGACCAGCACCGACGACACCGCAGCGGACGGCTGGACCGACGATGCCCGCCTCATCCGGTCCCTCGTCGGTCCCGGCGAGACGGACATGGTCCCGGCGATGCGCCGCTACGCGGCGCTCGGCGGCTACGACCTGTCGGGCCCGGGCTGGGCGGCTCCGGACCACGAGCAGATCCTCAAATGGCTGCCCGAGACTCCGGCCGCCGAGTCGCGGACCGACGTCAGCCCGCACCTCGCACAGGTGGCCCGCTACATCGACAGCTTCTTCGGCCACGACCAGCTCTTTCTCTTCGACACCCGGTGGGCGGCCGCGCACCCCGACCTGGCCCGCTCCCTGCTGCGCTACGCCGCCCACTGGGATCCACTGCACCCATAGGCCCGCCTCGTCCGCCAGTACACGAGGAATGCCACTCATGTACTGGAGGCCTCGTGGGACTGTTCCGAACCGCCGAGCTGGATCCGGCCCTCGCCGATGTGCTCGCCACCAGCCACCGCCGCGCCCGCAAAGCCCTCGCCAAAGGGCAGGACGGCGTCCACAAGGCAGTGCGGCCGGGCGAGCGGATCGTGGCCGTGACCGTCGACGACCTCGAATGCCTCTGGACGATCGTGGTCACCGGGGAACGGCTGCTCACCATGACCCGCGGCGGCGAGATCCTGGTCCGGGAGACCCCGATCGCCGAGGTCCCCGGCGCGACCGTCGAGAACGGCAAGCACTACTCGGTGCTGGTGCTCGACCGGATGAGCCTGCGGCTGCACTTCGAGAACCGTGCCGAGGCCGGCGCCCTCGCCAAACAGATCAACCAACTGGTCGTCGCCAGCCGGCCGCGCACCATCCCGGCCCTGCACCCCGGCCTGTACGGAACCCTGCTGTCCCGCGCCGGCGTCCCGGAGACCGCCGTCAACCGGTCCCGCCTCGCCGAACGGACCGCCGTCGTCCTCGGCGCCCAGGCCGTCGCCATGACCGCCCAGTTCGGCGATCCGGACGCGTTCGCCGAGTTCACCCACCTGTTCGCCAAGGTCACGCCGGGCCGCGAACAGCAGCGCGCCGACGACATGATCTCCTGGCTGTGGGAGTGGCATCCGCTCACCCACCAGACACTCACCCGGCAACTCGCCACCTGGCAGGACGGCCTGCTCCAGCCGGACAGCTTCCTCACCGCGGCCGCCGGCGGCGAGATCCCGCCCTGGTCGGACACCCCCGGCGACGACACCGAGACGTGGCGGGTGGTGTACCGGCGCAACCAGCGGACCTGACCCCGTACCGTTACCTTTCAGTGCGCTTTAGCGAGCACACGATCGATAGTCCTGCCTTGCGGCGGGACGGTCCCGGTCTGACCCGCTGGCGTGGTGCCGGGTTGACGCTTCACGGCCACCTGCCCGCGTACGCGGGTCTTCCGGTCGGCTCCACGTCCAGCCACCGGGCCACTCCCGGCGGTGTCGAACTCAGCCGCCAGGGCGGCAAGGTTCAGGGCGGCGTTACGGTCGCGGTCGATGACCAGGCCGCATGCCTCACACCGGTATTCGCGCTCGTGCAGGGCGAGTTTGGTTTTCACCGCGCCGCAGCCCGAACAGGTCTTGCTGGATGGATACCAGCGGTCGGCCACGAGGAGCCGCCCACCGTTCCACATGGTCTTGTACGCCAACTGGCGGCGGATCTCGGCGAAACCGGCGTCGGCGATGTGCCGGGCCAGGCGCCGGTTGGCGAGCATGCCGACGACGTTCAGGTCCTCGACCACCACGGTGCCGTACGTCGTGGCGAGGCGGGTGGTGAGCTTGTGCAGGCCGTTTCGGCGCAGGTTCGCCACCCGGGCGTGGGCCCGGCCGAGCCGAGCAGCCGCCCGTTCCCACCGCTTCGACGCACGTCGGCCGGTGCGCCGGTCCGGGCCGGTCTTGCGCGACAGCGCCCTGCCGAGGATGCGTATCCGTCGCTGCGCGGCCACGAGGTGGCGCGGGTTCTCGACCAGCTCGCCGGTGGACAGCACGGCGAGGTGCTTGATGCCGACGTCCACCCCGACCGGTGCGCCGGGCCGGGCCGGGGCGTGTTCGGCACGCTCGACCTCGACGGTGAACGACACGTGCCACCGGCCACCGTCGCGGCGGACGGTCGCGGACATGATCCGGGCGGTGCCGTTGTCGAGGCGGCGGGCCAGTTTGCGGGCGGACTCGTGCAGCTTCAGCCGGCCCAACCGGGGCAGTACGACGTGCATCCGGTCGGGCTCGACACGGATCGTTCCAGTGGTGAACCGCACCGATGAGGTGCTACGACGGCGGGACTTGAACCGGGGAAACCCGACCGGTCGGCCGGCTCGCTTACCCGAGCGGGAGTCGGCCCAGTTCTTCAAGCCGCGCGCGAGTGCGTCCAGGCCGGTGTTTGAACGCCTCCTTCGACACCTCACTCCACCACGGCGCGACCTCGGACTTCGCCTGGTTCCACGCCTTGCGCAGCCCCGCGAGGGACCACGACAGCGACGGCGTCGACAACTCGTCCGGCACACCGTAGGAGCGCTCGGCCGCGCGCTGGTCCATCACGGCCTTGACCCGGGCGAGCGCCCAGTTGTGCGCGACCCGGGCGGCCCCGGCGTGGGCGAGAACCGTTCGCTCCTGCACCGGGGTCAGGTCGAGCGCGAACCGGTACGCCTGGATGGTCTTCACGCCGGCCCCCCGGTCGCGGCCTCGACCGCGCGGCGGGCACGGTTCGCTGCGGCACGGCGGCCGTAGAGCCGGGCGCACAGCGACGTCAGGATCTCGGTCACGTCACGGACCAGGTCGTCATCGACCTCGGCCGGATCGACCACCAGCAGCCGGCGCCCCTGCGCGGTCAGTGCGGCCTCCACGTACTCGGCGCCGAAGCGGGCGAACCGGTCGCGGTGCTCCACCACAATGGTCGTCACCCGCGGGTCGCGTAACAGCGCGAGGAACTTTTCGCGATGCCCGTTCAGCGCCGAACCGACCTCGGTCACCACGCGGTCCACGGCGAGACGCCGTCCGGTGGCCCAGGTGGTGACCCGGGCGACCTGCCGGTCCAGGTCGGGCTTCTGGTCGGCCGACGACACCCGGGCGTACACCACGGTCTGCTCCGCGGCCGTGGTCGCGCCGGTCAGCGGTTCACCGACCATGATCAGCCGGCCGAGTCGGTACGTAGGAACGGGCAGCGTCCCGGACTCGTAGCGCCGACGCGCGGTCGCGTACGAGATACCGGTGGCTGCCGCCCATTCCTTGAGGTTCACGACGGCTACTATAGCCGACTAGTGAGCACTACTGACGACCACAAAGCGAGCAGTTGTTACCCCCTGGCGTCGATCTTTTAGCATCGACGGCCGTGACCGATCTCCCGCGCGCCTCGCACGCCGACCGGCAGCACACCACCGATCTGCTCGACCTCGCCCTGGCCGAGGGCCGCATCGACGCCGCCGAACACGAGACCCGAACCGGCACGGCGGAGCGCGCCAGGGACCCGCAGATCCTGGCCGGGCTGGTGGCCGACCTGCCGGACCGGCCCGGCGTCCGCGACTGGACCAACCGGCTGCGCGTGCGGGCCGCGGACCGCCGCAACGCGGTCACCTGGCTCGGCGACGCCCTCGCCGACGCCAACCGCTTCGTGGCGTTCACCTACCTGGGCGTGCTGCACACCCTGTCCCCGGTGGACGGCACGGTCGTCAGCGAGGTCCCGGTCGACGGCTGGATCAACTACCCGATGCACACCGACCTGCGCCTGCTGCCCGGCCGCTACGCGGTCAGCAACTACCACAGCACCACCGAGACCCCACCAGCCCTGATGATCGGATAGCTCGCCGCTGCGGAAACCGGCTAACGTCACGGTCTCCGCAGCGATGGAGGTCGGTGTGTTCAACCATGAGCCGGACGGTTACGCCTGCCCGTTCTGCCGCCTGGTGGCAGGTGGTGACGACCCGCGCGATCCCGGCGCCCAGCGTGCCGTCGTGCACCGCGGCGAGCTGGCGACCGCCGTGATCTCGCCACGCTGGTGGCCGAAGAACCCCGGCCACGTCCTCGTGGTGCCCAACGCCCACCACGAGAACCTCTACGACCTGCCGGCCCGCGATGGCCACGCGGTCCACGACCTGGTGCGGGAGATCGCGATAGCCCTCAAGAAGGGGTACGGCTGCGACGGCACCTCAGTGCGCCAGCACAACGAGCCCGCCGGCAACCAGGACGTCTGGCATTACCACGTGCACGTCCTGCCCCGGTACGACGGCGACGACCTGTACCGTGCCCGGCCCCTGCCCGATTTCATGACCGCCGAGCACCGCGAGCCCTACGCGGCCCGCCTGCGCCCGCACCTGGAGTCCCGGGCATGACCGGCGAGCGGGCCCGTGTGCTGGGCCGAGCCGGGAACATCGCGGTCACCCAGTTGCAGGGTGACGCCTTCGCGATCCTCCATCACGCGCTCACGTCGTACCGGTGAAGGGGTTGACTGGTTTGGGTTTCGAGGCAGGCGGCATCGTGACGCGCCGCTACTTCCGGGGCGGGCGGTGCACGTTCGAGCAGCCGCTGTGGGTGGTGGCGGACGACGCGGCGGGGCTGCTGCTGTGGCATCCGCTGGGTGGCGGCTATCTGCGGATGACCGACGCGGACGGCCGGACGCTGCACGACGTGACCCTCGACCGGATGCGTGACCCGGTTCTGGCCTCGGCCGCCTGGACCGGTGCGGACGTGCTGATCCTGATGCCGCCGGGCGCCGCCCACTCGGTGTGGTGGTTCTTCCGCGACGGCGTCTTCGACGGCTGGTACGTGAACCTCGAAGCCCCGTGCACCCGGCGCCCCGGCGGCGTGGACACCGTCGATCACGTGCTGGACATCGTGGCCACCCCGCAGCGGGCGTGGCGGTGGAAGGACGAGGACGAGTTCGCCGAGCGCATCGGCCATCCCCACTACTACGACACCCAGGGGGCGGCGGCGATCCGCGCCGAAGGCGAGCGTCTCGCCGGCCTGATCGAGGCGAGAGAGGACCCCTTCGACGGCTGCCTCACCGACTTCCGCCCGGACCCGCGATGGGGTCCGCTCGCCGCCCCGGAGCGGTAGATCAGCGGCAGATCGCCTCAACGAAATCGTCCGGCGGCTGGTAGCCGTGCTCGATGACATGGTGACGTCTCCCGTCCATGGCTGCCACCCCGCCCGCTGGTGCGGCCTTCGTAGGGTGGCGCGCATGCCCGTACCCGAGTTCGTCGTCGCCCTGCGCGCCAAGATCGGTCACGCCCCGCTGCCGTTGAGTGGCGTCATCGCCGTGGTTCTCGACGAACGGGATCGGGTGCTGCTGGTCCGCCGCTCCGACAACGGGGAGTGGGCTCTCGCCACGGGCTGCCTTGAGCCCGGCGAGCAGCCGGCCGACGGCGCCCGGCGTGAGGTCTACGAGGAGACGGGTGTCGTGGTGGAGGTCGAGCGGTTGCTGTCGGTGGAGGCACTGGACCTGTCCGTGGCCCCCAATGGCGACCAGGTCCACTGGCTCGCCCTCGGGTTCCGGTGCCGGGTCGTCTCCGGCGAGGCCCGGGTCAACGACGACGAGTCCGTCGAGGTCGGCTGGTTCACGCCGGACTCGATGCCGCCGCTGCCCGCCCACCAGGCGCGCTGCCTGGCGCTCGCTCTGGCCGGCGACGGCGACCCGTGGTTCGCCGGTTCGCGTTGACCTACTCGCCGGCCCAGGTCAGGCCGTGGTCGGCGAGGGCCTCGGACAGCAGGCGGATCGCTTTCGGCCCGACCCCGTGCATCGCCAGAAGCTCGGCCGGTCGATGGGTGGCGACCTGGGCGAGGGTGGTGACGCCGGCGGCCAGCAGGGCGCTGTTGGCGGGCCGCCCGATCGGTGGCAGGTCGCCGATCCTCGCCGGCGCATCGCGGGTGCTCACCCGGACACGATAGCCGCATGACCAGCCTCCGGTGTGGGTGCAGACGAGGCCGACCGCGCGTTGGCTGCGGCGTGATCGGATGCCCTCCGTGCAAATCTCGTCGATAGAACGGCGGCCGCCCTCTACCGTGCACCGAATGTCTCCCGATCATCCTCCCTTGACTGTCCTGCACGCGTTCGGTGCCGACGGGCCCGCCCGGTCTCTGGCTGGTGGGCAAGGCACCTCGTGGGCTGCGGAGGAGTTGGTACTCAAGCCGGACGGGGGCGCCCTGCACGAGTGGCTGGCCGCTGCGTTCGCCGACGTGACGGGTGACGGTTTCCGGCTGGCAGCGCCGGTCCGCGCCCGTGACGGTGCCTGGGCTGTGCAGGGATGGTCTGCCACGCGGCGGGTCCAGGGCACCGAACCGGACTACTGCGCCGTGTCGACGTGGCAGGAGATCCTCACCGCCGGCCGAGCGTTTCACCGGGCGGTCGCCCATATCGGCCGGCCGGCCTTTCTCGATACGCGACAGGACTGGTGGGCACAGGCGGACAGAGCGGCCTGGGGCGAACGGGCTGTCCGGTTCCTGCCGGAGTTCGCCGCCCTGGCCCGCCGGCTGCAGGACGCGCTCGAGCCGTTGGGGCGCCCACAGCTCGTGCACGGGGACCTGACGAAGAACGTCCTGTTCGCGTCCGGGCTCCCGCCGGCCGTCATCGATGTCTCGCCCTACTGGCGGCCGCCCGCGTACGCCGAAGGCATCGTGGTGGCTGACGCGCTCTGCTGGCACGACGCACCCGCGTCGCTGTGGGAGACGGTGGACGTATCGGCGGCGGCGGTAGCACGGGCCCTGCTGTTCCGGCTGGCCACGACAAACGAGCGAGTCGTGTCCGGAGGTGAGACCGCCGATCTGCAGGACGAAGCTCGGCGGTACGAGCTCGCGGCCGCAGCCATCGGTCTGTGACCCGTCCATCAACAGCGCTCACGCAGCCGCGTCCAGGTCCTGTCGGTGCTCGTCGCTGCGCTGGGGACCGGCCGCACCTACCAACGTCCGCATGGACAACCCCTCAGGAGGCGGTCGGCGCGGCGCTCGCCTCGCGGGTCAGCGGGGCTGCACCTGACCGGTCAGATCGCTGACCCGGCCCAGGTGGTCGAAGGTGACACGAACCGTCGAGTTGTCCGGGTGCCGGCCCATCACGCCGCCGGGGGTGTCGTCGACCCGCCAGCCCTGCTGCTTGAGGAAGGACACCACGACCGTCCGATGGTCGACCGCGAAGGCCTGCAACACCTGTCCGAGGACGGTGAAGGTGCGCTCGGGTGGGACCGCTGTGCGTACCCGGGAGGGAAGGTTCTCGAGGTGGAAGAAGATCGCGCCGCCCTGGTAGGCGCCACGGTAGTAGGAACGCCCGGTCAGCCCGGAGGCGACCAGCGCGATGCGGTGGCCGTCGGTGCGGTCCAGGCGCAGCGCCGGCTCGGTGAGTTCGCGGACGTTGTGGATGCGCCCGTGCTCGCGCAGCCATCCGGCGAGTTCCAGCAGGTGCGGGGAGACGCCGGCGCTCTGATTGGCCCAGGCCCACAACCAGGTGCCGTCCGCATGACTCTCCGTGCCCAGCAGCTGGATGGGGTAGCGAAGATCGTTGCCGAACGTCACCATGCCCGCATTCAGGTCGAGCTGCCGAGCCATGCCGGTGGCGACATGCTGAGCGAACAGGTCATCGAACGAGGACACGTACCGGCCTTTCGATCAAGGTAGCCGGTGCAGTGTGACATGCGGGTCCGCCGGTACCGACCGCCTGGGTCGGCACCGGCGCCGCCAATTCTCAGACAGCCGGGAAGGGGACCCGGTCCTGAGCGCACCGCGTGCCCTTCGGAGGAAGGTCGCCATCGATCAGATAACGGGTATACCAGCTGGTAACACACGCGCTGTAGTTGCTGGTGTGACCGAAGCCGTCGAGCGTCAGCAACCGTGCGTCACCGAGCTGACGGGTCATCCGGACCGCGAAGTCGAGCCGGGTCGCCGGGTCGTAGGTCGGGTTCACGACCAGGATCGTCGCCGCGGTCCGGCGGTTCCACGGTCCGTCGTACGCCTCGGTGATCTTCGGCCAGGTGGCGCAGCCGACCTCGCTGAACGCCTCCGCCCGGCCGAACGTCGGATGGGCCTTCTCGAAGGCCACCGCGAACCCGGGATAGAGCGCCGGGTTCCGCGGCAGCGGCGCGTCCGCGCAGTTCACCGCGAAGCCCGCGTCGTTGCCGGTGTAACTGTAGGCGTCGTCGGTGAGCCAGCCCCGCGCGGGCGGGGCCGACGGCAGGCGGACGCCGGCGGTCCGCAGCGCGGCCGGGTCGCCGAAGACCAGGTCGTAGACCTCCTGGATCTGCTGCGCGGCGTCCGGGAAGCTCGCCATGTTGTAGAGGGTCTGCCCGGTGAACCCGGTCAGGTCGTCGAGGGTGATCGTCCCCAGGCCCGGGATCTCCACCGGCCCCTATCGCAGCCGGTCGCGCAGCCGGTCGAATTTGCCGCGCGCGTCCCCGGAGAGCGCGCAGGCGGCCCCGGCCTTGTCGCATTCGGTGAGGAACCCGTCCAGGGCGATCTCGAACCCACCGGCCCGCTCGAACTTGTTCGCCAGCCGGTGGTTGGTCCGTTGATCCGGGTCGACGTTGCCGTCCAGGACGACCGCCCGCACCCTCTTCGGGAACAGGTTGGCGTAGGTCGCGCCGATCAGCGTCCCGTAGGAGTAGCCGATGTAGGTCAGCCGGTCGTCCCCGGCGCCCTGCCGCAGCAGGTCGAGGTCCTTCGCCACGTTGAGCGTGCTCATGTGCGTGAGCAGCGGCCCGATGTTGTCCTCGCAGGCCGCGGTGTACTCCCGGTTGGCCGCCAGCGTGCTCGCGATCTGTTCCCGGGTGATCGGCACACCGGTCATCCGCGCGTACAGCGCCTCGGCCTCGGCGTCGGTCCCGAAACACTGGATCGGGTCACTTCCGCCGATCCCGCGCGGATCGAACCCGACCAGGTCGAACCGGGCGAGCACCTCCGGCGACGCGATCCGGGCCGCGGCGCGCACCATGTTGCGCCCCGCGCCGCCCGGCCCACCCGGATTGACGAAGATGGTTCCGATCCGGTGCGCCGGATCCCCGGCCGGCCGCCGCGACAGCGCGATCGTGGTGGTCGCCCCACGCGGCTTGTCATGATCCAACGGCACCTCGTAGGTGGCACAGTCGAACCCGATCAGCAGCGGTTCGGTGCACGCCGACCAGGAGAACGGTGGCGCCGCGCCGCCCGCGGACGCCGCTTGCGGCGCGACGGCGACAGCGGCGACGAGAGCGAGCGCGGCGGTGACACGTACGGCGAGTCGTCGCACGAGAGGTCCTTCCGACGAGGAGACAGGACCTCCGCACTCTCTCACGCATTCAAATCAATCCCTGTCAGGGAAAGCCCTTAAGACCTGTTTCTCGTACGGGCTACGTGAGCCGTGGCTACCAGGCCCGCGAGCCCCTGCCCACTCGCGGCCGCAACGCGCCCGCCGGGGTGAATCGGTGGTCACGGTACCCGCTCCATCCCGCTGCGACGGGCGCGGACGGCGGCCCGCAACGCCGGCCACAGGCGCAGCCGGCGTGAGCTGTCGCAGGCGGCGAGCAGCCGGGCCAGGCTCTCCCGCTCGTGCGGTGGCACGAACAGCAGAACGATCACGATCGGCAGCACCGCCGCCGCGATCTCGGTGAGGACGACCAGGACCACCACGGCTGCCACGGCGGCCGGTACGGCGTACTCGATCATGGTTTTCCTCCTCCGGGCACGTCCCGCGGGTTCACCGGGCGAGCGCGGCGGCGGCGACCATCGCCAGCGCCAGGGTGGTGGTGAAGGCGACGAGGGACGCCGCGATGCCGGCCCGCAGCAGCGTCCCGGTCGGCAGGAGCACCCGCCGGAGGGAGCGGAGAGCGCGGAGCGTGAGGAGCAGGCAGACGGCGGCGACGGCCAGGTAGAGGAACGGCTCGTCGAGCAGCGCCGACAGTGAGGTGGGGAAGAGCATGGTGGCCTCCGATCCAGGCGATGCCGGGTCGCGACGCATATGCACCTACCGAGAGCCATGACCCCGATGTCGAGAACCTGCCGACCGCGATGTCGTGACGATTCCGTGTCTCTCTGCCATGAATATGCGGCTCTATGCACGAAGGTCACAACGCCTATTCGCGAGAATGAATGAGCTGAGCGTGCGCGGAGCGCGTAATCGCCCGAACCGATGACACGGCTACGCCTTTGGGTGTGTTTGAGTGAGGTCCGGCCCGAATATTCGCAAGGCCGCGTATCATCAGAGGCCGTGTCAAATCACGATAATAGCGGCGATACGCCCGAATTGACCCTGCTCACCACGCTCTGCGGCGGCGGCAGCTGCCCGACCGTCTACCGCACGGACCGGGGCACCCTGATCGTCCAGGGATACACGGTTTCCGCCGACAGCGTGGACCTCGACCTGCCCGACGGCGAGCAACTCGTCGAGATCCCGGCGGAACTGCTCGCCGCCGCAGTGCGGGCGGACACCTAAGATCGGAGCCAAGCGCGCGTGGAGGGAGGCGGGTCACCACACATGAGCGGCTCGCCCGACTCCCCGGGCCAGACCACCGACGAACCCGTCGGCGTCGTCCTCGCCCGCCTGCGCAAGAGCAAGCGGATCCCCGGCCAGGCCCTCGGCGAACGCGTCGGGATGAGCCAGGCCAAGATCTCCCGGCTGGAGACCGGCGCCGTCGCCGCCGAACCCGCCGACGTGCGCCTGCTCGCCGAAGAGCTCGGTCTCCCGCCCGACGAGGTCGACGAGCTCGTCACCCGCGCCGAACACGCCGACAACCGGCTCACCGACTGGCGGCCCGCCCACCTCGGCCTCGCCGAACGCCAGCGCGACCTGCGCCAGCTCGAGGTCTCCACCCTGGAACACCGCGTCTTCCAGCCCGCGGTCGTGCCCGGCCTGCTGCAAACCAGCGAGTACGCCCGGGCCGTCATGTCCGACCTGCACACCGAGCTGGACGACGCCCGCGTCGCCGACTCCGCGGTCGCGGTCTCCGAGGCGGTCACCGCCCGCATGAACCGCAACCAGATCCTGCTCCTGCCGGACCGCGCCTTCGTCTTCCTGATCACCGAAGCGGTCCTGCGCAACCGGATCGGCCGCCCCGCCGAGATGATCGCCCAGATCGGCCGGATCCGCGAGGTCGCCGCCTACCCGAACGTGACCCTGCGGATCGTCCCCGACGACGCCGAGTGGCCCATCGCGCCCTACCACGGCTTCTACCTGGCCGACGACCGCTGCGTCCTGGTCGACCTCTTCAACACCAGCATGATCTCCCGCGGCCGCCGCATCGTCCGCAGCTACCGCCGGGTCTTCGACGCCATCGAACGGGTCGCCACCGCCGACGCCGAGCCCACCCTGGACAGGTACCAGACTCACTACGCCCGCATGCTGCTCAACCCGTGACGATCCCGGGGGCATTACGGCCGTATGCTGCTCCTCTCATGATCATCTCAGTGCGAACGGCGCTGGACGCCGAGTGTGAAGCCTTCGTGCGGGCGTTGCGTGCCCTGCCACCGTCCGCCTGGGACCTGCCCACCCGCTGTACGCCGTGGACGGTCCGCGACGTCGTCGGGCACGTGATCACCGTGCTCGGCCGGGTGCCCGCGATGGTCGCCGCGCCCGAGCCCAGGACCGCCGACGTGAGCGCGACCGGCTACTACCGCGCCGACGACCGCTTCGGCGCCGAGGCCAACGCCGAACGGGTGCGCACCGCCCAGGCCGTCACCGGCGACCTCGCCGCCCGCCTCGCCGATGTCTCCGCCCAGGTGCGCACGGTCTGCTCTCCCGAACCGGACGACCGTCTGGTGCGAACCCGCCACGGCGACGCCATGCTGCTCGGCGACTTCCTGCTCACCCGGATCGTGGAGGCCACGGTCCACGGAGTCGACGTGGCCGACGCCGCCGGCGTGCCGCCGTGGCTCACCGAGCCGGCGGCGGAGAGGGTGCTCGCCCTGCTGTTCGGCCCGCCGTGGCGCGAGTCGGTCGCCGCCGTCGGCTGGAACCCACTCACGGTGATCCGCAAGGCCACCGGCCGCGCCCCGCTCACCCCCGCCGAGCGGGACCGCCTCGACGCGGCCGGCCTACGCCCGCTGACCCTGGGCTGACCACCCCGCCTTCCCACGCGGTGAACGAACATCCGGTGCGGGACGCTCCCACAGCGTTGGTGCGAGGGCCCGATCCGTGCCGGTCGTCGCGCCGGTCGCCGATCGCGATGCCGGTGAGCAACCGCAGCAGGTCGCCCCGGTCGGGCGTTGCCGGATCGTCGATCAACGCGACGAGGAACGGCACCACCGCCTGGCTGGCCTGGAACCGGGTGCCCTGATGCAGGACGGTGGCGTGCAGCCCGCCGAGGGCGTCGCCCCGTGTCTCAGGGTCGGGGTCGCGCAGCGTCCGCAGCATGCCCGGCACGTCGTCGGCGATGCCGTAGGCGTGATGCAGTCGGCCCCACGAAACGGCGTCCAGCCGCTCCACGAACACCTCGAACCGGGTCCCGTCCGTCGCGCGGTCGGGGTGGTGCGGCCGGCCCCGGCGGGCGGCGTCCAGCCCATCAGTCACGGGACGAGGCTCTTGGCCATGTTGTACGACGTGGTCCGGAAGCCCATCTGCTCGTACAGGGCGTGGGCGCCCGGGTTGTGGGCGAAGACGTGCAGCCCGATCGACACGACGCCGAGCTCCCGGCACCGGGCCTCGGCCGCCCGCATCAGCTCCCGGCCGTACCCTTTGCGGCGGACCGCCTCGTGGATGAAGAAGTCGAAGATGAACGCGTGCGGGCCGTCGGCCTCGGTGCGGACCCGCATCCACAGCACACCGGCTTCGAGGTCGCCGTCCCAGCCGGTCCACAGGTGATGGCCGGGTGTCGCCAGCCCGTCCGGCAGCAGGGTGGCGGTGCTCTGTTCGGCCTGGGTGAGCGCGTCCTCCGGAGTGAGGCCGGTGCCGGCCAGATCGGCGGCGTAGGAGCGGATCGTCTCCTCCCGGTAGGACCGGAACTGCTCGTGGGTCATCGGCTCGAGCCGCAGCGCTCCCATAGCCGGAACTCTATCGAACAGGTCCCAACCTATCCTCCTAGGATGCTATAGGAGGTGCGCGCCACGGCACGAGTCACGATCATGGGCACGTGTGGCGACTGCCGTTCTTCGAGGCGCTGTCCGACGCGCGGCGCGTGCTGATCGCGGGCGCCGGCGGCGGGTTCGACGTCTACGCCGGGCTACCGCTGGCCCTGGCCCTGCAGAGCACCGGCCGGACGGTCCACTTCGGCAGCCTCTCGATCGTGAACCTGCACGCCCTCGACAAGACCGTCTGGCGGGAACCCGGGGTAGCGGCGATCACCGCCGGCACCGTCGGCCCGGAGGACTACTTCCCGGAGCGGACCCTGGCCCGCTGGCTGGCCCTGCACAGCCTGCCGTCCACGGTCCACGCCTTCCCCCGCACCGGCGTACGCCCACTGCGCGCCGCCTACCGCCGGCTGGCGAAACGGCTCGACCTGGATGCGATCATCCTGGTCGACGGCGGCACCGACATCCTGATGCGCGGCGACGAGGCCGCCCTGGGCACCCCGGTCGAGGACGCGACGAGCCTCGCCGCGGTGGCCGCCACCCCGGTGCCGACCAGGCTGGTGGCGTCCATCGGGTTCGGCATCGACGCCTACCACGGCATCAACCACGTGCAGGTGCTGGAGAACATCGCCGCCCTCGACCGCGACGGCCACTACCTGGGCGCGTTCACGGTGCCGTCGCACGGCCGGGAGGCGGCCCTCTACCGTGACGCCGTCGAACACGCCTGCACGAGCACGCCCGGCCGGTCCAGCATCGTCAACGGCCAGATCGCCGCGGCCCTGACCGGCGCCTGCGGGGACGTGCCGCTGGACGGCCGCGCAGGCGGGACGCCGCTGTTCGTGAACCCGCTGATGGCGATGTATTTCACGTTCGACCTGCCCGGCCTGGCGGCCCGGTCGCTCTACCTGGACCGGATCCGCGGCACCGACGACATGCTCCAGGTCAGCCACCTCATCGAACGGTTCCGCGACGAGATCGACCCGCGCCCCCGGGTCCCGTTCCCACACTGAAGCGCGCTCAGCGCGTACCCCTCAAGGAAGACCGGAAGCATAAGCGGCGCGACTGAGCCGGACCAGATCGTCGAGGCCGGCCGGCGGGTCGTCGCGCCACCAGGCGAGCCAGACGTCGATGCGGGTCGCCTGCCGCAGCGTGCGGTAGGCGACGCCGGGGCGCGGGTTCTGGTTGGCGGTGGCCTCGGAGGTGACGCCGACCGCCTGGCCGGCGGCGATCAGCGTCAGCCACTCGTCGACACCGTGCGTGGTGCGGATCGCCGCCGGTTCCGGGCCGGGATGCCACAGGTCGAGAGTGGTGGTTCCGGTGCGCGCGTCGATCGCGACCGGATAGCGCGCCAGGTCGCGCAGGTGCAGGGTGCGGCGCCGGGCGAGCGGATTGTCGGTGGCGACGGCGGCGCAGCGGGTCTCGGCGCCGATCAGCGCGGTCGCGAAACGCGGGTCGTCGAGCGGGCGGCGGATCACCGCCACGTCGGCGGTGCCGTCGCTCAGACCCGCGCTGGGCGTGTTGGTGTGCACGAAGACCAGGGGGGTGCCGGGATGGCCGGTGGCCCACGCCCGTTGCAGGCGGCGGGTGTGTTTGCCCAGCGCGGCCCATGCGTATCCGATACGCAGTTCGCCGCGCCGGCTCTCGGCGAGACGCCGCAGGTGGGTGATCTCGTCGAGGATGCGGCGGGCGCCGGCCAGGACCTGGGTTCCGGTCGCGGTCAGCGCGACCCGGCGGGTGGTTCTTTCCAGCACGGGTACGCCGAGCGCCTCCTCCAGCGCGGCGATGGCCCGTGACACCGCGGCCTGGGACACGCCGAGCTCGGTGCCGGCGTCGGTGAACGTGCCGGTGTCGGCGACCGCGACGAGTGCCCGCAGGTGACGCAGCTGCAGATCCATACGTTCAGCGTATAGATCTGCCGGGAAGCGTATTTCCCGGCGCGGCCCGCTGTTGCCGAGACTGCGGGGTATGACGACGACGGCGGGCGGGCTGGCGATCATGACGGGCAGCGCGGCCAGCAACCAGATCGGCGCGGCGGTCGGCGCGCACGCGTTCGGCGCGATCGGCCCGGCCGGGGTGGTGGCGGTACGGCAGTTCGTGGCGGCGGCCGTCCTGCTGCCGGTGGCGCGCCCGGACCCGCGGCGGTTCACGTGGGCGCAGTGGTGGCCGACGCTCCTGCTCGGCCTGGTGTTCGCGACCATGAACCTGTCGCTGTACACGGCCGTCGACCGGATCGGCCTGGGCCTGGCCGTGACGCTGGAGTTCCTCGGGCCCCTGGCGGTGGCGCTGGCCGGCTCCCGCAGCCGGTTCGACCTGCTGTGCGCGGCCGGCGCCGGCGTCGGGGTGTACGTGCTGGTGCTGCCGTCCGGGAGCAGCGACTGGCCGGGCATCGGCTGCGGGGTGCTGGCGGCGTGCTGCTGGGCGTCGTACATCCTGCTCAACCGGCTGCTCGGGACACGGCTGCCGGGGCTGCAGGCGCCGGCCGCGGCCACCAGTGTGTCGGCGCTGATGTACCTGCCGGTGATGGTCCTGCTGGTCGCGCAGGGGCGGCTGACCGGTACGGCGCTGCTGTTCGCGGTCGGCGCCGGGGTGCTGAGTTCGGTGGTGCCGTACGCGGCCGACCTGATCGCGCTGCGCCGCGTCCCGGCCCGGTACTTCGGTGTGGTGATGAGCGTGCACCCGGTGTTCGCGGCCCTGGCCGGGCTGGTCCTTCTCGGACAGGTGCTGGCCGTGCACGAGTGGATCGGCATCGCCGTGGTGGTGGCGGTGAACGTGCTCGCCGTTCGGCAGAATGCCGGGCATGGAGCTGCTGCAGCACAGCACGGCGAACGAGGTCACCGGCGGCGTCTGGCGGCTGGCGGACGGGCGCGTCCTCAAGGTGGTGACGCCGCGGCGTGCGGGGGCGGCCGCGCATCTGGCGGCCAGTGACGAGCCGGGGCACTTCAACTACTGGCGGCGGGAGCCGTTGGCGTACGGGACGGGGCTGGCCGCCACCGCGTTCGCGTCCGCCGGGATCGCCGCGCCGGAGCTGTACGACATCTCGGAGAACGCCGACGGCGGGGTCGGCATGGTGATGGAGGACGTCCAGGGCACGGCCGGGATGCGGTGGAGTGCGGGTGAGCTGGGCGAGTTCGCGTACCGTCTCGGGGTCGCGCAGGCCGGATGGGCCGGAAGGCCGCCGGCGATCGGCTGGCTGGCCCGCGACTGGCTGCGCGACTACACCCTCGCCCAGCCGGTCCCGGACGACCTGGACTGGGATCATCCGGCGGCGCGGGCCGCCTGGCCGCCCGCGCTGCGCGCCGGCCTGCGGCGGTTGTGGGAGCGCCGGCACGAGCTGCTGGAGGCCGCGGACGCGCTGCCGCGCACCCTGTGCCATCACGACGTGTGGCCGATGAATCTGATCGGTTCCGGTCCGCGGATGGTGCTCTTCGATTGGGCGTACGCGGGACCCGGCGCTGTGGGGGAGGACGCGGCGAACCTGGCGCTGGACACGTTCTGGGACGGTCACGTGGACGTGTCCCTGCTGCCGGCGGTCCTCGAGGCGGTGATCGACGGCTATGCCCGCGGCATGCGCGACCTCATGTCGTGGGGGCAGGCCCGCCAGGCCGTGATGATCACCGGCGCGGCCAAGTACTTCTGGCTGGCCCCGCGGATGCTGGTGTCGGCGTGGTCGGCCCAGCCGCGCGGTAGGGGCTACGACACCCGGGACTGGGAGTCGATGTTCGCGGGCCGCGCCCCGATGTTCGAGGTGATCGTCGACTGGGCGGACGCGGCCTGAGCCGGGGCGTGGGCGACAACCTATCTTCCTAGGACGCACTAGGGGGAGTGCGGCAAGCCGCACCCTTTACCAGTCGGCTGCGCCGACGAGAGAGGTCGAACCGATACCCCCTGGGGTATGGTGGCGGAGGAGGTGGGTGCTGGTGGAGATGAGTCCGGTCCTGCTCAGGGACGCGTTGACCCGGTTGAAGCGGGCGCAGGGGCAGCTCGGCGCGGTGATCTCGATGATCGAGAACGGGGAGGACTGCAAGCGGGTCCTCACCCAGCTGGCCGCGGTGTCGAGCGCGGTCGACCGGGCCGGCTTCAAAATCATCGCGACGGGTATGCGGGAATGCCAGGCCGCCCGCGAGCGCGGCGAGGAGCCGCCGATGAGCGAAGAGGAACTCGAGAAGCTCTTCCTGTCCCTCTCCTGACCGACCTCGGCTGAGAACCTGATCGCATTGTGCTTGTTGCATACCCCCGGGGGTATTCACTGATTGGAGTTGCGCTGTGACTGAGCTGAGTGTGGAGGTCGTGCAGACCTCGTCCCTGGGTGACCGCAGCTACCTGGCCCACGACGGGCAGGTAGGGCTCGTGGTGGACCCGCAGCGCGACATCGACCGGATCCTGGCCCTGGCCGGCCGGCTCGGCGTGCGCATCACGCACGTCGCCGAGACGCACCTGCACAACGACTACGTCTCCGGCGGCCTGGCCCTGGCCCGGCTGACCGGCGCGACGTACCTGGTGGCCGCGGACGACGAGGTCGGCTTCGACCGGCGGCCGGTGACCGACGGCGACGAGATCGCGATATCGGCGAGTATGCGGCTGCGGGTCGTGGCCACGCCCGGGCACACCTTCCACCACCTGTCGTACGTGCTCGACGGCGACGACGGGCCGGCCGGCGTGTTCACCGGCGGGTCGTTGCTGTTCGGCACCACCGGCCGCACCGACCTGCTCGGCAGGCAGCACGCCCACACCCTGGCCGAGCACCAGCACGCCTCGGTGCGGCGGCTGGCGGACCTGCTGCCCGACGGCGCGCGGGTGTGGCCCACCCACGGCTTCGGCAGCTTCTGCTCCGCGACGCAGTCGGACGCGCCGGAGTCGACCATCGGCCGGGAACGCACCGCCAACCCGGCGCTGCGACTGGAGACCGGCGACTTCGTCCGCGACACCCTGGCCGGCCTGGACGCCTACCCGGCGTACTACGCGCACATGGGCGCCCGCAACACCGCCGGCGCCGACCTGATCGACCTCACCCCGGTCACCGCCGCCGACCCGGCCGAGCTGGCGGCCCGGATCGCCGACGGCGAGTGGGTGGTCGACCTGCGTTCGCGTAAGGCGTTCGCGCACCGGCACCTGACCGGCACGCTCAGCTTCGGCCTGGACGGTCCGATGTCCACCTGGCTGGCCTGGATGGCTCCGTGGGGCGCGCCGATCACGCTGCTCGGCGACGACCCGGAACAGGTGGCGCACGCGCAGCGCGAACTGGCCCGGATCGGCATCGACCGGCCCGCCGCCGCGGCCACCGGCAGCCCCGAGCAGTGGGCCGGTGGCGACGGCGCCCGCCTCACCCGGCTCAGCACTGCCACCTTCACCGACCTGGCCGCCGCCCGTACCGGCACCCCGCCGCACGGGCTGCCCGCCGTGGACGTGCTGCTCGACGTACGGATGACCAACGAGTGGCGCGCCGACCACATCGACGGCGCGGTGCACATCCCGCTGCCCGATCTGCCCGCGCGGCTCGCCGACGTGCCCCCGGGCGCGGTGTGGGTGCACTGCGGCTCCGGCTACCGCGCCGCGGCCGCCGGCAGCCTGCTGCGGCGCGCCGGCAGGCAGGTCGTGCACATCGACGACGCCTACGCCGACGCCGTCAAGGCCGGCCTGGCCATCGTTCCCGGTAACTGAACCATCGTTCCCAACAACTGAACAGGAGCACCGGCACCACATGACCACGCCCACCGCCGCACTCGACGTCCCCGCCCTGCACCATCTGATCACCACCGGCCACGCGCCGCGGTTGATCGACGTGCGCACCCCGGCCGAGTTCGAGACCGCGCACATCCCCGGTTCCTACAACGTGCCGCTCGACCTGCTGCGCGAGCACCGCGACGAGCTCCGTGACCACCTCGACGAGCGGGTGGTGCTCGTCTGCCGGTCCGGGCAGCGCGCCGCCCAGGCCGAACAGGCGCTGGCGGGCGCGGGCCTGCCGAACCTGCGGGTGCTCACCGGCGGCATCGCCGCCTGGCAGGCCGCCCGGGCGCCGGTGAGCGCCGGCACGCCGCGCTGGGACCTGGAACGGCAGGTCCGCCTGGTGGCCGGCGGTATCGTCCTGACCGCGGTGCTCGTCAGCACCCTCGTGGAGCCGGTGAAGTGGGTGGCCGCGTTCATCGGCGCGGGCCTGGCGTTCGCGGGGCTGAGCAACAGCTGCGCGATGGGCATGCTGCTTGCCACGTTGCCCTACAACCGCGGCCCGCGTACCGACCTCGACCAGGTCGTCACCGCTCTGACCGGCGATCGGCGGTAGTCGCGTGCCGTGTCCTCGCGGTATCCGTTTCCGGCCGGCCCGTGCGGGCCGGCCGGGCCGGGACCGGTCATGATCGCGGCGATCGGGTTCGGCGCGCTCATCGGGATCCTGCTCGGCCTGCTCGGCGGTGGCGGCTCGATCCTCGCCCTCCCCGCACTGGTCTACGGCGCCGGTCTGACCCTTGCCGCGGCCGTGCCCACGTCGCTGCTCGTGGTCGGTGTCTCGTCGGCCACCGCCCTGCTACCACGGGTGCGGGCCGGGCTGGTGCGGTGGCGTATCGCCGCCATCGTCGGTGGCACCGGTGCCGCCGCGGCGTTCGCCGGCGCCGCGGTCAACCGGCTGCTCGATCCCCGCCTGGTCCTGGCTGGTTTCGCTGTGCTCATGGTGGTCGCCGGGTGGCGGATGCTGGGCGGCACCGGCTACTCCGGCGGCGACTGCGCCCTGCCCGGTGGCGGCGTCAACTGGCGCGGCTGTCTTCCGAAGTCCATCGCCGCCGGGCTGGGCGTCGGCTTCCTGACCGGGCTGTTCGGCGTCGGCGGCGGCTTCTTGATCATTCCGGCGCTCGTCCTGCTGCTCGGCCTGACCATGCTCGCCGCGGTCGCCACCTCGCTGGTGATCATCGTGGTCAACTCCGCCGCCGGGTTCGCCGCGCACGCCGGCGACGCCGCCATCGACTACCGTGTCGCCACGGTGTTCACCCTCGCCGCCGTCACCGGCTCTCTCGTGGCCGGGCGGTTCGCCGGCCGGCTGCCCACCCTTCGGCTGCAGCGCGTCTTCGCCTGGCTCGTCCTCGCCATCGCCGGGTTCGTCGCCATCCAGGCGATCGTCGACCCCGTCACGGCCTGACCGCCTTCGGAGGAGACCCGGGACGACGGCACACACCACGGCACCGAAGGGGACCGACGTCCGTAGCCGCACTGCTCGTCGGCTAGTTGATCGTCTACTGCCAGATCGGCCACAGCGTCCGAAAGCTCGTCGGCGGCTACCGCACCCGGACCGCCCGGCCCCACCGACAGCAGAACAAAGATCGGGAAGCGTCCCGTTCCATCCTAGGATGGCTTACAGGTAGTGCGGCAAGCCGCACCCCAATCAAAAACACAAAGGACGGCTTCGCCGACGACCCCGGGGATCGGCTAGGGTGGGCGTCGTGACTGCCGGGTCGGCCTTGGGCCATTACCGAGTGGGGCACCCGGCTGACGCTTGAGCGCCGGGCGGCCGCCACGGTCGCCTGTTGCCGCCCGTGCTCCGCCGCTGTGTCGTGTACCTACGGTTCCTGCAGGTCACGACTCTTGAAAGCGGATAATGCCGAACGATTTCAACACTTCCATCATTGATGAGTTCCGCAGCAACAACGGCCGCGTCGGCGGCATGTTCGAGGGCGCCCGCCTGATCCTGCTGACCACGACCGGGGCTCGCAGCGGCCGCCGGCACACCGTGCCGCTGGGGTATCTGCCCGACGGTGAGCGGATCCTGGTCATCGGGTCGGCGGGCGGATCGCCCCGTCATCCGGCGTGGGTGCACAACCTGCTGGCCGATCCGGTCGTCACCGTCGAGGACGGGGCGTTCTCCTACCGGGCGACCGCCACCGTGCTGTCCGGTGCGGAGCGGGACGAGACGTTCGCTCGCGCGGCCGAGCAGGAGCAGGGCTGGGCCGATTATGAGCGGCAGTCCGGGCGGAAGTTGCCGGTGGTGGCGCTTGCGGCGATTCCTGGTCCGCCGGGGTTCAACGCGTCGTCGCCGGGTGAGGCGTTGCGGGTGGTGCATGACGCGTTTCGCCGGGAGCTGGCGGTGATCCGGGCGGAGGTGGCGGGCTCGGGTCCGGTGCTGGGTGCTCAGCTGCGGGTGAACTGTCTGACCCTGTGTGCGAATCTGCACGGTCATCACGTACGGGAGGACGAGGGGATGTTCCCGGGATTGGAAAAGGCGTACCCGGAGTTGGGGCCGGTGCTCGCGCGGTTGCGGGACGAGCATGAGGTGGTGGCCGGGCTGTTGGAGAGGTTGCGGTCGGCGCTGGCGGATCCGGGTCTGTCGCGGGAGGCGCTGGCCGTTGAGGTGGATGCGCTGACGTCGGATCTGGAGAAGCATCTGGATTACGAGGAGCAGGCGCTGATTCCGGTGCTCGACGGGGTCTGATTCGGGTGTGAACGCCACCGGCGAGAGTCGCCGGTGGCGTTCAGCGGGTGGTGGTGGGCCAGTGGTAGCCGCATTCCTTGCAGCTGATCGGTGGGCGGCGGCGGTGCCGGCGTACCCAGTGGAGGCCGACGGTGAAGCCGAGCGCGGTGAGTGAGCCGAGGGTGAGCAGCAGGGGGATGTTGTCGTGGTTGCCCTGGTCGAGGTCGGTGTAGCCGCCGATCAGGATGATCGGGCCGAGGCAGCCGCCGAGGGCGACGGCGCCGAGGCCGATGATGTGTTGCAGGTGTCCGGTGGTGGAGGCGGCGCGGAGGATCGTCTTGTGGTTTCCGCAGTGGGGGCAGGTGGCGCGGGGTGGGGCTGCCAGGCGGATGAGGAGCCAGAAGGCGGCGACGAGGGCGGTGGCGGCCAGTTCGGTGCTGAGTTCGAAGGTGAGGTCGTCGAGGCTGCGGACGCCGATGAGGGCGATGAGCAGGCCTGCGGCGGTGGTGGCGAGGGCGATGAGTCTTCGTCGCGCGCGAGAGGCGGGCATGTGTCCATGAAGGCGGGTGGCCGGTGGTGTTGCCTATCGTCTTCCCGGTCGGGATCACTACTTCCCGTTGCTCCATAGCGGTTCGCACGGCAGGGGGGTTCCGTGGACGAGGCTGGTGTGGACGCACGTGCGTGCGAGCGCGCGCACCGACATGCCAACCCGTGAATCGCGCCGGATCGCCGCGAACACCTCGACCTCCGACATCGGCGGCATCGGCGGGCTCCCGTCCAGACCAGCCGATGCTCCCACCGGCGCGAGTGGGACCGAAACTCACGAACATCGAATCCACCCGATCGAGGAACCGCCTCGGGTGGGACCCGAACTCGTGAACAATCACCAGCACACGGGGCTCCGCAACCAACCGTGCGGCTGTCGGCCATCGATACTGGTGAGACCGCCTAATCAACTGTTGCGTGTTCGGCTCGGATGAGGGCACCGACCGGCTGAGTCAGCTACTTTCCGTGGTCACCGGGCGCATAGCTGGACCAGGTCGTGCCGGACTCGGCGGCGAGGCGGGCGGGAAACAGCCAGCACGCCTCGCGATTGGTGGCGGTGCGCATATCGGTGCGCTGGCTGAGGTATTCGAGCAGCAGGGCCGCGATCGGCTCGGGCTCCGGTGAGGCTGTCACCACGGTCGCATTGAGCTGCCCCGCCGTGCTGTACTGCGACGCATGGCGACATGGGGACCGGCACCGTTTGCGAGCGATTCCGGCCAGGATCTGCTCGACCTACTAGCCGGGAGTACTGACGATGAGCGGCGCGCGATGCTGCGCGAGATCCTCGTCGGCGCGTCCCGGATCGGGGAGCGCGGCTTCGACTGGTTCGAGCAGGACGTCGTGGATGCGGCGGCGGTTGTGGCGCTGAGCGTGCCAGGTGGCGCCAAGCAGCTGGACGACATCGGGCACGGCGCCGAGGCTGCGGTCGTGATCAGCGGCGTTGACGTCCAATTGCGGGCTCAGGCGCTGGCAGGCCTGGAACTGATGCTGCGTCCTGGCAACGACTGGTATGACACCTGGATCGACGGCGAAGAGGACGGCGAGGGCGCCCGCGCAGCTCACGTGATCGCCGCAGCCCTGCGCTCGTCCTTGGGCTAGTTTGCGAGGTTCATCGCCGTGCTCGACGACGCAACGGCGATCCGGCAGGCGTCCAGGCATCGATGCTGGCGAGACCGCAGATCAGTAAGAGCGAACGGTGCCGCTGACAGAGCCAGTCCGATCGCGACCGGGCCCGCGCTGGTGTCAAGCACGCGCATGTGTCGCACGGTGCTCGGCGACATCAACTTCATGGACAAGCACGACTGGTAGCCCGGCTTGAATGCGCTATCTATCATCGCCCCGATGCGTAGTTGGACCAGGTGGTGCCGGCTTCAGCGGCGAGGCGGGTGGCGGTGACCTGGTGGTAGCCGAGCGCGCCCGCGACGATCGGCGCGGGCGTGTCGAGCACGTGCTGACGGATCGCGGCGGCGCGGGCGGCAATGAACGGGACGCCGAGGGCCTGAACCTGCAATCCGATACGCCACCAGCCCGCAAGAAGATCGAACGGCAGCCGACGGTGCTGCACGGACTCCGCGAACACATCGACGCGATGTTGGACGCCGACCCGCGGATCACCGCCAAGGCCATCTGGCAGCGGCTACACGACGAACACGACGCCACACCGTCCTATCCCGCCGTCCGCACCTACATCGCGACCCGCCGCACGACCGGCGCCTGGACGCCACGCATCATCGACGAGATCCCGCCGGCTCCGGCCGCGGACCTCCCAGCGCAGGAAGCCATGGAAGAAGCCACCGCCCGCCTTCTGCACCTGGCGTTCCTCGAAATCCGCTTCCTCACCGCGGTGTCCCAGGATGACCCATCGCCCGACGCCACCGCGCGGCGGAAACAAGCCAACGAGATCGCCGACATCTTCCGCAACCTGCCCCAATGGCTCGAACCCGGTCGTCGCGTCAACCTGACCGACGGACTGCGCCACCAGTGGCTCACCTCGACCATCCGGCAACGGCGATGGCTGCAATCGCGCTGGGACCAACTCGGATACGACCACAGCTGGCTCACCGAACTCGCGCCCGAGGCATCGCCACCTCTCGCGACGACCAACCCATAGTGAGAAGATCATCCCAGGAGAATGGGGAGGCCAGCCAAGCTATGAGCACCTGGGACGTCGAGCCGTTCGACAACGACGACGCCGCAGACTTCGCCATCGAGCTGGACGACGCTTCAACCGAAGCACGTATTGAAATGGTCGGCAGCGTTCTGGAACGTGTCGCCAAGGCAACAGCGGACGATCCGCTGTTCTCCGATGCCCAACGAGCCGTCGCGGCCGCAGCTCTGATCGCCGCGCAACACCCAGGCGGCGCCAACGTCCCATCAACCTACGGACCAGGCCCGACCACACCCATGCCGCAGTTCCCGGCCTACCTCCGCGACCTCGCAATCGAGACCTTGGACCGCGTGATCACGGCACCATCATGGCTTCCCGAGTACTGGGAGGAGGCCGGCCAGGAACCTGCATGGCGACGGAGCATCTTCGACTTGCGCGGAATCCTCAACCCGCCACAACAGGAATCGCTCTTCGATCTTTGACCGGCGTCCTCACCGAGACACGGTTAACTGGCAAAGACCGCTGATCGGACAGCCTTCACCGACATGGACATAGTTCGCTGACAACGGACAGCCAGTGTTAGCCGCTGAAGTGGTTGATTGTGTCGGCGAGAGTCGAGAGTCGGAGCCGTATGGAGGCGAGTTTCGGAGCCGGCTCGGGGTGACCGACTAGATCAATGTCGGTGAGTTCGAGCGCCACGGACGGCTCGACCAGCGGCGGAGGCCGGGCGGCGAGATGAGTGCCGGTACCGGTGAGAGCGTCTATTCAACTGTCGCGAGTTCGGCTTCCATGACATTCGCTGCTCGCCTTCGATTCAGCCGACGTCACCTTCGTAGGCGAGCTTGGTGAACCACTCGGCCTCCGCGGTCGGCACCCATGTGGTCTTCGCCCAGAACTGCCGGACCTCGGTTTCCTGCCCCGCCGACGACGCCTGCCCGGTGAGCCAGATCGAGGCGTGCCGCAGGCTCGGCGCCTCGTCGGTCACGAAGCCGACCTCGGTGTCGCGGAGGCAGGTGTGCTCACCGCACGGCCGGTCTCCGGGCACGGCCGTATATTTGACCACCGCTTTCAGATCCCCAAACGAGTAGACGTCCATCACCCCGTCCTCCATGACGTCACCGATCGGCTCCATCGTGACCAGACCGGGTGGCAGGCGTTCCGGCACCACGGCGAAGTGCCTGGCGTCCCCGACCCGGCGGGCCAGGTCGATGCCGACCGCCGCTTTCTGCAGCGGGGTACGCGCCTGACGTGCCCGCTCGATGGCGGCCTCCCGGTGATGGCGGCGCACCTGCCCGTAGACACCGATCCCGGCGCACAGTCCGACCACCACCACGACCAGGACGATCGTCACGCGTCTCACGACCCGTGACGCTAGCACCGCCGTCGATGCCGCGGGCGGGTACTTCACCGTCGGGAAGGCCGGCGTTCAGCACGACGCTGGCCAGCACGCACGGGCCATGATCGACCTTCGCATCGTCCGGGGAGGGTGCTATCTGCTGGTTCTGGTGTGCGACGGGGACCTGGCCGTTCCCGTGCTGTCGGCGCGCCCGGCGTCAGTAGTAGAACGGCTGCGCGCCGGCCGGGTCGGCCGGCACCACGTCGAAGGTCGGGGCGACGGTGAGCGCGTCGATCGCCGCCCCTGGGGCGCCGATGCCGGCCCAGTGCGGGTCGACGTCGCTGGTGAAGCACCAGCGGCGGTCGGCCGGCCACACGTACGCGGGTGGCTGCTTGTCCGCGAAGAACGCCCGGGTGGCATTGAGCGGGCCCCTAAGTAACGCGAACCGCCGGTTCGGCACCTCGAACAGCGGCACGCCTCGCGGCAGCGAGAGGTCGGGGTAGCCCTCCCACGCGGCGAAGAAGCACTCCTGCGGCGTGGTCGTGAACCCGGCCAACACGTCCAGCACCCGGGCCGCCTGCTCACTGTCCGAGGGATGGTCGTCGGGCAGGTCGACGTCCGTCTCCTTCTGCCCGGGCCGTTGCGGGTCCGGGATGTAGCGCAGCCGCGCGTACGCCTCGAACCCGTTCGGTCCGAACGTGACCAGAGTTGGGAACGGCACGGCAGACCCCGTGATCCAGTCCGCGGCACCCACGTCCGTACACCAAGAGAGCCCCACGCCGCCTCACCGCCGCCGGGTCACGAACGACGCGACGGGGGCCAGCGCCAAGATGCTGGCTGCCACCGCATCCGTCCCCGGTGCGCTCATGACAACCCCCACTTCGCATGCCGAAAACGCAGCACACTCCATCATCGAGCAAAGCAACCGGGAAGGGCCCTATTCTTTCCGGTCGAGGTACACCCCAGCGCCACAGGCGCGACGCATCGAGACGGTGAGCGGGAGTCAGTCCCGAGCACCGTCGACGTCCGGGCAGCCGCCAGCGCCCGCTGCCGCTGGGGTCACGCAGTGTCGGCGCTCGGGGACTAACGTTCGGGAAAGTCACGCTAACCAAGATCAAGCGATAACCGTCGATAGTGGCGGTCGTTGATGTGGCGTGAGAAGTTTTCTGACTCCCGACGAAGAGGTGGTCTACGGCCGGTTCACCGGCCCGCCGGAGCAGGCGGTCCTCGAACGGTTCTTCTTCCTGGACGACGCGGACCGAGACCTCATCGCGTCCAAGCGCGGTGATCACAACCGGCTGGGGTTCAGCCTGCAACTGGTGACGGTTCGCCATCTCGGCCGGTTCCTGGAGGATCCGCTCGACGTGCCGAGCGTGGTGGTCGACTACGTGGCCTCGCAGATCAAGGTGGCCGACCCGTCGTGCGTTAAGGCGTACCTGGAACGCAAGCCGACCCGGTTCGAGCATCAGGCGGAGATCTGCAAGGTGTACGGCTACCACTCGTACCCCTCGGTGAAGGACTCACTGCTGGCGTGGGTGGGCGATCAGGCGTGGGCGACCGGCGACGGGCCGAAGGCGTTGTTCTACTCGGTGGTGGCCCCGAGCGGGTACTGCTGCCCGGGGTTACGACGCTGCGCGATGACGTGGCCAGCGCCCGGAAGACGGCCGAGACACGACTGTACGCGGCTCTGTCCGGTGCGGTCGACGCGGAGCAGGCCGGTGACCTGGAACAGATCTTGCGGGTGCCGGAAGGCCAGCGCCGTTCGCAGCTGGACCTGTGGCGGCGTGCGCTACGAGGTCGAGCCCGCCGAAGCCGACACCCCGACCAGCGCTCTGTTCCGCGCCTGGTGCGCCGGCTGCGGCGCCGAGTACACCTACCCGTTCCGGACCGTCGCCGCGCAGACCCGCGCCGCCTGACCTCGATCGGAGACCCGACCCATGGCTGAATCCGGCCCGCGCTACACCGCAGGCGACGTGCCCGGCCTGCGCCGCGACCTCGCCGACTGGTACGGCGGAACACAGGGCACACAGTTCTACTACAACGCCATCCTCATGGGCCAGCAGCAGCTCAGGCCGCCCGGCCCGCCCGAACGCGTCGCCCCGGCGCTGGCCGCCGCCGAGACCTCCCGGCTACGCGACGGCGACCTCTGGTACGTCGACGAGGACCTGTGCGCCCTGCTCAACGCCGCACACCCGAGTATGCCCGCGTTCGCGCCCCGGCCCACCGACCTGCCTTCGAAGACCGGGTTCGCGGTGTTCGCCGAGCCGATCGCCGCCTACGACGCGCAAGAAGCCCGCCGCGACGACATCGTCGATGCGCTGGCCGACGTTCACGGCGGCGACGAGTTCCGGCGCATCGGCCGGGAGGCCTACGAAGACCAGGCCCGGATCGTCGCCGTCTCCTGGGGGCCGGTCGACAACCCGCACTGGAAAGCCGGCGGCCTGTGGATGTCCTTCTACGCCGTCACCGACAAGACCACCGACGACCTGCTCGCCGGCCACCCGGGTGCGGCCGTCCACGCCCGGGCCATGCTGCCGCCGCTGCCGGTCGACAACGAGGCCGCGATTGCCTGGCGGCCCGACGGCGCTGCGCCCGAGGAGTACATGCTCACCGGCGTCGACGACCAGCACGGCACCCTGTCCTGGACACGGCTGGTGTTCGCCACCTTCCAGCTCGCCGCGCAGGCCAACCTGGCCGAGGCCGAGGACCAGACCACGCCGCGACCGGAACGCCGACGCACCGAACGCGCCGGGCTCCCGCCCCGCGATGTACGCATCATCCGGCTGCGACGCACCGTCGCCGCCGCCCGCGACGCCGACCAGACCGGCACCGGCCGCGACTGGCAACACCGGTGGATCGTCCGCGGCCACTGGCGCAACCAGTGGTACCCCTCGCTCGGCGACCACCGCCCGCTCTGGATCGCGCCCTACCTCAAAGGCCCCGCCGACGCCCCGCTGATCGGCGGCGACAAGGTCAACGTCGTCAACACACCGAAGGCCCCTGACCAAGATCACCCCCAGTGGGACTCTCCCGAAGGTTAGACCCGAGAGCCAGGCGAACGCGGTGCTGGACCGCGCGTCGTCAGCCGATCGCGTTGGGGTGATAGGTGAGATGCGTCCCCGGTGGCGCCAGCCAGGCTGGCCCCAGCACGAGAGAGATCGGTGCTTGCCCATGCCGAGGACGACTCGGGCGGCCAGGCTGTCCGGATGGTCATGATGCCGGGGTCTGGGAGGCGGCCACCTCATTGATGTCGCCGGTTTCCAGGACCCGGTGCGGGGCGTTACCGCGGGCGGTTTCGAGCATGGCTTCGCCGAGGATCAGGCTGGTGGTGACGAACCGTGGCGCGAGCCGCCGGAGCACGGGGTAGAGCGGTGTCACGATCCGGTACAGCAGGACGTAGGACTTGGTTTTCGCCTTGCCGCCGGGCAGCGGGAGGATGAAGGCGGGCCGGAACATGTGTGCCCGTGGTGACATCTGCAGCAGGGTGTTCTCGAGTTCGCCTTTGACGCGTGCCCACATCATGCGGGTCTTTCCGGTGCCGTCGGTTCCGGCCCCGGAGACGTAGCAGAAGGTCAGTTCGGGGTTGGCGGCCAGTAGCGTCCGGGCGGCGGCCAGGGTGACGTCGACGGTGATGGCCCGGTACGCGGCCTCGCTCATGCCCAGGGCGGAGACGCCGAGGCAGAAGAAGCAGGCGTCGTACCCGGTGAGCTGGTCCTGGATGGGCGTGAAGTCGGTGAAGTCGGCGTGCCGGATCTCGCGGAGTTTCGGGTGGGTGCGGCCGGTGGACGAGCGGCCGACGACCAGGACCTCAGTCACGGCGCCGTCGCGCAGGCAGGCTTCCAGAACTCCCTGGCCCACCATGCCGGTGGCGCCGAAGACGATGATGCGCATGCGGTTTCGGTCTCCTCGTTATGCGCTGGTCATCTGAAGCAGCGCTTCGCTGCTCGTCCAGAGGTCGCGGGCGACGGAGGCGTCGCGGGCTTGCGGGTGCATCTTCTTCTCCGGGACGATCTTGTTGTTCTCGTAGTATCCGCCGGACTGCCAGGTGACTCCGGGCGTTCCGTCAGCCAGCCAGGTGAGCGCCTGTCCGCCCTTGTCGGCGCTGATGAGGATCAGCCGGGACAGCGGTGTGCGGTAGATGAAGCGGATCGGGCTGGGGGTGTCGCTGGCGAAGTTGGTGGCCACATTGCCCGGGTGGAAGGCGACAGCGGACAGGCCCTGGGCGTGGTAGCGGCGGTGCAGTTCCTGGGTGAACAGGATGTTGGCCAGCTTGCCGTCGCCGTACGCCTTGTTGGCGCTCCACTTCTTGGCGTTGTTCAGGTCGTCGAGGTCGAGGTGGCCGAACGCCTTGGCGCCGACGCTGGAGGTCTGGATCAACGCGGCCTTCGAGGTGAGCAGCCGGTCCAGCAGCAGGTTGGTCAGCAGGAACGGTGCCAGGTGGTTTACCTGAAGCGTCTTGTCGAACCCGTCGGTGGTGGTCTCCGGGCCGAACAGGCCCCCGGCGTTGTTCGCGAGAACGTCGATCTGCGGGTACGCCTTCAGCAGGTCATCGGCGAGCCGGCGGACCTGCGCCAGGTCGGTGAAGTCGGCGACGTGGAAGGGCACGCCGATCGCCTCGGCTGCGGCTGCCGTCTTCTGCGGCGAGCGGCCCACGAGCACGACATGATGTCCGGCCTGCTTGAGCTGGCGCGCTGAGGCTGCGCCGATGCCATCGCTGGCACCGGTGATGATGATCGTCTTCATGATGTTCTCCGGTAATGGGTGGCGTCGGTCGGGGCGCTTTGCGGCCACCTCGCGATCACCCCGGCAGGGATAAGCCTGACTTTGCTGGGGTCTGTTGCGGTGCTTCAAGCAGGTGCACCGGGGTGCCGTCGCCACTGTAGCGCACATTTCTAGACTCGTCTAAAGTTAGATTGATGCAAGAAGTATGATCGGCGAAGAAGGAGGCACGTTGAGTCTGAGAGAACGCAAGAAGCTGGCGGCCTGGCGTGCCATCCGAGCCGCCGCGCTGCGACTGTTCGACGAACAGGGCTACGAGACCACCACGATCGAGCAGATCGCAGCCGCCGCAGATGTGTCCCGGGCCACCTTCTTCAACTACTTCGCCAGCAAGGAAGCTTTACTGTTCGACCAGGACCCCGAAGCCCGCGGCCAGTGGCGCACCCTGCTGGAGTCCCGCCAGCCCGGCGAGCCGCTCTGGGACGCTCTGACAGCGATCATGCTCGACGTCAATGAAGCCCAACGCGAGCACATGGCACTGCACCGCCGACTGAAGGCGCAATCACCGGCTCTCGCCCAGGCGAGCCAGGCGTTCGGCGAACAGCTCCGCACCGACCTGCTCGCCTGGATCATGGCCCAAGCCCCCGGCGGCGACTCCATGATCGCCACCCTGCAACTGAACCTGGCCCTCGCCGCCTGCGTCACCGCCTACCAGAGCTGGCAAGACCACGAAGACTTCGACACCTACCTCCAGCGCCTCAAGCAGTGTCTGGACCAGGCAGGCACCGGAGTTGCCACCCTCGCTCCGTAGCTGCCTCCTGCTTCACCCCACCGCTACAACGGCGAAGCGACGGTGGCCTTTCACCTCCGTCCGAAACAACAGCGCCTCGTGGCCGCACTCGCACGTTCGTTCGCAACGCCCCGATCGCGCCCTACCTCAAAGGCCCCGCCGACGCCCCGCTGATCGGCGGCGACAAGGTCTACGTCGTCAACGCGCCGAAGGACCCTGACCAAGATCACCCTTAGCGGGACTCTCCCGAACGTTAGGCCCCGAGCGCCGTGTCGCCCAGCAGGCGGCGGGCGATCTCTAAAGCATCCGGGCCGTCGGCGTTGCCGGTGTCCGGCACGGGTTGCTCCGGAGATGAGGCCTCGATCGCGTCGATGTGCCCAGGTTGCAGGCCCCGGTTGGGTAAGGGTGCGATCAGCAGGGCGCGGCCGGTGGCGACGAGTTCGTCGTGCACCGGTCCGCTGGTGGGTACGGCGTCGTCGTCGGTCCAGATCAGCCGGTGGCTCGGAAACGGTCGTCTGCGATAGACCTCGTGGTCTGTCGTCAGAGCTGCGTTGCCTGACTCGCCGGGCGCCAGGGCGAAAGGTCGAGCCTCGGATACCGCAGGGCCATGCCTGCCAGGGTCTCAGGCGTCCAGTAACGATGTCCGGGCTGCGGGAAGCCGACAGTCTGCAGTTGCTGCGGGGTGGCGCGGCTGACGAACTCGACCCACTCGCTCGTGAAGCTCTTCGCCGCCCAACCGACCCGCTGTCCCCACTGCAGGCCGGCCGGCCGGAAGCACAGATGCATGCTGTACCGCGCTCCCCGAGGTGCGCTCAGCTGTGTACCGCGGTGAAAGGTCCCCGGCTCGAAAGCGATGACGGTTCCCGCCGGCCCGGCACCGGAGACTTCCGCTTCGTAGAGTTGTGGATCGGCCTCGGCCGTGAAGCGATCGGTACCTTGCTGGCCCGGCCGCAGCAACCAGTTGGGAACGGCGGGCAGGTCCGCGGTGTGCTTACGGGAAACGAGATGCGGCGGCCCGAGTTCGTCGGGAACGTCGTTGAGGAAGACGAACATCTCGACCTGCTGGCAACCCGGCGTGGTACTGGGCACCAGCACGGTGTGGTTGAGATAGTCGCGGTGCAGGGCCTGGTCGTAGTCGCAGGCGCCGGTGTACTTGGCCCAGGCCTCCGCGCCGTAGAGGTGAACATCGTCTTCCTCCAGCAGGGCCTTGGCCAACGCCAGGATGCGACGGTTCAGAGCCACCAGGCTGATCTCCGCGCTGGCGAACGGGAAGGTGTCAATCCCGGCGAACTCGTCGCCGATGAAACGCGCGTGACGCGGATCAGTGCCGTCATGGAATCCGTCGGCCGAGGGGAACAACAGGTCCAGTTCCCGTACCGCTGATGTCAACTCCTCTGCAGGCAGGAAGCCTGGGAGGATCACGAAACCGTCGGTCTGCCAGGCCTGCGCCGCGTCTTTGAGGTCCATCGGGCCAGGGTCGGTGAGGCGAGATCGCCAGGCAACCGCTTTTCCGTAGCGCTACCGCGTTCCCTGGTCAGCCCATATCCGTTGTTTTTTCGGCCCGTACCACTGGGACCCCAAGTCCTGTGCCACCGAAGTGTCCGAGCACCAATGAACTTCGTCCGCAGTTAGGCAGGGTCTGAGGCGAAGCTGCCATGGCCGGTTTCGCTACACATGCTGGCCGCCAAGATCGTGAAACAACCGGCGACAATCCCCGCCGGCTCCGAAATCAGGGCCGATCAGTCCTCCCAGGAGGCGACTGTCTCGGCTGCCCGGGCGACCGCAGTCTCCGTTGGCTCGGCGGCGTGCATCTCGCCGCCGTAGGGGCGCACCATGAACCCGCCCACCGCCGGGTGGAACGCGAGGCCGCGCTTGACCAGGCTGGGCCGGTCACGACGGTCGAACAGGTTCAGGGTGCCGTGACTGATCCACGGCCACGCACGGCGGAGTACCGGGTTCGCTGCGGCGGCGCGGGCGAGCGGCACAGTGACTTCCGCGTCGTGTTCGGTGATGATGTGCCAGAGCGCTTCGATCGCGGCACCCGGCTCGGTGACGGCAAGGTAGGTGTGGCGCTCGGCAAGCTCCTCCGCGGAACGGCCGTCGTGCAGGTCGAGCATGGCGCCGGCGATCTCGTCCAGGTCGCCCGTCCGACCCGCTGCGGCCGGGTCACCGCCGTAGGCCCAGACCATCACCTCGTAGCCTCCGCCGCAACCGGCGCGAACGCTGAGGTGGCCACTGGATGTAAACAGAAAGGCTGCGACCGGGCCGAAACGGTCCGAGCCGCCGCTCAGCCTCTCGAGACCAGTTCGCCGGTTCAGTTCGTCGGCCTCACGCATCCGGGAATCTTGTCATGAGCCCCGCGGCGCCATAGACCCCGACAAGCGGTGTTTGCCGCAGATGAGTAGACACGCTCAGGTGAAAGTCAGCTGCATCCGCACGGACCCATCCGAACCTGAGCCACAGAGCGTCGGCGCCGACCGCGGTCCGAAACTCACGACCACGAAAACCAGTGGAAGCGCGGTGGCCCCCAAGATCATCGACATTCGGGGCCCGTACTCACGACCTAAGCCACGCTGCTGACCGATCCGCGCACGGCACGCAGCCGCGGAACGCTGCTGTACGCACTCGCGGAGTACGACTGCTCACCGATTTTGGAGCTGCTGGTCATCACCGGCAACTGGGAGGTCGGCCGGGAGGCGCTCAGTCTGCTCCGCGGACATCGGCGAGGACATGTGGAACCGCCTGCACGACCGTGTGCAGGCGGCCTTGCTCACCGCTGGCGACGAGCAACGAATCGAGGTTCTCGAACCACTGCTCGAGATGTTCGTGTGGTCGCTGCGTTTCTGCGGGCCGCGCCCGCACGAGGCGTGGGGTTTGGGGTGAGGGTGACCGGGGGCGCTCAGCCCGGATGGTGCGTCGCGGGCGTGCGCGGGCAGTTGGTCGCGTGGTGCGGCGGGAGGTGTGGTTCGGCGGGGGCTGGGTCGTGCGTACCGGAAAGGGTTTAGAGGGTGAGGTGCATGTGGGTGCTGTGGGGGTCGGGTTGGTAGTGGGCGAAGGGTGGGCAGGTTCGGAAGCCGAAGCGCTGGTAGAGGGCGCGGGCGGGGGCGAAGTAGTCGGCGGTGCCGGTTTCGAGGTAGAGGTCGGTGTAGTGGCGGTGGCGGGCTTGGGTGATGAGGTGTTGTAGGAGGGTGGTGGCGACGCCGCGGCGTTGGGCGGTGGTGGCGGTGCGCATGGATTTGATTTCGGCGGTGGTGGGGTCGTGGTGTTTGAGGGCGGCGCAGCCGACGAGGTGGGGGCCGTCGTGGGCGGTCCAGAGGGTGATGTCGGGTGTGCGGAGGCCGTCGAGGTCGAGGGCGTGTTTGCTGTCGGGTGGGCTGGTGGCGCGCATGTCGTCGAGGTGTTGTTGCAGGAGGGCGGCGATGTCGGGGCCGGTGAGGTCGTCGATGGTGATGCGCAGGGTCACGGGGTGGATTGTGGCAGGTGCAGGTGCCAGCCGTCGGGGTGGTGGGTGAGGCGGGTGACGGCGAGTGGGGCGACGTCGAGGCGGCGGATGGCGGTTGCCGGGAGGTCGAGGGCGGCGGCGAGTACCGCGCGGATGGTCATGGGGTGGGCGACGGCGGTGAGTGCCGGCTGATGCTGGTTGCGCAGCCATGTGGTGGCGCGGGCCAGGAGCTGGGTGTGGGTTTCGCCGCCGTGGGGTGCCGCTGCCGGGTCGGTGAGCCAGGTGTGCAGGTCGGCCGGGTCGATCTGGTCGAGGGTGTGGCCGGTCCAGGTGCCGTGGTCGGGGTCGGCGAGTGCCGGGTCGATGCCGGGGGTGGCGCCGAGCAGTGCGGCGGTTTCGCGGGCGGCGTGGGAGGGTGCGCTGACCCATGGGCCGTTGCCGGGGATGTGCAGGGTGCGGGCGATGTTGCGGGCGGCTTCGTCGAGAGGGTCGTCGCCGCCGAACACGGCCCGGCGCAGGGCGCGGGTGTGTCCGGCGGCGATCAGGCGTAGGCCGGTCACGGAACTGTGACGGGGGTTTCGGTGCGGTGGGCGAGGCGGGCGAGCAGGCCCGCGAAGCCGAGGCCGAGGGTGGTCCAGAGGATGGTCTGGGTGCCGAGTGAGGTGATCCGGAAGTCCCACAGCAGGGTTGCGGGGAAGTCGGCGGGGACCTCGTCGAAGGTGGGAAGGAGGGTGTAGGCGATGGTGACGACGACCAGGAAGGCGGCCGCGGCGGCGGTGGCGCGGGCCCAGGGGTGGGTTTGGGTGCGGGCGGCGAGGGTTGCGGCCCAGACGGCGACCAGGCCGAGGGCGACCGCGGCGAGGTAGGCGGCGGTGCGCTGGTCGATGGTGGCCGGGTCGCCGACAGCGGGTGGGTTGGGTGGGTATTTGAGGTAGGGCACGAGGACGATGCCGGTCAGGGCGGCTGTGGCGAGGCCGAGGGCGGCGGTGGTGTCGCTGCCGGTGTGCAGGCGCCGGCGTAGGACGGTGTAGGCGGTGGCGAGGATGCCGCCGAGTGCGATGCCGTAGAGGCCGGTGGCCAGGAACAGGCCGGGCCCGGACTGGACGTCGCGGGAGACGAGAGTCTCGCCGGCGGGTGCGCCTGCTTCTTCGATGGCGATGGCCGCGTTGATGTGCGGCTCACCGGCGAGGTAGGCGAATGTTCCGGCGAGCAGTCCGGCGATGAGCCCGGCGAGTAGTCCCCTCAGCAGCAGTTGTGGGTAGCTGGGGGTCAGTGGCACGGGACACCGAGCAGGTGCCGTCCGTCGTGCATGAGTTCGTGCAGGTACATGCCGGACTGGGAGAGGGCGCCCTGGTCGAAGGCGACGAGGTAGGCCAGCAGCAGCATGATGCCGGTGAAGCCGGCGGCGGTGGCCAGCAGTTTGGTGGAGATGGCGGGGGTGGTGAGCGCTTGTGCCTTGGGCATGGCGGATCAACCTCCTACGGGATGACGCGTCCCGATCGATGGGGCCTGCGGCGCGTGAGCGTCCTGACTCACCGGCCCCGTGGGGCTGGTTCACAGTGGCGCGACCGCACCGGAGTTTCACCGGATTTCCCTCAGCGCACCGCAGATTGGATTCTCAACCTATCGGCCGGGGTGGGCCGGGCACAACCGTCGGGCGGTAGCATCCACGCCGGTCTACGGGGTCGGGGGTGTGTCGTGGTGCGGTGGCCGGTGGCGGTGGTGGCCGGGCTGGTGGTGTCGGTGGCGGTGCCGGTTCCGCAGCAGGTGTGGGCGGCGCAGTGCCTGGGTGCGAAGCCGGTGGTGTCGGCGGTGCCGGCGGAGTTGAGGGCGTACGCGCCGGCGCGGTTGGCGGGGTTGGCGACCGGGGCCGGGGTGCGGGTGGCGGTGGTCGATTCCGGGGTCGATGCGCGGCATCCGCAGCTCAGGGGTCAGGTGGCGGCGGGCCGGGATTTTCTGCGTAACGAGTTCGCGGGCCGCCGGGACTGTGTGGGTCACGGGACGGGGGTGGCCGGGATCATCGCGGCGGGCGCGGATGCGGGCAGTGGGGTGCAGGGTCTGGCGCCGGGGGCGACGATCGTGCCGGTGCGGGTGAGTGAGCAGCAGGACATCGACGAGTCGGCGGTGGCGTCGTCGGGTGGTGGTGCGCAGACGTTCGCGCAGGGGATTCGGTGGGCGGCGGGCCCGGGTCGCGCCCAGGTGATCAACATTTCGCTGGTGATGCCGCAGGAGAGCCCGGCGGTGCAGTCCGCGATCGCGGATGCGGTGGCGGCCGGGGTGATCGTGGTGGCGGCGGCCGGTAACGACGGCCCGGACGCCGGCGTGGTGTATCCGGCGGACTATCCGGGGGTGATCGGTGTCGGCGCGGTCGGTGCGGACGGGTTGCGGGCGTCGTATTCGCAGGTCGGTGAGCATGTGGATCTGGTGGCGTTCGGGGACGTGACGGTGGCGTCGCCGGTGGCCGGTCATCAGGTGGTGCAGGGGACGAGTTTCGCGACGCCGTTCGTGACGGCGACGGTGGCGCTGCTGAGGCAGCGGTTTCCGCGGGAGAGTGCGGCGCAGATAACCCGGCGGTTGTTGCGGTCGGTGGATCCGGCGCCGGGTGGTGTGCGCAGTGACGAGTACGGGTACGGGCTGCTGAATCCGTATCGGGCGCTGACGGAGGAGGCGGGCCCGGTGGTGGCCGCGGTCTCACCCGCGGTGGTGGCGGCGCCGGGGCGGGCGGCGGATTCGTCGGAGTGGGTGCGGGCGGGCTGGTTCGCGGCCGGTGGTGCGGGGCTGGCGGTGCTGGCCGGTGTGGTGGCGGTGGTCGCCGGCCGGGGTCGGCGTCGCGGTTGGCGGGCCGGTCATGATCGAATGCCGGGATGATGTGGGACGCGGTCACCGAGGCGTTGGGCGGGCTGTATCCGGATGAGCAGCCGTGGCATGTGACGTATCCGGCTGAGGGTTACCGGTTGCGGGCGGCGTCGGCGTATCCGGCGGCCGGGCATTGGCATCTGGTGGGGTACGGGCTGGGTGAGCGCTGGGGTTTCGAGTTGACGGTGCGGGTGGCCCGCGGCGTTGAGGAGCAGCCGCCACAGTGGCCGTTCGTGTTGCTGGATCAGGTGGCGGCGTATGTGGCGTCGCTGGACGGTCCGGTGGAGGACGGTCAGTGGATCAACTGGGGTGGCCCGGTGACGGGTTTTCCGCACACGGACGGCCCGGACACCGGTTTGACGGTGTTGATCCTCACCGAGGATCCGCAGTTGGGTAGCCGGTTCCTGCAGTTGGTGGGGGTGACGGCGGCGGAGGCCGACGGGCGGGTGGACGTTCCGGAGGATCCGCTGATGGTGACCGACCCCGCTCGGGCGTGACGCGTTCACCCGTCCGGGTGGTGCCGGGTGCTGGCTGCGGGCGGCGGGGGTTTCTAGTCTGGGTGGATGTCTACCGAGATCAGTGACCTGCTGGGGCGTGCCGTGCCCGCCGTTTCGGCTCTGGTGGCGGGGGTGCGTGACGAGCAGCTCGGGCATGCCACGCCGTGTGCCGAGTTCAAAGTTCGTGACCTGCTGAATCATCTGTTTCAGGTGGTCCGAAACTTTCAGCTGGTAGCGGCCCGGGCGGAGGTCGACTGGAGTGTCACTCCGGACAGTCTGACCGGCGCGTGGCGCGACGATTTCGCGGCGGAGGCCGAGGCGATGGTCGCGGCGTGGTCGGATCCGGGGGTGCTGGACGGGGTGTCGCCGGGGATGGGGCTGCCGCAGCACACGCTCGGTCTGATGATGGTGGTGGACCTGGTGGTGCACGGCTGGGATCTGGCGCACGCCACGGGCCAGCCGTACGAGGTGGATCCGGCGTTGCTGCCGCCGACGGCGGAGTTCCTGGACTCGATGGGGGACATGGGCCGGCAGATGGGTGCGTTCGGGCCGGCGGTGAGTGTCGGCGCGGGAGCGGACCGGTTCGCGCAGCTGCTGGCGCTGACCGGGCGTGATCCGTCGTGGCAGGCCGGTTAGGTTGTGCGCCACTGGGCCGGGGTGACGCCGTGTTCGAGGCGGAACCGTTTGGTGAAGTAGGAGACGTCGGGGTAGCCGCAGCGGCGGCTGACCGCGGCGACCGGCAGATCGGTTTCGGTCAGCAGACGGCGGGCCTCCTGCAGCCTGCGCTGGGTGATCCACTGTTGGACGGTGCGGCCGGTCTTCTCGCGTACGACCGTGGTGAGGTGACCCGCGGTGAGGCCGACTTCGGCGGCGACGTCGGTCAGCGACAGGGGCCCGGTGTACCGGTTTTCGACGATGTCGAAGACGGCGGCGAGCAGGGGTTCGCTGGCGGCCCGCAGCTGGCCGGGCACGTCGGCGGTGTGCCGGGCGGCGGCCACCAGCAGCAGGGTGAGGTGGGCGAGGGCGGCTTCGCGGTAGCCGTCGCGGCGGCCGGTCAGTTCGGTGTGCAGGGCGGTGAACCGGTCGGTCCAGGCGGGCCGGTCGGCCGGCGCGATCCGCAGCCGTTGGGGGCGGTCGGCGCCGGCGGCGAACGGGAACAGCAGCGGGTGGGCGCGCCAGGACACGTGGGCGCCGCCGCGGACGGTGTCGGCGGGGAACCAGACGACCCAGCCGTCGGTGGCGGCGGGCGTGGCGCCGGTGAACGCGATGACCTGGCCGGGCGCGAGGACGAACAGGTCGCCGGGTGCCACGGTGAAGCGGCGGCCGTCGATGACAACGTCGTCCGCGGCAGCGTTGGCGTAGAACAGGGTCAGGAAGTCGTGGGCGTGGGCGGTGACCGGCACGTCGTGGCGGGGCAGCCGGATCACGGCGACCGGCGGCTGGCCGGCCTGGTGCGGGAAGCCGACCAGCGGAACCGAAGAACGTCGCATTCTCGCCGAAGATCGGTCGTTGTCGCCTGTCGAAGCGTGCACGACGCTGACAGTACGACCGAATCCTGTCGTAGGGGAGTGCTGTGATGACCGATTATCTGCCGGCTGCTGGTAAGCCGTGGCTGCTGCCGTTGTACGACCCGCTGAGCCGTCTGGCCGGGGCGGGCCGGCTGCACCGGCGGCTGCTGGAGCAGGCCGGGCTGCGGGCCGGCGACCGGGTGCTGGAGATCGGCTGCGGCACCGGGAATCTGCTGACCGTGCAGGCGCGCCTCGGCCCGCGGGTGGACGCTGCTGGCATCGACCCGGATCCGGCGGCGCTGCGGCGGGCCCGGCGTAAGGCGGCGCGGGCCGGGGCGCCGATCGACTACCGGCAGGCGTACGCGGGGGATCTGCCGTTCACCGACGATGCCTTCGATGTGGTGTTGTCGTCGCTGATGCTGCACCACCTCGACGCGAGCGGCCGGGATCGGGCGTTGCGGGAGGTGGCGCGGGTGTTGCGGCCGGGTGGCCGGTTGCATGTGGCCGACATCGACGGGCACGGCCGGTCGACCGGGCTCACTGCGGCGGTGTTCACGCAGGCGGGGCTGGTGACGGCCGCGGTGACCGGGCGCGGGCGGGTGTGGCGGCTGGGCCGGTACACGTTGTTCACGGCCGGGGCGGTGTAAGCCGGCCGCTACAGTCGGCGGAGTGATCTCGCCGGTGTGGCTGCTCGACGTCGACGGCGTTCTGAACGCCACCCGGCCCGGCTGGGGTGCCGCGCCGCGCAGCGGCATCGCGGTCAGTGATGGGGTCGCCTACCGGATCCGGTGGGCGCCGGCCCTGGTCAGCCGGCTGCGGGCGCTGCACAGCAGTGGGCTGGTCGTGATGCGGTGGTGCACGACATGGTGTGCTGACGCGGAGCAGATCGAACGGCTGTTCGGGTTGCCGCCGTTGGAGCGGGCGTGGACGCATCCGATCTCGAGCGTGCAGGCACCGGCGGTCAAGCTGGCGGCGGCGCGGGCGGTGGTCGCTGAGGGCCGCCGTCTGATCTGGACCGACGACGAGGTGGTGCCGGTTGGCGGGCCGGTGTTTGAGGAGCTGTCCGGGAACGGTCTGCTGATCGCGCCGAAACCGGGGCGTGGCCTGCAACCGGAGCATCTGGACGCCATCGAGGCGTTCTGCTCACTCTGAGCCGTTTTGCGGTTGAGTGTCGCCAGATGTGTCGGTGTGCGCGGGTCGGGCAGAATGCCGGTCATGCGACGTATCGTCTCCGGTCTCTGTCTGCTCGCCGTGGCCCTCGCCGGCTGCGGCCGGGCGGGGAACCAGCCCCGAGCAGGCGCCGTCGGGCACGCCCCCGCAGTGGAGCACCCATGCGGCCGACGTGACGTGTCGTCGGTGCACCGCCCGGCGGCTGACACCGGCGTGGAATGCTCCACGCCGGTGCTGGTCGGCCAGGATCGCTCCCGGCCGAGCCGTCAGTTGAGTGGTGGCTGCCCGCAGTGGTATCGGGCCCGGGCAACCACCGTCCGCCGTTTAGGAGTAGGCCTCCAGTTCGTAGAGGGAGTAGCCGTATTTCGTGCCGCGGGTGGTGGCGTACATGCGCAGGTAGCGGCCGCTTCCAGTCAGGCCGGTGAGGTCGTCGATGCCGCCGTCGCCGGTGGTGGTGCTGTAGATGTCGGTCCAGGTGGTGCCGTCGTCGGACGTTTGGATCTTGTAGGCCTTGCCGTAGGCGGTCTCCCAGCGCAGCAGGACCCGGCTGATCGGGACGGCGGCGCCGAGGTCGACCTGGGTCCAGACGAGGTCGACGCCGGAGACCGAAGCCCAGCGGGTGCTGGTGTTGCCGTCGACCGCCTTGGAGGCGGTGTACGTAGCCGAGTAGGTGGAGGAGGCGGTGACCGGCTTGGTGAGAGCCCGGTTGACGAGCTCGGTGGTGAAGGTGATCGGGGATGTCGTCGCCGAGTTCGCGTTCCCGGCCCGGTCATAGGCTCGGACCGCAAGGGTGTGGCTGCCGGTGGCCGGGGTGGTCAGAGTCGTGGTGTTCGTGCCGGCCGCGACGGTTTTCACCACACTCCCGTCAATGACCAGTTCGTAGCGGTCCAGGCCGGAGCCGGTCTCGGCCGGGGTGTCCCACGCCGCCTCGAACGCCGCGCCGGTCACGGTGGCACCGTCGGCCGGCGCGGTGATGGTCACGGTGGCGGGCGCGGTGGTGTCGGGCCGGCCCACGATGACGGACACCGACGCGGATGCGGAACCGGCCGCGTTGACCGCGGTCAGCACGATGGTGTGGTCACCGTCGGCCAGCGTCAGTGTCCGTTCGGTGTCGGTGGGCACCGGAGCCGGTGTGACCTCGGTGCCGTCGACGATCAGCGTGTAGGACGCGACGTCGGCCGGGCTGGCCTGGGTCCACGACAGGTGCACCTGGTTGCTGGTCAGATACTGCCTCGGCGTCGGGCTGGTGATGACCGGGGCCTTCGCGGCGGCCAGCTGGGAGTAGATACCGATCTGGTAGGCCGACCCGACGTTGCCGGCCTTGTCGACGGCCCGCACCGCGGTGGTGTTGTAGGTGCCTGACTTCGGTTTCGGTGTCGGCATCGTCGTGCTGTTCACGTCGCCGGGAACCGTCTTGACGACGACCCCGTCGACCAGCAGCTCATAGCTGCCTACCCCCGAGCCGGTCTCGGTCGGCGTGGCCCAGGACAGCTGGAAGGTCGCGCCGTAGACGTTGCTCCACGCGGCGGGCCGGCTGATGTTCGGGTAGCCAGGTGTGGTGGTGTCGTAGCCGCCGGCGAGGGTCGCCGCGGTACTGGCGTCACCGTCCGCGTCGAATGCCACCACCTTGGTGATCATCGCTCCCTGGGGCCAGCCGGAGGGCAGGGCCACCGTTGCCGAGGTGTCGCCGGCGGCGGCGGTGATCACCACCGACTGCCCGGTCGCGGCCAGGACCGTGATCCGGTACCCGGTCACGCCCTCGGCCTCTGCGGTCTGCGCCGCGGTCCACCCGACCGGAAAGGTCAGCGTGTTCGTCCACCCGCCGCCCTCCGCGACGGTCACGTTCACCGGCACGGCCGGTGCCTGGACGTCGGGGTCGTCAACACTGACGGACACCGGCGCGGACGCCGAGCCCTGCGGGTTGACCGCGGTCAGCGTGATGTCGTGGTCACCGTCTTTCAGCGTCACCGTCACCTCGCGATCGGTGGACGGCACCGCGGAGGCGACCACGGCACCGTCCACGGTCACCTTGTAGGAGGCGACATCGGCCTCGTCGGCCTGGGTCCAGGCCAGGCGCACCTGGCCGCTCTTGACGGCCTCCGCCGGCGCCGGGCTGGTGATCGCCGGCGCCTTCGGGACAACCAGGCCGGAGTAGAACGCGATCTGGTACGACTCGTGGGTGTTGCCGGCCTTGTCATACGGCTTGACCGCGGTCGTGTGATAACCCGCCTTGGGGGTCGGCAGCATCGCGCTGTTCACGTCGCCGTCAACCGTCTTGACCACGGCCCCGTCGATGAGCAGCTCGTAGTGATCCAGCCCGGATCCCTGCTCTGGCGGGGTGTCCCAGGCCAGCTCGTATTCCGCCCCGTACACGGTGCCCTGGGAGGCGGGCTTGCGAATCGTGGCCCAGGTGGGCGGGGAGTTGTCGTAGCCGCTGGCCAGGGAGGCCGACGTGCTGGAGTTACCGGCAGCGTCGAAGGCCCGCGCCTTGACCGTCATCGCGCCCAGGGGCCAGCCGCTGGGCAGGGTCACCGGCGCCGAGGTCTGATCGGCGGGGACGGTGACCACCTTCTGCGTTCCGTCCGCCACGATCACCGTCACCCGGTACCCGGTCACCCCGTCCGCTTGCGCGCTTTGCGCCGGGGCCCACGAAACGTGGAACGTCGGGCTGGTCGCCCAGCCCGTGCTCGAGCCCTCGATGTGCACGCCCTCCGGCGCGGCCGGTTGCGGCACGCTGCTGTCGCGCACAGTGACGGCCAGCGGCGTGGAAGACTTCGAGCCTTGCGGATTGACCGCGGTCAGCGTGATGTCGTGGTCGCCATTGGGCAGCGTCAGCGTGAACTCGCGGTCGGTGCCCGCCGGCGCCGAGCCGGCCTCGGTGCCGTCCACGGTCAGCGTGTAGGAGGCGACATCGGCCTCGTCCGGCTGGGTCCAGGTCAGGTGCACCTGCTTGTCGTTCACGATTTCCCCGGCCGTGGGGCTGGTGAAGACCGGGGCCTTCGGGACGACCAGACCGGAGTAGAAGGCGATCTGGTACGCGGTGGCCACGTTGCCGGCGATGTCGATGGGCCGGACCGCGGTGGTGTGATAGCCCGCCTTGGGGGTCGGCAGCATCGCGCTGTTGACGTCGCCGTCAACCGTTTTGACCACGGCGCCGTCTATCAGCAGCTCGTACTTGCCGATTCCAGATCCGGTCTCGGGCGGGGTGTCCCAGGTCAGCTCGTACTGCGCGCCGTACACGGTGCCCAGCGAGGCGGGCTTGCGGATCGTGGCCCAGCCGGGCGCGGTGTAGTCGATGCCGGTGGCCAGGGTGGAGTCGCTGCTGGCGTTACCGGCCGCGTCCAAGGCCTGCACCGCGACCGTGGCCTTCCCTGCCGGCCACATCCGCTCTGCCGGCATCGTCATCGTCACGGAGCTCTGGTCGGCGCGAGCGCTGGTCACCCACTGTTCGCCGGCTGCGTTGCGGATGGTTACCCGGTATCCGACGACGCCGTCTTCTTCGGCGGTCGGTGCCGGGGTCCAGGTCACCGGCAACTCCTGGGTGGTGATCCAGCCGCTGCCCGGCACCGGCGCGGTCACGTTCGAGGGCGCGGCTGGGGCCTGGGTGTCGGCGGTGGTGTCGGTGACCTGCACGGTGGCGGTCGTGCCGTCCGCGGAGACCAGCCGCACACTGAGGTTCGTGCCGGGCACCTGCCACGTGTTTCCGGGTAGCAGGGCCGGCTGAAGGGCCTCACCGATCTTGGCCAGCCCCGGGGTGAGGTCGAACATCATGGATTTGCGGTCCGTTTCCGAGGAGGCCCGCCGGTGCGCCAGGAGACCGCCGAACCAGTCCTGCAGGGCGATGCCGGTGTCCGAGCGGGGCCGGTACTCGAAGTAGGCATCCGGGCCGGTTGCCCGGTCGAACCGCAGGCCCCGCACACCGGAGTTCTCCAGGATCGACGTCAGCTGGTACGTGCCAGGTGCGGTGATCAGCGGGATGTCGGCGTCCGATATCGCACCCAGGATCCTGGCCTGGACGACGTTGGAATAGTCGTACTGGCCGCCGCCCATGATCTCGAACCAGGTGCCGGGTTCGTCTTCAGAACGAGGCGGGCAGCCGACGGAAAGGCATGAGTCGGCCATGGCGTGCCCGAGCCCGAAGTTGTGGCCGAGCTCGTGCGCGATCACTGTTTTGCTGAACGTGTCTTTCGACGCCGCCAGCTCGTTGCCGGGCACATACGCCATCCCGGCCCAGCCGCAGCCGAAGCCCTGGCTCGGCACGTAGAGGAAGTGCTCGGTGGGACCCGACGGGCCACGGCCCAGCGCCGTCTTCGCGACGCTGGCATAGTTGCCGAAATTGCACGGGACGGGCGGCGCGGTGACGACCGGGTCCAACACGGTCACCGTGCCGGGCGTGATCGCCCCGCGGCCCAGGTCGGCCCAGGCCTCCAGACCCTGCCGGGCCGCATCCCCCATGGCTTCGGGTGTACGGGTGAACGGTGTGGCGCCTTCCCAGGTGAACGGCACCACCGTGACGTTGTGGACCACCGTGCCGTGACCACCGACCGACGGGCCCGGCTGTGCAACGACCTCAACCGCGGTCACCGCCTCAGGCCTCTTCTTCAGGACCGCCGCGGCCTCCTCGGGAGTCGATGCGCCGGGAACCGCGACCAGCACGCGGGTGCCGCCGGCGAGCTTTGCCAAAGCGGGCTCGTCGACGGGCACGGTGAGAAGGCCGAGTTGGAGGACGATGCCCTGCGCCGAATCGAGATCGGTCTCGTCGATGACCACGTGCTGAACGGTGGCCGGGATTGTCGGCGTGTCCGCCGCGAATGCCGGCGCAGCGCCGAGCAGGGCAAGAACGCTGATCACCATGGCCGCCAGCCCTACGCGGCGAAAACGTGAAAGCAACATGCCCGCAGGCTCATATATCGGTCCGGTCGGGGCCGATCAAACGGCCACGCCGTCCGCCGAAAGACTGTCAGATCCTGATCACGTACAGTTTCGCGGCTTCGGTGACGTAGGCTCCCGCTGCCCATGAGCCGGCCGTTTCGCCTGCCGCTGGTTCATGGCCGTGTTGCGTTGACGGTGGCGGCCGGCCCGGTGAGCAGGATGTCCAGGCCGATGATGCTGGCCGCTACCACCACGAACCCTCGTCCAGGCCCGGAACATCATCCGCGCCGTCATTGCACCAGCATCTGGGGCAGCCGTCGGCAACGAACCCGAAGACGCATGGGAAACCGACGGCGGACGGCCCGGTCGCGTCCCGGCACAGCGCAGGGCACCGGAGCCAGCCGGTTGTGAGTGATGCCGCGCCACCTGTTCTCCCAGGTGGCGCGATTTTCGGTGCCGTCACGGTGACCCCGCAGCCCAAGATCGCCGAGATACGGGTCACCGTTACCGGATGAGCCGGTGGGCGACGTCGTGGGCGGCGGCGGTGATCTGTTCGTCGGTGGCGCCGAGCCCCTGGGCGGCGAACACGGTGGTGTTGATGCTGAGCAGCGCGACCCGGATCCGCAGGGTCTCCTCGATGGTGGCGTCCGGGCCGGTGACGACCTCGAACAGCGTGCGCAGCCGCTCGAACATGTTCTCCTTGCCGGGATGCAGATCCCGGACGACGTGCTGGTTGGCCAGGGCGAACTGCATGGTCTGCCGGCCGTGTTCCAGGCTCAGGCGCAGCATCCGGTCGATGACCTCGGTGCGCAGGGCCGGGCCGGGGGGCTGCTGCTTGGCCCAGGCGACCAGGTCGTCGAGGGCCGCAAGGTGCTCGCCGAACAGGGACCGGACGATGTCTTCCTTGCTGTGGAAGTGGTAGTACAGGGCCGCTTTGGTGACGCCCAGGCGTTCGGCGATCTCGCGCAGGGAGGTGGCTTCGTAGCCGCGCTGGGTGAACAGCTCCAGTGCCACCCGTCGGATGTCGGCCTTGGTGTCACTCTGCCGTCTCGACACGCCTGCCCTCTTCCCTCTGTCCGGTTGTCCTCAGCATAGTTGCTAACTTGCCGACCGGTAAGTTACAACTTACCTGTCGGCAAGTAAAGGATGCGGGTGAGTGCCCGCGAGTCCACCGCCGAGCGGCAACGCGATCGTCGAAGGAAGGCAAGGCACCGTGACGTCCAACCCCACGGACACCGCACCACCAAGGTTCAGCCACCGCGAGATTCTGGCGACCACGGCGGGGCTGGCCATCGCCATGCTGCTCGCCATGCTCGACAACATGATCGTGGCCCCGGCCCTGCCCACGATCCTGGGCGATCTCGGCGGTCTCAACCACCTGGCCTGGGTCACCACCGGCTACATCCTGGCCTCGACCGTGGCCACCCCGATCTGGGGCAAGCTCGGTGACCTGCTCGGGCGCCGCATCACCTTCATCACGTCCATCGCGATCTTCCTGATCGGCTCCGTGCTGTGCGGCATGTCGCAGAACATGGCCGAACTGGTCGGCTTCCGCGCCCTGCAGGGCCTCGGCGCCGGCGGCCTCATGGTCGGCGTCATGGCCATCCTGGCCGAGATCGTGCCGCCCCGCGAGCGCGGCAAGTACCAGGGCGTGATGATGGCGGTCATGCCCGCCGCGATGATCGGCGGCCCGCTCGTCGGCGGCTTCATCACCGACCACCTCAACTGGCGCTGGGCGTTCTACGTCAACCTGCCGCTGGGCGTGGTCGCCCTGGCCGTCTGCTGGTTCACCCTGGCCAAACTGCCCCGCGGCACCGGCAAGGCGCGCATCGACTGGACCGGCTCGGCGCTGCTCACCACGTGGATCACCGCACTGGTGCTGATCACGAGCTGGGGCGGCACCGAGTACGACTGGAGCTCGCCGCAGATCCTCGGCCTGGCCGCGCTGACCGTGGCCGCGTTCATCGCGTTCGTGGTCGTCGAGCGCCGCGCCGCCGAACCGATCATGCCGCTGACGGTGTTCCGCAACCGCAACTTCACCCTCGCCGGCACGCTCAGCTTCATCGTCGGTTTCGCGATGTTCGGCGGGATGACGTTCCTGCCCCAGTTCCAGCAGTTCGTGCAGGGCGCGTCCGCCACCAACAGCGGACTGCTGCTCATGCCGATGATGGTCTCCATGATGGTGACCTCCCTCGCCGGCGGCGCCCTGATCAGCAGGACCGGCCACTACCGTGTCCTGCCGATCGTCGGCACCGTCCTCATGGCCGCCGGGCTCGCCCTGTTCGCCACCATGGGCACCGACACCAGCAAGACCGTCACCGCCCTCTACATGGTCGTGCTCGGCCTCGGCATGGGCTGCCTCATGCAGACCACCATGCTCATCGCCCAGAACAGCGCGCCGCTGCGCGACATCGGCGCGGCCACCGGAGCGGCCACCTTCCTGCGCAACATGGGCGGTTCCCTGGGCGTGTCCATCCTCGGCTCCATCTACGCGCACACCCTGACCGGGTCCATCACCTCGAACGCCGGCGTGGCCGCGACCGGTGACGCGGGAGACTCGGCGGCGCGGATGACCCCGGAGCTGCTGCGCAGCCTGCCCGAGGCCGCCCGGCACCTGTTTCAGCAGGCCGTCACCGACGGCGTCGGCGCCGTCTTCACCTGGGCCGCGATCATCGCCGCCGCGGGACTCCTGGTCGCCCTGGCCATCCGGCACGTCCCGCTGCGTGGCTTCGCCGCCGACAAGGACCAGCCGCAGGACGCCGGCGACACGCCCGCCGAGGCGAAGGCCCCGGTCACGGCCTGACGGCCGCGCCTGACCCACCAACGACGTAGCCCCGGACCGGTCAATCGCGACCGGTCCGGGGCTACGTCCGCGTTCAAAGGAAACGGCTCAGCTCACCCGTCCGTCCGTAGGTTCCAGACCAATAACAACGCCAAGTAGTTGATCTAGGCCCGCACCTGGCGTGATTGCCTCAAGGGATCAGGTCGGCGGAAGGTCACTTCACGGTTCACCGCAGTTCCGGCATGTGGGATATGCAAGTCGGGAGCGGTTACCCGGGCCGGTCGAGAGCGCGGCCCTGAATCCGCGCGGCCAGTTCGGGGCCGATCGAGTCGAGGACGCGGGCGGGCCGGGGACGCACGATCGCAGGGAGGCCATCGCCGATGCGCTGCGCGTGCTCTGTGTGGGCCTGCTCGACGGCGTCCGGGTACGCCTGGGCCTTCCCGTGGGCGGTAGATGTCAATTTCCGAAGTCGTGTGCACGGATTTCTGACGAGTACTGGGGCGTCGCCGCGCCCTGCAACCTCGAATTGCTCCACCTTATCGCGAAGCAGAATTACATCGGGGCCAGCCTGGCCGACCCTGACACCATTGCCGGGTGGAAAGCCAAGTTCCTGGCCGTCTGGGACGAGAGCATCGACGAGATGGCCGCAATGAGTAATCCGTCCGTGACGACCTATCCGTGTGGTTCCTCAGCCTCGGCACACAGGATTCGCTGCGCGCCGTCGCTGAGCCAGAAGGCTGCTTCGTGATGGTCGACGATCCGCATCTTGGCGGCACCGTGGGGCAGGACGGGTTCGATGACTTCGCCTGTCTCAAGATCGAACAGGCGTTGCCTGCCCTTCCACTCACCGGCCGCGAACACCGGCGTGAGCAGCACATAGCGACCCGAGGAGGTGACCTTGCCGTTGATGCCGTGCTTGCCCGGCCGGCGCTTCCATCCCGATTGTTGATAGAGCGGCTCGGTCACCGTCCCATCCGTCGTGACCCGGGTGATGGCGAAGAAGTCGGCCCCGTACTTGCGCACACTCGAAGCGTCCGAGCCTTCCACGCAGACCAGCAGACTGTCGCCGTAGCCGACCGCATCACCGACGATGCAGCCATTGACCGACACGTCGGGGCTTTCGTTCAGCTCGTCATCGCCGAATCGGTCGACCGGAAACCCGTCCGGGCCGAGAGTCCTGATCCGCGTCCAGGCCGCGTTCGTCTCGCCGATGCGCAGGAATGCGAGGTATCGCGGGTTGCCAACCGTGATCGGCTCATCGAGCACGACCACGTGCTCGGCCGCGAATGCGCCTCGGCTCGCGTGGGCGGTCACCCGCGGTCGCTGCCCGTGTCTGGCGAAGCGATTCAGCACGTCGTCGCCGACGATCGCGATCTCGTGCCGCAGCCGCAGATCGGTTTCGTACACCCGCAGCGTGCCGGCATCGACTATCACGCCCAATGCGCCGTCGTCGAGCAGCACCGGCGCCGGCGCGTCATAGGCCACGTCGAACGGTTCACCCAACTCGTCGAGCAGCACCGACTGAACCACCCGGTCGGCGATCGACACCAACGCGTACCGAGCGCCGCCGTCCCACCACACGACCGCGTAGAACACCCCGGCGCCGGATATCAGACACGACCCCGCGCGTATCGGACCGTCCGCCCTGCCCGGCAGCCTGAACTCGGCCGTCGTCGCCAGTCTCACGGAGCATCCTCTCGGCTGTTGTCGGACGGGCAGCCCGCGGCATGTCATATCACGGTTCCCGTGTGTCGGTACCGCCCGGGGAACCTGCCGATGATCTGTTGTTTCGTCCACCTGCAGGTCAGCCGCAGCCCGAACAGACAGAGCCGGTATCGGAAGCAGTCGGTGGTGGCAATCCCGGAACCCGGCGGAACTCTCGAATTCGCGATGGCACTGAGCGGTTGGCGGGGTTCGCGGCTCAGGTGGTGGGGGAGCGGACGAGGGCGCCGATCTCCAGTGCGGTCCAGACGGCGTTGTCGGGGCCGAGGGTGAGGCCGTGGGGTTCGCTGCTGGGCAGGGGCAGGTCATGGCCTTCGATGTGGCCGTCGACGGTGATCGTGGTGAGCCGGTTGCCGGCCCATTCGGTGAACCAGAGGCGGCCGTCCGGGCCGGTGGTGATGGCGTGCGGGCGGCCGGCGCGGTCGGGCAGCGGGAACTCGGTGATCGTGCCGTCGGTGGTGATCCGGCCGATCTGGCCGGCGAGGATCTCGGTGAACCAGAGCGCGCCGTCGGGGCCGGCGGTGATACCGACCGGGCCGGCCTGCGCGGTGGGCAGATCGAAATCGGTCACCTCGCCGGTGGCGGTGATGCGGCCGATGGTGTTGGCCTGGTTGCGGGTGAACCAGAGGGCGCCGTCCGGGCCGGCGGTGATCGCTGACGGGAAACCGCCGGTCGCCGGGAATTCGGTGATGTCGCCGGTGGTGGTGATGCGGGCGATCCGGCCGGCGGTGGACTGGGTGAACCACAGCGCGCCGTCGGGGCCGGTGGTGATGCCGTAGGGGCCGGACTCCGGGGTGGGGGAGGTGAACAGGGCGATGTCGCCGGTGGTGGTGAGCCGGCCGATGTGGTGGGAGCGGCTGGTGAACCAGAGGGCGCCGTCCGGGCCCACTGTGATGATCATCGGGCCGGTGGCGGGGCCGAGGTCGTACGTCTGTGGTTGCCCGCCGGGTTTCAGCCGGGCCACCTGATGGCTGTGGACGAGGGTGAACCACAGGGCGCGGTCGGGGCCGGTGGTGATCGCATACGGACCGGGTGGGGTGGTGACCATATCCATAACCCTAACGCTACACATGTTGCGTTAGGGTGGGAAGCGTGAACCGACCGATCCGCCGCCCCGGCGGCCGCAGCGCCGACGTCCGCCGCCGGGTCCTGGACGCGGTCGTCACCCAGCTCGTCGACCACGGCTACGACGGCTTGAGCATCGACACGGTCGCCGCCGGCTGCGGCGTGCACCGCACCACCGTCTACCGGCGCTGGCGCGACGTCGGCGGGCTGCTCGCCGACGTGCTGGCCGCGGCGGCCGGCGACGACTGGCGGCCGGCGGACACCGGCACCCTCGACGGCGACCTGGCCGCACTGAACCGGGAGGTGTTCGCCGCGCTCACCGGCGATCCGCCGATCACCACGGCGCTGATCGCGGCGTCGTTCCGGTCCGCGCGGGCCGCCGAGGCGCTGCGGGCGTTCTGGGCCGACCGGTACGAACGGTGCGCGGTGATCGTGGCCCGGGCCGCCGACCGGGCCGACATCCCGGCCGGCACCGACGCCCGGCGGCTGCTGGTCGCCGCGACCGCCCCGCTGTATCACGAGCTCGTGCTGCTGCGGACCGGCCCGGACGAAGGGCTGGCCGAGCGGGCGGCCGCGGACACGGCCGTCGCGGCACGGGCCGGAGCCTTCGTCACCGGAGCAGTGTCGCCCGGGTGAGCATCACGGGGATGATCGCCGACGAACGCCGCAGCCTCGCCGACCTCACCGACACGCTGACACCCGGGCAACTGCGCGCGCCGAGCCTGTGTTCGGCGTGGACGGTCAAGGAGGTTGTCGGGCATCTGGTCACCGTGGTCGCCACCGGGAACGGCACCGCGCTGAGGATGCTGGCGCGCAGCGGGTTCAACGCTGAGGATGCTGGCGCGCAGCGGGTTCAACGTGCACAAGGCGAACGCGCGGCTGGCCGCCACGACCGCCACACGCCCGGCCCGGGAACTCGCGGCGATCCTGCGCGCGCATGCGGAGAACCCGTTCCGGCCGCCGATCGTGGGCTATCCGGGGGCGCTCACCGATCTGCAGATCTATCAGCAGGACATCCGGCGGCCGCTGGGCCTGACCGGTGAGTTGCGACCGGAGCGGCTGCGGATCTCCCTCGACTTCCTGGTCGGTGGGCGGGCGGTCGGTTTCACGCCGCGGCGCCGCCCGGCGGGGCTGAGGTTCGAGAGCACCGACCTGGACTGGGCGTGGGGTGACGGGCCGGTCGTGCGCGGTCCGGGCGAAGCGATGATGCTGGCGCTGGCCGGGCGGCGGGCGGCGCTGCCGGACCTGCACGGTCCGGGGGTGGCCATGCTGGACCGCCGCCTGCCGTAGGCCCGCTTCCACCCGCCCCTGCTCCTGCCCGGGCGGCTGGGCCACCGCCGGCGGGCCTGCCCCGGCTTGACCGCTCCCACCGTCGCCCTGGACAGTCGCGGGCCGGCCGGGTCGTTCAAATCTGGACGGGCTGTGCTGAACCGGTGCTTCGTCGCGGTGACGTCGACCAAGTTCTATTTCGTAACGCGGTCGACATCTTGCCGAAAACCTTTTCGTAAGGCAGCGTGTGCCGCAGGCGCATCGCATCACGGGGGCGGATGGGCCGGGATCGCCCATGGGCTCCGCACGCTCACGAAACAGGGAAAACCTGTGGGCGAGAACCCCGCTCATGCATCGAAGTCTGTCGATTGCAGAGGTGTTCTCTTGCGTTTCAACCGTCGTACCGTACTGATCGCCTCGGCGGCCGGCGCCGCCGGCGCGATCCTACCCGCGGGCACCGCCCACGCCGCCCGAGCGGACATCGGCGTCTCGGCGTACGGCCTCCCACTCACCGCCGTCCGCCTCGGCGCCGGCCCCTTCACCGACAACACCGCCCGCACCCACACCTACCTGCGGTTCCTCAACGCCGACCGGCTACTGCACATGTTCCGGCTCACCGCCGGGCTCACCTCGACCGCCACCCCGTGCGGCGGCTGGGAATCACCGTCCACCGAACTGCGCGGCCACTCCACCGGCCACGTGCTCACCGCCCTCGCCCAGGCCTACGCCGGCACCGGCGACACCACCCTGCAGGCCAAAGGCGACTACCTCGTGGCCCAGCTGGCGCTCTGCCAGCGGCCCAACGGCTACCTGTCGGCGTACCCGGAATCGTTCATCGACCGGGTCGAGACCGGCCAGCAGGTGTGGGCGCCCTACTACACCCTCCACAAGATCGTGCAAGGGCTGCTCGACTGGCACCAGCTCACCGGCAACGCCCAGGCCCTGACCGTCCTGCAGCGCAAAGCCGCCTGGATCCAGACCCGCAACAGCCGACTCACCCTCGCCCAACGGCAGCAGATGCTGCGCGTCGAATTCGGCGGCATCGGCGAGACCCTGTTCAACCTGTACCAGCTCAGCAACGACCCCGCCCACCTGACGACCGCCCAGTACTTCGACCACGCCCAGATCCTCGACCCGCTCGCCGCAGGCGTGGACGCGCTCGCCGGATTCCACGCCAACACCCAGATCCCCAAGGCGATCGCGGCGATCCGCGCGTTCCACGCCACCGGCGACAGCCGCTACCGCGACATCGCCGTCAACTTCTGGAACTTCGTGGTACGCCAGCACTCGTACGCCATCGGCGGCAACTCCAACGGCGAGTACTTCCAGGCCCCGAACCGTATCGCCGCCGAACTGTCCGACTCGACCTGCGAATGCTGCAACACCTACAACATGCTGAAACTGACCCGGCAGCTGTTCTTCACCGACCCCGGCCGGGCCGCCGAACTCATGGACTTCTACGAGAAGGCGCTCTACAATCACCTGCTCGGCGCACAGAACCCGAACTCGGCGCACGGCCACCACTGCTACTACGTGCCTTTGCGTGCCGGCGGGATCAAGACGTACAGCAACGACTACGACAACTTCACCTGCTGCCACGGCACCGGCATGGAGACCAACACCAAGTTCGCCGACAGCATCTACTTCGTCAACAACACGATCCTGTACGTCAACCTGTTCATCTCGTCCACGTTGACGTGGCCCGGCCGTGGCATCACGGTCCAGCAGGACACCACCTACCCGGAGAGCCCCACCACCCGGCTCACCGTCACCGGCTCCGGCGCGATCGACCTGCGCATCCGCATCCCCTCCTGGACCAGCGGCGCCCAGGTCCGCCTCAACGGCGTGCTCACCGGCACGCCCACCCCCGGCACCTACCTGTCGATCAACCGCACCTGGGCCGGCGGCGACGTCGTCGACGTCACCCTGCCCATGGCGCTGGCCCTGGAACCCACCCCGGACAACCCGTCGGTACGCGCGGTCAGACACGGGCCGATCGTGCTCGCCGGACAGTTCGGCACCAACAACCTGACCGCCCTGCCCACCCTGTCCGGCACCCCGCAGCCGACCGGCACACCCCTGGAGTACACGGCCGGATCGGTGCTGCTGCGACCCTTCTACAAGACCCACGGCCAGCGCTACTCCGTCTACTGGAACGTCACCAGCACCACCCCGCGCGAGGCCCGCTACCCGTTCGACGAGGCCTCCGGCACGACCGTGGCCGACGCCACCGGCAACGGCTGGACCGGCACCCTGGCCGGCGGCGTCACCCGCACCACCGGGCGCAGCGGCAACGCCGTGCTGCTGAACGGCACCAACGGGCACGTCAGCCTGCCCGCCGGAATCGTCGCCGGCGTCACCGCGTACACCATCGCCACCTGGGTCCGCATCGACACGGCCGCCACCTGGACCCGGGTCTTCGACTTCGGCACCGGCACCGGCGCCTACCTGTTCCTCACCCCGCGCAGCAGCGCCGGCACCGCCCGGTACGCCATCACCAGCACCGGCTCCGGCGGCGAACAGCGCATCAACGCGCCCGCCGCCCTGCCCACCGGCACGTGGACCCACGTCGCCGTCACCCACACCGGCAACCTCGGCATCCTCTACGTCAACGGCGCCGAGGTGGCCCGCAACAGCGCGTTGACGGTACGGCCGTCCGCGCTGCCGTCCACCACCCAGAACTGGATCGGCCGCTCCCAGTACACCGGCGACCCGTACCTGACCGCGGCCGTCGACAGCTTCCGGATCCACAGCCGGGCGCTGACCGCGGCCGAGATCGCCCAGCTGCACTCCACCGGCCAGTGAACCGCCGCGCGGCCCCCTACCTCCCCGTCCCCGTTGCAAGGCTCGTCGAGAAAGGCAGAGTCGGATGTCCAGAAGAAGATGGCCGGCGGCAGTATGTGCGCTGGTCACCGCAGCCGCGGCGATAGCCGTCGCCACCCCGGCACAGGCCGCCAACCCGATCATCACCAGCATCTACACCGCCGACCCGGCGCCCCTGGTCGTCGGTAACACCATGTACATCTACGCCGGCCGCGACGAGGCGCCCACCGGCGGCACCAACTTCCAGATGCGCGAATGGCACGTGCTGTCGTCGACCGACGCGGCCACCTGGACCCACCACGGCGCGAAGGCCAACATCGCCACGTTTCCGTGGGCGGGCGCCGACGCGTGGGCCAGCGAAGTGGAGCCCCGCAACGGCAAGTACTACTGGTACACGTCGATCAACGGCAACGGCGCCGGGTGGATGAACATCGGCGTGGCCGTCGGCGACAGCCCGCTCGGGCCGTTCACCGACGCGAAGGGCGGGCCGCTGATCAGCGACGGCACCGCCAACTCGTCGGGCCTCAACATCGACCCGACCGTGTTCGTCGACGACGACGGGCAGGCCTACATGTACTGGGGCGGCTACTGGGGGCCCCGTGCCGTCCGGCTGGCCAGCAACATGATCGACACGGTGGGGTCGGTGGTCACACCGACCGGGCTGACGAACTTCTGGGAAGCGCCGTGGATGTTCAAACGGGGCGGCCTCTACTACATGATGTACGCCGCCAACGACACCAGCGGCTGCGTCACCAACTCCAACTACGCCTGCCAGCGGTACGCGACCGCGACCAACCCGATGGGCCCGTGGACACACCGGGGCATCGTGCTCGGGCAGGTGTCGTCGACGACCAACCACGCCGGCATCGTCGAGTTCAACGGGCAGTGGTACATCGTCTACCACAACGCCAACGCGCCCGGCGGCGGCAACTTCCGCAGGTCGGTGGCGGTCGACCGGCTGTACTTCAACGCTGACGGCACGATCCAGCCGGTCGTGCAGACGACCACCGGGCCGCCGGCGAACCCCGGCGGCGGCGGGGGCACCGGCACCAACCTCGGGCCGTCCGCCACCGCGTCCACGTCCTACGTGTCGGCGTGGGAGAACCTGTCGGCGATCAACAACGGCGGGACACCGGCCAACTCGCAGGACCGGTCGAACCTCGCCTACGGCAACTGGCCGCAGCAGGGCACCCAGTGGATCGAATACCAGTGGCCGGCCGCCCAGTCGATCAACAAGAGTTCGGTGTACTGGTTCGACGACAACCAGGGCATCGACCTGCCCGCCTCATGTGCACTGCAGTACTGGAACGGCAGTCAATATGTAGCCGTCACCGGCCAGTCAACATGTGGCGTCGCCGGCAACGTGGAGAACGTCACCACGTTCAATGCGGTCAACACGACAAGGCTGCGGCTGCAGATCACGTCACGCAGCGGCTACTCGACCGGTGTGCTCGAGTGGAAGGCGTTCCAGTCATGAGCGGCCCCTTCAAGAGACGACGTGACCGGGCCGGATCCGGCGGGACCGGGGCGCGTGCGGTCGTGCGCCGGCTCCGCGCGTACACCTCGATCCTGATTCTGATCCTGGCGTCGCTGGCGGTGAGCCCGCGGCCGGCGCACGCGGCGCAACCCATCGGATTCCCCACCTTCGGCAACGCCGGCTCGATCCCGGCGCCGCCGGTCGGCTACTCCACCGGCGACACCATGCGCGCCATCTACGACGCCGAGGCCGCCGGCACCGACTTCTGGATGGACCGGCTGCTGGCCCGCACCGGCAACGATCCGGCCGGCACCTGGCTGATGAGCCGCGGCCGCGCCGCGTTCATGTACACGCACAACCCGGCGGTGATCGGGTTCGGCGGCAACACCGCCTACTGGGACAACATCTCCAGCCAGAACGCCTACGCGATCACCGCGTCGACCGGCACGTTCACCGAACAGGTCGCCCAACGGCGGCAGACCCCCAGCCACTGGCGCAGCGTGCACACCAGCGGCAGCATCCGCCTGGAGGTCACCAAGTTCATCACGCACAACAACGTGCTGATCACCAACGTCGCCGTCGTCAACACCGGCAGCGCGTCGTCGACATTGACGCTGACCGCCACCTCGCCGTACGCGACCACCGTCAGCGGCAGCGAGCTCACCGGCACCCGCGCCGTCAAGAACAACCTGACCACGCTGTACCCGCGGTTCTCCGGCGACGGCTTCACCGCCTCCGGCAGCAGCCTCACCCGGTCGGTCACGGTCGGCGCCGGGCAGACCGTGACCGCCAAGGTGCAGCTCGGCCTGGTCGCCACCGAGATCCCCGCCTCCCGCACCGAGTACGACGCCTACCGGGCCCGCAGCGCCGCCGACGCGTTCGCCACCCACGTCCGCGACTACAACCGGTGGTGGGCCGACAACGTGCCCTACATCGACGTCCCGGACGCCGCGATCAAGAAGAACATCTACTACCGCTGGTGGCTGATGCGGTTCAACCACCTCGACGCCGACATCCCCGGCCAGGACTTCCAGTTCCCGCAGTCGATCGAGGGCGTCACCGGCTACAACAACGCGATCGCGCTCACCCAGCCGATGCACATCGACGACCTGAAGTACCTGCGGAGCCCGGAATACTCCTACGGCCCCTACCTGGCGGTCGGCCAGTACTCGGCGAACGGCCGGTTCATGGACAACCCCGGCGACCCGGAGAACTGGTCCAACTCGTACACCCAGTACATCGCCGAAGCCGCCTGGCGCGCCTACCAGATCCACGGCGGCCAGCCGGCCATGCTGACCAACTTCGCCCGCTACGCCGAAGGCGACGCGAAAGGCCAGCTCGCCACCTACGACACCAACAACAACGGCGTCATCGAGTACGACTGGGGCGCGATGACCGGCAACGACGCCGACGCCGTCTCGTTCCACTGGCGCGCCGGCAACCTGGACCGGGCCGAGACCGCCTACGTGTGGAGCGCCGCCAACGCCGCCCGCGACGCCTACACGCTGGCCGGCAACACGGCCAAGGCCACCGAGATGCAGACACTCGCCGACCGCATCCGCAACGGTGTCATCAACACGTTGTGGAATCCGTCTCGTCAGCTCCTGGAACACAAGCACGTGTCGACGAATACACACGTGCCGTGGAAGGAGATCAACAACTACTACCCGTACGCGGTCGGGTTGATGCCGAACACCGCCCAGTACCGGGAGGCGCTGCGACTGTTCGCCGACGCCGCCCAATACCCGATCTTCCCGTTCTACACCGCCAACCAGGTCGACAAGGCCGCCGCCGCGGCCGCCGGGAACCCGGGCAGCAACAACTTCTCCACCATCAACTCCACCGTGCAGTTCCGGCTCTACTCCCAGGTGCTGCGCAACTACCCGAACACGTGGATGACCAGCGAGGACTACAAGAAACTGCTCTACTGGAACGCCTGGGCGCAGTACGTCGGCGGCGACACCAACTGGCCGGACGCCAACGAGTTCTGGGCCGACTGGAACGGCAGCGCCGTCACCTACCGGTCGTGGATCCACCACAACATCCTCGGCAGCAGCAACTGGACGATCATCGAGGACGTCGCCGGGCTCCGGCCGCGTAACGACACCCAGATCCAGCTGTCCCCGATCAACATCGGGTGGAGCCACTTCGCGGTCAACAACCTGCGCTACCGCAACGCCAACCTGTCGATCGTCTGGGACGACCCGTCCGACGGTGTGACCAGGTACAACGGGGTGCCGCAGGGCTACTCCATCTACCTCGACGGCACCCGCGTCGCCACGCTCAACCAGCTGGCGCCGTTCACCTACAACCCGGCCACCGGCGCGGTCACCACCACCGGCACGGTCGCGTTCAGCACCGCGTTCCCGGCCCTGCAAGCACCGCAGAACGTGGTGCAGAGCAGCAGCCGCATGGTCGACGTCTTCGCCAAGGCCGGTGTCGACCTGAGCTCCACCCGCCCGAATCTGGCCAGCGGCGCGACCGTGTCCGCCTCCTACACCACCTCCGGCACGTCGGCCGGCGGCGCCGTCGACGGCCTGCCCACCAACTCACCGCTGTGGGGCAGCTACGGCAGCGCCAACGCCACCGACACCTACGACATCACCTTCAGCAGCGAGCGCACGGTCAGCGAAGCCTGGATCCACTTCCGCAACGACCGGGCCACCAACCGCTACCGGCCACCGACCGCCTACAACGTCCAGTACTGGAACGGCAGCGCCTGGGTGAACACCGCCTCACAGGCGAAAACACCGGCCGCACCGCAAGCGAACCTGAACAAGGTCACCTTCACCGCGGTCAACACCACCAGGCTGCGCCTGCAATTCACCCAACCCTCCGGTACGCCGAAAACCGGCCTCACCGAAGTGAAGGTGTACGGGCAGGGCACCGTGCCGCCACCGAACCCCAACCTCGCGGCCTCGGCCACACCCAGCGCCTCCTATACCTCGGCGTGGGAGAGCGTCGCCGCCATCAACGACGGCGCCGAACCACCGTCGTCGAACGACACCGTCAACCCGCGCTGGGGAACCTGGCCCAACCAGGGCCAGCAGTGGGCCGAACTCACCTGGCCCACCGCACAGAACCTGCGATCCGCGCAGGTGTACTTCTTCGACGACAACCAGGGCATCGACCTGCCCGCCTCGTGGAAACTGCAGTACTGGGACGGCAGCGCCTACGTCGACGTGCCGTCCGCCAGCGGCTACCCGATCGCCGCCAACCAGTACAACACCGTCACCTTCGGCCCGGTCGGCACCACCCGCCTGAGGGTGGCCCTGACCAGCGGCGCCGCCTCCGTCGGCCTGCTGGAGGTGAAAGCCTTCGCACCCTGACGGGTCGTGCCGCCCGGGGCCGGTTCGGTCCCGGGCGGCACCGGCTCAACCCCGGCCGGCCGCCGGCCTGGCCCACATCGGCTACCCGACCGCCGTCGCCTCCAGCTCCACCAGCTGACCGGGCAGCGCCAGCCGCGTCACCTGCAGCATGGTCGTGGCCGGCGCCACCCCGGCCGCCGCAAGCCGTGACGCCAGCACCCCGTAGTGCGGGAACAACTCGTCAACATTGACGGTGTACACATTGAGCCGCACCACATTCGTCAACGACATCGACGCCGCCGTCAACACGGCCTCCAGATTGTCGAGACACGTCGTCACCTGCGCGGCCATGTCACCGTCATGCTGCGGCCTACCGTCGGCGTCCATCGCCGTCTGCCCCGAGCAATACAGCGTCCGGGTCTGCCCGGACACCAGCTCACCCTGGTTGAAACCCAACGCCACCGACCACGGCCACGGATTGACGGCCACTCGCTGCACTGCCACCTTGAAGCTCCATTCCATTTCGTACGGGCAATGGCGAGCCTGCCCGTCAATCACGACACCTCCTGTCATGTATTCCGATAGGGTTCGCGGATGCGCGCCGACCGGCTGGTCTCCCTCGTCCTGCTGCTGCGCCGGCGCGGCCGCCTGACCGCCGACACCCTGGCCCGCGAGCTGGAGGTGTCCACCCGGACCGTGCTGCGCGACATCGAAGCCCTGTCCGCCGCCGGCGTCCCGGTCTACACCGAACGCGGCCGCCACGGCGGATTCGCCCTGCTCCCCGGCTTCCGCACCCCACTCACCGGCCTCAACCACGACGAAGCCCTCGCCCTGCTCACCGCAGGATCCGGGCTCGGCCTCGGCCCGGCCCTCGCCTCCGCCATGCGCAAAATCGTCGACGCGCTCCCGGAAAGCCACCAGGCCCTCGCCGGCGACGCCGCCCAACGGTTGCTCGTCGAACCGGAAACCGACCTGCTGTCGCGCCGCCCGGTCACCGACCCGATCCCCACCGCCACCCTGACCGAGGTACGGCGCGCCGTGCTCGCCGGGCACCGGCTGCGCATCCACTACGCCGCCACCGGCCGGCCCCCGCAATGGCGCACCGTCGACCCGATCGGCCTGGTCACCGTCCGCGACCGCGGCTACCTGCTGGCCACCCGCAACGGCGCCGACCGCACCTACCGGCTGTCACGCGTCCTCGCCGCCGAGGAACTCCCCGAACCGGCCCAGCGAGACGACCGGGTCGACCTCGACCGGGCCTGGCGGGAACGGTCCGCCCGGTTCCTGTCCGACGACCACATCGCCGTACAGGTCCTGGTCGACCCGAGCCGCCGCGACGACCTGCTCACCACCGCCGTCGCCGTCCGCGCCGAAGCCCCCGGCCCCGACGGCCGGCTCCGCCTCGACGTCACCTACCAGGACCTGCGTCACGCCGTCTGGGCGCTGTGGCAACTCGGCACCGCCGCCGAAGCCCTCGCCCCGCCGTCTCTGCGCGCCGCCCTGCACGAGCGAGCCACCACCCTCGCCTCCCGCTACCGAACTCCGGCCTAGAGAAACAGCGCGGTCACCACACCCCACTGCCCGAATCCGTCCCCCGCTACCGCTGCCCCGACACACAGCGACACGAACCCGTCCCGGGTCACACATGGGATTCCACAGCTGAGCCACGTCAGGGTTGAGGACCGCGGGCGAATGCCGGCCTCAGCGTTCGCCCGTGGTCCTCAGGGGAACAGGAACAGCTCCGGGGAGAGCGCCAGCGCCACCGCCTGGTCCTCGGAGAGGATCGGCTCCGGGCGCGTCCTGGCCGGGGCGCCACTGTCGACCGGCTGCCGATCGGTGTTCGACGCCTGCACATAGATCTCGCTGTGTCCCCGGTAGACCCGGACGATCCAGTTGCGCGGCTCGCCGGCGGGAGTGTCGTCGGCCTCGGTGCCCACCAGCACGGTCACCCCGTCCGGGCCGTTGCGCACGGTGCATCTCCCGACCCGCGTACGCCGGCACTCGTCCTCCGCCTCGGCACCCGTCGACGGGTCCGCCACGCCGACGGTGACCGTCAGGTCGCCGGTTCCCTCGGCGTCGCGGACCAGGGCCAGCGCATCCACCCGGTTACCCCACGGCGGTTCGCCACCGAGACCGAACCCGATCAACGGCCCGGCCTCCACACCCGGCACCTGGGCGTATCGCGCCTTGGGCAGCAGGCGGGGCAGCTCCTCGTTGAGATGACAGGTCACGCTCGTGGCGGCCCACTCCACCAGCTCCGGCGACAGCGGCTTGTCGGCCGCGTACGCCCCGGGCGGGCGAGTGCCGGGCGGGAACGGGCACGGACCGGCCGCCCCGAACGCCGGACCGGTGTCATCAGTGCCGGACACCATGACCCCACCCATCCCGGCCAGCACGGCCACGAGCCCGGCGCCGGCGACACCGGCCAGCCGCCGGTTACGGCGCGAACGCCGGCCCGCGGTCAGGATCCCGGCGGCGGTCAGGCCCATCGCCGGTTCGCCGTCACTCGCGTACGTCTCGAGCGCTTCTCGCATGTCGACTTCCCGCATCGGCTACTCCCTGGTGAGCGCGGCGCCGTGCAACGCCGTACGCATGGATTGAATGGCCCTTGCGGTCTGGCTCTTGACCGTGCCCTCGGTGATGCCGAGCAGGGCGGCGACCTCCGTGACCGGCAGATCCTCCAGATAGCGCAGCACCACCGCGGCCCGCTGGCGTGGCGCCAGATCGGCCAGCGCCCGCCGGATCGCCAGCGTCTCGGCCGGGTCGGCGCCGCCGGCCGCCCGTTCGGGTGGCTCGGCCATCAGTGACTCCCGCCGCCGGTCACGCCGGTGCGTCAGGAACGCGTTGACCACGATCTTGCGGGCGTACGCGTCCACTGACTCGTCGCGCAGCCGCGGCCAGCGCCGGTAGAGGCGCACGAACGTCAGCTGTACGAGATCCTCGGCGGTGTGCCAGTCGCCGCACAGTGCGTAGGCGAGCCGGCGCAGCGGCTGCGCCCGTACCCGAAAATATTCGACGAACTGGTTCTCCCAGTCGGATCGGATCACTACGCCTCCTGTCGATCGATCACCCCTTCTACTCCCCAGTGCACCGGAAGGTTGCATCCCGATTTCCGTCCCCACCGCCGCAACGGCGGCTCAAGTCCGTCCTGGACAGCGGGGACCTGCTCGACGTCGTGGCCTGAGTCAGCGGTCGTCGCCGCTGCCGCCCAGCACGCCACGGGTCTGGCGACTGGCGAGTTTGGCCAGGTTCGCGGTGCCGATGTCGTCCAGCGAGAGATCCAGGTAGTCGGCGAGGACCGCCACATACCAGAGCACGTCACCGAGTTCCTTGGCGATATCCGCGCGGTCGATGCGCGTCTCGTCACTGTCGAGGTCCCGTACCCATTTCTTGAACTTCTCGGCGACCTCGCCGGACTCACCGACCAGCCCGAGCACCAGATGCAGAAGCTCGTTCTTCTTGTCACGCGAAGCGGCGGTACGCAGAGCGCCGCGCTGATACTCGTCCAGGTCCACGGCGCACCAGTATGCCCAGCTTCCGGAACAGGGCCCTGACCAGGGCCCCGGTCAACACGGACCGCCGAAGTGGCCGGTGAGCGCGGCGCGCAGCGTGCCCGCGTCACCGGCCGACCAGGCGACGAAGCAGTCGGGCCGCACGAGCAGCGCGGTCGCGGCCGTGCCCTCCAGCGGGCCGGTGACCACGTCGACGCGATCCCGCCATCCGGCGGCGACCTCGGCGTACGTCCCCGTGGAATCCAGCAGCAACGGCCGGGCCGTACGGGTCAGCTCTGCCAGGCGCACCGGAGCGCCGTCACCGTGCACCACCACGTCCGGCGCGCAACGCCCGGCCAGCGGATCGGCGGGATCGGCCGGATAGGCGACATCCGCGCCGGACATCAGCGCCGCGATGTGCCCGGTCACCTCCGGCTTGCGCAGCAACTCCGCGAACAGGCCCCGCAGCCCGGTGATGTCGTCGCCCGGGCCGATCAGCGCCGACTGCGCCTGCGTCGACATGACGACCCGTTCGGCGACCGGGCGGCGCTCCGTCTCGTACGTGTCGAGCAGCCCCGCCGGCGCCCAGCCCCGCACCGTGGCGGCCAGCTTCCACCCCAGATTGGCGGCATCCTGCAAACCCAGGTTGAGGCCGGGACCACCGATCGCCGGGTGCACGTGCGCGGCGTCGCCGACCAGCAGCACCCGGCCGTCGCGGTAGCGGGCGGCGATCCGCGTGTTCCCGCCGGTCAGCCGCCGCAGCAGGCCGGCACCCTCACTCGCGCCGATCGGGACGTCGGCGCCGAGCACCCGGGCGACGCTGGCGCGCAGCTCCGCCAGGCTCATCGGCGTCTCGTCACCGGCCGGCACGTCAGGCCACTCCGTCGTACTCAGGATCGCCGGGCGGCCCGGGAACGGCGCCCAGGCGATCAGGCCACGCGGGGTCCGGGTGTGCATGAACGGCGGGACCACCCCGTAGCCGGGAACGAGCAGACCACCGGTCGCGGGATCCAGGGCGGACCCGGGCACGGTCACGGTGGCGGTACGGGAGACCGACCGGTCGTTGGTGACACCCGGGAAGTCGATACCGGCCAGGCGGCGCACCACACTACGGCCCCCGTCGGCGCCGACGACGAAACGGGAGGTGAGCCGCGTACCGTCGGCGAGGACGACCTCGACCGCATCCGGGCCCTGACGGAGGTCGGCGACCTCGTGGCCGCGGCGCACCTCGACACCCAGCTCGGCGGCCCGGGCCGCGAGACCGGCCTCCAACTGCGCCTGCGGCACACCGAGCACGTAGTGCGGATTCTCGTCGAGCACCGTGAGATCCAGCGGGAACGCGCCGAACGTGAACGCCGGCTGCGGCGCCGGCGGGGCGCTGTCACCGCTGAGCGGGGTGTAGAGGCCACGCCGGTCGAGCAGGCGCACGACCTGCCCGACGAGGCCGTTGGCGCGAGGTTCGCCGGTGGGCGCGGGATGGCGTTCGAGGACGACGGGGTGGACGCCGGCGAGCGCCAGTTCACAGGCGAGCATGAGGCCGTTGGGGCCGGCGCCGACAACGAGGACATCAAGCATGATCGTGATCCCTTCGGGGCGTGCGTCATCGCCGCGGCGGGCCGGGCCGGCCGCGGGAGTAAGAAGGAGTGGCTGCTAGCGAGCCGGCGGCGGGAGCCCGGCGGCGACCTGAGCGAACGCGTCGATGATGAGGCGATCGATCGGGGGTGGGTCGGCGCTGTCCAGGAAGTGCTGCATGGCGACGCCGACAGCCGCGCCGGCGGCGGCCGCGACGAGCCGCGGATACATGTCGGTGGCGAGGTCGGTGCCGGTGCGCTCGGCGACCGCGGCCGCCAGTTCGGCCTCGGCGACCGCGGCGGCGCGCAGCCGCTCACCCTGCAACGCGGGCTCGGCGAGCATGGCGCGGACGCCGGCCACCCACTGCGCGTGCGCGGGCGACGGCATCGCCTCGACCTCCGGACCGCGCGTGAACTGCTCCAGCGCGGCGGCGGTGAGCGCCTCCCAGAGCGGTTCTTCGGTAGGGCGCTCACGTAGCGCGGCCGCCGTGCGCATGCTGCGGTCGAGGTGACGGGAGGCGATCGCCTCGGCCTTGCTGGAGAAGTAGTTGTTGAAGGTGCGCGCGGAGACCCCGGCCGCGTCGGCGATGTCCTCGACGCGGACGTTGTCGTAGCCGCGCTCGGCGGTGAGGTGGATCGCGGCCCAGCCGAGGGCCGCCCGGGTCTCGGCCTTCTTGCGTTCGCGCAGCCCCGTCATGTCCCCACAGTAGCAATTATTGCGTGCCCCGCAAAGATGCGTGGCACGCAATAATTGGGATCACGCCACAGCCGGTGCGCCGCGCCCACCATTTACCCCCTACCTTGTACGGATGCCTGTGACTGTCGAAAGACTGGCCGGATACGGCGAGCGCGATTTTGACGCCGACCTGGCCCGATGGTTTCCTGACCGCCCTTCGGTCGCGCTGAGCAACCAGATCCGCCCGGTCGCGCCGTTCCTGGAAAGACTGCCGGGAGGCGCCGCGGCGGCGCTGGAAGGCTTCGACCGCAAGGTCCGGTCAGGCACCCTGCCAAGGGTTCTCGACGTCAGCGACGACTCGTACGGCTTCGAATTCGCCGATAACGGATGCGACATTCTCGACAGTGACTACGAAACAGCCCTCTCCGACGACGATGTGTGGTCGATCGGTTTCGACGGAGGCGGCAACTATTACGTGGTGCTGACCAATGGGCAGGTCGCGGTCTGGTTTCACGAGGAGCAGGTCATCGAGGCGGACACCAGGTTCGACAACCTGGACGTGTTCCTCTACGCGATCGTGCGATACCAGGCGGTCCGGGCGGGCGTTCTGAACCGTGCCGACGTCGAGGCCGACCTGCGCGCACTCGGCCAACCGGGCATCGACCACCCGGATGTCGGGCTGCTGGCCTACCTACCGCGGTAGCCGACACCGTCCACGAGTACGAGGCTCCTCAATGCGTGCGAGGCGCCCAAGATGTGCGGGGCGGCCCGCACCGACACCGCGTCCTGTACGCGAGGATGCTCCTCACCCAACGGTATCTGCAAGATCCAAATCGAGGTCGTCCTCGTCCTCGTCTGACGGCTCGTCCGGTGTACGAAAATCTCAGGAGAATCGTTCTGACGGAACCGTCCGTACCGATGATCAGCCCGGCTCGGTGCCGCCGAAGCGGCCGGCGAGCAGGTAGGCGCCGTGGTTGTCGAGCTGGTCCCGCCGCCGGTCGTAGCGGCGAGTGGTACGCGGGTCGGCGTGGCCGGCGAAGTCCTGGGCCCGGCGCAGGTCGCCGCCGGTGGCGTCGAGGATCTCGGTGATCGCGGTGTGGCGCAGCGAGTGCGGGCTCAGCTCGTTCGCCGCGGCCAGCCCAGCGCGGCGAGCGAGCCGGCGGATCAGCCGGTGCACGTACAGCTCGTAGATCGGCAGGCCGGACGGCGTCAGGAACAGCGGGCCGTCGGCCGGGGTGCCGCGTTCGGCCAGCATCAGGTCGATGGCGTGCGACAGCGCCGGCGGCAGCGGGACCCGGCGGCGGCGCCCGCCCTTCACGGTCAGGTTGAGCACCCGGTGGCCGCGGTCGTGGCCGAGGTCCTCGATTCGGGCACCGATCGCCGAACCGACCCGGAGGCCGGCGACGAGCAGCAGCAGGATCAGGGCGTGGGCGGCCAGGGAGTCCGTGCGCGCCTCAGCGAGCAGTCGGTCGGTTTCGGGGCGGTCGAGGCCGACGGTGCTGCTGTCGTCGGGGTCGATGCGCGGCCGGGCAGCCGCCTGCGCCGGGTTGTGCCGGATCAGCGGCTCCGGGTCGGCGGCGGTGTTGACGACCAGATAGTCGTACCAGGACGCGACCGCGGACAGCCGACGCGCGATCGTGGACTCAGCGGCGGGTTTGCCGCGGGCACCGGTCGCCCGCTGCTCGACGATCCACGCGTCGAGGTCGGCGGCCCGGGCGGTCAGTGGGTTGCGACCGGTGGCCGCGCACCAGTCACCCCACTGCCAGAGGTCCCGCCGGTACGCGGTGCGGGTGTGCGCGGACCGCTGCCGGCTCAGCCACATCGTGGTCAGTTCCGCGAGCCGGGTCGGCGCGGGCATCGCCGTCGCGGGCAACGAGGCCGGGTCGGTCGCGACGAGTTCACTGCCGACTGTGCCATGTGGTTCGTCTGTCACGCCAGGATCCTACCTGACGGATAACGGTCATTATTTAACGCGTCTCGCGGCGGGGGATCGCCCGTGGAATCTCGGCATTAATTACTGGATTACCGATAATCCTAATCCGATAATCCATGCGGGAGGCGATGCACACCCGGTGCATCGGCCTGACTGTGAGTTCTCAAGAGAGGTGGCCGGCCGGATGCGGTGTTCACCGCGGTGGTCGCGGCCCGGCCGGGCGAGCAGGTGCAGATGGACGGCACCACGCTCGACGTGATGGCCATGATGGACGACGGCGTGATGGACCGGCCTGAGCTGGTGATGGCGGTCGATGTTGCGACCCGCACGATCTGCGCAGCGGTGCTGCGCCCGGAGAAGGCCAAGGCGGTCGATGCGGCGTTGCTCCTGGCCCGGATGATGGTGCCGGAGCCGATGCGGCCGGGCTGGGATCAGGTGCTGCGGATGTCGGCGTCGCGGCTGCCGTTCGCGCGGTTGGTCGACATCGACCGGCGGCTGGAGCTGGTGGCGGCCAAACCGGTGATCGTCCCGGAGACGATCGTGATCGATCACGGGCGGGTGTTCGTGTCCGAGGCGTTCACCCGCGCGGCCCGGACACTCGGGATCTCGGTGCAGCCGGCCCGGCCGAAGACCGGCAGCGACAAGCCGCACGTCGAACGGACCTTCGAGTCGATCAACACGCTGTTCTGCCAGCACGTGCCCGGCTACACCGGCCGCGACGTCACCCGGCGCGGCACCGATGTCGCCGACCGGGCGGTGTGGTCGATCGGTGAGCTACAGGAACTGCTCGACGAATGGGTCATCGCCGGGTGGCAATCGCGGCCGCACGAAGGGCTACGGCATCCGTTCAGCCCGGACCGGGCGGCCTCACCGAACGATGTCTACGCCGCGATGGTCGCGGCGGCCGGATACGTGCCGATCACGTTGACCGGTGACGACTACATCGAGTTGCTGCCGGTGGAATGGCGGATGATCGGCGAGGCCGGTATCCAGATCGGCTACCGCACCTACAACTGCCGTGAGCTGCGCGCCTGCCGCGGTCAGCCGTCGCTGGACCCGGGCCGCGGCAACCGGGCGGAGGTGCACTACGACCCCTACGACGTGTCCCGGATCTGGGTCCGCGACACCCGCCGCGACTGCTGGGTCACCGTCCCGTGGACCCATCACAGCCTGGTCCGGCAGCCGTTCGCCGAGTTCACCTGGCGCTACGCGCGGCGGGCCGCCGCCGGGCGCGGTGTCGACGACACCAACGAGACCGCCGTCGCGGTCGTGCTGGCCGGGCTGCTGGCCCGGGCTGAGCAGGGCCCATCCCGCGAACGCCGGGTGCTGGCCCGCGACCAGGTCGTCAACGCACTGCCCACCCGGGCGCCGCTGCCGCACCCGGCGACGTCGAGGACGACCTGCACGACCTCGTCGACGAGCGGGCCGTCCAGGCGTTGCCCGCACCGTCCGAGCCGGTCCCAGAGCCGGAAGCGGGGGCGCTGGCCGGGGTGGAGCCATTCGGGCTGTTCGACGCGTTCGAGGAAGGCGACGCCTGGTGAGCTACACCGATCTGACCCGATCCTGGAACTGCTCGTCGACCTGGCCATCACCGGCAACTGGGAAGTCAGCCGAGAGGCTCTCGGCTTGCTCTCCAGCATCAACGCGGACATTGGCAAGGACATGTGGAACCGGCTGCATGACCGCGTCCAAGCCGCCCTGCTCACCGCCGACGACGAACAACGGACCGAGGTCCTCGAACCGCTGCTCGACATGTTCGTGTAGTCGCCACGTCTCCGGGCAGAACCTGCACGAAGTCGAAAGCGAGCCTCGGGGCGTCGTGCGTGCACCACATCTGTTGCACCGATAACGTCGACTCCAGACAGCCCGTGAACTGTTCAAACGCAGATCAGTTAGGCCCAGGTGGCGCTCGACCCCCAGAGAACGAGTGGCACCAGCGCTACAAGGGCCCCGGCATCATGATCTATGCGTGTCACGCAAAGATGCGGGCGACGCAAAATTCTGCCGCGCCGCGCGGGCCCTGCAACTTCCGCGGTACGGCAAACCAATCTCCGGGTTGACGACACCTCCGCCGGCCGTTCGTAGGCTCGTCAGCGCGGCGCACACCCGCCGGCGAACGAGGGCGAGGACCCGAGGGGGAACAGCGTGGTTCGACGAGGCAAGCTCACCGGAATCGGCGTCGTGGTGGCGGTCCTCGTCCTGGGCGGCTGCACTGGCCCGGACAGCCCTGCCGGCGGAGGCGACAGCAGCGGGCCGTCCGGCCCGAGCGCGACGGCGGCCTCGAGCGCGGACCCGGGTCCGGCCGCGCCGCTGCTCACCGAGCCGATGTCGCACGAGTTCGGCCCGGCATACGTAGATCTCGTCGCGGTGAGCAGGACGGCCGGCACGGTGGTGACCGCACGCTTCCGCGTGGTGAACGACGGCGGGGGGACGATCGATCTGACCGCCACCTTCGGGGAGGAGCCCCTCTTCAACGGCGACCCCGGACCGTGGGGCGAGTCCCTGTCGGTCAGCGGCGCCGGGCTGCTCGATCCGGTGCACAACAAGCTCTATCTGCCGCTCAGCACGGAGGACGGCACATGTCTGTGCTCGTCGACGTTCTCACGGCTGTTGAAGCCCGGTGAGTCCGCCGAGCTCTACGCGATGTTCCCCGCGCCACCGGCCGATGTGACCCGGGTGACCGTCACGATGCCCCTCACGGTGCCGTTCCAGGACGTCACGCTCGGGTCCGGGCCGGTGGGAACGCCGTCCGACCTGCGGGCCGACCCCGCGACCGCCCGGCTACGGGCTCCCCGGATCCTTGCGGTCACCAGCCAGTCGGACGGGGACGTGGAATCGGTCACCGACAGCGCCGAGAACCGCTCCGTACGGCTGTCGTCGGACGTCCTGTTCGCTCTGAACAAGGCGGATCTGACCGCTCAGGCGACCGCGGCCCTGGACAAGGTGGCCGGGCAGATCAACGCCTCCACCGCGACGGCTGTCAAGGTCGACGGGCACACCGACACCACCGGCAACGACGCGATCAACGAACCGCTGTCCCGGCGGCGAGCCGAGGCCGTTGCGGGACGGTTGAAGACACTGGTGACCCGTCCCGGCGTCACCTTTCAGGTGGCCGGTCACGGGTCCGCCGAGCCGGTGGCGTCCAACGCCGACGAGGCCGGACGGCGCAAGAACCGCCGGGTCACCGTGGCCTTCATCCGGCCCGTGCCCGGACCCGCGCCCACGCCGGCGTCCCCGGCGGCCGGTATGCCGTACCGGTCGCCGGAGGGCGCCGCGCCCACCCTCGCCACGGCCACCTTCCCGGGCGGAACAGGCAGCGGCCTCGTCGCCCGGGTCAACGGGCTCCACCGGGACGCCTCCGGGCTGACAACCCTGGTGTGGACGGTGGAGAACACCGGATCCACGCCCGTCGACGTCTCCTCCGAGTTCGAGATCTTCATCCAGATCCACGGACAGTTCTCCCCGCACCGGGCGTTCACCGTCGGCGGTGTCCTGCTGGTCGATCCGGCGACCAAGACCCGGCACTACCCGCTCACGGCGTCCAGCGGCCAGTGCCTGTGCACCACGACCGTGGGCACCGGTGAGGCCAAATCGGCCTTCAACCCCGGGGAGAGCAGCACGTACTCGGCCTCATACGAGCTGCCGCCCGAGGTGGGCACCGTCGAGGTCTGGTTCCCGTGGACCAAGGGCGGCTACACCATGATCAAGACTTCCGGCCTCCGGGTCGGGTGAGACGAGCCCTCCGCGCAGTCCCGATGCCGGCGGTCGCCATGGTCAGCCTGATCCTGGTCATCGGGCGGCAGCCCACGGAGAACCAGCCATTCGACGAGCTCGCCCTCGTCCTCACGTGCGCTATGGTCCTGCTGCTCACGGCCCACCGGCGGGCGCCGTCAGCGGTCTTCACCGGGTACGCCGGCCTGTGGGCCGTCTATGTCATCGCCGGGTATCGGCCGGCGATGAACAGCCCCGGCGCGATGCTCGCCATGTACACGGTCGTGGGTTTCATCTGCGGGACACTGGCCGCCCTCGGGTCTCAGGAGTCGGCGGGGCGGCCGGGGGTGATCAGTCCGCTCTCGTACGCCACCACGACCGCCTGTGCCCGGCTGGACAGGTCCAGTTTGGTCATCACCCGGTTGAGGTGCGTCTTGACCGTCGCCTCGCTGACCGTCAGCCGTACCGCGATGTCGGTGTTGCTCAGGCCCCGGCCGGCCAGGCGCAGCACTTCGACCTCCCGGGCGGTCAGCACATCCAACCCGACCGGCGCCGATCCCGGCTGCGGCTTGTGGGCGTACGCCTGGATCAGCCGCCGGATGACTGTCGGCGCGTAGAGCAGATCTCCGACCGCGATCAGCTGGATGGCGGCGATGAGCCGTTCCGGCGGGGTGTCCTTGAGCAGGAACCCGCTCGCGCCAGCACGCAACGCGGCGTAGACGTACTCGTCCAGGTCGAAGGTGGTGAGAATGATGATCCGTGGCGGGTTCGGGTCGGCTGTGGAGAGGATCCGCTCGGTGGCGGCCACACCGTTGAGGCCGGGCATCCGGATGTCCATGAGTATCACGTCGGGGCGCATCGCCGCGGCGGCGGCCACCGCCTCCTGCCCGTTCGCGGCCTGACCGACGACGTGCAGGTCCTCCGCCGCGTCGATGAGGGCCGCCAGCCCGGCACGGATCAGGACCTGGTCGTCCACGACGAGCACACCGGTCATCAGTCTCTCCCTCGTCGGCCGGCCAAGTCACCCGGGCGGGCTCGTGTCCGCCGACGGCCCCATCTCCACGGGGGTCGGCAGGACCAGGACCACTTCGAAGCCGCCCCCCGGACGCGGCCCGGCGGTGAGCGCGCCACCGTAGAGGCGGGCGCGTTCCCGCATTCCCGCCAGGCCGTGACCGCCCGGATCGGCATGCGGGACACCCGCCGTGACATCGATGGCGCCATTACCCACGTGGATTGTCAGCCGGTCGGGATCGTAGCGCAGCCGCACCGTGGTGTGGGCCCCCGGAGCGTGCTTGATGACGTTGGTCAGGCACTCCTGCACGACCCGGTAGGCGCACAGATCCACGCCGGGGGCGAGCCGGTGGCGATCCCCGCTGACCGTCACCTCGACGGGCACGCCGGCCGCCTGGACCCGGTCCACCAGGTCGTCCAAGCGGTCGAGGCCGGGCGCCGGGTCGTACGCGCCGGCTGTCTCCTCGTCGGCGTCCGGGCCGGTGTCGAGCAGCGACAGCATCCGCCGCATCTCCTGCAACGCCTCTCCGCTGGTGTGCAGCACCGTCCGCAGCGCGGCCCGTGCGGTGACCGTGTCGGTCTCCAGCACGAACGCGGCGAGTCCGGCTTGAACGGAGACGACCGACATGTGATGGGCGACCACGTCGTGCAGTTCACGGGCGATGCGCATTCGCTCGTCGAGGACCGCCCGCTGCGCCCGGTCCTCCTGCTCGCGACCCAGTTCGACGGTGAACAGGGCCAGCTGACGGTTGCGTTCGGACAGTTGCCGGGCGGTGTACCCGACCCGCCAGATGACCCCGATCCACCCGATGCTCTGTGCGATGGCGATCTGCAGCGAGATCTGACCGCTGCGCGATCCGGCGTAGGTCCAGACGACTCCGAACAGTGTCGCGGCGACCGCGGCGGACCGTGTCGACCGGCTCGCCGCGACCGTGTAGACGACGAGCATGGCGCCGGGGCTGTTCACCACCGGCCAGTAGCCGAGGGCCACATATCCGAACCAGAGGACGGAGTATCCGACGGCGATGGCGAGGGGCGCCCGCCGGCGGGCGGTGAGGAGCAGGACCATCGCGCAGGTCAGCGCCAGCGCCAGCTCGTCGAACGGCCGCATCTCATCCGGTTGCTCCCCGGAGACGAGGATCAGGCTGACCGCGGCGACCACGGCGGCCGCGATGATGTCGACGAGCAGCGGCCGCCGGTCGATCACGTCGGTGACCCGCGCCGACATCCGCGCACCCTGCTGTACCAGTGCCGTGCGCGATCGCATCGCTGTACGGTAGCCGCCGCTCGCGGAAAGGTCGTCATACCGCTGCGGTAGCCGGTCTACCGCAGCGGTTTACCCTCTGGCACCGCTCCCTACCGGCGGTTTCGCCTTGCGGACAGTGCGATTCGCGGGCACCCGGCCATCGGTGGGGACAGCCGATCCGCCTGCGGCTGCACCCGGCGCGGCATCCTGGCGCATCTGCTGCGACCGGGGTTTACCGCGACGATACCGCCCTGGTCTGACGCCATCGCCGAGCGCGGCGCCTACCGTCGAGTCACCGCCTAACGATTGACGGTTCTCAATCTTGCCGGTATCGGCACAACGGGGGGCCCGTCGTTCGATGCGGTGTGTCCGCCTTTACCGAAGGAGTAGTCATGCGTGCTGTCACCAGCATCCGACGGGTGATGATCACAGCCGTCGTCACCATGGCCGGCATCGCCGCCGCCATGGCACCGCCGACCGCCGCGACGGCGGCCCCCACGGCCGACACCGCCTTCAGCGCGCAGGCGAGAGCCGCGCATCTGAGCCGGGCCCAGAGCGCCGCGTTGCAGGCCGAGGTGAACCGCTACCTCGCCGGAAGCGGTGGACGGCAGGTGTCGCTCAACAAGATCGACCTCAATGGCACCGGTGCGATCCTGGTCGCCATTCCCGGCGAGGACCACCCCCGCGACTTCACCGCGGGTGACGCCACGACCCTGGCCGCCGACCCCTGCCTCGACGGCGTCAAGTATTCGGGATGGTTCTGTGCCTACAGCAAATCTCACTACAAAGGGACGCGGATCGGCATGTACGGCTGCGGCCTCTACTACGACGTGTCAAAGTTCACCAGCGGCGGTTCCTGGGTGAACGACCAGACTCGCGGAACCCGGGCGGTGATGTACGCCAAGTCCGGCGAACGTGTCTTCGTGACGCGTCCGTCATACTCCTTCGACGCCACCGGCAACTGGGCGAACGTGGAACTCGTCTTCCCCTGCTGACGGGAAGCCGAACTTCCATTGCGGCCGGGTGGCGGCCATCGGTCTCCGCCACCCGGCACCACCGTCGACGGCTACGGGGTGAGGCCGAGGATCACGTCGATGAACCGGTACCTGCCCTCACCGGTCAGATCCGGCTCGTCCAGGCCGTACCGGAGCAGTTGCCTGGTGTGGTCCGGCAGCGCCAGATAGAACCGCAGGGCGCGGCGCCCGGTCAGCGCGGGCCACCACGGCGTCGGACCCGAGAAAGATCTTCTGCTCGGGTACGAGCAACGGCCCGTCACCGAGAATCCGGCGCGCTTCGGCGGTGTGCGCGGGCGGCATGAGGTACGGCAGCGCCCCGGCGGTCACCCTCGACCACACCAGCAGCGGCTGGCAGCTTATCCATCCGCGCTACCCGGCCGGAGGCGACGAGGTCATCCCTGTCGACGACTACCCCACCACTCTCGGCACGTCGAGCGGATCCTCCAGGAACCGGCCGAGATGGCGAACCGTCACCAGTTGCAGGCTGAACCCCAGCCGGTTGTGATCACCGCGCTTGGACGCGATGAGGTCTCGGTCCGCGTCGTCCAGGAAGAAGAACCGTTCGAGGACCGCCTGCTCCGGCGGGCCGGTGAACCGGCCGTAGACCACCTCTTCGTCGGGAGTCAGAAAACTTCTCACGCCACATCAACGACCGCCACTATCGACGGTTATCGCTTGATCTTGGTTAGCGTGACTTTCCCGAACGTTAGTCCCCGAGGGCGCGGTCGCGCCGACGACCGCGGGCCACCGGAAGTTCTACCGCCTCGTCGCCCAACGCACCCGGGGCCACCGAACGCAGTCTCATCCGCTATCCCCTCGACGCCCTGCACCGTTGGGTCATCAACCATCACGGACGATTCGAGAGCACCCGCCTCTCCTCCCTGAAGGGCTACTACGGAACCGATCGCAGCCCCGAAATCGGCCACTTCAAGTGAGAAGAACCGACCGCAGAACTTCTCAAACGAAGTGACCCGCCGCAGATCAGCGGCACCTCTTCCGGCCATGATTAGCGAGACCTGGCACGCGGCCGCGACCCGTCCACGGCCGGCGCCGCCGGCCGTGACGGGCAAGAATCGTGGCCACCGTGGAGCAGGCCACCCCGCTGACAGCGCTCCACCGCTGCAGCGGACCAGTAGATCTCGGTGCTGTCGCGGCTGACAGGATGAACACATGCGACGTGTCAGCGCTGAACTTCTCGAACTGGTGCCGCCGCAGCTGGACATCAGCCGGGATCTCGCGCCCGCACTGCTCGGGGCGGGTCCGCGATTCCGGCTGCTCGACGGTGCGGTGGAGGCTCTCGACGAGCGGCTGCGGCCGGTTCGGCGAAGGAGCGCCGACGTCGGGGACCGGGTGCGGCTGCTCGCCGCCGAACCCGGGCTGAACGTCGTGGTGGTCGCCGGGCAGCGGGCGGTCACCCTGCTGGCCGGCGATGACCGGTACGAGGTGGCGATCGCCGCGGCGGACTCCGCCACGCTGCTGCCGGGCGGGCAGGTGCTGATCACCGCGCGGGACAGTGAGAACTGGGCGTACCTGGTCGGTGCGGACGGGCGGATCCTGGACCGGGCCGGCCTCGACGTGGCGGGCGCGGGTGTGCACGTGTGCGCTCACCCGTACGATGGCTCGGTTTTGTTGAATGCGGGTTTGGGGCAAGACGGCTGCGTGGTCTGCCTGGCCCGGGTCGTCGACGGCGCTCTGGTGGTGGAGCGTCTCGCCGAGGATGTGATCGCGGCGGATTTCGCGCCGGCGGGGGATCGGCTGCTGATGACGCCGCATCCCAGCTTCGACGATGAGGCGGCCGTGTGGAGCTGGCCGGACCGGGCGCCGCTGGCCCGGCTGGATGCCCTCGGCGACGGGATCGAGCTGTACGGGTTCTACCTCGACGACGAGCGGGTGGTGCTGTGCGACTACCGGCGTGGGCCGTTGCTCTGTGACCGTGATCTGCGGCCGGTCGCCTGGATCGATCTGCCGCCGGTGCCCGCCGGGGCGGCCGTGGAGGGTCCGCTGTTCGGGCTCGCGCCGGGCGTGTTCACCGGCGACGTCCATCACGACGACGGGCAGTGCACCGGGGTGTGGCGGCTGTCAGCGTAGGCCGGCGCGCTGGAGGATCTCCCGGACCACGGCGCCCTTGGCGTGGACGTAGGCGGAGGCCGAGTCCGGGTGCCGGGCGGCCGCCTCGAACTTGTGGGCGGCGTACAGGTCGCGGTCGGCGGGGTGGGTGCGCAGCCAGTCGCGGAAGATCAGGTGGCGCAGGTGTTCGTCGCAGTCGGGGCCGAAGACGTGCAGGTTGACGTCGTGGCCGGGGGTCCACAGGCAGCGGTGCTCGTACCAGTGCGGTTCGCGGGTGCGCAACTGGTAGCCGGCGGCGGTCAGGTCGGGGACGTAGGTGTCCTCGTCGGCGGGGTCGGCGACGATCAGGTCGATGTCGATGCGGTTCTTGGCGGGCAGTCCGGGTACGGCGGTGGAGCCGACGTGGTCGAGGGCCAGGACCCGGGTGCCGAGCGCGGCGCGGATGCGGGTCTGCTCGCGGGCGAAGCGGGTCGGCCAGCCCGGGTCGTACGCGCTGATGGTGATGGGTTTTACCGGCACGTCGCCGGTCCGGGGGCCGACCGTGCGGCGGGCCAGTTGCTCGGGGGTGAGCCGCACGGACGGCGGCGGCATCGGTGGCGTCCGCCGCGGCCGGGCGGTCCGCAGCCACTGCTCGACCCGGGCGAGGTCGTCGTCGGTGAGGCCGGTGAACGGGTCGACCCGGTGCAGCAGGGCCGGGCCGGGGTGGTGGTCGGCGACCCAGCCGCGGTCGGTGTCGGTGAGTTCGTCGTCGAGCCACACGAACGGACGGCCGGCGGCCCACAGGATGAGCGGGATGGTCTTCCAGTGCAGGCCGTTGCCGGGCAGGTGGTCGTCGTCGGGGAACGGGACGACCGGCAGCGGCGGCAGGCCGATCCGTGGTGCGACCTGCTCGTTCGCGGTTTCCATCCAGGTGGTGGCCCAGACCAGGGTGGCGCCGAGGGCGAGCAGGCGGCGGCCGGCGGCCGGGTCGAGGCGGTGCAGCCACTCCTGCTGCGGGGTGTCGGCGGCGCCGGGTCGCGGCCGGAACGGGATCAGCGGGCCGTCGACATCGAGAAAGATCAGCGGGCTGTCCGTCACATTCGGCACCCTATCCGGTAAAGGTGTGATCGAGTGCTTTTCGGGGCATCGGCCGGGTGACGCGGAGGGCGGTCATCCGTCGTCTGCGGCTCTGAACGAGAATGAGACTGCACATACGGTTGCCGATTGGGGAGGACTTTCCTTGAGCGCTGGACTCGCGGCCCTGTTGGATGATGTGGCGGTCCTGGCTCGTGCGGCCGCCGCGTCGATCGACGACGTGGGGCTCGCTGCCGCGAAGGCCGGCACGAAAGCCGCCGGTGTGGTCATCGACGACACGGCAGTCACCCCGCAGTACGTGCGCGGGCTGGCCGCGGAACGTGAGATCCCGATCGTCAAGCGCATCGCCCTGGGCTCGCTGCGCAACAAGTTCCTGATCATCCTGCCGGTGATCCTGCTGCTCAGCCAGTTCCTGCCGGGGCTGCTGACGCCGCTGCTGATGATCGGTGGCGCCTACCTGTGTTACGAGGGCGCCGAGAAGATCTGGGAGCGGATCGCCCACGGCGAGCACGCCGAGGAGGAGGCGCAGCCGGACGAGAAGACGCTGATCTCCGGCGCGATCCGTACCGATCTGATCCTGTCGGCGGAGATCATGGTGATCTCGCTGAACGAGGTGGCCCACGAGACGTTCTGGAACCGGCTGATCATCCTGTCGGTCGTCGCGGTGATCATGACGGTGCTCGTGTACGGCGTGGTCGGCCTGATCGTGAAGATGGACGACGCCGGTCTGATGCTGGCCGAGCGGCCCGGTAAGGCGACCGCCAAGTTCGGTCGCGGCCTGGTCAAGGCGATGCCGAAGGTGCTGACCGCGCTGACCGTCATCGGCACCGTGGCGATGCTGTGGGTCGGCGGTCACATCCTGCTGGCCGGTATCGACGAGTTGGGCTTCCACCCGCTGTACGAATCCGTTCACCACATGGAGGACGCCGCCCACGACGCGACCGGCGCCCTCGGCGGTGTGGTCGGCTGGCTGGTCAACACCTTCGCCAGCGCGGTGGCCGGCCTGATCGTGGGCGCGCTGATCGTGCTGTTCATGAGCCTGACGTTCCACCGTAGGTCGCACGGCGCCGCCGAGGACAAGCACGAGCCGGCGCCGACCGCTGCTCCTGTCGCGACCGCGGAAGCCGCGACCACGGAAGCCACGAGCGAACAGCCCGTGACCCCGGCCCCGGTTCCTGCGGAAACCAAGGCCGAGGCTGACGCCGCGACCGAGCCGGTGGCCGAGACCGCACCGACGGCGCCGGCACCGAGCGTGGCCGAGGTCGAGACCAAGACCGAGGACGACACCGGTACGGGCAGCAAGCAGCCATAAGCACGAGAAACGGCCCGGGAGGCCCTCAATGAGGGTGGCGTCCCGGGCCGTTTCGCGTCTGTTCAGTTGAGCGAATGGACTGCGATCTCATGGCCGCCGTAGGCCTCCGGCACGCTGGTCACGATCACCCCGGTCATGGATCTCGCCTCGTGGAGGACCTGCGCGGTCATCAACGGTCCGATGAGCGGGGCCTGGACCGGGTGGTGCTGGAGGCGGGGCCCGGCGATCCTGCCCACCGCGACGGCGACATACGGCGAGAGATCCAGTGTTCGCAGGCTTGGCAGCCTCAGCACGTGGTACCAGTGGTCCGATGCCGCGCCGATCACCGCCTGCGCCTCGGCGATGGCCAGCGTCGGCACGACGACGAAATAGCCGTCGTCGGACGCCTCGTCGAGGACCTGCATGACACCTGGATGACCGGAGAAGAGTTCGACCAGGGCGGATGCGTCAAGGATCCGTGGCGGGCGAAACTCGATCATGCGGCACGGCGCCGGCGGCGCTCGATGATGGCTCGCACCTCGGCGTCGGCGCGATCCGATGCTTCCCGGAAGGCACGCTCCTCCTCTGGGGTGAACGTCCGCTCCGGAATGCCGAGCATTTCGCAGATGATCTGGCTGGGACGCCGTTGGGGCTCGTCGTCGGGCATGGCAGAAGCGTAGCGACACCAGCTCTGACGGCACATGCCCGGAATTCACCCTTGCGGGTGAGTCAACAGGTGGCGACTGAGGAAGGCGACCTGCGCGTCGAGTTCATGGTCCGGCAGCGGATCGGAATGGCCGCCGGGATGGGTGTGCAGGGTCTTCTCGGCCGAGCCGAGGGCGTCGTACAGGGCCAGGGACCGTTCACGGGGGATCCGCTCGTCGTCCTCGGCGATCACGAACCGGACCGGGACGGTGACATCGGCGGCCACCGCGGCGTTGGCGGAGCCGCCGGCCAGCCCGGCGGGTCCGGGTATCCCAGGGGCGCGGAGATCTGCAGGCTCTGGTCGATCAGGGTGACCAGGGCCGGGTCGGCGCCGTGCGCGGCAACCCAGCGGCCGAGGACCGCAAGGAACGCGTTCAGGTCGCGGTGGACCTGTCGCAACATGCCGAACAGGTCGGTGCGGGGGATGTCGGCGTACCGGTCGCGGGTCTTGCCGTCCTGCCAGACGCGCAGGGTGCCGCCGCGGTGTTCGACGACCGGGTCGGGGCTGTGGCCCAGCCATGGGTGGCCGCCGTCGAGCAGGTCCAGCCATTCCCGCCAGTCCTCCAGGCCGCAGCAGCAGCCGGGATGAATGCTGTCGTCGACCACGAGCCCACCCGGCACGATAATCGTCTCCTCGTCCAGCAGGTCGGTGAGGGTCTGACCGCCCGCGATCACGGCCACGAACAGGCCGGTCTGCTCGTCGGTGAGGTCGCCGTCGAGCGGCAGCCACGACCAGGGCTCGGCCGCGGCGACCGGCCACGGGGGTGGCGGCTCGGTGAACAGCGGGACCTCGATGGCCGGCCGGATACGGGACATGGCGGCCATCCAACCAGCCGAGTGAATGGGTTGCATCTGTGAATATCATCTGCGGGATGAGGGGCGACAGCGCGTGGGAGATGTTGACCGGGCTGATGGACGCGGCGGTCGCGGACATCGCGCGGATCGCCGCCGACGGGCGGCACTTCGACCGGCAGCGGATCGTCCAGCTCGCCGACATCTGGGACAACAACACGTCGAACGTGTTCGGGGTGGCCCGGATCCGGCCCCGCTGGCTGCGGGAACGGTCCGCCCGCAAGGCGCTGCGCTGGATGGCCGACATGGGCGAGGCCCGGCGGGCGTGGATGATCTCCCACGGCGGTGAGCCGATGCGGCGGCTGCTCGACGGGATCGGGCCGGATCCGCTGTACTCGCGTGATTACGCGGACCGGGTGGTGCCGTCGCGGCTGCCGCTGGCCGCCGCCGGGCTCGACGCCGACTACGACCTGGACGCGGCGGTGGTGCGCAGCTTCGCTCTGGAGCGGCGGGGGCGCGAGGTGGGCGGTCACCTCACCCTTTTGACCCCGCGACGGTACGCCGACGGCGTCGCCGAACTCACGGTGCATCTTGACGGGGTCCGCGCGGCGCGGCTGACCAGTACGGACAGTGGCGGACTGGGGATCGCGGGCGACGCTGAGCTGCGGGTGGGCAAGGCGGGCCTGGTGTGCGCCACCGCGGCGACGGTCACCCTGGACGACCGGATGTGGCACCGGTCGCGGGCGGGGCGGACCGCGGACGCGCTGATCCCCCGGCGTGATCCGCGGAGCAGGCGGGCGCCGTTGGTGCTGCTGCCGGTGGGCGAGGCGGCGTGGGCGGCGGCCCGGCGTTTCCACGACGTGATGCTCCAGATTCGCCAGGTGCGTCATGCCGAGGGTGTCGGCCGGGTTCCGCTGGCCGGGCTGTGCGCGGCGGTGTCCGGTGCCGGTTCCCGGGTGCGGGCGGCCGCCGAGATGCCCCGCTCCCGGCAGGAACAGGCCTACCGGGAGATGACCGAGCGGTGGCGGGTTCCGGCCCGGGTCGGCGAGAGTGCTGGCGGCCTGCCGGGCGATGCGTGGCTGACGCTGGCGAGTTACCGCGCGGGCGAGGTCGTCACGAACTTCGCCAGGCCCCATGAGGACGGCTGGCGGGTCGGCGCGTCGGCGTGGACCGCGGCGGGCCGGTTCACCGCGTCCTGGGCGGACGAGCGCCTGACGATCGGTTGAGCCGGGGCCGGCTCAACCGCTGCGCCGGTGCCGGCGAGCTGCCTCTTGCGCGGGGCAGCGCGCGTAGCCCGTACCAGAAAGGGGGTTGGAAAGAGGGTGACCGGACGCGGAGCCGGCGGTGGAACGATCAGCGGCGGCTGTTGGTGGGGAGCTGGCCGAAGCCGGGCAGGACGCGCTGGGTGACCGTGCGGGTGGCGGCGAGTTGCGCGGCGGAGCGGCGGCGGCGTTCGGCGAGGACGGCGACCAGGAACAGCCAGGGGGCGGTGCCGGGCGGCGGGTCCGGGGAGACCTTCTGCTTGACCTCGGTGAACAGGCTCTGGCCGAGGATCGCGCGGTGCGGTTCGGCGAACTGGTGTGAGCGGGCGGCGAACTGGCGGACCGCTTCGGCGAGGGCGTCGTCGACGGCGGACAGGTCGGCGGTGGAGGCCCATCCGCTGAGGCCGGCCGGCATGCCGGGGACGATGTTCCACGGGACGGGGCGGCGTTCGTGGACGACGAGGGTGCCGGCGGCGAGGTCGCCGAGGCGGCGGCCGCGGCGGGAGGCGATCATCGTGCTGATGCTGCCGGCCCAGGTGACGTAGGGGATGAGCAGGCCGGGCCATTCGATGGACAGGCCGATCAGGGCGCGGGTGAAGGCGTGCCGGGCGCGGATCGGGCCGCCGTCCTCGCGGATGACGCGCAGGCCCATGGTGGCCTTGCCGAGGCTGCGGCCGTTGCTGATCGTCTCGGCGAAGGTCGGGTAGCCGACCGCGACGATCGCGATGACGATCCACCGGCCGGTCTCCGGCAGCAGCGTGTCCTCCGGCAGGAACTCGGTCACGATCAGCCAGAGCGTCGTCAGGATGCCGACCAGGATGGCCTGCACGATGATGTCGAACGTCAGGGCGATGGCGCGGGATCCGAGCCGGGCGGGCCGCACGTCGATCTCGACGGCTTCGGCGGTGGTGAGCACCCGCACAGTCAACACGATCGACGTTTAAGGTGCGAGGGTGGATCTGGATGCGTACGTGGCCGAGCACGGCGGTGAGTGGCGCCGGCTCGAGGTGCTGGTCACCCAGCGGAGGCTGAACCCGGCCGAAGCCGACGAACTGGTGCTTCTGTATCAGCGGGCGGCTACCCATTTGTCGATCGTGCGCAGCCGTACGCCGGACGCCGTGGTGCTGGCCGACCTGTCGCGTCTGGTGCTCGCCGGGCGGGCCGCGATCAGCCGGCGGCAGCGGCTGTCGTGGCGGCCGGTCGCCGGTTTCCTGACGACACGGTTCCCGGCGGCTCTGTACCGGACCCGGTGGTGGTGGATCACCGTGACAATGATCATGATGACGTCCGGGTGGGCGCTGATCAGCTATGTGTCGCAGCGGCCGGACCTGATCGCCACCTACTTCGGGCAGCGGCCGGACGAGGCGGCGCTCGTCGACAACTTCGTCACCTACTACAGCGAGTACCGGGCGGAGACGTTCTTCTCCGCGGTGTGGGTCAACAACGCCATGCTGACCGCCCAGTGCCTGGCGTCGGGGGTGCTGATCCTGCCGGTGTTCTACCTGCTGGCCAGTAACCTGATCGCGATCGGCATGATGGGCGCCGCGATGGTCGAGGCCGGCGCCGGCGACATCTACCTGGTCTACATCGCACCGCACGGGTTCCTGGAGCTGACCAGCGTGTTCATCGGCGGGGCGGTGGGCCTGCGGATCGGCTGGTCGTGGATCGCGCCGGGGCCGCTGCTGAGCCGCCGCCAGTCGCTGGTGCACTGGGCGAAGGAGGGCATGATCGTCGCGGTGGGGCTGGTCGGGGTGCTGCTGGTCGCCGGGATCCTGGAGGCGTACGTGACCCCGTCGCCGCTGCCGCCCATGGTGCGGGTCGGCATCGGCGCCGGACTGTGGGGGCTGTTCCTGATGTACGCGCTGGTCCGGGGCCGGGCGGCCCACCTGGAGGGTCAGAGCCGCCCGGACGCCTTGAGCAGCAGGTAGACGTCGGCGACGCGGGCGGCGAAGTCGCCCGCGTCGGCGTCGACGACGGTCGCCCCGGAGTGGGCGAGCACGTCGCGGACCCGGTCGCGTTCGGCGAGCACCCGGTGCGCGGCCGCGGCCTGGTGCACGTCGGTGGCGCTGGCGTCGGCGGGCAGGTCGGCGAGCCGGGTGACGATCGGGTCGCGGACGCCCGCCACGATCACCTTGTGGCGGGTGGCGAGCTTGGGCAGGATCGGCAGCAGCCCGGCGATCATCGGCGCGGTGTCCAGAGCGGTGAAGACGACCAGCAGGGCGCGTTTGCGGTCGCGGCGCAGCATCTCCCGGCCGAGCAGGGTGAAGTCGGTCTCGGCGAGTTCCGGGTGCAGCGACGCCATGCCGTTGATGAGCCGGCCGAGTTTGGAGCGGTGGCCGCCGCCTTCGACGCGGGCGCGGACCGTGGCGTCCAGGGCGAGCAGGTCGACCCGGTCGTCGGCGCGGGTGGCCAGCACGCTGAGCAGCAGGGCGGCGTCGATGCAGGCGTCCAGGCGGGGCGCGTCGCCGATGCGGACGGCGCTGGTACGGCCGGTGTCCAGCACGCAGAACACCCGCCGGTCGCGTTCCGGCCGCCAGGTGCGCACCACCACGTCGTGGGCGCGGGCGCTGGCCCGCCAGTCGATCGACCGGACGTCGTCGCCGATCACGTACTCGCGCAGGTTGTCGAACTCGGTGCCGTGGCCGCGGCCGCGGGTGACCGCCGACCCGTCGACCACGCGCAGCCGGGCCAGTTTCTCCGGCAGGATCCGCCGGGACGGGAAACGCGGCAGCACCCGCAGCGTCCACGGCGGCGTCAGGTGATCGTTGAAGGCCTGGCGGCGCTGCCGGTAGGCGAGACCGAGCGGCCCCGACGAGCGCAGCGTGACCCGGACCGCGGGCCGGTCGCCGTGCCGGGTCGGGGTCAGCACGGTGGCCACCGTCTTCGCCGAGCCCGGGGTGAGGGTGAGCCGGTGGTACAGCGGGGCGGCCCCGGCCGACGGCACCCAGCTGTCGCGCAGCCGCAGCCGGACCGTACGGCCGCTGGTGTTGGCGACGGTCAGCGTGACCGTGGCGGAACCGCCCAGCCACACCGTCCGCTCGCCGGCGCGCTCCAGGCGGATCCCGGTCAGCGGCCCGGCGGCGGCCGCGTCGAGCAGGGTCAGCAGCAGCGCGAACCCGAACACCGCGCCGAGGGCGAGCCACGGCTGCGGCAGCAGGATCGGCGCGGGCAGGCCGAGGGCGAGCAGCAGCGCGAAGCGCCTGGTGACCATCAGCGGGGCGCCGGGACCGCGGCCAGGACGGTGGCGAGCACACCTTCGACGGTGGCGCCGTCGAGTTCGGCGTCGGCGCGCAGCCGGACCCGGTGCCGCAGGGTGGGTACGGCGAACGCCTTCACGTCGTCGGGGACGACGTAGTCGCGGCCGTTGAGCCAGGCGTTCGCCTTCGACACCGCGAGCAGGGCGGTCGCGCCGCGCGGGGAGGCGCCGAGTTCCAGGGCGGGGGCGGTACGGGTGGCGCGGCACAGGTCGACGATGTAGGCGATCACCGGGTCGGCGACGGCCACCCGCTGGACGGCGTACCGGCCGGAGATCAGGTCGGCGGGCCCGGCCACCGGCTGGATACCGACCGATTTCAGGTCCCGCGGGTCGAAGCCGTGGTGGTGGGCGCGCAGGATGTTGAGTTCCTCGTCGCGCTGCGGCAGCGGCACCGACAGTTTCAGCAGGAACCGGTCGAGCTGGGCCTCGGGCAGCGGGTAGGTGCCCTCGTACTCGATCGGGTTCTGGGTGGCGGCGACCAGGAACGGCTGCGGCAGGGGCCGCGGGCTGCCGTCGATGGTGACCTGCCGTTCCTCCATCGCCTCCAGCAGTGCGGCCTGGGTCTTCGGCGGCGTCCGGTTGATCTCGTCGGCGAGCAGCAGGTTGGTGAAGACCGGCCCGGCCCGGAAGTTGAACGCGGCACTGTGCGCGTCGTAGATCAGTGAGCCGGTGACGTCGCCGGGCATCAGGTCGGGGGTGAACTGGACGCGCTTGGTGTCCAGGTCCAGCGCGGTCGACAGGGCCCGGATCAGCAGCGTCTTCGCGACACCGGGTACGCCTTCGAGCAGCACGTGGCCGCCGCACAGCAGCGCCACCAGAACCCCGTTGACCACCGCGTCCTGGCCGACGACGGCTTTGCCGACCTCGGCGCGCAGCCGGCTCAGCGCCTCGCGCGCGTGCGGGGAATCGGTTGTCACGAGGGGTCTCCTTCTTCGGTGTGGGTTCCGGTCACGTCGCGGACCAGTCCTTGCAGCAGGGTGGCGGCCTCGACCAGGTCGCTGTTGGACTCCGGCGGATCGCGGTCGAGGATGTCGCGGACGTACCGGACCGGCAGGCCGGCGGCGTGGGCGATCTGCTCGGTATCGGCGTCCGGCGGCAGGTTGAGGTGGGTGATGAGCCGGCGCCGGGCGGCGTCGCGCAGCACCAGCATCGACTCGTCGCGGGCGCGGGCGACCGCGTAGAGGCGGGCGTGGCCGAGCATCGTCTCGTTCGCCGGGACCTGTGAGGGCAGCGGTTCGGTGACCGGGGCGCCGAGGCGGCGGGCGGCCGCGACGGCCAGCGCGATCAGGATGAGCACGAGCAGCAGCAGGGTGGCCCAGAACGTGGAGGGCAGCGAGTTGAGGAACGGGTCGTCGCGCAGCGGGCTGCCGCCCCCGGCGTTGCTCTCGTCCTCGCCTTCCCCGTCGCCTTCCTCTGCTTCGCCCTGGCCGTCGGCCTCGCCCGGCTCGCCGTAGCCGCCGTCTTCGTCGTCGTAGTACTCGTATTCGCCGTCTTCGTCGTAATGGTCGCCGATCGGTGTGGGACTCGGCGTGTATTCCGGGGTCGGCGGCGGTGTCGTCGGGGTGACGTCCGGCTCGTGCACGTCCAGCCACACCATCCGGGTGTCGCGCGACAGCAGCCCGACGGCGAGTGGGGCGTTGCCGTGTTCGGCGATCCGGTCGTCACGGAACGGGTCCGGGGAGCCGGCCACCGTCACGAACAGGCCGTTGTGGCTGAACGACACCAGCCCGCCCGCGTAGCAGGTGGTGCCGACGTCGGCCTGGTACTCGGTGCGCCGCACGGCGGCCGGGCCGGCGGCGGTGGCGACCGGGTCGGCGCAGCCCGGATCGGTGACCGTGCTGGTCCAGTGGCTGCCCTCGACCGAGACCGGCCAGTCGATGCGGCGCAGCGTCAGCTCCGACGGGGCGACCGCGACGATGTTCGTGCCGCGCGGCAGTTTCCGCAGCTGCGGCAGGTCGGCCAGGTCGGGGGTGGAGAGGAACAGGGTGGCCCGGCCGGCCCTGGTGACGGCGGTGACCGCGTCCTCGGTGGTGGTGGCGCGTTCGACGGTGACGCCCTCGGCGACCAGGCGTTCGGCCAGGGTGCCGCCGCTGATCTCCTGGACGTGCACCGGCGTCAGGTACTCGGGGTCGTCGGGGTCGGGCTGTTCGACGGCGTGCACGATCAGGGTGCCGGTGACCGCGGCGGTCAGCAGTCCGAACGGGATGGCGACCCGCATCCAGCGTTTCATCGGTCGGCTCCCGGTCCGGGTTGCAGTGCGGCGCGCACCTCGGCGGTCATCTCCCGCATCTTCTCGTCCTCGCCGGGGCCGGCCGGGCGGTGGCCGTACCAGATCTCGGAGAACAGGCCGGTGGCGCCGGTCAGCGGGGGGCTGAGCCGCGGGCGGCCGGTGCTCGCGGCGGTGGTCAGTTCGGCGGCGGTGGTGCCGGGTTCGGGGTCGATCACGCCGGCGCGGGTGAGGTCGGCGACGGTGTCGCGCAGGCGTTCGCGGATGGCTTCGGCGTAACGGCCCTCGGCGGCCAGCCGGTCAGCCGCCGACTGCCGTACCAGAGCCGGGGTTCTCGTTTCTTTGCGCTTTTTGTCCGCTTTAGTCGCCTTAAGAACGGGTTCCTTCTTCTTCCCGTGCTTCGCCTTCTTCTTGCGCCGCCAGCGTGGAAGCCGCGGCTTCTTCCAGGTGAACCGGGGCCACCGGCGCGGCACCCACGCCGGATACCAGTACCAGCCCGCCGCGACCAACCCGGTCACCGCGAGCAGGATCAACAGCATCAGGCCGGGCGGGATCACCTCGAAGACCCGGCCCAGGAACTCGTCGTACCCTCTCATCGCTTGGCCACCACCAGCGCCGCCGTCCCGTCCTCGCCGCGGCTGCGGGCCCGGCCCACCGCGATGTCCAGCCCCTCGGTACGAATCCTCGTCTCCGCCACCAGCACCGCGTCCAGGCAGGCCAGCGCCGCGTAGGCGAGAGTGTTGGCGAACGCCCACGCGGCCGGCACCGCCCACACCATCCACGTCTGCGAACCCGGGATCGTGCCCAGCATCTCGGCGGCCGCCGTCCAGCCGGCGCCCAGCGCGAACCGGATCGCCAGCCACACGCCGTAGCCGAGCAGCCGCAGCCCGCCGGCGCGCATGCCGGCCCGGGTCGACAGTGCCGCCGACCGGCCGACGGCGATCATCGGGTTCCGGGCCCGCTCGAACGTGAGCACGGCCGGGGCCAGCCCGAACAGCACCCAGATCAGGATCAGCCCGAGGAAGCCGCCGAACGCGGCCGCGTACGCCACGCCGCCCAGCACCAGCGCGAGCGGGATCGCCGCCAGCGGCCGGTAGCGGCGCCAGACCTGCCGGTGCGACACCGGCTGTCCGAGCAGCGCCGGGCCGGCGGCGGCACCCGCGTACGCGCCGAGCAGCGCGATCACGAACGCCTCCACCGCGAACCCGGCGGAGATCATCATCCACCAGGGCAGGGACGGGTCGTCCGGCCAGTAGATCGGCGGGTCCAGATCCAGCATCGACCGCCAGACGAACAGCACCGCCTGCTCGATGATCGCCAGGGGTGCGGCCACGGCGAGCAGCGGCAGTGCCCGCTGCCGAAGCAGCGCCACCGCAGCGTCCAGGGTCTCGCCCCCGGTCATCGCCCGCATGGGAACGATTGCCGTCTCCCCGTTCGCCCGCATGGCGGGCATCCTAGGTGAACCGCGCCGCCACCCGTTCGGGTGGTCTGGCAAGGTTTCGATCATGCGACTCTCGATCTGGCCCAGCGCGTCCCAGCCGTACACCGGCATCCTGGAAGTGGCCCGGCACGCGGCCGACACCGGCTGGGACGGCGTCTACATCGCCGACCACTTCATGGCGAACCTGCCGATCGAACAACGGCCCGAAAAGCCGATGCTGGAGGCCGGTTCGCTTGCCGCCGCCCTGGGCGCGGCGATCCCGCGGGTGCGCATCGGCACGCTCGTCTACGGCAACACCTACCGGCACCCGGCGGTCCTGGCGAACATGGCCGCCACCGTCGACCACATCACCGGCGGCCGGTTCGTCTTCGGTGTCGGCGCCGGCTGGCAGGTCAACGAACACCACCAGTACGGCATCGAGCTGCCCCCGGTGAAACAGCTGCTGGACCGTTTCGTCGAGGCGCTGCAGGTGTGGCACGGCCTGCTGCGTACCCCGACCACCGACTTCACCGGCGAGTACTACCAGCTCACCGGCGCGGTCTGCGAACCCAAGCCGGTCCAGGATCCGCTGCCCATCCTGATCGGCGCCAAGGGCGAGAAACGCATGCTCAAGGTCGTCGCCGAATACGCCGACCTGTGGAACACGTGGGGCCTGCCGGACACGATCGCCCACAAGTCACGGGTCCTCGACGAGCACTGCGCCACCGTCGGCCGCGACCCTCGCGCGATCGGCCGGACCGCGCAGGCGCTGGTCGTCGTCGACGGCCCGCTGCCGCAGAACCTGCCGGTCCCGGTCTACGGCGGCTCCGCCTCCGAGATCGCCCGCACCGTCGAGGCCTACCGCGCGATCGGCCTCGACGAGCTGATCATCCCGGACGGTCTGCTCGGCACGGGTGCCGAGCGGCTCAAGGCCCTCGACACCATCCAGGCCGTCGTGCGTTCCTAAACCTGATCTTGTACGGGCTACGCGAACCCGCCGTAGCAGACCCGCGAGGAGCTGCCACGGCAGGCTCGTGCCGCGCCCGCCGGGCTCATCCGTCGGTCGAGCTCACATCCCGGCGTCGTCCACCAGCACGTGCACTTCGCATCTCCACACCCGGCAACGAACGTGAGGTCCCGTTTGCGATCCTGCCCACCATGCTGATCGAACGCGACGAGATCCGGCGCGTCTTCCGGGAGACCGTGGATGCCGGTGGCGATGTCGTCGATGTGGCCCTGGCCGCGCAGGCCCACGGTTGGGGGCGGCACTGCGTGTACACCGCGATCGCTTTCCGGGCCGAGTTCGGGGTCTCGATCAAGGAGGCGCTGAACTTCGCCGGCTGGATCGAGGGTTCCGTCGCCACCGAGGAGTCCTGCCGGATGCTGCGCGAAGGCGTCCCGACCCCACTGCGCTGATCGACCGCGGGCCGGGACTCCGCCGGTGCGGGGGGTGGCCGACGGTTCGGACCGGACCCGAACCCGGCCGGTGTCGCGGATCAGGTGGGCGAGGTCGGCTGCGGTCGGCGGCATTCGATCATGGTCGCAGGCCTGGACCACCGATTCGCGCCGGTGAACGCGCCGCGGCCCCGGCAGCGGCAGAGCGCGTGGCCCGTACCGGAAAGGGTCTGTTTAGATCGGCGGGTGACGATCAAAAGCCGGGTGCGCCGCGCCTATCGGGCCGGTACACGCCTGGATCTGGCCGGCCGGACCGTGGATGCGGCGTTTCTGGCCGGGCTGTTGCGCGAGCCCGGCCGTCTGGATCTGGCCGGCGCCCGGATCACCGGGGCCCTGGACCTGACCGGCGCGCGGATCGAGGCGCCGCTGCGGTTACGGCGGTGCGTGTTCGAGCGGGAGCTGTGCCTGAATCACGCCGAACTGCTGTCGGTGAACCTGGACGAGTGCGCGCTGCCCGGGATCGAGGCCGACGGGCTGCGGGTGGCCGGTGACTTCGCAGGCCGGGACCTGGCCGTCGGTGGCGACATCTGGATGCTGCCGGCCCGCATCGACGGGACCGTGGAGCTGGACCGCAGTGTCGTGCGGGGTTCGGTCTATCTGCAGCGGGCCGAGGTCGGCGGCGGCGTGATCGTCCGGGACGCGACGGTGGTGAAGGGTCTGCGGCTGGCCGGTTCCCGGGTCGGCGGGAACGTGGATCTGACCAGGTCGAAGTGCGGTGCGGCGACGGACACCGGGGCGGCCGTCAACGCCGGCGGGATGGTGGTCGGGGGTGGGTTCTTCAGTCACGATCTGGTCGCCGACGGCGAGGTCAACCTGATCGGCACGCGGGTGGCCGGCAGCATCACGTTGCAGCGGGCGGTGCTGCGCGGCCGCGAGGGCCGGCATGCCCTGCTGCTGATCGAGACGCAGGCGCGGATGCTGACGGTGCGGCCGGCGCCGGAGTCGACCGGGACGATCAGTCTGCGTGACGCCCGGGTGGGGCGGCTGGTCGACGATCCGGTGAACTGGCCCGAGGGCTGCCGGGTCGAGCTGGACGGGCTCACCTACGAGCGGCTGACCCGCCGTTCGGAGGATGTGGACGGCTGGACGGCCGGGCAGCGTCTGGACTGGATGGCGCGGTTCACGACGGGGGCCGCGCTGGGGCCGTACGACCAGTTGGCGGCGGCGTTGCGGCGCGACGGCCGGGAGCAGGAGGCCCGGCAGGTGCTGGTGGTGCGGGAGCGGCTGCGGCACCGGGCGAAGGGCCGGCTGGGTGCGCTGTGGGGTGCGGTGCAGAACGTGACGATCGGGTTCGGGTACCGGCCGGGCCGGGCGCTGTTGTGGCTGCTGGCGGTGGTGGCGGCGAGTACCGGCTGGTTCGCCTGGTCGGGTCCGTTGCGGGCGGTGAAGCCGGACGAGTCGCCGACCTGGGATCCGTTCCTGTACAGCGTGGACGTGCTGGTGCCGCTGGTGGATCTGGGTCATGACAAGGCGTGGGACCCGGTCGGCGCGGACAAGGCGGTGACGCTGGCGGTGATGGCGGCCGGCTGGATCCTGGCGACCACGGTGGTCGCCGGTGCGGGCCGGGCGATCAACCGCGGCGGCCAGTAGGTCAGCGGGAGGACGCCCAGGCGGCGATGGCGGCCCGGTTGGCCAGGCCGAGTTTCGCGCCGATGTTGCGGATGTGGGTGTCGACGGTACGGGCGCTGATCCGTAGCCGTGCCCCGATCCGGGCGCTGGTGAGTCCTTCGGCGACCAGGCCGGCGATCTCCTGTTCGCGGGTGGTGAGTCCGCCGCCGGGTGGGGCGGACGCGCGGCGGGAGACGGGTTCGCCGAGCGCGATGCGGATGGCGTGGTCGTGGCCCTGTTCGCCTGCGGCTGTCTCGGCGGCGGTGGTGTCGGCGCCGAGCAGCGTCTCGATGCGGTTGCGGGCCCGGGTGCGGGCGTCGTCGAGTTGCCGGATGCCGGTCAGGTCGACGCCGAGCTCGCGGTGGCGGGCGGTGGCGGCGCCGAGCAGCCAGGCGGCTCGTCCGGCCTCGTCGGTGTCGTCGCAGCGGGCCGCGATGATCCAGGCGGCGAGTTCGATGCTCCATGCCTGGCCCCACCGGTCGTCGAAGGACCGTTGCCTGTCGAGGCACATCGTGAGCAGCCCGGCGGCGGTGTTCTGGTCGCCGGCACGGTGGCGGGCCAGGGCGGCGGCCCACAGCGCCCAGGTGAGGGCGATCGGGGAGCCGGCCGTCTCGGCTCGGTGCAGGCAGTCGGCGGCGAGGGTGGGCGCGTTCGGGTCGCCGGTGAAGGCGGCGCCGATCGCGGCGATCAGTGGACCGGTGTGCCGGTCGGCGCTGAGGATGTCCCAGGCGTCGGCGAGCGGGACGACGCCGGGGAACCCGAACACGAACGGGGCGCGGGTGCGGACGAGATCCCGGGTCAGGGTGTGGGTGCCGTCGTGCTCGACGGCGGCGAGGATGTCGGGCAGTTCGTCGCGGACGGTCGTCAGCACGGCCAGTTCCTGCGGCCCGAACCAGCCGTCGGCGGCGCCGGCCAGGAATGCGCGGTAGTGGTCGCGGTGCCGGTCGCGGGCGGCGCCGGCCCGGTCACCGAGCTGTTCGAGGCCGTAGGCGCGCAGGGTGCGCAGCATGGTGAACCGGGCCGGGTGGGTGTCGGTGGCCGCGGTCAGCACCGATTTGTCGACCAGCCCGTCGAGGTCGCCGGGTGCGGCGGCCGCGGTGAACGGGGCGGCGAACACCGCGCAGGTGGTCCACAGTTGCCGTTCCTGCGGGCTGCACTGCCGGTAGCTGAGGTCGACGGCGGTGCGCAGGCCGGGCAGGAGCGTGAACCGGTCGGCGGCGCGTTCGGTGAGTTCGGTCAGTGACATGGTGCGGGCGCGGGCGGCGGCGAGTTTGATCGCCAGTGGTAGTCCGTCGAGTTCGGTGCAGAGTCGTTCGACGGCCGCCCGGTCGGTCAGCGCGGTCGCGGCGACGCCGCCGGCTTCGGCGAGGTCGAGGAACAACCGGACCGCGTCCGGCAGACCCAGCGGGGGTACGGGCAGCGCGTACTCGCCGTCGATGCCGAGCCGCCGGCGTCCGGTGGCCAGGATCCGCAGCCCGGGTGCGGCGCGCAGCAGGGCGGTGGTGGCGTCGGCGGCCCCGGGGATCCGGTCGCAGGAGTCCAGGATGAGGACGGTGGGCAGCCCGGCGAGGTGGGCGAAGATCGCGTCGGGGTGGGCGGTGTCGTGGTCGGGGATGCCGAGGGCGGCCGCGAGGTGTGCCCACAGTGGTGTGCCGGTGGCCAGGTCGGCGTAGCGGACGCGGCCGAGGCGGACGGCGGCGCGCAGGGCCAGCCGGCTCTTGCCGACGCCGGCGGGACCGGTCAGAGTGAGCAGCCGGGTTCGGCGCAGTCGCTCGGTCACGGCGGCGAGCAGGTCGTCGCGGCCGACGAACGGGCTCAGATCGAGCGGCAGTTCGCCGCTGTGGTCCCCGATCATCGGCGCACCATACCGGCTTCTACGTAGACGCGGTGGCACCCCCTAGGCGATTGGCCGGATGCGACAGTCATCATGATCAAGCAATATGGCGTCAGCTCGCCGCGGCCGGTGCCGCCGGTCGCCCCTCCAGCACCTCGGGCCGTCCGGTACCGGCCGCGGCGCCGTTGTGAAGACGAAAGAAGGGCTTCCCCATCGGGAAACCCCTCTTTCGTCGAACCGGCGTCAGAACCGGAACTTCGCCACCAGCGTGCGCAGTTCCCCGGTGACCTGCCCGAGTTCCTGTACCGCCTGGTCGGACTGGTTGACCAGGTCGGTGGTGTTACGGGCGACCGACGCCACGTTGCCGATGTTGGCGGCGATCTGGCCGGAGCCGCCGGCCGCCTCCGAGACGCTGCGGTTGATCTCGTTGGTGGTGGCGGTCTGCTCCTCCACCGCGGACGCGATCGTGGTCTGGTACTCGTTGATCTGCTCGATCACCTCGGCGACCTCGCTGATCGCGGTGACCGCGCCGGCGGTGTCGGCCTGGATGGCCTGGACCCGGCGGGCGATGTCCTCGGTGGCCCGGGCGGTCTCCTGCGCGAGGTCCTTGACCTCGCCGGCGACGACCGCGAAGCCCTTGCCGGACTCGCCGGCCCGGGCCGCCTCGATGGTGGCGTTGAGGGCCAGCAGGTTGGTCTGCTCGGCGATGCTGGTGATCGTCTTGACGACGTCGCCGATCTCCCGGCTGGAGGCGCCCAGCCGCGACACCGAGGCGGTGGTGGTCTGCACCGCGGTGACGGCACGGGAGGCGACGATGGCGGCCTCGTTGGCGCTGGTGGAGATCTCCCGGATGGAGGCGCCCATCTCCTCGGACCCGGCGGCCACGGTGTGCACGTTGCGTGACACCTCGTCGGCGGAGGCGGCGACGATGTCGGCCTGCGTCGACGATTCCCGGGCGCCGTCGGCGAGCTGCGCGGACAGCCGGCCCATGCGCTCGTTGGTGGTGGTCAGGGTGTCGGTGCCGTGGGAGAGGCCGCGCATGGCCGCGCCGATGGACTCCAGGGCGGTGTTCATCGACCGGCTCATCTGGCCGACCTCGTCGGCGGACTGGTTGTCGAGGCGCTTGGTGAGGTCGCCGTCGGCGACCGAGGCGAGCACGTCGACGGCCTGGCCGAGCGGGCGGGTGATGCTGCGGGTGACCCACCAGGCGATCACGGCGGCGACGCCGATGGCGGCGGCCAGCAGCAGGATCATCAGCGTCCGGAACTCGTCGCCGATGTCGCGGGCGGTGGCGGTCTCCTGCTGGTTCATCGACTCCTCCAGGTCGATGAACTCGTTGATCACGCTGAGCCATTCGGTGAAGGCGGGCTTGGCCTCGGCGTTGAGCAGGGCGACGGCCGCGGTGGTGCGGCCGGCCTCGCGCAGCTCGGTGACCTGGTCGACCAGGGGGAGGGTCTGCGCCTGGACCTCGTTGATCCCGTCGAGGGCTTCCTTCTCGGCGGGGCTGACCATCGACTCGTCGGCGAAGATGCCGTTCATCTTCGTCTCGGACTCGGCATACTTGGCGTCCAGCTCCTCGATCTCGGACTTTTCACTGGCCACATCGCCGGAACTGGTGGCATGGACGAGGTCGCGCAGCGCGATCGCACGGTCGTGCACGCTTCCCCGGAAGTTGATGGCGTACCTCTGTTTGACGGCGTTCTGGTCGTTGATGACGGTGAGCTTGTCGTTGATCTTGTTGACCTGAACGACGCCGGTCACCACCAGCGCGACCATGGTGAAAACGACGACGGAGAATCCGACTCCCAGTCGCTTACCGATGGTCAAGTTCTTCATGAACCCTCCATCGGCATGGACCGGTCGGACTTTAACCTCTACGGTTCGTTGGTGAGGTAATCAACCGAAGGGGCTGAGATGTTCGACGATCGCAGCCCCATCTATCGGCAGATCGCCGACCAGATCAAGGACGATGTGCTGCGCGGGGTGCTCGCCGAGGACCAGCAGGTGATGTCCACCAACCAGTACGCGGCCTACTACCGCATCAACCCCGCCACCGCCGCGAAGGCGTTCCAGCAGCTCGCCGACGAGGGCGTCCTCTACAAGCGGCGCGGCGTCGGCATGTTCGTCAGCGCCGGCGCCCAGCGGCGGCTGCGTGACCTGCGGCGTGAGCGCTTCTTCGGCGAGGTGCTCGAGCCGATGATCGCCGAGTCCCGCACGCTGGGCATCCCGGTCGCCGACATCGTGGCCCGCATCCACCAGCTCACCTCCCCGGGAGACGGCCGATGATCACCACCACCGACCTGTGCGTCCGCTACGGCGAGACCACCGCCCTGGACGCCCTCGACCTGGACCTGCCGGCCGGGCGCATCTACGGCCTGCTGGGCCGCAACGGCGCCGGCAAGACCACCCTGCTCTCCGCCCTCGCCGGGTTCCGCAAACCTAGTTCCGGCCGGGTGCTGCTGGACGGCGAGCCGGTCTTCGAGAACCCACGCGCCACCTCCCAAATCTGCCTGATCCGGGAGGACGGCGGCCTCGGCGACGGCATCGACCGGCTCGGCGACATCCTCGACATGGCCCGGGCACTGCGCCGAACCCATGATCAGGGGTACGCGGCCGCGCTGCTCGACCGCTTCGGCCTGTCGCGCCGCCAGACGCTCGGCAGCCTGTCACGCGGGCAGCGTTCGGCCTTCGGCATCGTCGTCGGCCTGGCCTCCCGCGCTCCGCTGACCATGTTCGACGAGGCCCATCTGGGCATGGACGCGCCCGGCCGGCGGATCTTCGCCGACGAGCTGCTGGCCGACTACGTGGCCCATCCGCGCACGTTGCTGCTGTCCACCCATCTGATCGAGGAGCAGAGCCCGCTGTTCGAGCAGGTGCTGATCCTGCACCGGGGCCGGCTGCTGCTGCGTGAGGACGTCGACGACCTGCGCACCCGCGGGGTGGCGGTGACCGGCCCGGCGACACTGGTCGACGACTTCGTCACCGGCCTGACCGTGCTCGGCGAGCGCAGCCTGGGCCCGACCAAGGAGGTCACCGTCTACGGCGCGCTGGCCGAACAGGACCGGGAGGCGGCCCGCCTGCACGGTCTGCAACTGGGCCCGGTGGCCGTCCAGGACCTGTTCATCCACCTGACCGGAGGTGTCTAGATTGAACCGCTGGCCGATCCTGCGTTATCTGCTGTCCAGTCACACCGTCGTGCTGGTGGGCTTCCTTCTCGGCGTCTACCTGCTGGTCGCCGTGATCGTGGCGGTGGCCTCGATGTTCACCGAGGTCACCGTGTCCGGGGTGGACATCGCCGGCCAGGTGCTGCCGTGGCTGGCCGCCGGCTACGGCTACAGTGCCGCCGCCCTGCTGTCCACCGTGCTGACCCACGGCCGGACCCGCCGGGAGTTCCTGGCGCAGCACCCGGTCTTCCTGCTCGTGACGGCGGGTCTGCTCGCCGTCGTGGCCACCGGCGCGTACAAGGTGGAGGCGGTGGTCTACCGCGCGGCCGGCTGGACCCGCACCTTCCAGGATCAGCGGGTGTTCGAGGCCGGCGACCACCCGATGATCCTGCTGGCGTATGTGAGCATGCTGGCGGTCTGGATGATGACCGGCGCGCTGCTCGGCGGCGCCTTCTACCGTGACGAGGGCGGCGGCCTGCTGGCGCTGCTGCCGGCCGCGGTGCTGCTGAGCGTCAGCGGGGGAGCCAACGGTTTCCTCAGCCTGCCGTTCACCCGCTGGGGGCTGACCAGCGCGCCCGAGATCGCCGCGGTCACGGTCGTGGCGGTGGCGGCCGGCTGGGCGCTGCTGTGGGCGGCGCTGCGGGACGTGCCGCTGCGGACCAGGGTGGCGTCGTGACCCGGCGGCTGCTCGTCACCGGCGCCACCGGTTCCCTCGGCCGGCGGGTCATGGCCCGCGCGGCGGCCGCCGGCTTCGACGCGGTCGGCGCCTCGCTGTCGGCGTCGCCGGTGCGCCTGGACATCCGGGATCTCGCCGACGTACGGCGGGTGGTGGCGCAGGTGCGCCCCGACGCGATCGTGCACACCGCGGCCGGCCGGGACCGCAACGACTGGCCGGCCACCGCCGACGGCGCCGCCCACGTGGCGCTGGCCGCCGCCGGGATCCGGCTGGTGCACGTGTCCAGTGACGCGATCTTCTCCGGCCGGCAGGGGGAGTACGACGAGGACGCGCGGCCCGACCCGGTGTACGCGTACGGGGCGGCCAAGGCGGCGGCCGAGACCGCGGTGCGCGCCGTCGACCCGGGAGCGGCGATCGTCCGTACCTCGATCATCATGGGCGACGGGCGCGGCGCCCACGAGATCCTGACCCACGACCTGATCGCGGGCCGCGTGGCGGGCGCCCTGTTCACCGACGAGATCCGTAAGCCGGTGCACGTCGACGACCTGGCCGACGCGCTGCTGGAGCTGGCCGCCGGCGACTACGCCGGGGTGCTCAACGTGGCCGGCGCCGACGTGATCAGCCGCTACGACCTGGGGGTGCTGGTGGCGCGGCGCGACGGCCTGGATCCGGCCGCGATCCCGGCGGCCAGTCTCGCCGAGCTGGGCCTGCAACGGCCGGCCGACCTGCGGCTGGTCACCGACCGGGCGGTGAAACTGCTGAGCGTGCGGCTGCGCGGGGCCCGGGAATTCGTTCGAGCGGCGGGCCGGTGAGGCCGATACTGGCGCGATGAGCACCAGCCGCACGATCCGCGTCACCGTTCGCGGATCCTTCGACAACCTGTCCGACGCCCAGAAGGGCGAGCTGATCGCCGCCGGTGACCGGCACGCCGACATCCTCGCCGTGGAGTACACCGAGGACGGCCATCTCACCTACGACCTGGCCGCGCGGCCGTTCTTCTGTTTCCGGTTCGCCGAGCAGGTCGACGACGAGCGGGAGATCCCGAAGGTGACGCAGCGGGCCGAGGCCAAGGCGGCGGCGTGGATGACCGAGCGTGGGTACGGCTTCAAGCGGATCACGTCGCAGACCGTCGACATGTCGGAGATCCCGCTCGGAAACGGGGCCGGACCCCTAAACTTTGTCGTGGCGGGACGTCCCGCCGAAACCATAAGGTTGACGGCATGACGACGGTACGCCTCGACGACCTGATCACCGCGATCAACACCAACCACCCCGACGACCCGCTCGACCGTCTCGCCGGCGCGGTCGTGCTCGGCGACTACCTCGGTGAGCTGTCCGACCACCTGATCGGCCACTTCGTCGACCAGGCCCGCCGCTCCGGCGCCTCCTGGACCGACATCGGCCGCAGCCTCGGCGTCACCAAACAGGCCGCACAGAAACGGTTCGTGCCGCCCAAGGCCGGTCCCGACCCGTCGGCCGGCTTCCACCGCTACACCGACCCCGCCCGCGCCGCGGTGGTCGCCTCGATGGCCCACGCCGCCCGGCTGCGCCACCCCGAGATCACCCCCGGGCACCTGGTCCTCGGCCTGCTCGATCAGCCCGGCTGTCTGGCCGTGGAGGCCGTCACCGCGCAGGGCCGCAGCCTCGACGAGGTCCGCGCCGCGGTCACCCTCGCACCCGGCGACACCGAGCCGCGGCCGCTGATCCCGTTCGACGCCCGCGCCCGCAAGGCGCTCGAGCTGAGCTTCCGCGAGGCGCTGCGGCTGGGCCACGACCGCGTCGGCACCGGCCACATGCTGCTCGCCCTGCTCGAGGAGCAGGAACCCGAGGGCGGCCCTCTCGACCTGTTCAAGGCCGCCGTCGAGGAGGTCGTGCTCGCCGGCCCACCCGAGTAGCCCCAGCCGCCGATCAGCGGCGCCGGCGGGCCACCCGGCGGGTGAGCACCCCGAGGGCGATCATGGCGACGGCGAAGAAGGCGGCGGTGGCCGCGGCGGGCCCGGTGCCCGGCACGCTTGCGCGGTCGTCGCCCGGCTTCGCGCCGGCCACCGCGATCACCGCCCGGCAACCGGATCCCGGGTCCGCGCAGCGTGCGCCGGGCGCGTCGACGCTCACCGCGTTGTCGAGGCTGCCGTCGCCCGGGCCGCCGTTCTTGACCCGCAGGGTGTAGGTGACGACCGCTTCGGCGCCGGCGGCGAGGTCGCCGTGCCAGGTCAGGTACGGCTTGCGGTAGGTGACGGCGCCGGTGGTGGCGTGGGTGCCGGCGAGGGTGGCGTCGTCGAGGACCCGGGTGAGGTCGTCGCGGACGGCGGCGTCACGGTAGGCGGTGGAGCCGGTGTTGGTGACCGTGATGGTGTAGGTCACCTGTTGCCCGGGCCGGGCGGTGGCGGTGTTCGCGGTCTTGGTCACCGTGTACCGGTGCGGTTGCTGGGTGAGGTGGCAGTTGACGATCGTGTAGGGCGTCACCCCGGCGCCGTCGATGGTGGCGGTGACGCCTTCGAGGGTGACGGTCACGGGGGCCTTGGTGAACGCGTCGGCGCAGGTCAGGCTGGTGGGTATCCAGCTGCGGGAGCTGGTCTGGGTGATGGTGACGTCCAGCTCGGGGGTGGGTACGAGCAGTTGGGTGCCGGCGGCGGTGAAGTCGGGGTTGACGGTGACCGGGACGCCGGCGCTCATGGTGGTCGCGGTGAAGCCGGGGACGTCGGCGGGGAGGCTCGGGTCGGTGTCGATGTTGCCGGTGGTGTAGCGGAAGGTCCCGGCGCCGTCGAGGGAGCGTATCTCCAGGCAGATCGCGGTGGTCAGGACGCGGGCCTCGTCGAGCAGAAACGTGTCGGCGGTGCCGGCGCCGGTGGGGGCGACCCGGGTGCGGAACTCGACGTCGCCGGCCTTGGGAACACCCGCCGCGGGCAGGTGGATGATCAGGGTGCGGGACTGGTTCATCGGGATCGCGGCCGGCTCGACCGTGGCGCCGTTGGCTTCGGTGACGCCGGCGTCGCCGCCGGTGGCGCCGGCCGGGGACGTCGTGACGGTGGCGTAGACGGTGCCGCCGAAACTGATCTGCAGGTCGGCCTGGTCGCCGCCGCCGAGGTCGCGGGGTGTCACGTCGACGGCAATCGCCCCGCGCGCGGCGATCCCGCTGATCGTCTGGGCGAGCCGGTTGGTGGTGAACGTCGCCGCCGGGTCCGGGTTGGTGGCCCGCCCCGCGGTCACCGTCCACGAGCCGGTGTGGTTCCAGGCGGTGAGCCCGGCGGTGAACGCGTCGTTGCGGATCAGGTTGGTGACCTGGCAGGGCTGCCCGGCCGGGGCGACCGGCCGGTTGGTGAAGGTGCAGACGACGACGTCGGCGGCCTGCAGCGGGTACGGCAGGGTGAGCAGTGCACCGGTGCGGGCGTTGACGCACACCTGGGTGGAGACCCGCCATCCGGCGACGGGGTCGGCGGTGATGTCGACGACCTGCCCGATCAGGGCGTCGTCCAGCGTGCGGCTGCCGACCATGTGGGTGGTGGTGATCTGTGGCGCGGCCGGGGCCGGTCCGCCGGTCACGGTGTAGCCGAAGGTGGCGTCGCGGCCGGTGGTGGTGGCCACGACGGTGACGGTGGGCTGCACCAGCTTCTCGGTCAGGTAGCAGTTGACGATGGTCCGGCCGCTGATCGGTGCGCCGTCGACGGTGACGGTGCCTGAGGCGATGGCGGCGGGGATGTCCGCGCCGGTGACAGCGTTCTGGCAGGTGATCGTGTCGGGTAGCCACCCGACCGGGCCGTTCTGGTCGAGGGTGACGTCCGTGCCGGGGGTGAGCAGGGACAGGTGCGGGACGCCGGTGAAGTCGGGGTTGACCGTGGTCGGGTTGCTGCCCGGGCTGGTGGTGGCGGTGAACCCGGTGTCGGTGCTGGGGATTCCTGGGTCGGTGTCGATGTTGGTGGTGGTGAACGTGAAGGTGTCGTGGCCGCCGGGTGACTCGACCTGCAGGCAGATCGCTGCGGCCTGCATCCGTATGTTGTCCACGGCGAAGCTGTCCGCGGCGCCGGCGGTGTCGCCGGTCCCGGTGACGGCCGTCTGCAGGCGCAGTTCACCGGAGCGCGATACCCCGGGGGGAAGCTGCAGCGTGACCGTGCCGCCGCCGGCCATCGGCATCGTCGCGGGCGTCACGGTGGCGCCGCCAGCGGCGGCGACGGTCGCGTTGCCGGTGAAGCCGGCAGCGGCCGGGGTGGTGGTGATCGTGGCGTAGACCGTCCCGTCATAGACGATCTCTAGTTGCGCCTGGTCGCCGCCGTTGCCGCCGGTACCGTCGGCGGGGATGACGTCGACCGCGAGGCCGGCGCCGGGGGTCACCGCGGTGATGCTCTGGCTGAGCTGGTCGGTGCCGAACGCCGCGGCCGGGTTGGTGTTGACGGCCCGGCCGCCCGCCGCGGTCCATCCGCCGCCGGCGTTCCAGGAGGCGAGGCCGGTGGTGAAGGCGCCGTTGCGGGCCAGGTTCGTGTCCGGGCACGGCTGGTAGAGACCGGCCAGCGGCCGGTTGACGAAGGTGCAGACGATATCGTCGCCGGCGTGCAGCCGGTACGGCAACGCGACGGTCGTGCCGTTGACCGCGTTGGCGCACACGCTGCCGCTGACCTGCCAGTCGGCGACCGGGTCGGCGGTGACGTCGACCTGCTGGCCGGCCTGTACACCACCGAGGGTCAGCCGGCCGGTGTGCCCGCTGGTGGTGATCGACGGGTGGGCGGGGGCGGGTCCGCCGCTGACGGTGTAGCCGAAGGTGCCGTCCAAGATGGCGGTGGTGGCCACAATCGTGAACCGGGGTTTCACCGTGTTCGTCAGCACGCAGTCGATCGCGTCTCCGGCCGCCGGGGTGACTGTCGGTGGCTCGCCCTGGTCGACCGGGCCGGCCGGCAGGATCGTCGGTGAGCCCGGCCGCGAGTTGGCGCACGAGATCGACGTGTCGTACCGGGACAGGTCGGTGCCGGCGGCGCCCACCTCGGTCAGCCGGTACGTGCCGCCCGGTGTCACGTCGGTCGATCCGGTCGTGCCGGTGCCGGGTGTGACGGTGCCACCGGATCCGGCCGTGGTGGCGGCCGTGGTGCGGTTGACCACCCCGGAACCGTCACGGATCTGCACCGTGAACTGATCGGAGGCCCCGGCCCGGGGAACCATCAGCGCCTTGGACAGGGTCACACCGGCCGCGTTCGCCGACACCGTCGCGCCCGCCGGCCGCGAGGGCGCGAAGTTCGCGTAGGAGCAGCTGGACGGGCCGCCGTCGACCGCGGACAGGCCGAGTCCGGTGAACCCGCCGCCGCCCGTAGTGGACCCGGCCGAGGCGCGGTCGCGGTTGGCGATCCTGATACTGAACCGGTACGCCTTACCGGCGGAGACCGGCCACGCGGGGGTTTTCCAGGCGTAGGTGTACCGCGACATCTCGGCCTGGTTGCGGTAGCCGCCGCTGGGGCCGGTGCTGGTGGCGGGGTCGTAGCCGGTGGACCAGTTCACGTAGGCGCTGTCGTCGGGGTGGGTCATGCACAGGTTGACGGCACCGCTCGCCGGCGCGTAGTAGGTGCCGGCGATCTCCCAGGTACGGATGCAGTTCGTGGTCGATCCCCAGCACTGGTGGTCGGCGCTGCCGGCGAGCACCGTGGTGGTGACGGCGGTCGCGGAGCACGGCTGGAACACCGCGTGGGTGTCGGTGTAGTCCCGGCACGGCGGTGGCGTGCCCGTGTAGGGGTCCGACGGTGGCCACAGCGGGGAGATGGGGGCGCCTTCGTCGGTGCCGATCCAGTTCGGGTTCCGTGTATGCAGAAGCAGGTTCCCGCCGGCGGGGGTGAACTGGTCCGCGGTGACCGCGCTGAAGCTGCCCGGCTTGGCGCCGGCTCCGGTGCCGGTGGGCGCGGACAGCCCGATCGACACCGGGACTCTCGCCCCGTTCGCCAGGCTGGCCACCGTGCATGTCACCGTGGGGGCGCTGAACGTGCAGGAGCCGGCGCCCACGCCGGCGCTCCGGTAGGTCAGGCCGGTGGGCACGGTGTAGCGGAAGCGGATGTTCGTCGCGCTGCTCGGGCCGTGGTTGACCAGGACGGCGGTCACCGGGCGAGCGCCGCCGCCGGGCGCGATCGCCGGGGTGACGATGTCCACCAGGAACAGTTCCGCCCGCGATCCGTTCCAGGTGCCCGCCGGGCCCGCGTGTGCCGGGGCGGGGAAGACGGCGAGCGCCGGCCACACGGCCATCAGCACCGCCGCCACCAACGTCGCAGACCTCGGCGCCACTGCTTACCTCCCGGACATCGGTGAGCCACGTGGAGGTTAACAGCCAAAATAGGGCAATGTGCACGTAAAGTGAGAGTTCCTTACAAGGCACCGCATGCCGCCGTCATCCCGCAGCGGTGTATCCCCGGCTCTCGCCGACTTGAGGAGAAAAAACCGGTGCACCCGAGCGGCAACCGAGAGTGCCCGCAGGCTGCACCCGTAGCAACGAAAAGTTCCCTCTGTCAGCCGGTCAGCCGACACAGGGGGATTCGAAATGACCGCCACCGCCCAGCCGAAATCCGTTACCCGCGACCAGGAACAGCTCATCCGCGACAACATGGCGCTGGTCGGTCACATGGTCCGCGAGATGCTTTTCAAGGTGCCGCCGCACGTGCACCGCGACGATCTCGCCTCAGCCGGTTACGCCGCGCTGGTCACCGCCGCCCAGGCGTACGACGCCGAGCGCGGCATCCCGTTCGGCCGGTTCGCCGCGGTCCGGGTCCGTGGCGCCCTGCTCGACGAGCTGCGCAGCATGGACTGGGCCAGCCGGTCGGTACGGGCCCGGGCCCGCCGCGCCGACGTGGCCCGCGAGGAGCTGACCCGGCAGCTGGGCCGTACCCCGACGCCGGAGGAGCTGGCCGAGCTGCTCGGTGTCGCGGTCGGCGAGCTGTCCAGCGTCGACGACGACGTGCAGCGTGCCGCCGTGCTGTCGTTGCAGGGTTTCACCGCGGGCGCGGACGACATGGTCACCGAGACCGCGATGAACCCGGAGGAGCTGCTGCTGCACCGGGAGCGGCTGGGCTACCTGCACGACGCGGTCGCGGTCCTGCCGGAGCGGCTGCGGCGTGTGGTGGAGGCGACGTTCCTGCAGGAGCGGCCGCTGTCGGAGGTCGCCGTCTCGCTGGGGGTGACCGAGTCGCGGGTGTCGCAGCTGCGCACCGAGGCGCTGGCGCTGCTGCGCGACGGCCTGTCCCGGCACATGGAGCAGACCGGCGCCCCGGCCGGTAGGGACGGCTGCGCGGCCCGCCGCCGGGCCGGCTACGTCGCGCAGATCGCCGCACGCAGCACGATGAGCAGCCGGCTGTCGGCCACCGACGTGCACGGGCAGCGCCTGGCCGCCGCCGCGTGAGCAGGGTCCACCCGCCGGGGCCGCCGCACTGATCAGGTGCGGCGGCCCCGGCGGCGTTTCAGGCCGCCGCGCGCAGCCAGACGTCTTCGAGACCGTCCTCCGGGTCCCACTGCTCACCGACCTTGCGGAAGCCGAATCCGGCGATCACCGCCCGGGAGCCGACGTTGTCCGGCCGGATGCTGGCCCGGACCGCGGTGACCCGCGGGTCCTCGTCGGCGCGGGCCAGCAGCGCGGCGAGCATGGCCCTGGCGTGCCCGCGCCGGCGGTGGGCCGGATCGACCGAGTACGCGACCTCGACCACTCCCTCGCCGTCGGGTGGCCCGTGGAACCCGCCGTGCCCGACGACGATCCCCTCGGGTTCGGCGACGGCGGCGCGGGCGATCCACTCGGCGGCCTCCGGGTCACGGCCGATGTCGTCGAGACGTATCTCCCAGAGCCAGCTCTCCTCGACGAGGTAGGGGCTCAGCGGGTGACCGGCCGCCGTGCTGGCGGCGTCGAGGTCTCCGGCCACCAGTGCGGTCAGCACGGTGGGGGAGAGCTTGAGGAAGCGGATGGACGACATGGCCGCATGATCACACACGGTGGTGACCGGCGGCACCATTCAGTTGTGCACAACTAAGTTGGGCACTACTGTTCCTGGCATGCGTGAGAGCACCGCCCTGGACCAGATGATCTGCTTCCAGCTCTACGCGGCCAGCCGCGCCATGACCTCCCTCTACCGCCCCTACCTCGACCCACACGGCCTCACCTACCCCCAATACCTCGTCCTGCGCGTGCTCTGGCACGACGGCCCCACCACCGTGCGTGACCTCGGCCGCACCCTGCGCCTGGACAGCGGCACCCTCTCGCCACTGCTCAAACGCCTCGAAACCCAGGGCCACATCCGCCGCGAACGCGGCACCCACGACGAACGCACCGTCGTCATCCACCCCACCGACACCGGCCTCGCCCTCCAAGAAGCCGTCGGCGACCTCACCCGGCAACTCGTCTGCGCCACCGGGCTCACCCTCGACGAGCTCACCCAACTGCACCACCTGCTCAGCCGCGCCCGCGGCCGGGCCACCCCTCCGAAAGGCGAACAATGACCGCCCTCTACACCGCCTCCGCCACCGCGACCGGCGACGGCCGCAGCGGCCACGTCCGCTCCAGCGACGGCGTCCTCGACCTCGAACTCGCCATCCCGAAGGACCTCGGCGGCCCCGGCGGCCAGCTCACCAACCCCGAGCAGCTCTTCGCCGCCGGCTACGCCGCCTGCTTCCACAGCGCCCTCAAGCGCGTCGCCGCCACCCAGAAGGTCACCCTCACCGACACCGCCATCACCGTCGACGTCGGCATCGGCCCCCTGCCCACCGGCGGCTTCGGCCTCACCGTCGCCATCGAAGCCGAACTGCCCGGCCTCGACGAGCCCACCGCCAAGGCCGTCCTCGACGCCGCCCACCAGCTCTGCCCCTACTCCAACGCCACCCGCGGCAACGTCGACGTCCAGATCACCCTGGCCTGACCGCCGTCACAATTGCCGGGCCGCGCGACCGCGCGGCCCGGCAATTTCTTTTCGAAGAATCCCGGCCCCGATGTCGTATCCGGCCCGGCCCGTTCGTGTAGACCACGAAAGAGGCCCACACGACGAGGAGCCACACCATGCGCCAGTACCTGCTCGCCATGTACCAGCCCGTCGGCGACCCGCCCCCACCCGAAGCCCTCGAACCGATCATGAAAGAACTCGCCGACCTCACCGACGAGATGAAAGCCACCGGCGCCTGGCTCTACACCACCGCACTGCACCCCACCGCCACCGCCACCGTCGTCCGCGACAACAACGGCGAACCCCTGCTCACCGACGGCCCCTACGCCGAAGGCAGGGAACACCTCGGCGGCTTCACCGCCATCAACGCCCCCGACCTCGACGCCGCCCTCACCTGGGCCGCCCGCATGGCCCGCATCACCAGCCTGCCCATCGAGGTCCGCCCCATCGCCTTCACCGGCTGAATCCCGGCGGACACGGCCATGACCGACACCCTCGAAACAATCTTCAAAGCCGAGTACGGCCGGGCCGTGTCCGTCCTCATCGGCACCTTCGGCGACATCGACCTCGCCGAAGACGCCGTCCAGGACGCCTTCACCACCGCCCTGCACACCTGGCCCCGCCACGGCATCCCACCCAGCCCCGCCGGCTGGATCATCACCACCGCCCGCCACCACGCCATCGACCGGCTACGCCGCGACACCACCCGCCACCACAAACACACCCAGGCCCACGAACGCCGGCCCACCGAACCCGACCACGGGGGAGCGGTACCCGACGACCGGCTCCGGCTCATCTTCACCTGCTGCCACCCGGCCCTCGCCCCGGCCGCCCGCACCGCCCTCACCCTGCGACTGCTCGGCGGCCTCACCACACCCGAGATCGCCCACGCCTTCCTCGTCCCGGAAACCACCATGGCCCAGCGCCTCACCCGCGCCAAAGCCAAGATCCGCGACGCCGGCATCCCCTACCGCGTCCCCGAAGACGCCGACCTGCCCGCGCGCCTTCCCGCCGTACTCCTCGCCCTGTATTTGATCTTCAACGAGGAACGCACCGCGACCGAAGCGACCCGCCTGACCCGCGTCCTCGCCGACCTCATGCCCGACGAACCCGAGGTCACCGGCCTGCTCGCCCTCATGCTGCTCACCGAGGCCCGCCGCCCCGCCCGCACCACCACCGACGGCGACCTCATCCTGCTGGCCGACCAGGACCGCACCCGCTGGAATCCCGCCATGATCGACGAAGGGCACCGGCTCGTGCGCACCTGCCTACGCCGCGACCGGCCCGGCCCCTACCAACTCCAGGCCGCCATCAACGCCGTCCACACCAGCGGCACCCCCACCGACTGGCAACAGATCCTCACCCTCTACGACCACCTCCACACCCTCACCCCCACACCAGTCGTCGCCATCCACCGCGCCATCGCCGTCGCCGAAGTCCACGGACCACAAGCCGGCCTCGACGCCCTCCCCGAACTCGACCGCTACCACGTCCACCACGCCACCCGCGCCCACCTGCTGCGCCAGCTCGGCCACCACACCGAAGCCGCCACCGCCTACCGGCGCGCCGCCGAACTCACCACCGACCCCGCCCAGCGCCGCCACCTCACCCGACAGGCCGCCGATCTCGAGCGCCGGAGACACCACACCCTCTCGATGCCGTCACCGAACCGCCACGATTGACTAACCTCCATGCCCTCGCTCATCCCGCCGGCCACCGGCATGCACACAGCCTTCCTCGACTGCCGCCACGACTGGGGACCCGGCCTGCACGAAGACGGCTTCGGCATCACCGCCACCGACGACGTCGACACCCCCGACGGCTTCACCACCTGGATCAACCGCATCACCGCCGACGACCACCCGGCCACCCCACGCTGGATCACCGAAGACGGCCACCTCCTCGGCGCCATCACCCTGCAACACCACCTCAACCCCAAGACCGGACACATCGGGTACGGCGTACGCCCGGCCGCCCGCGGCCGCGGACTCGCCACCTGGGCCCTCGCCGAAACCCTCACCCTCGCCGGCACCCTCGGCCTCGACCGTGTCCTGCTGCTCTGCCTCACCGCGAACACCACCTCAGCCCGCACCATCGAACGCAATGGCGGCACCCTCACCACCGACGACGGCCACCTCCGCCACTACTGGATCACCCTGAGCTGACCCGACCCGTGGCCTGTCCGCTTCCGGCGCCTGTGCACCGTGGCCGCTCTTGTCCGGCTGGTCGTCAGCGCTGTCTCGAGCGCTCCGAGACAGCACCCACGACCAGCCGGTTCCCGAACTGCATGAGCGCGAACCCGGCCGCGGCGGGTGGCTGTCACACACGAGAGGCCGTGCGTGCGCGACGGCCAACGTCATATCCGAGGTCGGGGATCACGGCACGGCCATCGTGTGCACGTGCCCGCCCAGCACTGACGGTCACGCGGCCGGCAGGAGATCCGTGGGCGGCGGCACACGCCGGTGTGACGTGCGGCCGGGCCTGCCCGGCCACCGATCTCAGCCCGGCGGGCGCGGCACAGGACGCAGTGCCGGCCGGCTCGCGCGGCAGGGCGGAACGGCCCTGAAAAGAACGGGACCGCGTCACGCGTACCGAAAGAAGAAGCGGAAGCGAAACGCGAACCTCGCCCACCGGCGCTCGTCCCGGGCCGGCAGCGGGGGAGAGCGGCATGCAGCGCCGCCTCGATACCGAAACGGGGCACGGCCTAGGCCGTGCCCCGTTCAGTCGTCTTCCTCGTCACCGTCGTCGTCATCGTCGTCGTCCTGGTCACCACCGGGGCAACCCGTCAACGTCAGCAACGTCGCCGCGCCACCGGCCACCAACAGCACCCGCCCGAACAGAGACCGCCGACTGAAGCTCACCTCGTCCATGCCCGGATTCTGTCACACCAACTCGCCCAGCACCCGATTCGTCCGGTTCGCTGCCACCGCCGCACGCTGCTGCTGCGCCGTCACCTCGATGTACGACTGCGACGTCGCCAACGACGCGTGCCCCAGCAACCGCATGATCTCCGACGCGTTCGCCCCGTCCTCCGCCAACCGCGTCGCGAACGTATGCCGCAGAGCGTGCAACTGCGCACCCCGCGGCACCCGGTCACCGATGCCGGCCCGCTGGTAACACGACCGGACCAGATACTGCAGCCCACCGCGCCGCAACGGCTCACCACGCCGGTCCACCAGCAGGGGCGCGGTCGCACCCACCCGACCGAACCGCACCCGCCGGCTGTCCAGATAACGCCGCACCGCCGAACTCAGGCCATCCTCGATCGGCACCGTCCGCGGCCGCCCACCCTTGCCGGCCACCTCCACCCGCCGCTCGCCGTCACGACCCGCCACCGAGCCGACCCGCAAAGCCAGCATCTCCGACAGCCGCAGACCAGCACACAACGCCAGGGCCAGCACCGCCACATCCCGCTCCGGCCACGGATCCCGCTGCCGCTCATCCGGACGGCTCACCGCCCGCAACAGCACCTCCGGCGTGTCCTCACCACGCAACGACTTGGGGGAGAGGGCCACCGGCCGTGGCTTGTCCACCGCCGACATCGGATTTCCCGCCACCAGACCCTCGGTCACCAGGAACGTGAAGAACGCATTCCACGACGACCAGGCCCGCGACACCGAGGCGGCGGCACGATCCGCGGCGAACCGCGCGAAAGCCGCACGCAGCACGCGAGGGGAGAGGTCACTCACCGTGATGGGGGCGGGCTCGGTCAGCCGCAACACCAGATGAAGATCACGACGGTACGCCGCGAGCGTGTGCACCGAGGGCTTCCGCGCGGCACGGGCGGCCAGAAAATCGTCGATCAACTCCACCATGGACAAATGCTGCATAAGACACATTATGCAGCATTTACCCAGATTTACCAGGACAGGCAACCCCACCAGGGGACACCCTGTCCTTCACACCCGAACGGCCCGCCACCGGGCAAACCACGGTGACGGGCCGTCGACGAACACGAGATGTCACGCGCCGCCGTTGATGGCGCCGGTCTTGAGACTGCCCTCGGTGATGTTCCACTTCTTCAACAGCCCGTCATACGTGCCGTCACGGAACAGCTGGAACAACACCGTCTGAATCGCGGTCCGCAGCCCGGAACGCTCCTTCGCGACGGCGATACCGTACGGCGCGGCCTCGATCTGCTCACCGGCGACCTTCAGCTTCGGATTCTTGTCGGCCGCCACCACCGCGATCGGATAGTCGTGCAGATACGCGTCCGCCTTGCCCGCGAGCACCGCGATCTTTCCGTCCGGCACGATCACGATCCGCATCGACCGCCCGCCGGGACACCGCTCGGCCTGACTCTCGGCCAGATCCTGATAGATCGATTCCGCCTGCACCGCCACCGCGTGCCCACACAGGTCATCCAGCGTCTCGACACCGGAGAGGTCAGCCCGGACCACGATCGACGACCCGACATTGAGGTAGTCGACGAAGTCCACCTCCTCCTGCCGCTTGGCGGTGTCGGTCATCGACGACATCACCACGTCGGCCTTGCCACTGATGACCGCCGGGCGCAGGTCCTCCCAGGCCGTCTGCACGAACTCCAGCGACAGCCCGAGCCGGTCGGCCACCGCCGCGGCCAGATCCACCTCGAATCCCTTCTGCTCGCCGCCCTCGATGTACTCCATCGGCTCGAACATCAGGTCGGAGGCGACGGTCAGCTTGCCAGCGGCCCGGACGTCCTCGGGCACCAGCGCACGAGCGGCGGCAAGGGGATCCTCGGCCCGGCGCTCATCCGGCGCGCCGCATCCGGCCAACGCGAGGACGACGGCGAGGCCGGTCAGACTGGCAAGTTTTCGCATGGGCGGCTCCCGGTTGAGCGGACGGACGCCGGAAACTCCGGTCGGCCCTCTCTATCGCCACAACAGCCCGTGACCTGAGTCTCCCGAGAGCCTCAAGCCGCCGACGTCCGCGCCGATGTCCCCAGCGTCGGTTCGTCTCGAAGGGCATGTGCATGCGCTTGAAACTGCGTCACCAGGTCTTGGCACTGGCCGTGGCCGGATTCGTACTCGTGCTCGCCGCCGGCGGCATCGGGTATCTCGGCATGTCGCAGCTCATCGACAGTAACGCGGCGGTGCGCGACGCCGCGGCGGCGCAGCGTGCCGCTCAGCGGGCCGACGCCGCGCGGACGGCGTTCCGGGCCGACGTGATGGCCGCCCTGATCACCAACAGCAGCACCGAGCGGCAGGAGGTGCTGGACCGGCTGGCCGTCCATGTGGGCAGCCTGCGTGACGGGCTGGCCGCGACGCGGCAGCACCTGCCGGAGGTGGCCGGCCAGATCGACGCGATGGACGAGACCGTCGACACGTTCGTGGCGCAGGGCCAGCGGCTCGTGACGCTGGCCAGCCGTACCTATTCCGACCCGAAGCGGGCCGCGGCGGCCGCGGCGCGGCCGGCGTTCGAGAAGACCTACCAGCGGTTCGACCAGTCGCTGCCGGAGCTGGAGGCGACCATCGCGCGGTACGCCGACGACGCGACCGACTCGTCCGGCGCGACGGCGAGCCGGGCCAAGGCGCTCACTCTGGGTACCGCGGTGGTGGCCGCGCTGGCTCTCGGCGGTATCGCGGTGCTGCTGGTGCGCCGGATGTCGCGGCGCATCGACGCGACGGTGCGGGCGGGGCAGGCGCTGGCGGCCAAGGACCTGACCACGCGGGTGGTGGTCGACGGCAGCGATGAGCTGGCCGATCTGTCACGCAGCCTGGACGCGGTGGTGGAGACGATGCGGGGTGCGGTCAGTGAGATCACGGACAATGCGAGCGCGTTGTCGGCGGCGTCGACCGAGTTGACGGCGACGAGTGAGCAGTTGTCCGAGGGTGCGCAGGTGGCGTCCGAGCAGGCGCAGCGGGCTTCGGGCAATGTGGCGGAGGTCAGTGGCAGCGTTCATTCGGCGACTCGGGCGACCGAGGGGCTTCGGGTGGTCATCGGTGACATCTCGAACGCGGTGACCGAGGCGACCACGGTGGCGCGGGAGGCGGTGTCGCTGGCTGCGGAGACGAGTCAGACGATGACGCGGTTGCAGGAGTCGAGCGCGGAGGTGGCGGCGGTTCTGAGCGTGATCAACTCGATTGCGGGGCAGACGAACCTGTTGGCTTTGAACGCGACGATCGAGGCGGCGCGGGCGGGTGAGCAGGGTAAGGGTTTCGCTGTGGTGGCCGGTGAGGTCAAGGAGCTGTCGCGGGAGACGTCGGATGCCACGGAGGACATCGACGCGAAGATGATGGCGATGCAGGCGGACACGGCGAGTGCGATCGAGGCGATTTCGCGGATCACGGCGGTGATCGCCCGGATCGATGAGATTCAGGTGTCGATCAATCAGGCGGTGGATGCGCAGACGACGGCGTCGGAGGCGATCAGCAGCAGTGTGGCGGTGGCGGCTCAGTCGTCGGGTGATATTTCGCGTTCGATGTCGGATGTGACGGCGGCGACCGATACGACTCATGAGGGTGCGTCGAACACCGCTATGGCGGCCAATGAGTTGTCGCGTCTTGCGGAGCGTCTGTACTCGTTGACTACCGAGTTCAAGAGTTAGGTGGTGGTGGGGCGCCGCTGGTCTTCCGGCGGCGCCCCTTGTGCGGCCCGATCAAGCTTGGTTGACATAATATCGATTATCGACCTGAGAAATTGAGCCCGGGAGACGGCCTGTCCGAGCCGAAAGCGCCCGCCGGCCTCTCCGGCGCGAGAATCACCCGGCGGCTACTCGGGCATGCGTCGAAGTCGTATCGCTCATGGCTCAGAGACGTGACTCCCTGTCCGCTCCCCGCAGCGTCGTCGCGCGTGAGAGCCACCGCCCGCGACGGTCGCCGACTGGCCGTCGGATGCGACGCCGGCGCGGCGTTCGCTGGCCGGTAGCCGTAGCCAGTGGCCGGGCGCGGCGGATGGATTTCGCCGCTCGTCGTACAGATGTCCTACTCCCCTGCCTGGCGCACCGAGCAGCCGGAGGCGGCCTTCCACGCCGCCCCGGCGGTGCATGATCAGAGGCCATGAGGAGAGACGGCGTGGAGAGCCGGGTACGAACCGCCCTGCGTAATCTGATCGTGGACGAATACTCGCTGTTCGTGCCCCACCACGGCAAACGGCCGGTGTCCGAGTTGACGGCGTCCGCCCATCTCGCTCGCCTGCTCGTTCCGCAGTTCTCCCGGTCATGGGACATCGACTGCGAGTACAACCGGGCCGGACTCAAAGAGATCAAGAGGGATTCCGCACGCGCCAGGCGACGCCCCGATGTGATCATCCACCGCCGGACCGGTGAAGATTCTCGGCACAACCTCCTCATCCTGGAGCTGAAGATCACCTCCGGGCGGGGCGGCGGCAGCGAGAAGAGCGTTCAGGATCTCCTGACCAAGTTCGGCTACCGGCACGGCCTGTTCCTGCACCTCAACTGGCAGGAGGCGAAAGAGGAGCACGAACCGCTGCTGAATCCCGAATGGCGTTGGTTCGGCGAGTCCGCCGACAGCAGCCGCCAGCCCGTCTACCAGCACGCAACGCTGGCGGCGATCCTCGCGGAGGCCCGCCTGAACTGGGCGGAGAGGCGGCGCTTCCTGGACGTGCCGAATGGATAGCGACTGCAGGTTTGGACCGCTATCGCTTCGCTGATCCGTCCGGGTTCGGTCCGGTGGCGACGTACTGGGCGAGGATCTCCGGGGCTTTCGCGTGCTGTTGCCGGCCGGCGAGGATTCGTGCCTGTTCTCGTGCGCAGAACCACTCCCCCTCGCGTTCCACCTCTTCGGTGTGGCGGCTTCGAGGGCCGGAAGAGTGGGTCGTTGGTGTCGGTGTGCACCGGCGCAGGTTGGCGGTGGGCGGCATCCATTTGTGATCATGAGTGGGTGAGTCAGTACTTCAAGGTTGATGATCTGACGTTGTGGAATCCGTCCAACCGGGTGGCGCAGTTGTTCTACCGGTCGTGTGCGGCGGTGGCTCCGGTGGTGGGGTTGCCGCCGGGTGTGGTGGACAACTGCCGGGACGAGTACGAGGTCGACCTGGACGTGTTCGTGCCGTTCGTGGATGCGCTGGTGCGGGAGTACCGGGCGTCGAGTCATGCGGTGCTGCGGTCGCTGTTGGAGGGTTTCCTGCCGGCGGCGATGGTGCTGGTGCGGCGGGCGGGTGGTGAGTTGCCGTCGCTGTCGGGGCAGGTCGGCACGAGTCGGCGGGATGTTTCGGTGGGTGTCGGCGGGATCGCGCCATCAGGTGACGGTGAACGGCTGATGGCGCTGGCGCGGGAGTTGGCCGGGGCGATGCCGGTGTGACGACGGTCGCGGCTGCTCGTGTGAGGATGCTCGGATGGGTAAGGAATACGAGCGGATCTCGGGCCGGTTGCGGGAGTTCATCGAGGAGCAGCCGGTGTTCTTCACGGCGACGGCGCCGCTGTCCGGTGACGGGAAGGTGAATCTGTCGCCGAAGGGGTTGCGTGGTTCGTTCGCGGTTCTTGACGAGTCGACGGTGGCGTACCTGGATTTCGCCGGCAGTAACGCGGAGACGATCGCGCATCTGCGGGAGAACGGCCGGATCACGTTGATGTGGTGTGCGTTTGCCGGGCCGCCGAACATCGTGCGGGTGCACGGGCGTGGTGAGCCGGTGTTCCGGGATGATCCGCGGTGGCCGGATCTGCTCGCCCACTTCCCCACTGTCGACTATTCGCGGCACGGGTTGCGGGCGATCGTCGTGGTGCGGGCGGAGCTGATCCGGGACACGTGTGGGTATGCGGTGCCGTTCATGACGTACGACGAGGATCGGGATCTGCACGCCAAGCGGTTCGCGCGGGAGGACGACGCGTCGTTGGGTGCCTACTTCGCGAAGAAGGAGTATGTCGCGGTGAGCATGGACGGGCTGCCGGGCCTGCCGCTCCCCCTGCCGCCGGTGCCCTGAGGTCTTTCCGGTGGATCGACCGGCGGTCGGTCCACCGGGTGGGCCTCAGAGTTCGCGGTCGCGGTGCCACCACCAGCGGGCCGGGTCTTCTCCGCCGTGCAGCGGCAGGGGTGTGGTGCGGCGGTAGTAGTCGTCGTCGAAGGGTTTCAGCAGGCGTGCGAGTTCCCGGCGGGGCGCCGGTGGGAGTAGGTCGATCACGTCCTGGAGGGTGTCGCGGCCGTCTTCGGGTTCGATGCCCGGGCTGTGGACCGGGTCGCCGTCGAGCCAGCGGCCGGGTCGCCGCAGCAGCCAGGTGTACATGGCCAGGGCTTTCGCGGTGGCGCCGGGCCAGAGGTGGACGTCTTCGACGTACCGGATGGCGGCGTTGGCCCGCTGGGACAGGCCGTTGATGTCGGTGCGCGGGCTGCCGGGCGTGGTGCGGGGGCGGCGGATGTCGTGCGGGCGCCTACGCGGCATGGCCCTTTCGGTTGTCGAGCATGACCGGCATCCTGCCACAATCGCCGGATGTTGTGGAACGTGGCGGCTTTCGATCTGGTCGGTGGTCCCGGTGACGAGGTGGCGGTGGGGCCGTTTCCGGCGGCGGTACGGGAGTGGTTCCGGTTCGGCGGTGACGAGCGGATGGCGGCGGTCTGCCGGGACAATCGGGTGACCCGGCTGGCCGGTCTGCGGGTTGCCGGGACGTCGCTGGTGCTGGAGTCGGATGGTCAGGGCTGCGGCGATTGGACGGTCGATCCGGGCGCGGGCGACGACGATCCGCCGGTGTCGTTCGGCGGGTCGCGCTATGCGGATCATTTTTCGGAGTACGTGTACGCGCGGCTGTGGGAGACGTTGCTGTGGCGGGAGCGCGACACGCTGACCGAGTTCGATCACGGCCTGCCGGAGGGGGCGATCGCCGGGCTGGGTGGCTGGTTGCGGCCGTTGCCGACGACGTACGGGTGGGCGCTGAACCAGGGGTGTGACGCCACGTACCGGTTCGGCGGTGACGCGCGGGTCGCGGTGGCGGTGTCCGGCGGTGTCGCGGTGTGGAGTGTGGTCGCCGCGGAGTCGCCCGAGGTGCGGGAGCATTTCGCCCGGTTGGTCGGCGCGTTGTGACGCCGCTGGAGCGGGCGGTGCGCGGCGCGTCCGTACCGTTGCCGGAGTTGCCGCCGGAGGCGGTGCGGTTGCTGGTCGCCCTGGGTGCTCCGGCCCGGCTGGGTGCGCATCTTCGGGCGGTGTACGCGGTGGCGCGCGACCTGACGGGCTGGCTGGAGGCGGCGTATCCGGCGGTGGTGTTCGACCGGGAGGCGGTGCTGTTCGGGGCGGCCACCCATGACATCGGCAAGGTGCTGCATCGTGCGGAGCTGTCGGTGCCGGGGACGCGGCATGAGCCGGCCGGTGAACGGCTGCTGCTGGAGCGTGGCGTGCCGCCGCGGCTGGCCAGGTTCGCCGGCACCCACGGATCGTGGCATGACCCGCGGGCCGGTGTGGACGACCGCCTGGTGAGCCTGGCCGACAAGATCTGGAAGGGTCACCGGGTCGAGGACCTGGAACAGTTGGTGGTGGAGCGGATCGCGGACGTGGCGGGGATCGCGGTGTGGGAGGCGTTCGTGTCGCTCGACGATCGGTTGCAGGAGCTGGCGGCGGGGGCGGACGATCGGCTCGCGTTTCAGAACGCGTTTCCGGTCTGAGTGGTGGATCTTGGAGGATGGCCGGATGCGAATAGCGGTGATCTCCGACGTGCATGGGAATCTGCCGGCGCTGGAGGCGGTGCTGGCGGCGATCGAGGACGACGGCGTCGATCTGACGGTCAATCTGGGTGACCTGCTGTCCGGCTATGTGGATCCGGTGGGCACGGCGGACCGGCTGATCGGCCTGGGCCTGCCGACCGTGGCCGGCAATCACGAGCGGCAGTTGCTGACCTTCGGGCCGGAGCGGATCGGGATGGCCGACCGGGTCACCAAAGGGGTGCTCTCCGAGCGGCATTGGGCGTGGTTGCGGTCGCTGCCTGCGGTGCGGTCCCCGATACCCGGCGTTCTGGCGTTTCACGGTACGCCGGACGACGATCTGCAGTATCTGATGCACACGGTCGAGGCGTCGGGGGCGCGCGAGGCGACGGCCGGTGAGGTGCTGGCGCGGCTCGGGGACGTGTCCGGGTATTCGCTGCTGCTGTGTGGGCACACGCATCTGGTCGGGTCGATGCGGTTGCCCGGTGGGGCGCTGCTGGTGAACCCGGGCAGTGTGGGCTGGCCGGCCTATGCCGATGACGAGCCGTACCCGCACCGGATGGAGGCGGGGTCGCCGCACGCCCGCTATGCGGTGGTCGACGACGTGTCCGGGCGGTGGGAGGTGTCGTTCGCGGCGGTGGAGTATCCGTGGGAGCGGGCCGCCGTGGCGGCGGAGGGTTTCGGGCGCCCGGATGTGGCGGCGGCGATGCGGACGGGGCGGGTGGCGTGATGGCGGTGCGGTGGATGACCGGGTTCCTGGACGCCCCGGACCGGGCGGCGGTGCCGTTCTGGCAGGCGGTGACCGGTTACGGTCTGTCGGACTGGCGGGAGGACGGCACGTTCGCGACGCTGCTGCCCGCTGCCGGGGACGCGTTTCTGCGGGTGCAGGTGGTCGGGGACGGTCCGGCGCGGGTGCATCTGGATCTGCATGTCGACGATCTGCCGGCCGCGTCGTACGGGGCGGCCGCTCTCGGGGCGAAGCTGGTCGAGATCGCGGAGGGGCTGACGGTGCTGCGCTCCCCCGCCGGGCTGCTGTTCTGTCTCGTGGAGTGGTCCGGGGAAAGCGTGCGGCCGGGCGGGCGGCACAGCCTGGTGGATCAGGTGTGCCTGGATCTGCCGGAGGCGGTGCATGACCGGGAGGTGGAATTCTGGGCTGCGCTGACCGGATGGGAGCGCGGGTTCTCGGATCTGCCGGAGTTCTCCTACCTGGTGCGGCCGGCCGGGATGCCGTTGCGGTTGCTGGTGCAGCGCACTGGTGGCACGGTCGCCGGCATGCATCTGGATCTGGCCTGTGACGACGTGGATGCCGAGGTGGCGCGGCATGCCGGGCTGGGTGCGCGGGTGGTGCGGCGGGTGCCGGGTGACTGGACGACGCTTGAGGACCCGGCCGGGCGGGAGTACTGCGTGACCGGTCGCCCCCCGTTCCGCACTTGATCACTTCGGTGTGGTGCGCTGTTGTTGTCGGTGGGTGCTGGTAGAAAGAAGCCGCTCTCATACAGGCGTACGAAGGTGGTTGGTGATGACGGCGGCAAGTGTGGAGGCCGGTGGGCTGAGCGCGGAACAGCTGGAGCAGTTCCGGGAGGCTCTGGCGGCCGGGCGTAAGCCGCGGGTGCAGTTCACCGAGGCGGCGGGGCAGATCTCCGGTCAGATCGGGCAGGTCGTGGCGCTGGAGGATCCGGCGGTCTCCGACGAGTGGGTGGTGGTCCGGTTCGGGCGTGACGAGTTGCCCTTCTCCCCCACCGATCTGCGGGTGGCGCCGAAGGGGGTGCCGGCGAAGAAGGTGGCCCCGGCGCCGGAGCCACCGGCCGAGCCGGTGCTGTCCGGGCCCGAGTTCCTGATCGACAAGCCGCTGCCGCCGAAACCGCCGGTCCAGCGTAAGAGTGAGGAAGCTGTTGAGGTGAGGGAGAGCAACGAGCCGGCGGCGCCGCGTAAGGTGGCCCGCCCGGCGAAGGTCAAGCCGTCGCCCGGTTTGACGGTGACGCTGGCCTACGGTGAGGGCGAGTGGACGGTCGCCGCCAACCAGGGCGCGAAGGCGCTGGCCCGCCCCTATGTGATCAAGCCGGCCGAGGCGCTGAGGATGGTGTCGCTGATCGACGTGCCCGGGGTGCAGGAGGCGGTCGAGCAGATCCTGTCCGCCGAGCGGGCGGAGGCGCAGCAGCAGGCCGAGCGGTTGCGGGCCGAGCTGGCCGAGGTCGAGGCCCGGCTGGCGGAGCTGGGCGAGGCCGGCTGACCGGTGGGCCGCGGCCTGGGTGTCAGGCCGCGGCCCACCGGTGCCGGTGAAAATCCGGTGTCAGTGGAAGTATTTGAGGCCGGCGACGCCGCAGATCACCAGCAGCAGGCAGACGATGCGGGGCAGGCTGGCCGGCTCGTTGAGGGCGATCATGCCGACCAGGGCGGTGCCGACCGCGCCGATGCCGACCCACACGGCGTAACCGGTGCCGACCGGGATGGTCCGCAGGGCGTAGCCGAGGCCGAGCATGCTGAGGGTGACGGCGACGCCGAAGACGGCGGTGGGCAGCGGGCGGGTGAACCCGGCGCTGCGGTCCAGGGCGATCGCCCAGACGGTTTCGAGCAGACCGGAGACGATCAGAACGAGCCAGGCCATGACGAACTCACCTCACGGCGGTCGTCTTGTCAGAGCCGGGTACGACGCGCACTCGTCCGGGGCGGCCGCGGCCCGCGGCGCCGGCTTCGAGCCTAGCCACTCACCGGTGCGGCCCGGGTGCGGCGGGGGTGTTGGTGGCCGAACTCACCGGCAGGTGATCCGCGGGTTCTCGGTGGCCAGTTCACCGACCGGGTTGTGCTGGTAGAGCCAGACGTGCAGGTCGTAGTGCACCGGCATGGGCGGGCTTCCGGGCGGCATCTCGTGACCGGCCATCGGGCCGTCGAACCGCCGGCCGAACAGGGTGGGCCGGTCGCCGCTGGTGTACAGGTTGCCGTCGGCGTCGGCCTTGAAGTATTCGACCGCGACCAGGACAGGTTTGCCGTCGCGGCCGGGCACGTAGAGCAGGATCTCCGGCAGCACCGGGTCGACCGCCTGGTCGGCCGCGTGACCCGGGTGCATCCAGTGGTGGCCCATGCCGGGTACGCAGTGGTCGGTCGGCAGGTAGCCGGCGGCCTTCGCCCGGCGCGGGTCCCGGAACCGGGCCGTCGCCTCGAGCAGGACCTTGCGCTGCGCCGTGGTCAGCGCGGGGGCGGTGCCGTCGTCCGGGAGCGCGGCGGCCGGGGCCGGGCAGGTGAGCATGCAGGTCAGGGTCACGGTGGCACCCATGCCGGCGCGGAGGAGCGGCGAGATCGTCATGGGGTCGAGGGTCATACACCGGCCCGCGTCCCGTACCCGTTTTCCGGGCCGCGCCACCCGCACGTGCGGCGGGTGCGGATGGCGCGTTCGCGGTGCCCGCTGCGGAACGCTCTACGCGTACCCGGAAAGGATCATGCGGTGCGAAGCAGCCGCCGGACCGGGTGGCGCGCCAAGCCGGATAGAGGACGATCTCGGGATCGTGCAATCATTCTCGCCTCATGGAGACCTCACCTGTCTGGCGTGTGCCGCGGCTGTGGCGGCTGCTGCTCGCGCTGTCGCGGATCGTAGCGTTCCCGCTGGTGCGGCTGCGGGTCTCGGGCGGCCTGCCGGCGCCGTTGCAGGGCGGCCCGGTCATTCTGGCGGCCAATCACGTCAGCCCGTTCGACCCGGTGGTGATCATGGCGGCGTGCCACAAGGTGGGGATCGCGCCGCGGTTCATGGCCACCGGTGGCGTGTTCCGGGCGCCGTTGGTCGGCACGGTCATGCGGCATTGCGGGCACATCCGGGTCGACCGCAACACCGCCCACGTCGCCGACGCGCTGCCCGCCGCGGCGAAGGCGCTGGCCGAGAACTCGGCGGTGCTGGTCTATCCGGAAGGGCGCATCGGGCTGGATCCGTGGATGTGGCCGGAACGCGGCAAGACCGGCGCCGCGCGGATGGCGGCCATGTCCGGGGCGCCGGTGCTGCCGGTGGCCCAGTGGGGCACGCACGCGGCGATCCCCTACGAGGCGCCGAAACGGCTCGGCCGGGCGCTGGTCAAGGCGCTGCTGCGGCGCCCGGTCGTGCAGGTGCGCTTCGGTGACCGGCCGGTCGACCTGTCGGCGGCCGAGACCGGAACGCCGGGGGTGCGGGCCCTGCACGCCACCCGGCTGATCATGGACGCTATCGACGAGACCCTGACACCACTGCGCCGCGACGAGATGCGGACACCGAAGGTGGTCGACACGTCCCGTCCGCACGACCCGGCCCGGATCCGGCCACGTCCGTCCTGACCAGCACCTTCTCGAACGCCAGCTGGTTGTAGGCGTTGTCGCTGTAGCCGCCGATGTCGTCGTAGCCGGCCGACCGGTACAGCGCCAGCGCCTCGGTCAGCAGCGGATGGGTGCCCAGCCGTACCGTGTCGATGCCGTTGTTCGCCGCGTCCACCTCCAGGCGGCTCAGCAGTTTGCGGCCGAGGCCGAGGCCGCGCGCCTCCGGGGCCACCCACAGGTGGCGGATCTCGGCGACCCCCGGGCCGAGGCGCAGCCACAGGCCGCAGCCGACCGGGCGGCCCAGCTCCACGGCCAGCAGCTGGGTGCCGGTCACCTCCTCGGGACGGGTCAGCACATCCGCGTCGAAGCCCTCCGGGAAGGTGACGTCGAGTTCGGCGGCGTACCGGGACAGGCAGTCGCGGGCCGCCGGCAGATCGGGCGGCACCGCCTCGACCACGACGGCGGCCGCCCGCAGCACCCGCCGGATCTCGTCCTGCGCGGCCAGCAGCCGGTGCCGCTGCCCACCGGTCAGTTCGCCGAGCAGCGCCGCGATCCCGGCGTCGGCGCGCCGGTCCAGCTCCGCGCGTTTCGCCAGACCCGCGTCGGTCAGCGCGGCGCTCCGGTCACCCAGCACCACCAGACCCTGTACGGCCAGCGCGCCCAGTTGCTGCCGCACGTGGTCGCGGTCCTGGCCGAGGCGGGCGCACAGGTCGTGCAGATCGCTGCGGATGCCGACCTCGAACAGCAGCCGGGCCTGGCCGAGGGGCCATTCGTGGCCCAGGAACCGGTCGGCGAGCGCGCTGAACCGCTGGTTGTAGTAGCGGTTGAAGTCGCGGACCCGCTCGATCTGCTCGCCCTCCATCAGAAGATGCTAGATCGCTGATCCGGACCGGTCAGACCGAATGGTCCCCCACTTCGCCACCTACGTGCAGGGCCATCCGGCTCTCGCAGCGGGACGAGCGGATCCGGTTCGTCGAGCCATGGCCGGCAGGCGGGGTGCTGGTCAGCGGGGTGTCGAGGACGGCCGTTCCCGCTGGGTCAGGGGGCGCGCGTCCATGGCCGGGATCCTGCCACAGGGCCGGGTTCTGGCAGCATGACGGCCGTGACTTCGTTCGAGGATGTGGCGGCGACCTTCTGGGATCCCGGCGAGACCGACCTGACCCAGCCGCCGCTGACCGGCGAGATGATCACCGCCGCCGAAGCCGGTCTCGGGGTGCGGCTGCCGGCCGCGCTGATCCAGCTGCTGCGGCTGCGTAACGGTGGCATCGTCGCCGACGGGTGGGACGCGTGCCCGGCCGCGCGGAACTCGTGGGCGGCCGATCATGTGCCGTTCGATCACCTGCACGGTATCGCCCCGCCCGGTCGCGAGCTGTCGATGGCGCTGCAGGACACCGGGTATCTCGTGCGGGAGTGGGGGCTGCCGTCGCCGGTGGTGCTGCTCAGCGGGGACGGGCACACCTGGGTGGCGCTGGACTACCGCGACTGCGGCCCGGACGGCGACCCGCCGGTGGTCTATCTGGACGCCGACCTCGGCCAGGAGTTGCGGGTGGCGCCCGACTTCCGGACGTTCGTCGAGAGCCTCACGCCGTCGGCCGGCTTTCCGGACGACTGAACAGGTCAGGGGGCAGGAAGCAGCCGTGATCCTGTAAGGGCGGACTGTCGTCGACGACGATCTCCTGGAGATGGCCGGCGGGCGACAGGCCGTCCGGCCGGTCGGTCACCCGGACACCGGGCGGGCGGCCGCGGACACCCACCCGGTCATCCGCTTCGTCGGCCGCCAACTGGCCGTCGCGGTCGAGCAGGGCGTGTGCGGCGTCGTACACGTCGGTGATCGCGGCTTGCGCCTCCGCCTCGCTCAGATCCGGGTCGCTGTCGCGTAACGCCTGGCGGGCCGCGGCCAGGAACCGATCCGGATCGACCACGACCACATCCCGTCGGCTTCGGACACTGATCGTCATCCCCGCCCGCGGCGGCACGCCTTCGGTCACGGCCGCAGCCTAACGAAGTGTCTCCCGGTGAACACCTTGCGCGGATGCCGGCGGCGCAGCGCGCCTGGGCGCGCACGCAACAAGGAGTGTGGACGCGGGCCGCCGCTGTCACGCCGGCAGCGGCACACGTGACGAACAGCGTGCGCGCGGGCGGGCGGGCGCACACAGAACAAGGAGTGTGGACGGAAGCCGCCGTCATCACGCTGGTGGCAGCACACGTAAAGCGCAGCGGGCACGGAATGCGGAGGGTGCGAGGGTGGAGGTCGTCGTGCGGGTGGACCGGCGGCCGTGCTGCGGCCGTGCGCGGGCAGGTGGCCGCGGGGATGCTACGGCGGGTTCGCGTAGCCCGTACCCCGGATCGGTGTTATTCGGTGCGCTGACGCTGACGCAGATAGGCCAGGACGGCCTCGCGGGTGGTGCGGACGCCGAACAGGGCGCGGGCTTCGGCGATGCGGCGGTTGGCGGTGCGCAGGGAGAGGAATTCGGCGGCCGCGGCGGCGGCGATGGTGTCGCCGGCGGCGAGGCGGTCGAGCAGGGCGCGCTGTTCGGGGATGAGGTTGGCGATGATGTCGGAGCCGTCGATGCCGCGGTGGACCGGGCCGAGGCGGGACAGGTCGTCGACGAGCGCGCGGCCGGCCGGGGATTCGGTGTCGCAGACGGCGACGACGGCGGCGCCGCGGGCGGCGGCCAGGACGGCGAGTTTGGCGGTTTCCAGGTCGTCGTCGGCGATCCGGCCGTGCAGGACCAGGTGGGCGGCGGCGACGTCCCAGGACGGGTCGGGCAGGGCGAAGCCGGCGCGGGCGGTCCAGCCGTCGCGGCTGAGGCGCCGCAGTACGGTGTCGGCTTCGGCGGAGGTGGTTACCACGTGGCGGGGGGCGTCGTCGGGCTGTCTTATCACCGGCCATCCTCGCTGGTTTCGAAGGGATTGGTGGCGAAGGCCAGGGCCGCGGCCTCGGTACGGGTCCGCGCACCGAGTTTGCGCATGCTAGCCCGGATGTGGGTGTCCACGGTCTCGGCGGAGATGCCGAGTTGCCCGGCGATGCGGCGGGTCGGTTCTCCGGCGGCGACCAGTCGCAGCACGTCGAGTTCGCGCTGGGTGAGCCGGCCGTCGGAGCGGGGGCTGCGGGTGTCGCGGTGGATCTGGTGGCGGCGCAGTCCGCGGCGGGCGCGGCCGGCCAGGACGGTGAGCCCGGCGCTGTCGGCGAGGTGTTCGGCGCGCAGCAGGGCGGTGACGGCCCGGTCGCGGTCGGGGCTGGTCAGGCCGGCGGCGATGAGGCAGCGGACCTGTTCGCGCAGGGCGACCGGCTGCCAGCTGTCGGCGGCGTCGTCGAGGCCGGAGCCGACGGCCCAGGCGGTGAGGGTGCGGCGCGCGGGTGCGGGCAGGTCGACCGGGATGGCGGCGGCCGGCGGGGCGCCCAGGTCGTAGGCGGCCCACCGGGCGGTGATCGCGTGCAGGCCGGCGAGCAGGCCGGTGCCGGTTTCGGTGGGGGTGCGGGCGGCCCGGTCGGGTTGCCCGTCGAGCCACGCCGCCTCGCGGGCCACCCAGGCGACGGCCGGGTGTACGCCGGCGGTGTCGAGGCGGGCGCGGGCGGCGGCGAGCAGCCCGGTGTCGGCTTCGATGAGGGCGGTGGCGGCGTTCGCGTACGCCCGGGCCTGTTCGGGCAAGGCCCGGTCGGTGAGGTTCGCGGCCCGGCGCAGCACGCCTTCGGTGCCGTCCCAGGCGAGGGTGGCCGGGAAGTCGGGGCCGTGCAGGGCCAGCGCCCAGTCGGCGGCGGCCAGGAACCGGGTCTGCCAGCCGTAGGCGAGGTCGTCGCCGGCGGTGGCGGCGGCGCGCAGCGCGGCGGAGGCGGCGTCGACGAGCCGTCCTTCGGCGGCGAGGTGTTCGACGAGCAGCCACGCCGACCAGCGGGTGATCAGCGGGTCGCCGCCGGTGTCGGCGACGGCGGCGAGGGTGTCGTCCCAGCCGGGTTGCCGGTGGGTGGCGCGGACGGCGGCGAGGGCGGCCTGGATGCCCGGTGGTGGCTGCGGATGCCGGACGGCGATCTTGTCGGCGAGTTCCAGGGCGGTCATCGGCTCGGTGGCCAGCACGGACAGCAGCATGACGCGGTCGCGGGCGGCGACGACGCGGGCGGCGGCGGTGTCCGGGACGGCTCGGACGGTGTCGCGGGCGGTGACCGGGTCGCCGGCCTGGAGAAGCGCTTCGCCGCGCAGGACGGCGGCTTCCAGGGCGAGCGGGTCGGCGGCGCCGGACGGGCGGGAGCCTGGGTCGGGGTCGGCGGACAGGAACACGGCGGGCACGATCGGGCGCAGCACTTCGGCGGCGTCGGCGGCACGGCCGGTGGCCAGGGCGGCGTCGGCGGCGGCGAGCCGCACCCGTGGGTCGACGGTGGTCGGCAGGCCGCAGGCGAACAGCAGCAGCGCGGCGCGTTCGGCGCCGGCCAGGCGGTCGGCGGCGCCGAGAGCCTTCCGGTACGCGGCGTTCGGGTCCCCGGCGGCGGCGAGGTGCCGGGCGGCTTCGGCGGGTGGGGTCAGGTCGGCGAGGCGGGCGTGCATCTCGGCCCGGGCCGGCGCGTCGAGCAGCCCGGCGGCGGTCTCGGCCACGTACGCGGACACGGGCAGCAGGGATCCGCCCGGTTCGGCGGTGACCAGCCCGGCGGCGAGCAGGTCGGCGGCGCCGGTGCCGAGCAGGGCGGGCGGGGCGGGCCGGCCGAGCAGCCCGAGCGCGGCCAGGGCGGTGCGGGCCGGGCGGGGCAGGTCGGCCAGGGCGGTGGCGATCGCGTACGCCACCTGGTCGATGTCCTCGCCGATCGGCGCGCGGCCGGCGGCGGCCTGCCGGGCCAGCGCGATGATCGCCAGGGGGTTGCCGCCGGCCCGGGCCACGACGGCGGCCGCGGCCTGGTCGCCGAGGCCGCCGGCGGTCTGCCGGGCCAGGGCGTGTGCGGCGTCGGCGGTCAGTGGTGGCACCGGGATCCAGGCGGTGGCGGCCTGCCGCAGCGCGGCGTGCTCGGTGTCGGGCAGCCGGTGCGGGGTACGCAGGGCGACCAGCACCCGGCAGCTGCGGGCGAGGTGCGGCAGGGCGGCGAGGGTGGCCGGGTCGACGTGCTGGAGGTCGTCGAGCACGAGCAGGCCGCCGCGCACACGGGAGCGGACGGCTTCGGCGAGCAGCGGGATGTCGTCTCCGGGCAGCCGGGCGCGCACGGCCCGGGACAGGGCGAGGGCGGGTACCGCGGCGAGCATGGCGAGGCCGCCGCCGAGGTGGGCGGGGCCGGGCACGGCGGTGGCGATGCGGCGCAGCAGGGTGGTGCGGCCGCAGCCGGGTGGTCCGGCGATCACGACGAGTGCGGGCCCTCGGCACAGCGCGGTACGGGCGGCCTCCTCTGGGTCGTCCGTCACCTGCGCTCCCCCTTCACTGGCACGAACACGGGATCCCGGCCGCGGCGCCGTCGTCCGTAGGCTGCACGGTGTAGACCACTCCTGTTCCCGCTATCGAAGGGTCCCTTCGTGCCGACGACATCCGCGATACGCACATTGTCGCCGACGGTGTGCTGCGCTGACGAGTCGAAGTGACCGGGCCACTCACCACCGGCATCGCGACGCTCTGTAACGAGATCGTCACGAGGGTCTCCTCCGATGCTGGTCAACACGTACGGCAGATCAGTAACCGTCTTCACGATCCGTTACGGGTGGCGGTCGCCGGACGCTTGAAAGCCGGAAAGTCGACACTAGTCAACGCGCTCATCGGCCGTCGCGTCGCCCCCACCGCGGCCGGTGAGTGCACCCGCGTGGTCACCCGGTTCCGGTACGGCCCGGCCGACCGCATCGATGTGGTCACCCGCGACGGCGCCCGGCACAGCCTGCCGCTGGACGAGGACGGCATGGTGCCTGCCCGGCTCGGCGTGCCGGCGGCCCGGATCGCGTACGTGGACGTGGCCCTCACCACCGACCGGCTGCGGGACCTGACCGTCGTGGACACCCCCGGCCTGTCGTCGACCGACACCGCCGGCAGCGCCCGGGCGGAGGCCGCGGTCGGCATCGACGACGACTCGGCCGGGGAGGTCGCCGCCGCCGAGGCCGTGGTGTACGTGTTCACCCAGGCGGTCCGCGCCGACGACGTCCGTGCCCTGGAGGCCTTCCACACCGCGTCGGCCCGGCTGGCGACCAGCCCGATCAACGCGATCGGTGTGCTGGCGAAGGTCGACACCCTGGTCGGCGGCCCGCAGGACCCGTGGCCGGTGGCCGGCCCGCTCGCCACCCAGCAGGCCGGGCTGCTCGCCCGGACCGTCGGCGACGTCGTACCGGTCGCCGGGCTGCTCGCCGAGACCGCCGAGTCCGGCCGGCTGACCGGCGGCGACCGCGACGCCCTGGCGAAACTGGCGGTGCTGCCGGCCACCGAGCTGAACCTGCTGTTGACCTCGGCCGACCTGTTCCGGTCCCGGCCCGCACCCGTCGGCCGCGACCAGCGGGAACGGCTGCTGACCCGGCTCGACCTGTACGGCGTCGGCTTCTCCTGCGCCCAGCTGGCCGCCGACCCGCGACTGTCCACCGGCGAACTGGTACGCCGGCTGGCCGCCGCGTCCGGGCTGGCCCGGCTGTCGGCGACGGTCGACCAGACGTTCCGCTGGCGCTCGGACGCGATCAAGGCCGGGTGGGCGCTGACCCGCCTGGAACGGCTGTCCCGGCACGGCCTGGACCGCGGCGACCAGGAGACCGTCCGCGACGCCCTGGAACAGGCGCTGCGCGACCCGGCCTACCACCGGCTGCGGCTGCTCGACGCCGCCCAGCGGGCCGCCACCGGCACCGTGGCGCTGCCCGGCGACTGGGAGCAGGAACTGATCCGGCTGGCCACCTCCGACGACCCGCGCTGGATCCTGCGGCTGCCCCGGGCCGGCGACGGCGAACTGGCCACGGCCGCGGTCGCGGCGGCGGGACGATGGAGGGCGTACGCGGTCGACGGCGCCGGCCCCGCGCAGGCCCGGATCGCCCAGGTCGCCCACCGCGGCTTCCAGCTGCTCGCCCAGGAGGTGCGCCGGTGCGCGACCTGACCACCCTGCTGGACACCGCGGTCCGCGACACCCTGTCCTACCTGCGTACCGCCGACCCGGACGCGGCCGCCGACCTGGCCGAGCTGCGCCGCGCCCACCTCACCCGCCCCGGGGTGGTGATCGTCGGCGAGACCAAACGCGGCAAGAGCTCCCTGGTGAACGCGCTGCTCGGGGTGCCCGGCCTGTCGCCGGTCGACGCCGCGGTCACCACCGCCGCCTACCTGAGTTTCGTGCCCGGCACCGAGTTCGCGGCGCGGGCGTGGCTGCCCGGCGGCGAGGAGATCGAGATCGACTCCCTCGACGAGTGGGCGCGCGGCAAACAGCGGGCCCGCCGCATCGAGGTCACCCACCCGGCGCCGATGCTGCAGTACCTGACCCTGCTGGACACCCCCGGCGCGGGCGGTCTCGACCCGGTGCACGCCACCATCGCCCTGGACGCGGTCCGCCGGGCCACCGCCCTGCTGTTCGTCGCCGACGCGTCCGCCCCGCTGTCCCAGCCGGAACTCGACTTCCTGGCCGCCGCCACCGAACGCGTCGACGCGGTCGTCTTCGCACTCACCAAGATCGACGCGTTCGGCCAGTGGCGGACCATCGCCGACGACAACCGGTCACTGCTGCAGGCGCACGCGCCCCGGTTCGCGGCCGCGCCCTGGTTCCCGGTGTCCGCGCGGATGGCCGAACTGGCCCTGACCGCCGGCGACGCCGCCACCCGCGACGCGCTGGCGGCCGAGTCCCGGGTGCCGGCCCTGCAGCATGCGCTGGTCGAACTGGCCGGGCGCGGCCACCAGCTACGGCTGGCCAACGTGCTGCGCGCCGCCCACCGCGACCTGACCCGGCTGCGCGACACGGCAGCGGAACGGGTGACGGCGACGTCGGCGGACGCGGCCGCCCAGGCCGCCACCCGCGCCGAACGGGCCGCGCTGGCCGCCCGCAAACGCACCGAGTCCCGGCAGTGGACGCTGAAACTCAACGCCGAGATCCAGCACGCCCGGGTCGCCGTCGTCGGGCAGCTGCGGACCCGGCTCACCGAGGTGCAGCACGACTACGCCCGCCGCATCGACAGCGCCCGCGGCGAGGCGCTGGCCGCGCTGCCCGACGACCTGGACACCCAGTTGCAGGCGGTCGCGGCGCAACTGTCGGCCCGGCTGGAGGACACCTACCGGGAGGTGGCCGAGAAGGTGCTGGCCGACGCGTTCGACCCGGCCCGGGTCAGCGCCACCCTGCGGCACCACCTGATCGCCGGGCCGCCGCGCGACGGGTCCGGCGAGAACCTGCTGATCGCCCTGTCCGCGGGCGGGGTGGCGCTGATCGCCGGCCGCGGCGCGGCGCTGGGGGCGGCCGCGCTCGGCGTGTCCGGCGGACTGCTGCTGCCGGTCGCCGGGATCGGGCTGGGCCTGGCCGCCGGCGGCTACGTCATCTACCGGCGCCGGGTGCACACCGACCGCCGGCACGCCCACACCTGGCTGCGTGACGTCCTGGCCGAGGCCCGGGCCGCGCTCACCGACGAGATCAGCGGCCGGTTCACCGACCTGCAGTACGCGCTGTCGGTGGCCCTGGACGAGGCGATCGAACGGCGGCTGCGCGAACTGGACACACTGATCGCCGAGATCGACGCGGCGGCCGCCGAGGACGCCGCGGGCCGCGCCAAACGGCGGGCCGCCGCCGTCACCGACCGCGACGCCGCCGCGTCCCGGCTGCGGCAGGCCGACGAGGCGCTGCTGCGGGCCCGTTCCCTGACCCCCACCCCCCTCGACGAGGAAGGCTCGCGATGACCGACCACTGGGATTTCGACGACGATTTCGACGACCTGACGCCGGATGACGTGCCGGGGCCCGACCCCCTGGCCCATGCCGATCAGGTGGAGTGGGAGCTGCCGGAGGATCTCCCTGATCTTCCGGACCTGCCCGACATCGACATCCCGGACCTGTCCGACGTGCCGGACGTGGTGGACGACGCCGCCTTCCCGCCCACCCTGGACATCGGTGAGCTGCCCGAACCGGTCGACGGGTTCCCCTGGGTGGACACCGCCACCCTCGGCGCGGCTGACCCGTCCGGCTTCACCCCGCCGGTCGAGCCGGTCACCGCGGGCGAGCTCGCCGCCTACGCCGGCGTCGAGATCCCGCCCGGCGCCGACCCGTGGACGTTCCTGGCCTCCTCCGAGGACCCGGCCACCGCGGCGCTGGCCCAGTGGTGGACACAGGGTGAACAGTGATCCACATCTCCCGCTGAACGCGCCGGGGTGGCATCATGTCCGCGCACCGACCATTTTCAGGAGCGGACGTAGATGGCCGTCGACGGCGACAACACCCCCACCACCACTCTCGCGCCCAAGCGGGAACGCACCGGCTGGTACATGTACGACTGGGCGAACTCGGCGTTCTCCACCACCGTCATCACGGTGTTCCTCGGACCGTTCCTGACCAGCGTCACCGAACAGGCCGCCGGCTGCGCCATCGACGCCGACGAGTGCACCGCGAAGGTGTACCCGCTGGGCATCCCGGTCGCCACCGGCTCCTACTTCCCCTACCTGGTGTCGCTGTCGGTGCTGCTGACCGTGTTCATCCTGCCGATCATGGGGGCCGTCGCCGACCGCGCCCCGCGAAAGAAGCCACTGCTGGCCGGGGCCGCCTTCACCGGCGCCGCCGCCACCGTGGCGATGGCGTTCGTGACCGGCGACCGCTACCTGCTCGGCGGGATCCTGTTCATCATCGCCAACATCGCCTTCGGCGCGGCGATCGTCGTCTACCACTCGTTCCTGCCGCTGCTGTCCGGCCCCGACGACCGCGACCGCGTCTCCAGCCGCGGCTGGGCCATCGGCTACCTGGGCGGCGGAGTCCTGCTGCTGCTCAACCTGGTCGCCGTGATGTCGCTGTCGCAGGACGGCAACCCGCAGCGCACCCTCGACCTGGCCCGCTGGTCGATCGTGTCGGCCGGCGTCTGGTGGGCGCTGTTCACCATCGTGCCGCTGCTGTGGCTGCGCGAGCACCCCAGCGCCTCCGCGGTCATCACCGGCACCGACCGCGGCAACGTGCTCACCGACGGGTTCAAGCAGCTCGGCCACACCCTCAAGGGCATGCGCGCCTACCCGCTGACACTGTTCTTCCTGGGCGCCTACCTGATCTACAACGACGGCATCCAGACGGTCATCTCGCTGGCCAGCCAGTTCGGCAGCGAAGAGCTGAAACTCGAACAGTCCACGATGATCCTGACCATCCTGATCGTGCAGTTCCTGGCGTTCGGCGGCGCCCTGCTGCTCGGCGCGCTGGCCACCAGGATCGGCGCCCGCAAGACCATCCTGATCGCCCTGGCCCTGTGGCTGCTCGTCGTGATCGCCGCCTACTGGCTGCCGGAGGGCGAGCCGGTGCCGTTCATGCTGCTCGGCGCCGGCATCGGCCTGGTGATGGGCGGCAGCCAGGCCCTGTCGAGAAGCCTGTTCTCCCAGCTCATCCCGGCCGGTAAAGAGGGCGAGTACTTCGGCTTCTACGAGATCAGCGACAAGGGCACCAGCTGGCTCGGCCCGCTGTTCTTCGGCCTGATCTTCCAGATCACCAACAGCTACCGGGCCGGCATCGTCTCGCTGGTGCTGTTCTTCGTGGTCGGCGGCGTGCTGCTGGCGTTCGTGCCGCTGCGGCGCGCCATCCTCGCGGTCGGCAACACCCCGCCCAAGCTGATCTGATGGACATCACGATCGACCCGGCGTCGGCCACACCGCCGTACGAGCAGGTGCGGCTGCACATCGCCGCGCTCGCCGCCGACGGTGTGCTGCCCGCCGGCACCCGCCTGCCCCCGGTCCGCCGGCTCGCCGAGGACCTGGGGCTGGCGGTGAACACGGTGGCCCGCGCCTACCGGGAGCTCGAGCAGGCCGGCCTCGTCGAGACGCGGGGCCGGCACGGCACGGTGATCACCGCGCGGGCCGGGGCGACGCCGGTCGAGGCCCAGCAGGCGGCCGCGGCCTACGCGACGCGGATCCGCGCCCTCGGCGTACCCGCCGAAACAGCCCTGTCGCTGGTCAAGGCCGCCTTGGACGACCAAACCTGATTTCGTACGGGTGACCTCGCCCCGTTTCTTTCAGGACTGTTCCGCCCTGCCGCGCGACCTCGCTGCCCGCGCCGGCCTGTGCCGCGCCCGCCGGGCTCAGATCGGTGGTCACCCGAAGCCGGGCAGGCGCACACGGTCGCCGTGCCGTGAGCGCCCACCCGGCCCATGGCCGCGGCCACCGAGCACGCAAGGCCGTTCGTGTGCGCCCACCCGCGCCGCAGAGCCGGACGGGTCACGCCTGCGGCGGATCCGGGGCGGTGGTGACCCGGAAGCCGACACGGCCGTTACGCAACAGGGTCCGTTCCCGCCTGCCCCCGGTCTCGTACGTGACGAGCAGGTCGAAGGTGTAGGCGCCGCTGTCGGCGCGGAAACTGAACAGCAGATCCTGTCTCTCACCGTCCTCGATGAGCATGCCCGGGTACTCCTCGAAGTACGGGCGGGTGGCGCGGCCGCCCTCGTCGGTGGACCACATCAGCGGGTCGACGTCGGCCAGGTCGAACATCATCGGCGCGGGTTCGGCGCCGGTGCCGTGCAGCGGGATCAGGGCGGCGTGCGGGACGCATTCGGTGACGATGTTGACCGGGCGGATGTCGGTGACGCTGATCAGGTGGCTGGTGGCGTTCTCGAAGGTGACCTGGGCGACGGCGCCGGCGGCCGCGAACGCGCCCCGGCTCAGCACGTAGGGCACGTCGATCGGGTCACCGACGCCGGCCACGTCGGGCAGCGACCGCAGGGTCTCGGCGGAGAACGCGACGTCGTGCGGATGGTCGGCGGCCGGATATTCACGGGTGGCGGTCCGCAGCGCGGTTCCGGTCGCGGTCACCCGGGTGCCGTGCGGGCGGGGGCAGTCGACGGGCGGGGGTGTGGTGTGCCGGGTCGTCGCCGCGACCGGGACGGGGACCGGCGCGGGTTCGAGTTCGGCGGCGGGCGGCTGGGGTCGGCAGACGGTGACGGGCATCAGGGCCAGCACGGCCCAGATGGCCAGAAACGGTCGTGGTCGAGGCACGGATCCTCCCTGCGACGTGGATCTGTGCCCGACCATAGGGCTCGACGGATACCCCGTCAGGGCATCGATCGGGTGTAACGGACATCCGACAGCTCAGCCGCGCCGGTCGAGCGCCTCCCACCAGGCGGCACGGATCTGGTGGGCGCCCCACGCGTTGGGTTCGATCACCCCACAGAACCACAGGTCACGACCGTCCGGACGCGGCTCCGGGCGGGCCGGGTCACCGGCCGTCACGCCGTGGCCGCGGAAGCGGGCGTGCACGTCGGCGAGCAGCGCCCCGTGCCGGGCCGCCAGCGCGGCCAGTTCGCCGTTCAGCGCCGCCACCCACCGCGGGCCACCCGGCCACGGCGGCAGCCCGGATCCGGGGACCTCACCGGCGCCGTCGCTCGGGTCATAGACGGTGGTGACCACGATCGGACACGACGGGCCAGTCAGGGCCCGCAGCCGCGACAGCACGCCCTCGCCCTGCGCGGCGACCCGGCCCACGGTGGCGGCGGCCGCGGTGTCGTCGCCGTAGGCGCCCATCAGGTCGTTGCCGCCCATCGTCACGGTCACCAGGTCCGGGACTTCGGTGAGCTGCGGCAGCTGCCGGTTCAGGACGTCGGCGACGACGGCGCCGTCGCGGGCCAGCAGCCGCAGCGTCCAGCCGGGCAGGTCACGGCCGGCCCAGTCGGCGAAGTCACGGTCGTGGTTGCGGTGCAGGCAGGCTCGCCGCGCCCCGGCCGGGGCCGCCCGCGTAGTCGTCGATGGACATCGAGTCGCCGAGCGCGACGTACAGGCCGGTCATGGTCGCCGATCATGACGGATCGGCGGGCCGCCCGTCACCCGTTTTACCGCTACCGGCGGCCCCATGTCTGCCCGGCGAAGACCAGCAGCACGGTGATCCCGACGGTGACGGCCAGCGACCACCAGGCGCCGTAGACGAAACCCATGACGATCGACACGGGTACGCCCAGCATCAGCGCCACCATCCCGGACACCACACCGGCGGCCTCGTCGTCGGAGTCCTCGGCCGGCTTCGTCAACTGCGGATGCGGGTCCGGCAGATCGGCGAAGACCTGCTCCAGCGCGGTACGGGTACGCGCGGCCTGACAGTCCAGCAGCCGCTGCTCGAACTCGGCGGCGTCGATGCGCTCGGCGTCCAGGTGCTCCTGCAGCGCCTCGCGTGCCAGCTCCCGTTCGGGCGAGCCGATACGCAGGTCAGGCCCTTTCACGACGGTCACGCCGCCCAGGGTAGCGGCCACTGTCACCGGGGCGTGTCGCGCAGCACGGCGACGGCGGCGACGGTGGCGTAGCCGCGCCACTCGACGGCTGCCGCCGGACTGTACGCCGGGAACGTGACGGTCCAGCCGCCGTCCGCCTGCTGTCCGGCCGCGAGCCTCTCCCGGTCGGCGGCCACCGCACCCGGATCGAACAGCTTGCGCGACGCCGTACCCGGGTGCGGGGTGAAGTCCAGCGGATACAGCACCTCACCGTCGATACCGCCCTCGACCGGGGTCGGCCCGTCCATCCGCACGAACCGGGCCAGCCGCTCCAGCAGCACCGGCGCCTCGACCACGTCGAGCAACCGCAGCGCGAACATCAGCTCGTACGCGTGCGGCGCCGTCTCGATCCGCTCGATCGCGCCGAGACAGTAGCCGGTGGCGGCGGCCAGCCACGGATGCCCGCCGACGTCGTCGGGCCGGTGCCGGGCCAGCCGGTGCGCGTGCCCCGCCAACTGGGCGGTCATCTGCAACGACGACACAGCCGGGTCGGCGCCGGTCCAGTGCGGGGCGCTGCCGGTGCTGTCGCCGAACGGCAAGGCGAACGGCACTCCACCGTCGTCGAGGCTGTGCCGCTCGAGCCAGTCCAGCAGCGCGACCGGCCGTGGCCCGGTGTCGCGGACCTCGGCCATCACCTCCAGGGCGTGCATGGCGGCGACCGGCTGGCTGGTCGTCGACCGCAGGTCCGGCTCCAGCGCCCACCCGTACCCGCCGTCGGGGTTGCGGTAGCCGTCCAGCGCCGCCATCACGGCCTGCGCGGGCAGGTCACCGAGCAGGTGGTGCAGCCGCCGCCGGTCCAGGTTGCGGGCGTTTCCGGCCGCGAAGCTGACCGCCGCCCCGAGATCGAATCCCATCCGCTCATCCTCGCACCGGCCGGCCGGTCCCGCGCCGCGCCGGAGCGAGACCGCACCGATCCAGCCCGCGGACGTCCGGGCCGGTCTCGACGATGTGGACGGCGCCGGCCGACAATGGGGGCTCGTCCTACCCGGGGAGCGGCGATGGTGGTCCGTTTCGAGCTGGTGGTCGAGTTCCGGTCGGCGCAGGCGGCGGTGGCCGCGGCGGACCGGGTGGTGGCCGCCGGGAACGCGCCGATCGACCTGCACTGGCCGCGCCTGGACCGCGACGGTGACACGGCCCTGCTGCTGTCGGTGGTGCCGGTGGTCGACGGCGCCCGGACAGCCCGCTGGTTCACCGACCTGGGCAACGGCCTGTACCGGCTGCTGTCCGACCTGACCGGCTACCGGGCGGCGCTGGCCGGCTGGGATCCGCTCGGCCCGCTGCGCGAGCGCCGTCAGGTTCCGGGTCTGGTGCTGCCGGAGCCGGGCGACGGGCCGGGTTTCGTGCCGTTCGCGCGGGGCTTCGTGTGGCTGCCCTACCGCGGCGAGAGCGAGTGAAAGAGCTTCGTGGTCGAGGTCCGCGTTTCGCTTCCCGCTTCCTTTGTGCGCTCACCTCCGAAAGCCCGGCCGGGCCGCCGGGTCTCGAACACCAGGTGCCCGCCCGGCACGAGAACGTCGTACAGGCCGGTCAGCGTGTCCTGCCACTCCCGGTCGGTGAGGAACACCTGGGCGACGTTGGCGGACGGTCGCCGTCGAACGTGTCGTAGAGGGCGGCGAGCCGCGGGTCGGCGAAGATCGCATCGGGCATGCATCGACGTTAGCCGTTACCCTCTCGTGGGTGACGCGATTTCTGCTGGTGCCCGGCCGTGGGGTGCCGTTTCCGAATCACTGGTCACGGCAGTGGGCGCGGGCCCACCGCGACCACACGTGGGCGCCGGAGCCGCCCGGCCCGCCGTATGTGGCCGGCGAGCGGGTGGCCGCCCTGCACGCGGCCATCACGGCCGGCGACGCTCCGGCGATCCTGATCGCACATTCGGCGGGCTGTCTCACCGTGGCGTTGTGGGCCGCCCAGCACACCGGCCCGGTGGTGGGCGCGCTGCTGGTGACGCCGCCGGAACACGACGACATGCCGCGCTCGCCGCTGCCGTTCCGGTCGATCGCGGTGCTGTCGCGTGACGATCCGCATGCCACGTTCGCCTACGGTGAGCAGCTGGCCGGGCAGTGGGGCGCCGAGGTCCACGACGCCGGCCCGGTGGGGCATCTGGATTCGAGTTCCGGGTTCGGGCCTTGGCCGGAGGGCGAGAAACTGGTGGCTAGGCTGGCCGGCCCTTGAGCACCAGGATGTGCCACAGGTATTTGATCAGCTGCGGATGGTCGCCGTCGCGGGCGGCCCGGCCGAGCAGGGCCGCGTCCAGGACCTGTTCGCCGTAGCGGGCGGCGATCCGGCGGCCCAGCGCCACCGCCTGCGGCCCGCGCAGCTCGCCGGGGAACTCGTCGGCGGGCAGCCGGAATCCGCCGTGCCAGCGCAGCGGCAACCCGAGGGCACGCAGATGCCCTTCGTACGCCGTACCGCGGAATGAGGGGTCGGCGACGACGGCCGCGACGTCGCCGCTGAGGGTGAGCCGATCGTGGACCTGCGCTTCGACGTAGTCGTCGAGGGTCCGGCCGGCCTGCGTGCGGGGCTCGCCGAGCGCGGCCACCCACTGCTCCGTGCCGCTCGCGCTCACCCCCACAGCGTTTCCGGTACAGGTGACCTGCGCGAGAAGCCCCTCCCAGACTGCGCCGAACGTGCCCGCCGTGCCCAGGATCTCCGGTTCGGTGTAGCTGTCGCCGAGGCTGAACGTGGCCCGCCGCAGGCAGTGCGCCCGCAGTTCGAGATGGCAGCTGCCGAACCGTGGCGCCGCCCCGTCGGGATGCCCGGCCAGGTTGAGCGCCCCGTAGACGGGCCGGCTGCCGCTGTCGCCGAACATGCGCTGTTCCCAGCGGGGCCGGTCGCCGCCGAGCCCGCCGTTGGAGATGCCGGTCTCGTACTGGGTGCGGTAGACGCCGTCCACGGCGAGGTGCTCGATCACGGTGCGGCCGTCGGCGAGCGGCCGGTCGGGGTGGAAGTTGACCGTGATCGGCGCGCCCGGCACCGGCCGCGGAGACGGAAAAAGCGCCCGCACGTGGGCGAGCGCTTGTTCCCCGGGCGTGGTCACGCCTACTTGGCGGAGATCGTGTCGGTGGCCAGCAGCAGCAACAGCAGCGAGCCGAGCGCCACCCGGTAGAAGATGAAGATGCTGTACGAGTGCTTGGACACGAACTTGAGCAGCCACGTCACCGACGCGTAGGCGACCACGAAACTGACCACGGTCGCGACGATCGTGTTGGTCCAGCCGACCCCGGCGGAGATCCGGTCGGCCTCGCTGACGCCCTGCAACACCGACGCGCCGGTCAGCGCCGGAATCGACAGGAAGAACGACAGTTTCGTCACGGTGACCCGGTCGAGGTCGCGCAGCAGGCCGGCCGACATGGTGGCGCCGGAGCGGGAGATGCCGGGGATCAGCGCCATGCACTGCACGGTGCCGATGATCAGCGTGTCCTTCCAGGTGACGTCGTCCTGATGGCGGACCTGGGTGGCGGCGTGGTCGGCGAACGCCATCACACCACTCCACAGGATCAGCGCCCCGGCGACGAACCACAGGCTGCGCAGGGTGCCCTCGATGGCATCCTTGAACAGCAGCGCCGCGATCACGATCGGGATGGAGCCGAGCAGCACCGCCAGGCCGAACTTGAAGTCGGTGTGCTCCCGGTGGGACGCGTTGAACAGGCCCTTGAAGAAGGCGGGCACCACCCGGGCGATGTCCTTGCGCAGGAACAGGATGGTGGCGAGCACCGCACCCGACTGGATGATCACCGTGAAGGCGGTGATGTCCGGGTCGTCGATGGTGTGGCCGAACAGTTTCTCCAGGATCGTCAGGTGCCCCGTGCTGGACACCGGGAGGAACTCGGTGACGCCCTCGACCGCGCCGAGGATGATCGCCTCGACGAGACTCATTTCCGTGCTCAAAACACCCGCCCGCTTTCCGTAGCCGGGTTCAGAGCATAGGGGGCCGTTTCACCCCCTGTTGCGGCGGGCACGGGCCGCCGCGATCGTGTACGCGGGGTCACGGTCCAAGTTGTAACGGTCACGGTCGTAGCGGCGCGTGGTACGCGGATCGGCGTGCCCCATGGCGTCCTGCACGTCCTCCAGCGGTACGCCCTCGGCGCGGGCCGTGATGGCGAACGAGTGCCGCAGCGAGTGCGGCGACAACCGGTCGGCCGACGCGATGCCGGCTTCCGCGGCGAGCCTGCGGACCAGCCGGAAGACGGCGTGCCGGTCGACGCGGGAGCCGGTCGAGGTGACGAACAGCGGCCCCGGCCGGTTGCCGCGTTCGGCCAGGTAGTCGTCGAGGGCCGCCGCCACGGCCGGGGTCACCGCCCGGCGGCGGGCCTTGCCGCCCTTGCCGGTGAACCGGACGGTCCGGTGGCCGCGTTCGTGGCCGAGGTCGTCGAGGTTCAGCCCGACCAGCTCACCGACGCGCAGCCCCAGATCGGCCAGCACGGTGATCATCGCGTGGGTGCGGCGGCCGGCCCGCCCGGCGGCCGCGAGCAGCACGTCGATCTCGGCCGGGGCGAGCCCGACCGTGGACGAGTGGTAGCGGTCGACCTGGGGGCGGTCCGCGCCGCCGACCGGGTTCGCCGGCACCGCCCGCAGTTTGACCAGGAAGTCGTACCAGCTGGACAGGCCGGACAGTTTCCGGGCCACCGAGGCGGGCGCCAGCGGCCGGGCCTCCAGCTCGCGGGCGTAGGCGTTGACGTCCAGGAACGAGGCGTGCAGCGGGTCGAGGTCACGGCCGGCGCACCAGGTGAGCCAGCCGTCGACGTCGCGCCGGTACGCCGCCCGGGTGTGTTGCGACAGCCGCCGGTTGGCCAGCCACGCGTCGGTGAACTCCCGCGCGCCCGTGCCGATGACGGGTTCCCGGCCCAGGTGCGGCTGCGACGACATGCCCGTCATCGTCTCAGTTCTCGATCAACTGCCCGTCCGCGACATGCCAGTGCCGGGTATGCCCGATCGCATCGGCGAAATACCGGTCGTGGCTGACCACCAGCAGCGTCCCCTTGTAGCGGCGCAGCGCCTCCTCGACCACGTCGAGAGCCGCGAAGTCGAGGAAGTTGGTCGGCTCGTCCAGCAGCAGGATCCGCGACGGGCTGTTGACCAGCACCGCGAGCAGCAGTCGCCGCAGCTCCCCCGCCGACAGGTCCCTCGTCGGCGCGTCCCACTGGTCGGCGTCGAACTGGTGCCCGGCCAGCAGCTTCTCCGCGTCGTCGATGTAGACCGGCACCCGCGCCCGGAAGAACTCCATCACCGTCGTGGTGTCGCGCAGCCCGTCGTCGGTCTGCGGCAGCACCGCCACCTCGCCGCGATGCCGGTCCGCGATCGCCCGCAGCAGGGTCGTCTTGCCCGCCCCGTTACGGCCGGTGATCACGATGCGGTCGCCGCGGGTGACGTCCAGGTCGACGTCGCGCAGCAGAACCCGGTCGCCGTGGGCCACGTTCAGGTCGCGAACCTTGAGGACGATCTCGCCCGGGTCGCCGTCGTCGCCGGGGAAGGCGAGCGTCAGCGGCGGGCGGGTCCGCGGCCGGGCGATCCACGACACCGACGCCATCTGCCGCCGCAGCCGCCGCTCCCGGACCTTCGCCTTACGGGCGACGAGCCGGGCGACGCGTTTGATGTGCGGGGCGGCGGCGCTGGCCGGGGTGTTCAGTTCGACGCCACGGGCGTACCCCTTGGTCTTCTCGATGTCGGCTTCCCACCGGATCCGGTCCTTCTCCTGCGCCTCGTAGTCGAGCAGCAGCTTCTCCCAGCGCCGCTGCTTCTCGGCGCGGTAGGCGGTGTAGCCGCCGCCCGGATAGTCCTGCGGCTGCTCGTCGATGCCGTCGAGTTCGACGATCCGGGTGACGACCTCGTCCAGGAACGCCCGGTCGTGGCTGACCGCCAGCACCCCGCCCTCGAAATCGCGCAGCCACTGCCGCAGCCAGGCCGCGCCCTCGGCGTCGAGGTGGTTCGTCGGTTCGTCGAGCAGCAGCAGGTCGGGTGCGGCGAGCAGGGCGCGGGCCAGCATCAGCCGCGCCTGCTCGCCGCCGCTGACCGCCCGCAGCGGCAGGTCGTCGTCGAGGTGGTCGATGTCCAGGCGCTGCCGGATCTCGGTGAGCCGGGTCTCGGCGGTCCAGCCCTCCAGGGCGGTCCAGCGTTCCTGGACGGCCGCGAACTCCTCCAGGACGTCCTCGCCGTCGGCCAGCCGTTTCTCCAGCTCACGCAGCTGTGCGGTCACTTCCGCGAGCTCGCCGAGGCCGCCGCCGAGAAACGCGCCGACCGGCCCGTCCGGGTCCGGCATCCGTTGCGGGACGTACGCGACGCGCGTGCCCGCCGCGAGGCCGAGGTGCCCTTCGGTGGGGGTGAGCGAGCCGGCCAGCACTCGCAGCAGGGTGGTCTTGCCGGCGCCGTTGGGTCCGACGACCCCGATCCGGTCGCCGGGGCGCAGCACCAGGTCGAGGCCGGAGAAGAGCAGGTCACCGTCGTGGGCGTGGCCCAGCCGGACGGTCTTGAGATGAGCGGACTGTTGCAAGATCTACTCCAGGGGAGAGTGCACCGACAGGGAATCTGGGGGTCGGTCGTCTCTCACATCGCGCTGGTGCGCTCCCGGTTCTCTCGGCGGCAGGTCCGGCTCCCACCATGCCCGCCGCTCCCGCCGTGCGCAACCGAAATATCCACTCACCCTTTTCGAATAATACGGCCGCCGATACATGCCGCCTCACCCGAATCGGATACTACGGTTGACGTTATATGACGTCGCCCGTAGCTTGTTGGCATGTCTGCTCCCGACTGGCCGAGCGCCGCCCCCACGCTCGAACGCCACTACCGGCGGCTGTTGAACGCCTACCCGAGCCACTACCGGCGCCGCCACGGCACCGAGATCGTCACCACCCTGCTGGAGATGGCCGAACCGGGCCGGCAGCGCCCCGGCCTCGCCGATTCCTGGCATCTGATCGCCTCCGGCCTGCGGCAACGCCTCCGGCTGCCCCGCCGCCCACTGGCAATGCCGGGCGCCGTCCTGGCCCTGCTCGCCGGCGCGGCGTTCGGTGCGGCGGCCGGCTCGTGGGCGGCCTTCCAGACCTGCACCCCACTGCCCGGCCACACTCAGGCCACGGCCGTCCACCGGCTGACCGTCGGCGCGCCCGGCGCCTCGCCGTACGTGCGGACACTGCGCGGCCACTACGACACCGGCCCGATGGTCATGGCCGAGAGCGACCTGTCCGGCTGGCAGGCCGCCCCGGCCCGGGCCCGCCTCGCGGCCGACGGCTGGCAGACCCTGCCGGTGGCGGCACCCGACCGCGGCTACGAACTCATGATGCAACGCGACGGCCTGCGCATCCACGCGAACACCGACGTCACCCGGTCCACCGTCTGGTCCACCGTATCGACCGTCGACACCGGATGGATGCGGCCGCTGGTCGTCGCCGGTCTGCTGGCCGGCGCCCTCACCGGCTGGCTGATCGCGGCCGCGGTCGCCCAGCGCCGTTCCCGCCCGGCCGCGGTGACCGCGGTGTTCGCCTTCGCGACGCTGACCATGCCGGTGGTGTCGGTCGCCGGCAACCTGACGAACCTCTTCCACCGCGCCCACCTGGGAGCGACCGTGCATCACGTGCTGGTCACATCGTCGTACTGGCAGTCCGGTCCACCGTGGCTCAACCCGGGGCTCACCGTCGCCGGTCTGGCGCTGGCCGTCGTCACGGTCGTGGTGTCCCGGCTCTCACGCCCGGCCGGGCCGGCGATGCGGGAGGTGGCGGGCTGATGCAGGAGCCGACGTTCCTGATCCTGACCGCGCTGGCCGCTCAGCCGCTGCACGGTTACGGCATCGTCCAGTCCGTGATCACCCTGTCCGAGGGCGAGGTCAAACTGCGGCCGGGAACCCTTTACGGCGCCTTGGACCGGCTTGCCGAGCAGGGCCTGATCGAGGTCGAACGTGAAGAGGCCGTCGAAGGCCGGCTACGCCGCTACTACCGGCTGACCGACGACGGCGCCGCCGCCCTGTCCACCGAGGTGCAACGGCTACGCCGCCGCGCCACCGCCGCCGAGACCCAGCTCAAGGACCGTGCCGTCCCCGGCTTCGGCCGGCCCGCTCCCGGCGCCGCCTGACACCCTCGGCTGCTGTGCCGATCGGTGCCACGGGGGCGGCCGGCCGGCACAGCAGCCGAGGGTGATCGAGAACCGCCACGAGAAGAGGCGCGGTTTCTGGGTCCCGACCACGGCTGGTTGTCAGGGCCTGATCGACAGGGTTGAGACAGCTCCGGGAGCCAGCTGGACCGGCGACCTCAGCCCGGCGGGCGCGGCACAGGCGGGAGTAGGCAGCCGGCTCGCGTGGCAGGGCGCAACGGCCGCAAAAAGAAACGCGACGGTGTCACGCGTACAGAAAAAGGGGGTCAACGGCGGTCGAGGCGCACGACGAGCGGGCGATGGTCGGAGATCGGCTGCGACGGGGTGCGCACCTGCACGACTTCGCCCAGAGCCGCCACCCCCCGCGGATCGGCGAGCACATGATCGAGCTGCGTCTTCGGCGCCGGGCTGGGGAAGGTCGCGGCCCGCGCCAGCGGCCGCCAGCCGGTGAACGCCCGCACCGGCCCGGCCGGCATGTTCAGATCGCCGAGCAGCACACGCGGCGCCGGCAGCGCCCGCAGCGCGCGCACGGCGTGCCGCAGCTGCCGCAGGTTCCAGCCCGGCACGAACGACAGGTGCGTGGTCGCCACCGTCATCGGCCCCGACGGGGTCTGCACGACGGCCGCCAGCAGCACCCGCGGCTCGTCGCGCAGCAGCATCAGACCACCGCCGGGCGCCAGCACCGGCGAGCGCACCGGCGCGCCGGGCAGTTCGGTGACCTGCCACCGGTCCACCGGGTACCGCGACACCAGGGCGATCCCGTACTGCGGGTGGGCCATGTCGGCGCCGGAGTGCCAGGGTTCCCACGCCTGGCCGGGGGTGCCGACGACGGCGGCCGCGAACCGGTGGGTCGAGGCGCCGAGGGCGTCGGCGGCCAGCGCGGTCAGATCGAGCAGCCCGGAACGCGGCTGGGCCCGGTCCACCTCTTGCAGTCCCAGGACGTCGGCGTCCAGGTCGGCGATCGCGGTGCGGATCCGGCCGGCGTGTACGGTGCCGTCGGACAGTGATCTGCCGTGCAGCAGGTTGAAGGTGGCCAGGCGCACCAGCCGACCCTAGCCAACGGGGTGAGTGGGATGTTCATCAAGGCAGTGTTGTGCCTCGCGTTGTTGTTCATCGCGGGTGCGGCGTTCGGGATCTGGCTGCAGAAGGCCCGGGGCCGCCGGTGATCGCAACACTGCTGGTGGCGGCCGCGGCGGCGGGCTGGGTGGACGCGGTCGTCGGCGGGGGCGGCCTGCTGTTGCTGCCGGCGCTGATGCTGGCCGCGCCGCATCTGCCGACGGCGACGGCACTGGGCACGAACAAGTTGACGGCGATCTGCGGCACGAGCACGGCAGCGGTCACCTACGCCCGCCGCACGAAGATCGACTGGCGGGTGGCGGGCCCGTCGGCGGCCCTGGCACTGATCTGTTCCGGCTGCGGGGCGCTGCTGGCCGGCGGGATCCCGGCGACCGCGTTCCGGCCGGTCATCATCGGCGTGCTGGTGGCGGTGGCGGTGTTCGTCACCGTACGCCCGCAGATGGGGTTGATGGAGCACCCGGAGAAACGCACCCCGTGGCGCCGGGGTGCCGCGGTGGCCGTGGCCGGCGGCGTCATCGCCACCTACGACGGGCTGATCGGCCCGGGCACCGGCACGTTCCTGGTTCTGGCGTTCACCGGAATCGTCGGCGCCGACTTCGTACACGGCTCGGCCATGGCGAAGATCGTCAACACGGCGACGAACCTGGGCGCGCTGACCGTGTTCGCCGCGACCGGCCACGTCGCCTGGAAACTCGGTCTGGGCATGGCGGTGTGCAACGTGATCGGCTCGGTGATCGGCGCCCGGATGGCCCTGAAACGCGGCGCCGGGTTCGTCCGCATCGTGCTGCTGGTGGTGGTGCTGGCCCTGATCGCCCGCCTGGGATACCTGCACTGGCAGGAAAGCTAGGACGACACAATGGGCGTCATGAGCGACGACCTGGACCAGTTGATCAAAGACATCGAGCAGCAGGAGGCGCGGCTGGTGTTCCCGGGTTTCACCGAGGCCGACGCGTTCGCGCTGGGCTGCCTGCTGGTGAACCTCGCCACCGAGCGGCGCCTGCCGGTGGCCGTCGACATCCGCCGCGGCCAGCAGCAGCTGTTCCATGCCGGGCTGCCCGGCTCGAGCGCCGACAACGACACCTGGATCGAGCGCAAGGTCCGCGTCGTCTACCGCTTCGGCGCCTCCTCCTACCTGGTGGGCCGCCGGCTGGCCGCGAAGGGCCGCCAACTCGACGCCTCCCAGGGCGCCGACCCGGCCGAGTACGCGGCACACGGCGGCGCGTTCCCGGTACGGCTCGCGAACGCCGGCGTGATCGGGGTGGTCACCGTGTCCGGGCTGCCGCAGGCCGACGACCACGCCCTGGTCGTCGAGGCCATCGAAACGTTCCTGGCCGACGACTGACGCCCCTCTGCTGTCGGCAGAGCCGCCTGGGCGTGTCGCCACACCGTCGGGCAGGCTCGCCGGCATGCGGATTCTCATCCTGGGTGGCAGCGGTTTCGTCGGGCGGGCCACCGCCGAACTGGCGGTGGCCCGCGGCCACGACGTGACGGTGTTCAACCGCGGCCTGCGCGACCCGGTCGCCCACGTCACCACCCTGACCGGCGACCGCCTGGCCCCCGGCGGCCTGGACGCGCTGCGCGACGGCACCTGGGACACGGTGATCGACACCTGGTCGGCCGACGCCGCGGCGGTGGGCGCGGCGGCGTCGCTGCTGTCCGGCCGGGCGACCGATTACGTGTACGTCTCCAGCCGGTCGGTCTACCGATGGGATCTCGGCGCCCCACCGCTGGCCGAGGACTCACCCCTGGCCGACGTCGACGACCCCGGTTACGCCGGCGACAAGCTGCGCGCCGAGATCGCGACCGCCGCGTTCGACGGCCCGGTCCTGCTGGCCCGCGCCGGGCTGATCCTCGGCCCGTACGAGGACATCGGCCGCCTCCCCTGGTGGCTCAACCGCCTCCGTCAGGGCGGCCCGACCCTGGCGCCCGGCCCCCACGACCTCGCCCTGCAGTACATCGACGTCCGCGACCTGGCCGCGTTCCTGCTCGGCGCCGCCGGACGGCACGGCCCGTTCAACGTGGTCAGCCCACCCGGCCACACCACCATGGGCGAACTGCTGGACATCGCCAACGAGGTCACCGGCGGTCACGCCGACCTGCGGTGGCTGCCGGGTGAGGACATCACCGCCGCGGGCGTGCAACCGTGGACGCAGCTGCCGATCTGGCTGACACCCGAGACGGGGTACGCGTTCATGCACCAGGGCGACGTCAGCAGAGCCCTCGACGCCGGCCTGTCCTGCCGGCCGGTCCGCGACACGGTCACCGACACGTGGACGTGGCTGCGAACGTTGCCGGGCGGCGCACCGCAGCGCACCGACCGGCCGGCGTCCGGCCTCGACCCGCAGGTCGAGGCCGAACTCCTCGGGCTCTAGAGACTGGCGGCCGCGTGCCGGCCGGCCGCCCGTCCGGAGAACAGGCAGCCACCCAGGAACGTGCCTTCCAGCGCGTTGTAGCCGTGCACGCCACCGCCACCGAATCCGGCGACCTCCCCGGCCGCGTACAGGCCGGGGATCGGCGCCCCGTCGGCGCCGAGCGCCCGCGAGTCCAGGTCGGTCTGGATGCCGCCGAGCGTCTTGCGGGTGAGGATGTGCAGTTTCACGCCGATCAGCGGTCCGGCCGCCGGGTCGAGGATCCGGTGCGGGGCCGCCGTACGCCCGATCCGGTCGCCGAGGTAGCGGCGCGAGTTGTGGATGCCCTGCACCTGCGCGTCCTTGGTGACCTTGTTGGCGATCTGCGAGTCCCGCGCCTCGATCTGCGTACGCAGCATGCCCGCGTCGAGCAGCGGCTGCTCGGTCAGCTCGTTCATGCCGGCGACCAGCTCGTCGAGGGTGTCGGCGACCACGAAGTCGGCGCCGTGCTTCTTGAACGCCTCCACCGGTGCGGGCGCGCCCTTGCCGAGGATCCGTTCCTTGAGGAAGCCGCGCCGGTCCCCGGCGGTGACGTCCGGGTTCTGTTCGCTGCCGGACAGCGCGAACTCCTTCTCGATGATTTTCTGCGACAGCACGAACCAGGAGTGGTCGTGGCCGGTCGACCGCAGATATTTGAGCGTGCCGAGCGTGTCGTAGCTGGGGAAGTAGGGGGCGGGCAGGCGGCGGCCGAGCGCGTCGAACCACATCGGTGACGGCGCGGACAGGATCCGGATGCCGTGGCCGGGCCAGATCGGGTTCCAGTTACGGACACCTTCGACGTAGTGCCACATCCGGTCACGGTTGACCAGCCGCACCCCGGCGGTCTCGGCGATGCCGAGCATGCGGCCGTCGACATACGCCGGAACACCGGTGATCATGCTCGCCGGTGGGGTGCCGAGCCGTTCCGGCCAGTACTCGCGCACCAGATCGTGGTTGGCGCCGATCCCGCCGGTCGTGACGATCACCGCCTGCGCCCGCAGCTCGAAGTCGCCGACCACCTCCCGGTTGGACGACACACCGCGGGCCGAGTCGTCGGCGGCCAGCAGCACCCCGCGCACCCCGGTGACCGTGCCGGCCTCGACGATCAGCTCGTCGACCCGGTGCCGGTGGTGGAACCGCAGCCGGCCGGTACGGGCCGCCTCCAGCGCGGCCGCGGCGAACGGGGCGACCACCCCGGTACCGGTGCCCCAGGTGACATGGAACCGCGGCACCGAGTTGCCGTGCCCGTCAGCGCGCAGGTCACCGCGTTCGGCCCAGCCGGCGAACGGCAGCCACCTCAACCCCATCCCGGACAGCCAGGACCGTTTCTCGCCGGCCGCGAACTCGACGTACGCCCGCGCCCACTTGACCGCCCACTCGTCCTCAGCACCGGCGCCGAGCCGGTCGAAGCCGGCGCTGTTGCTCCAGTCCCGCCAGGCCAGCTCGACGCTGTCGGTGATGCGGGCCCGTTTCTGTTCCGGGCTGCCGACGAAGAACAGGCCACCGAACGACCACCACGCCTGCCCGCCCAGGTTCGCCGGATTCTCCTGGTCGACCAGCGCCACACTCTTGCCCGCGGCGGTGAGCTCGTGGGCCGCCGCCAATCCGGCCAGGCCGGCCCCCACCACGATGACGTCGACGTCCACGACACACACCCCTTCACCAATGAATACGAGAATTTATCGGATTAGCGGCGTGGGGGAAATCCCCGAATGTGATCACCACCGCTGACGAAGTGTCCCCGCCGGACACCCACCGCCCCGACCGCGACAATGAGCACGTGCCGACCCACACCGCCGACCCCGCCGGCACCCGAGCGCAACTCGCCGACCTGCGCCCCGACCTGCTCACCGGCTACGACACCGCCCTACCCGCGGCACACGCCGCCATCCTCGCCCGGCTACTGACCGCCCTCGAACACGAACCACTGCCCGGCCTGCTCACCCGCCACCACCACGACGGCCGCACCCACCTCCGCTTCACCCACACCACCATCACCTACCCCACCCGCGCGGCGACCCCCTTCACCGAACCACCCACCGGCCTGACCGTGGCCGTGGACGGCCTCGAAGTCACCGACCCGGCCGCCCTGACCACCCACCTGTGGCCCGGCGCGCAGCTGAAAACCGAGATCGCCAACAGCGTCGCCAACCTGGCCCTCGCCCGCGCCGCCAACCCCACCCCCGCCACCCTCACCGGCATCGACCAACCCGGCCACGCCGAACAACTGCTCGTCGACGGCCACCCCCTGCACCCCTGCTGCCGCACCCGCGGCGGGATGACCGTCGCCGACCTGCTCACCTACGCCCCCGAACACCACCCCACCTTCCCCCTACGCCGCCTCCGAGTCCCACAAAACCGCTGGTACGGCACCACCGACCCGATCCTCTACGCCCACCCCTGGCAGGCCGCCCGCCTCCTCGACCGCCACCCGTGGCTCACCGACGACGGCCCCACCACCCCCGTACGCCCCCTCATGTCCCTGCGCACCGTCGCCCCCATCGACGGCGGCCCCCACATCAAAACCGCCGTCGACATCCAGATGACCTCCGCCATCCGCACCGTCTCCCCCGCCGCCGTCCACAACGGCCCCCGCCTCTCCACCTTCCTCAACCGGCTCACCGCCGACCTGCCACTCGACGTCCTCACCGAAACCGAAGCCGGCGCCGCCATCACCGACCACGGCCCCGACCGGCACCTCGCCCACCTCATCCGCCAAGCCCCACCACCCGGCGCCATCCCCCTCGGCGTCCTCGCCACCACCCCCGCCATCCTCGACACCATCGACGACCCCTACACCTTCATGACAGACCTCGGCACCGTCCTGTTCGCCCCCCTCGCCACCATCCTCGACCGCGGCGTCGCCCTCGAAGCCCACGGCCAGAACACCCTGATCGTGCTCGACCACGGCCGCCCAGTGCGGACCGTCTACCGCGACCTCGGCGGCGTCCGCATCCACACCACCGCCGGCGCCCCCACCCTGCACGGCGACCTCCCCACCGACGACCCCGCCGAACTGCGCACCAAACTCGCCGCCGCAGCCCTCGCCACCGTCGCCCGCCAGACCATCACCGCACTGAGCCGCCACCACCACGCCGAACCCGACCGGCTGTGGCAGCTACTCGCCACCTGCCTGCGCCACGCCGACCCGAAACTGCGCACCGACCCCCTGCCGGTCAAAGCCACCACCGCCATGCGCCTGGCCGCCGACCCCCTGCACGACCAATGGACCCACCTGCCCAACCCGATGGCCGCGTTCGCCTGAGCCACCCGCGAAAAGGACCACCCATGATCCGCATCGCCACCGCCGCGGCCCACACCGAAGCCGCCCTCACCGTCCACGCACCCCACCTCGTCGACGGCTTCCTCAACCACCTGCCCCACGCCGCCGACACCGTCGGCCGCCGCCTGCGCGCCGCCCTCGTCCGCGAAAACCTCACCCCCGCAGGCGCCGGCGGCCACACCCACGCCTTCCACCGCGTCGAATACCCGACCGCCGGCGTCGACGACCCCGTCGAACTGCTCACCGGCATCGACACCACCGGCACCATGACCGCCGAGATCCGCAACGCCGTCCTCAACCTCGCCGTCGCCCTGGCCCGCTACGACGCGCGCATCCCCGCCGACACCGACCCCGACACCACCGCCGTCCACCTCGAACGCCTCGCCGTCGCCGGCCACAACCTGCACCCCTGCGGCCGCACCCGCCTCGGCTGGGACACCGCCGACGTCCTCGCCCACGACCTCGAAGCCGGCCACACCACCATCCGCTTCATCGCCGTCCAGGACCACGCCCACCTCGGCGACGACCTCGGCCCCTGGCTCAACCTGCCACCAGCGCCCCCCGGATACCGGATCCAACCCGTCCACGCCTGGCAACACGACACCGTCCTGCACCGCTACCACAACCTGTTCACCGACGGCACCCTCCGCCGCATCGACGGCCACCTCGACGCCATCCCCACCGCCGCCCTGCGCACCCTCCTGCTCCCCGGCGGCACCTACCTGAAAGTCAGCCTCGACATCCAGGTCACCTCCACCCGCCGCAGCATCAGCATCGCCTCCACCCGCAACGGCCCCGCCCTCTCCCACCTCCTGCACAAACTCGTCGACAACGACCCCGACGGCCACCGGCTGATCCTCATGACCGAAACCGCCGGCGCCGCCGTACCCGCCGGATCCGGCCGCGACCTGTCCGCCATCACCCGCACCGGCCTCACCGGCCGCCTCCAACCCGGCGAACACGCCATCCCCGGCGGCGCCCTCCCCGCCTACGACCCCACCACCCGCACCACCGTGATCGCCGGCCTCGTCGACGCCACCGGCGGCAACCCCGCCACCTGGCTCACCGACTACACCCGCCTCCTCCTCCCCCCACTCCTACGCCTGGCCACCCACGGCATCGCCCTCGAAGCCCACCTCCAGAACTGCCTGCCCACCTTCCTCGGCGGACACCCCCACCGCCTCGCCCTGCGCGACTTCGCCGGCCTGCGCCTGCACCCCGGCCGCCTCCACCAGGCCGGCCACACCATCGACCTGTGGCCCGGCAGCGTCATCACCACCGACGACACCGAAATCCTGCGCGCCAAACTCGGCTACACCGCACTCCAAGCCCACCTCGGCGAACTCGTCATCCGCCTCGGCGAAACCCACAACCTCGACGAAAACCACGCCTGGCGCCTCATCCGCAACGTCATCGACGAAACCTACGACGCCCTCGGCACCCACCCCCACGCCGCCGCCGACCACACCTGGCTCATCGCCCCCACCGTCCCCCACAAAGCACTCGTCCGCATGCGCCTCGCCGGCACCGGCGACATCCACATCCCCGTGAAGAACCCACTCCATGTCTGACCACCACGACCTGCTGCGCCAACTGCCGGCACCCCGCTGCGCCTACCTCTACGACACCCGCATCCTGCGCGCCCGCGCCACCACGCTGCGGGCCGCGCTCCCCACCAACACCACCTTCCTGTACGCGGTGAAAGCCAACGGACACCCGCACGTCGTCCGTACCCTCGCCGGGGCCTGCGACGGTCTCGAAGTCGCCTCGGGCGGAGAACTGTCCCTGGCAGTCCAGGCCGGCGCCCGCCGCATCGTCTTCGGCGGCCCCGCCAAAACCGACACCGAACTCGCCGCCGCCATCGCAGCCGGCGCCCTCATCAACGTCGAAAGCGCCCACGAACTACGCCGCCTCGCCGCCCTCGGCCACCGCGGCGACATCTGCCTGCGCATCAACCGGGCCGGCCCCGCCCTGTCCGGCAGCCACACCATGACCGGCGTACCCACCCCGTTCGGCATCGACGAAACCCAACTCCCCGACATCCTCGAAAACCTGCCCGACGGACTCCAGGTGATCGGCTTCCACCTGCACGCCGTCTCCAACAACCTCGACGGCCACGCGCACGCCGCCTTCCTCACCGAAGCCATCGGCTGGTCCCTCAAAACCGCGCACCGGTACGGGCTGAGCATCCGCATCGTCAACGCCGGCGGCGGACTCGGCGTCGACTACCAGTCCGACCAGTCCATCGACCTCACCCCACTCGCCTCAGTGCAGGTACCCGACAACCTCGAACTGATCCTCGAACCCGGCCGCTGGCTCACCGCCGACGCCGGCTGGTACGCCACCGAAGTCCTCGACCTCAAAACCACCCACGGCCGCACCTTCGCCGTCCTCCGCGGCGGCACCCACCACTTCCGGCTCCCCGCCGCCTGGGGCTACAGCCACCCCTTCACCGTCCTACCCGTCGACGACTGGCCCCACCCGTACCCCCGCCTCTCCGTGACCGACACCGAAGTAGACGCCGTCGGCGAACTCTGCACCCCCCGCGACGTCCTCACCCGCGGCCACCACGTCACCCGACTACGAACCGGCGACCTACTCCTGTTCGCCCGCGCCGGCGCCTACGGCTGGGACATCTCCCACCACGACTTCCTGCGCCACGACCCACCCACATTCCTGACGATCTAAGGGTGACCGCCTCCGGGAACTCTCCGGGTTCCGGCCCGGAGGCGCCCCAGGGCCCACCGCCACCAGGATCGTCCACATGACACGCGCCGCACTCCTGCTCGGCCCACTCGCCATGACCGCCTACGGGATCACCCGCATCATCGGCCGGCTCGACGACCAGTACGGCCCCGGCGCCGACTGGCAACTCGCCCACCTCTTCGGCCTCGCCGGCATGCTCCTGTTCATCCCGATCATCTGGCACCTGCGCGCCCACACCCGCCCCGGCCCGCTACGCGAAACCGTCACCGCCGTCACCCTGCTCGGCCTGGCAGCCTCGATCATCCAGTTCAGCGCCGACATCATCCAGGCCGCCATCGCCGCCGACCGCGCCGAACTGAAGACCCTCCAGCACGGCTTCACCGACCTGCCCGGCGTCCAGCTCGCCATCTACGACATCGGCCCGCAACTGTTCTTCATCGGCATCGGCATCCTCGCCGCCCTCACCAAACCACTGCCCTGGTGGAGCCCCGTCCTCCTGCTCACCGCCGTCCTGCTCACCGCCGTCGACCTCAACCTGCTCCCACTCACCGGCCTGCTCATGCTCGCCGCCCTCCACCCCCTCACCCGCCGACCCACCCCACTCCCCGCCACCCGGTAGGCCGTCCCCACTCACCCACCCCACCACCCGGCAAGGGTGTCGGCATCCGGGCAGGCGCAAAACCCAAACTGGCGGCGATCTTGGACGTCTGGCCACCCCGTCAGGTGGTCAAAAGTCCAAGATCGCCGCCAGTTCGACCCGCCGCGATTCAGAGCGGCCGCCGCGCTCTAGAGCGGCCTCTGCAACAACATCCCAGCGAACAACGCCACGGCCCGGTCACCGTCACCCGCCAACTCCTCCAGCAGGCCCCGCGCGACATCCACCGGCAACTCCGCCAACGCCTGCACCAGCCGAATCCGCACCGCCTGATCCCCCGCATGAACCGCCAACTCACCAGCCAGCGCCGAAACGATCCCCTCCGCGTGCCCGGCCCCCGCCAACCCACCCAGAACCTCAGCCGCCTCCACATCATTCACACCATCGACCACCATGCCCACCAGCACCGGAACCGCCGCCACCACACCCCGCGACCCCAACGCCAAAGCCGCCGGCCCCCGCACCGACACCTCCGCATCACCGAGCGCATCCACCAGCACCGCCACCACCTCGTCACCCGGCATCTCACCCAGCGCCACCACCGCCCGCCGCCGCACCACGGCATCCACCGACGACACCCCCACCGCCAGACTCGAAACCCCCTCACCACCGGAACGCGCCAACGCCCACCGCAACGCACCCGCCACATTCGGATCCGCCTCAGCCAGCACCGCCCCCGCCAGCAACTCCACCGGCACCGGCACATCCTCACCAGCCAGCACCGCCTGCTGCCGCCGCGCCGCATCCGGCGACCCCAACCCCCGCATCAACTCCACGATCCGCAACACATCCGGCCACCCCGCCGGCGACGACGCATCCACCGCACGAAGCCGCTCCAACAGCTCCCGCTCCCGCCGCACCCGATCCTCAGCCCACCGAATCAACTCACCGATCAACACCGCCGGCTCGAACCCCGGATCCTCCAGCGCCTGCCCCACCTGCCGCAACGACAACCCCAGCGACCGCAACGCCTCCACCTCGAAAATCCGCCGCAGATCCTCCGCCCGATACTCCCGATACCCACCCACCGTCCGCCCAGTAGGCCGCACCAACCCCAGAGACTCGTAATGGCGCAGCATCCGGGAACTCACCCCCGAACGCCGCGCCACCTCACCGATCAGCACCCGCTACCCCAAAGCCATGATCCGCGTCGCCTCATGAACAGCCGCGTCGAAACCCACCTCCGGGTCCCGCAACAACACCCCCGTCGCCGCCGCATGCTCCCGCACCGCCTCATCCACACTCCCCATCGCGGCCTCCAGCACCGGCTCGACCACCGCCCCCAACCCGACCAGCGCCCGGCTCAAACTCAACCGCCGCTCCCGGTCCCCCCGCCCCAACTCACCAGCCAACTCCCCGGCAAGCCGCTCACCCTCCCCCTCGGGCACGAGCGCGACCGCCGCACGCCACGCCGCCCGCGCCACCTCGTCGTCCCCGTCATGCAGCAGCTCACCACTGACCGCCGGAAACACACTCCGGTCACCGATCTTCGACAACGTGTGCAAAGCCTGACTCCGCGCCTGAGCAGCCGGAGACCCCAACTCCACCAGCAACCGCGGCACCGTCACCTCAACCGGCAACCGCGTCAACGCCCACGTGAGCATGTCCCGCACGAAGAAGTCCGGCTCCACCGCACACCGCCCCACCAGCGCCTCCACCAGCCCCGGCTCCGCACCCGTCCCCGCAGCCATCACCGCCCGCAACCGCACCGACGACTCCGCCGCACTCAACCCGCCAACAATGCCCATACACCCAGTCAAGACGTTGCCACAGTGTCAAGGTCAAGGCGTACGGTTACCCCTCCGGCTGATTCCCCGATCCGAAGGGCGCGACCAGATGCCCGGCGACGACGACCCCCTGAACGACGCGGAACGCATCTTCCAGGCCTACGTCGCCTCCGGCGGCGCGGACGCCCACGAACTCCCCCGAGCCGCCCACCACTACCGGCACGCACTGGCAACACTGCCCAGCGACCACCCCCGCCGCCTGCCGGTGACCGCAAACCTGATGGCCTGCCTCCGCGCCCTCTTCCTCACCAGCAGCGACCGCATCCACCTCGACGACGCCATCACACTCGGCCGGCACCAACTCGACCAGGCCGGACCGGCGGCACAGCTGCCACTCGCCTTCCACACCAGCCTGGCCGGCGTCCACAACGCCCGATTCCAGTACACCGAGGACCCGGCCGACCTGGACGCCACCCTCGACCACCTGCGCACCGCCGCCGACCTGGCCCACGACACCGAACCCGGCATGCTCCCCGCACTCCGGTCCAACCTGGCCTTCACACTACGGCTGCGCTACGACACCACCCGCGACCCCGACAACCTCACCGAAGCAATCGACCTCGCCCGCCGCGCCCACCGGGACGCACCCGCCGCCGTCCGCCCGAAGACCGCCTACATGCTCAGCTCGATCCTCATGCTCCGCCACCGCGACTTCAACGACTCCACCGACCTCGACGACGCCCTGCACCTCGCCACCGACGTTGTCGACCGAACCCCACAGGACCACCCCGAATACAGCGGCTACCTGGCACACCTCGCCACCCTCGAAGTCGAACACCACCGGCGCACCCGCGACCCACACGCCCTCGAACGCGCGGCCGCCCACTACGAACGACTCCTGGACCTGCTCGACGCCGCCCCCGCCATCCGCCCGGTCGTCATCGCCAACTGGGCACAGATCCTCGAAACCACCGGCGACACACGCTTCGCCCTGGTCACCCGCATGCTCCCGGAACTCGAAGCAGCCGCCGAGGAAGCCCGCGGCAGCGCCCACCGACCCGGCGCCCTGACCGCACTCGCCCGCGCCCACCTCGCCGTTCACGAAATCCAGGGAACAGCGGACAACCTGCACACCGCGATCGCCTCGGCCGACGAGGCGATCGCCACGACCCCACCCGAACATCCCGACCACGCCGACCACGCGCTCGTCGCCGCCGCCGCGAGAATCACCCGCTGGGCCGACCACGGCGACCACACGGACCTCGACCGGGCCGGCACGCTCCTCACCGGTGCGGCGAACCACCCGACCGCCGCACCCGCCGTCCGCATCCAGGCGGCACACGCCCTGATAACGGCCCGCACGACAGCCGGCGACACCGCAGGCGCCGATCACGCCGCCCGGCAGGCTGTGGACCTGCTGCCGGTCGTCGCCTGGCCCGGCGTCCCACGGTTCGACCAGGAATTCCGGCTCGCCCAGGTCGCCGACGTCAGCAGCGACGCCACCGCGGCCGTCCTCGCCGCCGGCCACCACTGCGGCGAGGCGGTCGAGGTCAACGAGGCGGGCCGTGCCGTGCTCTGGGCCCACCTGCTGAATCAGCGCACCGACCTGGCAGCGGTCGGCGCGGCCGCCCCACATCTCGCCGCCGCGATGGCCCGGGTCCGCCGCGACCTCGCATGACCCGCTGACGCCCGTGATGGAACGCGGCCGTGCAACCCGCGACGAGCTGGTGGAGATCGCCGAACGGATCGTCGCCGTCGATTCGGACACCGACTTCTACACGCACCTGTTCGAGACGAACACGGTCCGCCCGGCCGCCGTGTCCGTCTTCTACCACCCGCCGGAGCACCTCAAGGGCGCGAGCGTCGCCGAGCTGGTCGACTTCATCCTCTCGTACCGGCCAATCGCTCTTTAGGTCTTGTCGGCGAAGCCGTCCTTTGGGTTCTTGGTTGGGTGCGGCTTGCCGCACTGCCGCTAAGCCATCCTAGGATTCTAGGCAGAAAGGATGGTCGCGAGACGGGCCCGGCACTCGGCCACGAAGGCCGGGAACGTGTCCCAGTAGTAGGCGATCCCGCTCGCGGCCACCGCGACGGCCCAGGCACGGGCGCGCGTCCAGGTCGCGTCATCCAGTTCAAGACCTTCCCGGTACGCGTGACGCGCACCCGCCGGCAGATCCCACACCGTGGAGTGCTCGGCGTCCGGCAGTCCCACCGTGAGACTGCCCCAGTCGATCACCGCCCGCAGCCGCCCGTCCGCCCCCACCAGCAGGTTCGTGGGTTTGAGGTCGGCGTGCATCCACACCTGCGCGGCCGGCGAACCGGGCAGCGCCAGCCCGTCCCGCCAGTACGACTCCAGGGTGTCCACGTCGAGTTCCGCCCCGGCGAGTCTGCGGCAGTCCGCCAATGCCGAGCTCACCCAGCCGTCACAGTCGTGCAGACCGCCACCGCGGTACCAGCTCAGTTCCCCGGCCCGCCGCGCGCCCATCAGGTCGACACCGTGCAGCGCCCGCACGAATCCGGCCAGGTCCGCCCCGAACGCCGCCCAGTCCCGCACGCTCTCCGGTGACGCCTCCACCCCGTCGATCCACCGGTACACCGCCCACTCCGACGGATACACCGGGGCGGGAACTCCCGCATGCACCGGTGCGGGAATCGCACACGGCAGCAGCGGCGCCATCCGGGGCAGCCACTCGCGTTCCTTGCGCAACGGCGCGGCCCGGTCCGGGGTCCGCGGCAACCGCACCAGCAGCTCATCCCCCAGCCGGTACATCGTGTTCTCGGTCCCGGCACCGGCCCTGGCCAGGGACAACCCGGCCCATTCGGGGCACTGGTCGTCCAGGAGCGCCCGGACCACGGACTCGTCGACAGCAAGCTCACCCTCGTGCAAGGTCACCCGAGCATTCTGCATCAATCACTATGTACGACTGTACGCATGATGTGTACGCTCGTACGCATGACCACCGACAGCCGCAGCATGCGCGACCGGATGCTCGCCGGGGACCTCTACATCGCCGACGACCCCGAGCTGGCCGAGGCCAGTCTGCGCGCCATGGACCTCACCGACGCCTACAACGCCACCTCCGCCCGCGACCCGGCCGAACGCCGCCGCATCCTCGAAGAACTGCTCGGCGAGATCGGCGACGGCGCCGACATCCGGCCACCGTTGCGGGTCGACTACGGCAGCCACATCCGCATCGGCGCCCGCACCTTCGCCAACTACGGCCTGATCGCCCTCGACGTCGCCCCGATCACCATCGGCGAGGACGTGCAGATCGGCACCAACGTGCAGCTGCTCACCCCGACCCACCCGGTCGACCCGCAGCCGCGCCGCGACAAGTGGGAGGCCGCCGAACCCATCGTCATCGGCGACAACGTGTGGCTCGGCAGCGGCGCCATCGTCCTGCCCGGCGTCACCATCGGCGACAACACGGTCGTCGGCGCCGGCTCGGTGGTGACCCGCGATCTGCCCGCGAACGTGGTGGCCGCCGGCAATCCGGCGCGCGTCGTCCGTACCATCTCCTGACCATGAGCGACCCCGCGCCCACCGCGACCACCCGGCGGACCCGGCGGCACGACCCGCACCGGCGCGACCGCCTCATCGACGCCGCGTTGCAGGTGATCGCGCAGCGTGGCGTGGCAGGCGCCAGCCACCGGGAGATCGCCCGCGCCGCCGACGTGCCACTCGGCTCGATGACCTACCACTTCGCGAGCCTCGACGAGATCCTCGCCGAGGCGTTCACCCGGCACGCCGACGGCATCGCCCGCGTCTTCGACGAGCGCCTCACCGCCGCCCGCACCCGCGACGAAGCCGTCGAAGCCGTCGTCACCCTGGTCACCGGCGACCTGCTCAGCCCCGGCCACGACCTGGTGCTCACCGTCGAGCTCTACGTCGCCGCGGCCCGCAACCCGCGCCTCAAGGCCGTCACCCAGGCGTGGATGCAGCGCAGCCGCGACGCCCTGGAACGCCATTTCGACCCGACCACCGCCCGCGAGGCCGACGCCCTCATCGAGGGCCTCACCCTGCACAGCGCGCTCTCCACCGACCCGATGACGCCGGCCCAGATCCGCCACGCCATCGAGCGTTACCTGCGCTGAGCGCGTTTTCCATCCGGTACGGGCGAAGCCCACCCCCACATCTCGGAGTTGATCTTGACCGCCCTCGCCGCCGCCCCACCCACCCGGCAGGCCCGCCACGCCCGCGCCGCCGTCGCCGCCCTGTTCCTCACCAACGGCGCGATCTTCTTCAACGTCGTCCCCCGCTACCCGCAGATCAAAGCCGACCTCGGCCTCACCAACGTGGCCCTCGGCGCCGCCATCGCCGCCTTCCCGATCGGCGCCCTGCTCGCCGGGCTCCTCGCCGCCACCGCCATCCGCCGCTTCGGATCCGCCCGCGTCGGCGCCTTCGGCATCGTCCTCACCACCGTCGCCATCCTCGGCATCACCGTGGCGCCCGACGTCTACACCCTCGCCGCCGTCCTGTTCACCGTCGGCGCCCTCGACTCCGTCGTCGACGTCGCCCAGAACTCACACGGCCTGCGCGTCCAGCGCCTCTACGGCCGCTCCATCGTCAACTCCCTGCACGGCGTCTGGAGCGTCGGCGCCGTCCTCGGCGGCCTGATGGGCTCCGCCGCCGCCGGCCTCGACCTGCCCCTCGGCCTGCACCTGAGCATCTCCGCGGCACTGTTCAGCACGGTCGCCCTGATCGCCCACCGCTACACGCTGGCCGGCCCCGACGAACGCTCCTCCGAGCCCGGTGGCGGCGCGCACGTCACCTCCCGCGCCGTGCCGATCCTGGCCGTCCTCGGCGTCCTCGCCGCCTGCGGCGCCCTCGTGGAGGACGCCGGCGCCTCCTGGGGCGCCATCTACCTCACCGACCTGCACGCCGGCGCCGCCACCGCCGGACTCGCCGTCGTCGCCCTGCAGACCGCCATGACCATCGGCCGCCTCACCGGCGACCGCGTCGTCGACCGCTTCGGCCAGCGCACCGTCGTCCGCGCCGGCGCCACCCTCGCCGCGATCGGCATGGGCGCCGCCCTCACCGTCCCGTCCGTCCCGGTCGCGCTCATCGGCTTCGCCCTGGCAGGACTCGGCGTCGCCACCCTCGTACCGGCCGCCATGCACACCGCCGACGAACTCCCCGGCCTCGCCCCCGGCACCGGCCTCATGATCGTCAGCTGGATGCTGCGCGGCGGCTTCCTGCTCTCCCCCCTGGCCGTCGGCTTCCTCGCCGACCAGGCCGGACTGCGCGTCGGCCTGCTCACCGTCGTCGCCGCCGGCCTCACCACGGTCGCCCTGGCCCGCGTCCTCGTCAACGGCAACCACCGATGACCACCCACACCCGGCCCGGCCCTGCTCGGCGGCAGCGACGGCCTTTCTGCCGGACGCTGACCGGCCACCACCCGAAGCCGCGACGGGCCTTTCCTGCCGACTCCGACCGGCGACGGGGCCTTCCCTGCCGGGCCAGGCCGACCAGCGGCAGCCGCGACGGGCCCATCCCTATCGGGCCCTGACCGGCCACCAGCGATCACGAGGAACCCTTCCCACCGGCTCCATGCCCGCACGACATGGCGGATACCGCGTTGGCGCCTGCTTCTGGCCACCCCGACGGTCCTGGCATGATCGCGGCCGTGCGCAACCCCATCACCGCCATCACTCTCCTCGCCCTCGCCGGTGGTGGCCTCGCCTGCGGATTCGGCGGATCCTCCGAACAGGCGCCGCCACCGATCACGGCACCCAGCACACCCGAGCGGGTCTCCCTGCTGGAGGCGCCGGTCGAGGTGCTCTTCGAGGTGACCGGCAAGGGCGAGGCCGACATCACCTATGCGTACGAGTACGGCCAGACCCCCACCCGGCTGAGCGCCGAGACACCGTGGCGCACCACCACGACCCGCTCGCTCACCGAACCGGTCATGCTGGTCACCCTCACCGCACGCGCCACCGGCACCAGCACCGACACCACCATCGGCTGCCGGGTCACCATCGGCGGCAACGTCATCCTGGTCGAGAAGACCGCACACGGCCCGCGTGCCGAAGCCACCTGCTCCACAGTCCCCTCAGCATTGACGACATAAATCCAAGACGACATGTGTACGTGTGGACAACATGACCACATGACCGCATTGATTCATGTCGTCAACGATGGACCACCGGATGCACCGCCTCTACTGCTCATCCACGGTTCCGGAGCCTCCGGCGGATTCTGGGCACCGATGATCCCGGCACTCGCCGCACACCACCGCGTCATCCGGGTCGACCTGCCCGGACACGGCCGCTCGGCCATCGCATCTGCGGCCGGCCCACCCGCAGACAACCCCTCGGCCATCGCATCTTCTCCCGACCTACCCGGACACGGCCTCGTGCCCTCAGCCGGCCTGCCCGAACACGAGCGCTCGGCGGTCGCGTCCTCGTACGCCGTACCCCATCAAGCCGACCGCCTCGCCGAAACCCTCGACGCGAGCGGAACCCACCGCGTGGCCGTGGCGACGCACTCCAGCGGCGGCTACATCGCCACCGCCCTCGCCACCCGCCGGCCCGGCCTCATCAGCTCCCTCACCCTGATCAGCTGCGGCCCCACCATGGACGCGGCCCTGCCCGAACCGCCCATCCTGCGCCTACTGCTCGCCCCGCCGGCCGGACCGATCCTGTGGAAACTGCGCACCAGCACCCTGATCCGCCGCGGCATCGCCGCCACCTGCGCCCGCCCGATCGACCTTCCCGGCCACGTGATCGCCGACCTGCGCCGCGTCCGCTACCGAACGCTCCGTCAGGTCCTCGACAGCAACACCGCCTACCTGACCGAACGCGGCATCCCCGACCGGCTCGCTCCACTCGGCATCCCGGTCCAGGCCGTCTTCGGAGACGCCGATCCACGCTGGAATCCCGCCTCGGTCCAGCAGTACCGCGCCGTACCCGGCGCCCGCATCGATACCCTGCCCGGCGTCGGGCACATACCGATGCTGGAAGCCCCCGGCGAGACCGCCGACCTGCTGCTCGCCTTCACCACGGCACAGCGTTTAGCCTGACCACCGTGGCGGCCTTCGACTGGGCGGACGTGAACATCACCGTCCCGCGCACCCCACACCGCCTGCCCGGCATCCGCATGGCCGGCTTCAGCCACCGTGCGGCCCGGCCCATCGACCTCGCGATGATCGCCCACCCGGCCGTCACCCTGCTGTTCAACCTGGGTCCGGGCGAATTCACCGTCCATCTCGCCCCGAATGACCCCGCCACCACCCGCACCCCGGCCCGGCCAGAGCACGCCGGAGACCGAGCCGCGGCAGAGCAGGCGGTGGCCGCGGCGCCGGCTGGACTGGCCGTAGACCGGGCCGGACAGGCCATGGGCTTGGCCCCAGCAGACCAAGCCGTGAACCCGGTCCCAGCAGCACAGGCCATGGACCCAGTGCCGGCAACGCTGGCCATAGACCCAGTGCCGGCAAGACTGGCCGCGAGCCCGGTCCCAGCGGGACGGACCGTGGGCCCGGCGCCGGCCCCCGCCGGAAAGATCGTCGGCAGCGCCGTCATCGGACTTCTGCCGGGTGCCGTCCGCACCGCCGGAACGAACGGTGACCTACTGCAGATCCGCCTCGAACCGACCGTCGCGGCCGTTCTCCTGGGCCCCTGCACCGAACTCACCGGCATGGTGGCCGCCCTGCACGACGTCTGGGGCCACGACGCTGAAGCCCGCCTCCGCGCGGTCACCTCGTGGGAGGACCGTTTCGCGACGGCCGCCGACATCCTCGGCCGCCGACTCCACAGCGGGCGAACCGTCGATCGGGAGGTCACCCACGCCTGGCGGCGGATCCGCACCAGCCACGGCCGCATCCGGGTGGACGACCTGGCCGGCGAGGTCGGATGGAGCCGCCAGCGCCTGTGGTCCCGGTTCCGTTCCCAGCTCGGCGTCGTCCCCAAACGGGCCGCCCGGCTGGCCCGCTTCGACCTGGCCGCCCACCTGCTCGCCGCCGGGCACCCGATCGCCGACGTGGCGGCCCGGGCCGGCTACGCCGACCAGTCGCATCTGCATCGCGACGCCGGCGAGTTCACCGGTCTCACCCCCGCGGCCGTCGCCGCCGCGCCGTGGCTCGCCATCGACGACGTCACCTGGCCGGCTCCGGGATGATCCGGCCGACTAGCCATCGACGACACCGCCCCGGCGAGGTCTGATCCCGCCCCCTCGCCGCCGCTGGTTCATCCGGCGCACTCGCCGGCACCTATTTCACCGGTGCCCGCAGCGATCCGCCGCCCGTGAAACGCGGTCGCCTCGCCTGCCGGTAGCCGAGGCCATCCTGATGGAGAAGGCGGCTGGTGAAGAAGGCGGCCCGAAAGGCGGCCCGATCGGATCCGGCCCGGCCTTCACCCGCTTGGCCTGGCTCGGCACCGCCACCGCCTGCCCGAGGTAACCGCCCCCTTTCGACATGATCGCCACGCTGTTCTGGCTGCTCTACGAGGCGCCGTCGATCGGCTCCACCCAGGCATCCGGATCCGCCGGTTCGGAGATCAGTCGGCGAAGCCGACGCTGTGAGTTAGCGGGTTGCCGCACTTCCCCTAAACCATCCTAGGAAGACCTGGTCCTCCCTCCGGCCGGCGCCAATCAACATTGATCAACGTTGAATGCGGCTGCGGACGGAGTTCTCAGGCCGGGCGGACCGCGGTCACCAACCAGGCCGAACTCCGCAGACGGATCCCATCACCGGTGTGGAACCGCTGCGCCGCCACGGTCAGCGCGGCCGCCGCCACCGCACGCCGGGCGGTGAATTCCTCGGCCGGACCGGCGGTCAGGAAGCCACGGAAGGCGCCCCATTCACAGATGAACTCGGCAGCCGCCGCCGGGTCGGTGGCCAATGCGATCGTCGTCGCGACCGGCCGTACCGTGATGTCCTGCAATCCCGCGGCGCCCAGCACGGCAGTGAGATGCGCCGGATCGGAGAGCGCGAGCACCGCGTCCGCGCCCGGCGCGGCGGCGGCGACGAGGCCGGGCAGATCGTTGTCCTCGGGCGCTCCCACCGTGGCGATCGCGAGCCGCCCGCCGGGCCGCAACGCCCGGCCGATGTTGGTGAAGGCCGCCACCGGGTCGGCGAAGAACATGACCCCCATCCGGCTGATGGCCACATCGAATCCGCCATCGGGAAACGGATGGGTCTGCGCGTCGCCGACTTCGAAGGCGACGTGGTCGACGCCGGCGCTCAGCGCACGCGCACCGGCGACCATCGCCGGGCTGAGGTCGTTGCCCAGCACCCGGCCGGATCCGGCGAGGAGCGCGGCCGCCCGGGTCGTCGTGCCGTAGCCACATCCGACATCGAGCACCCGATCGCCCACAGTGATCCCCGCAGCGGCAAGCAGCGGTGCGGTGTAGCCGGCACTGACCACCTCGTACTGGTCGGCGTCCCGCTCGACGGCGCTCATCGAGCGAGCTCCAGGACCTCGTGGAAGGACCACTGGTCGGCGTCCCGCTCGACGGCGCTCATCGGGCCAGCTCCAGGACCTCGTCGACGGACCACTGGTCGTCGGCGTGGACGCCGTTCTTGCGGGCCACGATGTCGCCGCCCGGCGCGAACAGCAGGTCGGCGGGCAGTCCGAGCCGGCCGCCGGTGGGCTTGAGCGACGGCAGCTTCGCCCGGCCCCGCAGAAACTCGACGGTGCCGACCGTGACCGCCCGCACCACCGAGGAATACACCCGTGGATCGAGCAGCGAGCGCGCCGACGGCTCGGCGCCGAACCGGTGGTAGAGGCGCCGCTGCGGATCGGCGACCGCCGGGAACGGCAGATCGGTCACATGTGGCCGCAACTCGTCGGCCGCCGAGTGGAAGACGACCACCTCGAGGATGCCGGCGGACTCGATCTCGGCGTGGCGGCGGACGAACGACCGCAGATGCAGATGGCAGATCGGGCAGCCGGCGAAGCGGCGCAGCTGCAGGTGGACCATGCGGACCGGGTCCGGCACGGGGACGGGCGCGCCGTCCTGGACGGCGGTGAGCGACAGCATCTGGCCTCCATCGAATCGTAGGCGTACATCGTACGCTTACGATCGGACGGTACGCTATGCGCGCCATGCCGAGACCGCGCTCCCTCACCACCAGCCAACTGGCCGCCGCCGCGCTCACCGTCATCGACCGGGAGGGCCTCCACGCGCTCACCATGCGTGCGGTCGCCGCCGAGCTGGGCACCAGCACGATGGCGCTTTACCGGTACGTCGACGGCCGCGACCAACTGGAAGCCCTGGTCGTCGAACTGGTTCTGGCCGACGTCGACACCCGCCCACCCGGCGACGACACGCCGTGGCGCGACACCATCACCACGCTCGCCGAACGGGTACGGGTCGCCGTCAGCGCCCACCCGGCCGTCGTACCGCTGCTGATGACGCACCGGCACCGCTCACCGAGCCTGCTCCGCTGGTCGGAAACCGCTCTCCAGGTCCTCACCGCGGCCGGCCACACCGGACCGGCCCGCGTCACGGCGCTGCGCGCGATCACCGGCTACATGGTCGGAGTGCTCCAGTTGCAGCACCTCGGCCCACTGGCCGGGCCGGGCACGAAGGTGATCGCCGCGCAGAGCGACTTCCCGTTGATGGCGAGCACCGCCCGGGACGCGGCCGCGGTGACACCGGAGGCGGAGTTCGGCGCGGGACTGACCGCGCTGCTCAACGGCCTCAGTCCCGGCTGACCGGCGTACCCATCGGTTTGGTGCACAGCACGTCGGGACACGGCAGATAGCCGAGTTCCTGCCAGAACCGCAGCCCCGCCTCGTTGTCCGGCATCACCAGCAGATTGACCCGCGGGCACCCCAGCCGCACGAAACGTGCCTCCAGCTCCGCGACGAGCCGGGAGGCGAGACCCTGGCGGCGGTAGTCGGGATGAACGGCCAACCGCAGGATCCAGCCACGCCGCCCGTCGTAGGCGCCCATCACGACCCCGGCGATCCGCCGCCCGGTCTCGGCCACCAGGAACAACTCGGGGTCGCGAGCAAGTTTGGCCTCCAGCTCGGCGCGGGGCACGACCTCCCGCCCGGCCGACTCCCACACCCCGGTCACGGCGTCGTAGTCACGCCACTGGAACTGCCGGATCACCCTCTACCGCCTCCCCCTCGATGAAGCCCGGAGATGACGTGATCGACCGCACCACCGCCAGGGCTTCCTAGGATTCCAGTATGGAGGTCGTCTGTCAGCCGGTTACCGCACGCGGCGGGGTCTCCCGGACCTCCGGGCCGCCGGTCTCGAGCCGAGCGGTCCGACCCTGCTCGAGTTCGGCGCCGTGTCCCTGATGAGCGGCCGGCAGGAAACGGTGTCCTGCTCGGACGGCTCGGCCCGGGCCACTGAGACCGGCAACTCCACGACAACGGCCGTACTCATGCCGGCCGCGCTACGTCGCACCAGTATGTCCCGCAGCCTAGCCAGGTCGATATCAGCACTTTTCCTGGTTCCGAACCCCTGGCCCGGGGGTGCCGAAGCGGTCGAAGGATCATCAACCACTCAGCCGTGACGGGCGCCTACGATGTCGCGGTGAGCGACTTCCTGAGCCTGACACTGGCGCGCGTGCCCGCCGGGTTCGACCTGCCCGAGCCGTTGCGCCTGCTGTTCGAGTGGGTCGGTCAGCAGGGTTTCGTGGTCACCGGCCACGACGGAGATCTCTACGGCTCCATCAGCCGTGACGCCTGGGTGGGCACGCGTGTGGAGTTGCGCGGTTTCACCGCGGATCAGACGGCCTCGTACGCGGCCGCCTGGTTGGCTGGAACGCGGAGTTCGGCGCCCCGCCGCAACCGGCGGGCGAGGACCACGAGATCGCCAACGCGCCCTACCGCGATTGGCTGCGCCGGACTTTCGGCGAGCGGGTGACCATCCCGGAGACCGCACGGGAGATCGTGCCCGAACCCGCCGAGATGGGCGACCCCGGCACCCGTGATCCGTTCTGCCGCTGGGTCGACACCGTCCTGGACGCCGGGTAGCGGCGCCGGCCAATCCGGCTGCCGCCGCACGGCAGTGCGGGTGCGGGAGGCCGCGTGGCCCGGCGGCCAAGACGTCTGATTTGACGTCGTTGTAATGGGAGCGCTCCCATGCAACGATGTCGCTCTATCCCCGTCACGACCCCCCGAAGGAGCCGCGAATGCGCGCTCTCCCCCGGCTGGCCATAGCCGCCCTCCTGGTGGCGATCCCGGCGGCCGCCGTAACCGTCACCGTGGCCGCCCATGCGGCCGACGACCCCACCCCCATCACCGTCTTGACCAGCAACTTCGAGGACGGCACCGTCCAGGGCTGGTCCGGGCGGTCGGCCGAGACCGTCGCGCACAGCACCGCCCAGGCGCACGGCGGCACCGGCAGCCTGCTCGTCTCCGGGCGGACCGCGGCCTGGCAGGGGCCGTCGCTCGACGTGCTGGACACCTTCGAGAAGGGCACCGCCTACACGATCTCGGTGTGGGTCCGGATGTCCAGCGGCTCGGACAACGCCCGGCTGAGTGTGGAACGCCGCACCGGTGGCGTCGCCGCCTACGACCAGGTCGTCGGGAACACCGCGGTGACCAGCGGATCCTGGGTGAACCTGACCGGCCGGTACACGCTCGCCTCCGACGTCGAGTTCCTGCGCGTCTATGTGGAGACCTCGTCGACGACCGGCTCGTTCCATATCGACGACGTGACCGCCGGCTATGTGCCGGCGCTGCCGGTCCAGACCGGCATCCCGTCGGTGAAGGACGTGGTCACCGAGTTCCCGGTCGGCGCGGCGATCACCGGCGCGGAGATCGTGACCGAACACGGCCAGCTGCTCACCAAGCACTTCGACACCGTCACCCCGGGCAACGCGCTCAAGTGGGACGCCACCGAGCCGTCCGAGAACAATTTCACGTACGCCCAGGCGGACCCGCTGATGGCATACGCGAAGGCGAACGACCTGGCCGTCCGCGGCCACACCCTGGTCTGGCACAACCAGACACCGTCATGGGTGTTCACCGGGGCCGACGGTCAGCCGATGACCGCCACCGCCGAGGACAAGACGCTGCTGCTCGCCCGGCTGGAGAACCACATCCGCAACGTGGCCGCCCACTACGGCACCGACATCGGCGTGTGGGACGTCGTCAACGAGGTCATCGACGAGAGTCAGTCGGACGGCAACCGGCGCAGCAGCTGGTACAACGTGACCGGTCTCGACTACATCCGGACCGCGTTCCGGGTGGCACGTGAGGTGGCGCCGCACGCCAAGCTGTGTATCAACGACTACAACACCAACGTGGCGGCCAAGCGTGACCACCTGTTCAATCTGGTCAGCACACTCAAGGCCGAGGGTGTACCGATCGACTGCGTCGGCCACCAGATGCACATCAACGTGAACTGGCCGACCATCGCCGAGACTGAATCAATGTTGACGAAGTTCATTCCACTCAACATTGATCAGCAGATCACCGAGATGGACGTCAGCATCTACACGAGCAACAGTGAGAACTTCACGACCCCGCCCGCGGATCGTCTACTCAAGCAGGCATACGTCTACCGCGACATGTTCGCCCTGTTCCGCAAGTACCCGGGTGAGATCACCTCGGTGACGCTGTGGGGCCTGGCCGACGACAACACGTGGCTGGACACGTTCCCGGTGACCCGCAAGGACGCGCCGCTGCTGTTCGACACGCGGTTGCAGGCCAAGCAGGCGTACTGGGGTGTGGTCGACCCCAGCAAGATCGAGACCTCACCGTCGCCGAGTTCGCCCTCGGCCAGCGTCTCGACGAGCGTCAGCCCGTCGGCCAGCGTCTCGACGAGCGTCAGCCCGTCGGCCAGCGTTTCAGCCAGTGTCAGCCCGTCCGCCAGTGTCAGCCCGTCCGCCAGCGTCAGTCCCTCCGCCAGCGTCAGCCCGTCGACCGGCACGTCGTCGTGTGCCGTCACCTACCGGGTCACCGGTAGCTGGCCCGGCGGTTTCCAGGGCGAGGTCAAGATCGGCAACACCGGCCCGACACCGCTGACCGGCTGGAACCTGAACTGGCAGTTCACCGGCGGCCAGAAGGTCACCCAGTTGTGGGGCGGCTCGCCCGTCCAGACCGGCACCTCGGTCACGGTCACGAACGCGTCCTGGAACGGCAACGTCCCGGCCGGCGGCTCGACCACGTTCGGGTTCCTCGGCAGCTGGACCGGCGCCAACCCGGTCCCGGCCGCCTTCACCCTCAACGGCACCGCCTGCACGGTCCTCTGAGGTGACCGCTGCCCCCGGCTCGAGCCGGGGGCAGCGGGGCCATCCGGCTTCACGCCGGTGGCAACGGCCCGATCCCCAGCGCCTCGGCGAACGCGTAGATGCCGTCGCCGAACGGGCCGGGACTCTCCTCCAGGGCGGCCGCCAGCCGATCGGGGTCCCCGCCGCCGGCCCAGCGGATCAGCCCGGCGACGGCCTCGCTGTTGAGCGGCTCGAAGTCGTCCCCCGCCAGCTCTTTGACGATCTCCTCGTTGAGATAGAACTCGACCCGTTCCCCGACGGGATGCTCCGCCACCGCGAAGGCGCAGTCGCTGTCCACCACCCACATCGCGATGGCGGGCGCCGCCGTCTCCAGCGCCAGATCCGCCGCGAGCCGCCCGGGTGACGTGTCGTCGTTCTGCCCGAGGAAGCCGATCCGCCAGCCACCCACCCGCAGATGACCGCGCGCGACGACCAGCAGATCCTCGATGCACACCAGATCGTCGAGGCGGGTGTCACCGGTACGCGCGACGACGACCAGACCCGAGTACCCCATGCCGGTCAGCCCTTCCGTTCGGCGCGGCGCTGCTCGGCGTAGGCCAGTGCGGCCGCGTGGACCGAGTCCGGGTCGACGGCCTTCGGAGTCCCGATCAGCGCGCTGACCGCGCCGACGTCGCCGCGCTCGGCATCCCGGTAGAGCCGGATGACCTTCTCGCGCCACGTCCCGTCGGGCCAGCGGCCGGGCTTCCACTCCCCGGAGGCGAGCTGCTCGGCGCGGGCCCGCCTGACCCGTTCCCCGTCCTCGGCAACGGCGGCGAGCATCGCGTCGTAGTCGCCGAGCCAGCCCTTCAGCCGGGGAACGTTCGCCCTCGTCCAGGTCAGCACGACCTCGGCGGCACGGTCCGCGCCGGCCTCGTCGGCCAGCGAGAACCGGTGGTCATCGTCCTCCGCCACCAGGCGGTGCTCCCAGACACCGTGACGCGGTATGACGTCCAGGCGCGGATCCTCGTCATCCAGGAAATACCGAACGTACGGGCCGAGCAGCACCCCGGCGTTGACGAAGAACTCGACCTCCCCGTACATCGCGGTGGTCCGTTGAATGTCGAGGGCGATGCCGTTCCCGTCGGCGTCGAGATACCGGTAGACCGGCCCGCGGCGCACGAAGCCGTCGGGTGCCAGCCCGTCCTCGAGGAGATCGACGAACCTTCGCAGCAGGGGGTTCACGAGTCGGCACGCTATCGGATCATGGCAGTCCCCGGGTGACGAGGGTCAGCAGCCGGCCGAGGCGTCCCTGATCCCCCGGATGCCGCTCGCTCGCCCAGGCCACCGCGTTGACGACGGTCAACAGATCGTCCACATCGTCGCGGACCCCCGCACGCTGCGACAGGTCCCCGGCGACCGCCCGGATCCGGTCATGGCACTCGGCCAGCGCCGGATCCGCACCCAGCAACTCGGTCGCCACCAGCCCGCGCATCGCGGTCGCGTGCACCGCCACGGCCCGCAGCCAGATCCGCAGCGCCTCGCCCGGCGACGGATGGCCGAGCAGTTCACGCCCGTGATCGACGAGCGCCGCCACGTCCGCCGTGATGATCGCGACGAGCAGCGCCTGCGCCGACGGGAAGTGCCGGTAGAGGGTGCCCGGCCCGACCCCGGCCCGTTGCGCGATCTTGTTGAGCGAGGCGGCCGCACCGTGCGCGGTGAACTCCTCCCGCGCCGCGGCCAGCACCCGGTCGCGATTCTGCCGTGCGTCGCTTCTCATCCCGCTCTTCCCATCCGGAGAACCTCTCCGTATCGTACCGGAGAACCACTCCGGAACCATGACCCGGCGGCCGAGCGATCCGCTGGAGCCGGAGCACGCTGCCACCCTGCCAGGAGAACACGCATGGACATCAGCATCATGATCGGTGACGTACGGGGCCCGGCGACCGCCGCCGACCTGAAAGACCAGGTCACCGCCGCCGACGGTCTCGGCGTGTGGGCGGCGCAGGCCCTCGGGTGGGACGCCCTCACCGCTCTCGTCGTCGCCGGCACCCACGCGCCCGGCATCCGCCTCGGCACCGCGGTCGTCCCGGTCCGGCAACGACATCCGTTACTGCTGGCCGGGCAAGCGCTCTCCGTCCAGGCCGCCACCGGCAACCGCCTCACCCTCGGCATCGGCGCCGGCATCGGCGCGATGACCGGCGGCATGTTCGGCCTCCCCACCGACCAACCCGTCCGCTACCTGCGCGAATACCTGTCCATCCTGCTGCCGCTCCTGCGCGGCGAGCCGGTCACCCACACCGGTCGGTTCCTGACCAGCATCGGTACGGTCGAACTGCCGGCAACCGCACCCCCTCCGGTCCTGCTGGCCGCCCTCGGCCCGGCGATGCTGCGCCTGGCCGGATCGTCCACCGACGGCGCGATCACGTGGATGACCGGTCCCCGGACACTGGAGTCGCACGTCGTACCCCTGATCCGCGAAGCGGCCCCCGCGCCCCCGCGCATCGTCGCGGGCCTGCCGGTCTGCGTCACCGGCGACGAGGCCGGCGCACGCTCCCGCATCACGGAGCGTTTCGGCATGGCCGGCCAGGTCCCCGAGTACCGCGCGGTCCTCGACCGCGAGGGCGTGACCGGCCCCGCCGACGTCGCGGTCGTCGGCGACGAGGAGACGGTGGCGCGGGCCGTCCAGCGCCTCGAGGACACCGGCATCACCGAGTTCGCCGCGGCCCCGTTCGGCGATCCGGCCGAGCAGCGACGGACCACCACGCTGCTGCGCGATCTCGCCAGCGCCCGTCCGGTGGCTCACCCAGAGGCGAGACGAGGTCCGGATGCTCGCTGACAGCGGGCATAGGGTGAGGCGATGCGACTGACCAAATTCACCCACGCCTGTGTCCGGATCGCGAACGGCGATCGTCGCCTGTTGATCGATCCGGGTGTGTGGACCGAGGCGGAGGCGTTCGACGGGGTCACCGACATATTGATCACCCATGAACATGACGACCATGTTGACGCCGAACGCATCAACGAGTTGACGGCAACACGTGAACTGCAGATCTTCGCGCCGGAGCCGGTGCGGGCACTGCTGCCCACCGCCACGGTGGTCGGCGCCGGCGACGAGTTCAAGGCCGCCGGCTTCCAGGTGACCGCGGTCGGCGGGCAGCATGCCGAGATCATCGACGGACTGCCCGGATGCGCCAACCTCGGCTATGTCGTGGACGGCGTCTACCACCCCGGCGACTCGTACTTCGTACCGGAAACGCTCGTCACCACCCTGCTGGTGCCGGCCGCGGCGCCGTGGGCGAAGCACCGCGAGGCCATCGAGATGACCCGGGCGATCGCGCCGCTGCGTGCCTTCCCGATCCATGACCGGATGCTGTCCACCGACGTCGGTTTCGCCAACTTCGACGCCTGGATGGATGCCAAGAGCGAGACGACGTACGCCCGGATCGCCCTGGGTGAGTCCGACGACCTCTCCTGATCACCGGAACGTAGCCGGCACGTAGGGTGTCTCGGTGACCGACGGACACCTACTACTGCTCCCCCTGCTCGCCGGCCTGTTCCTCATCTGGCAGGCGTCGGTGCAGCTACGGATGCCGGCCGACCATGTGAAGGAGCTGGACGTCCCCGGCCGCTACGGCTACCCGGAGTGGCTGTGGCGCCCGTTCGCGGCGGTCCAGTTGGGCGCCGCGGTGTGCCTGCTGATCGGCACGGTCCGCCGGCCGGTGGGTCTGGCCGCCGCGTCGGTGCTGGTGGTCCTGTTCCTGGCGGAGACCGCGGCCCGGCTGACCACCCGCACCTGGCGCAGCGCCGTGATCCCCGGCGTCTTCCTGCTGCTGCCGCTGACCGCTTTCGCCAGCCTCTCCGCCACCGCATAGGTCTGCCCGATCCGCGGAACGAACCCCCGGCTGATGCAGGGCGTCCAGCGGGCGACGACGGCCCAGGCGCTGGACACCTCCTGAACGACCGTCTCCCGCGATCTCCGCCGGTGTTTCCATCGCCTTGGGCTCCGGGCTGGAGACGAACCGCGCCCCCGGCTGGATCAGCGCCGCCAGCTCACGGGCGGCCGCCCGGCCCGCCGCGCCTCAACCGCCACAGCTCCGCCGGAACGCCCGGGTCGATCTCCGGCATCGCGTGCCGCACGAGCAGAATCCGGCTCACCGGCCCGGGGCGGTAGCCGGGCGGCTGGAGGCGAAAGCCCACAGGATGCGGCCGAGGATCAGGCCGATCGGGATCGCCACCAGGATGAGGACGACGTCCTCGTCGGCGGTGTTGACCGGCGGATTGGCGGCGAGCGCGGTGAACGGCGCTCCGATCCGCAGCACGATGGTCGCCAGCGTGAGCGGCAGCCACGACACCGGCAGCACGAGCGCGGCGATCACCGCCACCGGCGTGTGGTCGTCCCGGCGGAGGGCGATCGCGGCGACGATCACCACGAGCAGCACCGTGAAGGCGTAGGCCCCGATCACACGGCCCGCCGAGGGCTGCGGGGAGACGTATCGGAGCAACCACGGCACCGTCGTGAGGAGAACACCGACCGCGACCCGGGTCGGGCTCACGACGGCGGCAGCGCGCACGGCGGCGGCGACCGCGACCGATGCGAGCAGGGAACCGACCGCCGCGCTGCCCAGGTGGAGGGCCACCTCGATGTCGGTCGGCGACTCGGTGATCGTCACCAACCCGGACGCGACCGCCGCGACGGTCGCCGTGGTGAGCAGCGTCCCCGTGCGGGGCATCCGGGAGACCGCGCGGACGGCGGCGCAGCCGGCGAGCGACACCACCGCCGCACCGATCGCGAGCCGCATCGTGCCGGAGTCCTGGTCGATCCGGTCGAGGCCGAGGTCGGCGCCAAACCACAGCAACCCTCCGGCCCACACGGCGCGGGTGGCCCGGCGGTCGCCACGGGCGCACACGATCACCATCAGGATCAGGGCGATCAGCGCACCCCAGCGAAGCTCGCGGGCCCAATAGGTGTTGTTCTCACCGTAGGCGTCCGGGCCTTCCGGCTCGCTCAGCGGCTGGAGGATGGTCACACCGACCGCCCACATCGCGGCCGAAACGGCCGCGAGTGACAGCAGCACGGCCCGTTCCACCATGGTCCGCCGGCCGGCGCGTCCGGCGGCGGCATCAGCGACGATGAGGCGATCCCGGAGTCCCATGGCGGCACACGCTACCGAAGTTCAAGATCGGCAACGAGCCGTGGCCGTCACGGGCGCCGGCGGCCACGGCTGGTGACGAGCCGGGGCCCACGCGGGCACCGGCGGTCAGGTGGTGATGTCCGTCAGGTCGCGCAGCACCTCGGACGCGAGGACCGGGTCCAAACCGGCCAGTGGCAGGGTCTGCTCCTCGGTGAGGTGCCATCCGCTGGCGCCGCCGTCGTGCAGGTAGACCGCGACCAGTTTCTGCTCGGCGTCGTAGCCGACCTGGCCGACGATGCCCGGATCGAGGTCGACGGACAGGACCTGCCCCGGGCCGGCGATCCGGTCGAAGCCCGGCTGGATTCCGGCGTTCGCCGCCTCCTGCCGGCTCCAGCCCCGCCGGTCCAACATGATCACCTTGGTGGTCGGCACGGTCACGCCTTCGAACCGCTCCAGCCGCCCGGTGGCCGCCTCCTGCTCGGTGAGCGTGTACACCGGCCGCCCGAGCTGGGGGAACGGCTGCATGATCTCGTAGTCGGCGAACACCTCCGCCCATCGGGACGTGTCGGCGCCCAGCCGGACCGGGTGGGCGATGCCGACCACGTCGTCGTCGCCCAGGTCGACGGGTTCGTCGTCGACGTCGGCGAGGCTGCGGTCCTCGGCGATCCGCAACGCGCCGAGCATCGCGCCGTCGTCGCCGAAGCGGGCCCAGACGAGCCGCCGCCCGATGTGCCACATCAGCGGGTGCCGGACGAACAGCCGCCGGAACTCCGCCCCGGTCCAGCGCCGGCCGGTGACCATCGCCTGTTCCAGCCGCTTGACCTGCTCGGCGGAGATCTTGCGGACGTCCCGCTTCAGGACGGAGAACCGCCGGTAGGCCGCCTCGGCGAGCTCCGCGTCGTCCCGTGCCCCGGGTTTGGGCAGCGCCTTCAGCCGCTTGCCGTCCACACCTGCCACGAACGGCCGCAACTGCTCGTCGAACCCGACCACGAACTGCCGCGGCCCGTAGTCCAGCCGCAGGCTGCCGTCGGCGTCCAGCCCGAAGTCGGGGACCAACCGGTCGGCCAGCTGCTCGGCGCTGAGCCCGAGCGCCTCGGCGACCTCGGCGATCCGCGCGGTCGCGGCCTTGCGCAGCGGCGTGGACTTCGCCTTCTGCGAGATCCGGTGCACCTGCATGAGCGCCTCGTCGGTGCCGATGCCGACCAGCACGGACAGCCCGGAGACCGCGGCCGCGGTGCGGCCCTCGGTGGGCCAGGCCATGATCAGTGGGGTGAGTCGCCGGGCGGTCTCGTCGTCGCCGGTCAGCGCGACCGCGTCGTACACCCAGCCGTCCTTGGCGACGCCCCCGGCGGCCTGCCACAACTCGAACAGCGCCCACCCGAACTCGGCGAGATCGGTCGGCTCGACGGCCTGCCGGACGAGCTCCAGACCGGCGTAGGGATCGTCCGGGCGGGAGATCATCAGCATCAGGACCAGGTTGGCGACGGCCTCGGCGGGCAGCGCCCCGGACCCGTCACGCAGCCGGACCGGCGGCAGCACGCCGGGCGCCGCCCACTCCGGCGCGGTCGGCATCCGGCTCGGGAGTGCCGTCAGCGGATCGGCGAGGAACAGCGCCTCCACCCCGGCGGCGGCCTCGGAGCCGTATCCGGCGGCGGCCGCCCGGACCTGCTCAGCATGACCGTGACCGTGCAGCAGGAGCAGGGCGCGCTCGGCCTGCCTGCGGGCCGTGCCGGCTCGGCCCAGCGCCGCCGGGATCAGCGCACGGGCGGCCGCTGCGGGATGACGCACCAGCCACCGCTGGGCGAGGCGGCGCATCGACTTGAGCCGCGCCGACCAGTCGGCCATCAGCACCGCCACCTCCGGCGACGTGAACGGCATCAGCCGGGGACCGTAGTCGGCGGGCGTCGCCCTGGCCAGCGTCAGCACGGCCGGCAGCACGTCGGTCCCGAGGCGGGCCGCGGCGACCGCGATCCACCGGTCCGAGTCCCAGTTGACGCGCGGCTGCCACCGGGCGAGCGTCGTGCGGGCGATCTCCTCAGGCGCCCGGGTGAACAGGAGGCCCGGGGCGTCGTCCCACCTGTCGGTGCCCGTGATCACCTGCTCCGCCGTGGCGGGCCAGTCGGTCGCGAGATCGTCGCGGTACCACAGATCAGTTTCCGCCCACTCCTGCCGCTCACCCGGAAGCCAGCTCACCGCAGGCGCGTCGGCGCAGGTCAGCCCGGCGACCACCGGCGGCTTGGCGGCCTTCTTACGGTTCCGCCAGGGCGGGTCGACCAGCACCGGCGGCACCGCGGACAGTGGAGCGGTCACCACCTCACCCCAGGCTTCCACGATGGCCCGCACCCGCCCGGCGGCCGCTGGGCTGAGCAGCGGCATGACCTGATCGACGAGGCCGGGGTGGCGGCCCACGTGCGAGCGCAGCAGCTCGTCGTCCTCCTCGGCGAAGATCCGCATGGCACGGGCGGGGAACCGCTCGGCCGCCTCCAGCAGTGCCGCCCGGACCGGCCGTGAACCGGAACGGGCCTGCAGGCCGCGCATGACGTCATCGCCCGGCAACGCCGCCAGCACGGAGAGAACGCGCTGTTCGGCGCCACGATCGGCGTAGCGCGGGAATCCCGGGTCGACCCAGTCGAACAGGGTCGGCGCGACGGCGACACCGACGCCGTCGACAAGGGTGAGCACCAGTTCCCTGTCGAATTTCTGCTCCTGGAGACCGACCAGGTCGGCGAGCCGGGTCACCTGCTTCGGTGTCCGCGCCGCGTAGAGCAGCATCGCGCAGCGGCGGCGGTCGTCGGCGTCCACCGCTTCGGTCACGTCCTCCTCCACCCAGTCCGGTCGCTGAACCAGCACCGAGCAGGCGGCCCGGGCGAACAGCCAACCGGAGCGGAAGGTCGCCAGCGCGGTGACGACCTGGTCGAACTCGGGCTGCGGCGCGCTGGCGAGCGCCGCTCGGACCCGCAACAGCACCGCCGGGCCGGGCGGCGCGTCATCGAGAAGGGCGGTCTGCGGGCGGCGCCGAATCCCGGGATCGGCCGTGGGGGCATGCCGCCACTCGAGTGGCAGCCTGTCGTCGATGATCAGCAGCGATGCCATCTCGACCGCCGCGAGCGCCGCGAACCGCAGCCCGTGCTCACTGATCCACACGTCGGCCAGCGCGGCCTCGTCGGCGGCGTCACGCGCCGCGATCGCCGCGACGGCGGCGGCCCCGACCGGGACGGCGGCCCCGGCCAGCCACTCCGCTGCCGCCGCCCGGAACGCCTCCGGTGTGGAGGGGGCGGCGAGGACCTGGCTCATCCGGTGCTGTCGCTCGGCGAGCATCCGGTCGACCCGGGCGCGCGCCTGCGGATCGGCTACGAACGGCCGCACCCGGGCGCCGCCGCGACGCGGATGCAGGTGCTCCAGCCAGGCTTCCGGCAGGATGAGACTGTCCTCTGTTCCCGTGTTCTCCACGCCGCGCAACCTACCGACGGGGTACGACAAGAATCGTCGGCCCGCGATGTCCCGGCTCTCGCATGGCGGCGGTTCCGCTGGTGGACCGCGAAGCACAGGATGCCGGCGACGGTCCGGTAGGAAGCGGCCGCCGCTGATTCCAGGATCAGGCGGCCGGTGCGACAGGGGCCGGGGGCCGGCTCGAACGCGGGATCCGGAAGTCTGAGGGCCGGAGGTTCGGCGCGGCCGCGGAAGGCCCGGCCACCGTTGGCCGGGCAGTCCGGTCAGCGGGTGAAGAGGGCCTGCCAGCGGGTCGGCAGGGTGGTCCCGGCAGCGTCCACCTGGGTGATCGAAACCGGCCGCAGCCCGTCGACCGCGAACCCGTCGATCTCGGCCCGGGTGAGCGGCCACGGCGGCCCGGACCCGTCGCTGTCCACCCGGCTGGTGGCCGCCGCGAGCACGACCAGCAACCCACCGGGCGCAACGAACATGCCCGGCACGGCGATCGCCCGGGCCCGGATGTCGGCTGGCAGGGCCTGCACGTTGTTGCTCTCCAGGACCAGGTCGAACCCGTGCCGCCAGGCCGCGGGCGGGGAGAGCAGGTCGGCGACGGCGTAGGAGACGGGGCTCGACGGATGCCGGGCACGAGCCAGGTCGATGGCGGTGGCCGAGATGTCGAAAGCGGTCACCGCATATCCCAGGGCGCCCAGGTACTCGGCGTCCCGCCCGGGTCCGCAGCCGACTACCAGGGCACGCCGCCCGTCCCCGGCGGGCAGGTCGAGCGCCCGCAGGTGGGCGCTGGGTGCGGCCACGTCCCAGGGCACTTCGGCTCGCCCGTCGCGCGCTTCGGCGTACAGATGCTCGAACCAGCCGGTGGGATCACCCACCGCAAGGGATGCGGCAGCCAGGCGCCGGGCGTCTCCCGCCGAAGGCGATGATGAAGGCGATGACGAGGGCAGGGGATCCCCGTCCGCGGCGGAAGCGTCGGCGGCCGTCATCGGGGAACGGCGCGGCGCAGCTCGCGCAGGGCCTGGCGGCGCACGTCGCCGGTGAGGGTGTCGATGTAGAGGCGGCCGTCGAGGTGGTCGGTCTCGTGCTGGAGTGCCCGGGCCAGGAAGCCGGTGCCCTCGATGACGAGTGGTTCGCCGTGCTGGTCGAAGCCGTGGCAGACGACGGATTCGGAGCGGCGGGTGTCGAAGCCCATGCCGGGAAGCGACAGGCAGCCCTCCTCGTCGGTCTGCTCGCCGGCGAAGTCGCTGAGCACCGGGTTGACCACGTGGCCGACCCGGCCGCCGACGTTGTACGAGAACACCCGCAGGCCGACGCCGATCTGTGGGGCGGCGACGCCGGCGCGGCCGGGTTCGCGGACGGTGTCCTCCAGGTCCTGGACGAGTTCGCGCAGTGCCGCGTCGAAGGTGGTGACGTGGTCGGCGGGTGTGCGCAGAACCGGGTCACCGAAGAGCCGAATAGGCCTGACTGTCATGCCTCAGAGGCTATCTGGTCGTTACGTGAAAAGGACGGGCCGGTCGTTGACCAGCATCTGCCGGAGTTTGATGAGCGACCGCCGGGTCTGGCTCTTGACCACGGTGACGGGCACTCCGAGTTCCTGGGCGACCTGTTCCACACTGTGGTCGGCGAAGTAGCGCAACATGACGATGGCGCGGTCGCGGGCGGGCAGGCGGGCAAGCGCGCCGAGCATGGTGAGCCGCAGTTCGGGGCTCATCGAGTAGGCGGGTTCGCGCAGTTCGCCGGGGACGGCCTCGGTGGAGCTGCGGCGGCGCCGGTGGTCGAGGTAGACGCGCAGGAGCACCCGCTGGGCGTACGCGATGAGGTTGTCGCTGTCGACGGCCCGGTCCCAGCTGAGGAACAGCTTGGTGAGGGTGGTCTGGGTGAGGTCCTGGGCCAGGTGCCAGTCCCGGCACAGCTGGAAGGCGCTGCTGTGCAGCCGGGGCGTGCTGGCGTGGGCGAATCCCGCGAAGTCCACCCGGAGGTGGATGCCGGAGACCGGTGGATCAAGGGTGTCGAGCATGACCGCGATGTCGCCTCTCTGCAGCCACCACGGCACTTCCTTGTGCCATTGTGGACCGCCTCGGTGCCGCGCGTGCGTCAAATTACGCGCTCAGCCCCCTTCCGTGGGGGCGGATGCCGACAGTGGCACGCAATAGGTAGAGGCGGCTCGGAGAGAGCTTGGAGGAGGCTGTGGGGTCAGGCGCCGCGCAGGGCGGCCCGCAGCGGTCCGGCTTTGGCGGCGGCTTCGGCGACCTCGTCGGCCGGATCGCTGTCGATGGTGATGCCGCCGCCGGCCCAGGCGTGGACGCGGCGGCCGTCGACGGTGACGGTGCGGATGCTCAGGCCGAGATCGAGGTGGTCGTGGCCGAGCCAGCCGAGGGCGCCCATGCTGACGCCGCGGCCGACCGGTTCGAGGGCGGCGATCTGGGCGAGGGCGGCGAGCTTGGGGGCGCCGGTGACGCTGCCGCCGGGGCAGACGGCCCGCAGCAGGGCGGCCAGGTCCACGTCGCCGTCGAGCGGGGCGGAGACGACGGATTCGGCCTGCCAGAGACCCACCCATCGGCGTACGGCGAACAGCTCGTCCACCCGCACCGGCCCGGTCCCGGGCAGCCGGGCGAGGTCGTTGCGTTCCAGGTCGACGATCATGACGTGCTCGGCGCGTTCCTTGGCGGAGGCGAGCAGTTCGAAGCGGCCGGCGTCGGTGGCGGGGCGGGTGCCCTTGATCGGGCGGGTGATGACCCGGCCGTGGCGGACCTCGACGAGGGTCTCCGGGGAGGCGGTGGCCATGGCCCAGCCGTCGCCGGCCAGGACGCCGCCGTAGCGGGCGCCGGGCAGTCCCGCGACGCGGCGCAGGGCGGGCCCGGGGTCCCCGGTGTACGGCGCCGACGCGTGCCCCACGACGTTGACCTGATAGACGTCGCCGCGGGCGATGGCGGCCCGGACCTGGTCGATGGCGTGGGCGTGGTCGGCGCGGCTCCAGCTGTCCCGCCACGGGCCGAGCGACCATCCCTTAGAAGGGGAAAAATCCGTCTGAGAGGCGGAATGTCGGTATACAACGGCGTAAACATCGGGAATGCTGGGCACTGGCGAGGGGGCGCCGACCACTCCCCCAGCCATCACGCATCCGGCATCCGCCGACACGTAGAGTGCTGCCCCGCAAACTGCACCATCGCCGATCGTCTTCTTTTTGTCACCCGTTCGGCCAAGATTCCGCACCGGTAGTCCGTTGCCGTCGAGGAACGCGGCAAGAAGCTCGGCAGGGTCACCGGGATCACCCCGATGCCATCGAAAAGCGCTCAACACGTCATGACGTGCACCGCAGTCCGCCGGAGCGCCCGGTGGCGCCCCGAACGGAGGTAGCGGAGAGTGGTCAACAACGCCGCCGCCGTGGAACATCGGAGCCGAGGACGCGGACACGGACGCCGTCACCGGGTTGAACCGCTGTCGTTCGATGTGAGGTAACGTTCGTCACCGCGTTTGTGAACCTTCACACAACCCCCAACGGAGATCCACCGATGTGCCAGCACCTGAACCCATGTCCCCCCGCCGACGCTACCGACCGTGAGGCCGCACTCATCATCGCGACCTTCCGGGAGCAGGGCTGGAGCCTGCTCTGCAACGGCGTCATCATCTTCGAGGACACCGGCGAGCTGCTGCCGGACGGCACCATGATCGAGCCGCACCGCGGCCCGGCGGTGCACGCCCTGGCGGCGTGACCCATCACTGAACACGCGACGCAGCGTAATCAATCGACGACTACGAAGGCGGCGCAGGCCGCGATCAGCGACGACCGCGACCTGCGCGACTCCGGATCAGTCCTCGAACGCCTCGGGCGACGGGCACGAGCAGACCAGATTCCGGTCTCCGAAGGCCCCGTCGATCCGGCGCACCGGCGGCCAGTACTTCGCCGTCCGGTCCACGCCCGCCGGGAAACCGGCCACGGAGCGTGAATACGGGTGAGCCCACTCGTCCGCCGTCACCGCCGACGCCGTGTGCGGCGCGTTGGCCAGCGGATTGTCGTCCTTCGGCCACACCCCGGCCGCGACCTGGTCGATCTCACCCTTGATGGCGATCATCGCGGCGATGAAGCGATCCAGCTCCGCCAGATCCTCGCTCTCGGTCGGCTCGACCATGAGCGTGCCGGCCACCGGGAACGACATGGTCGGCGCGTGGAAGCCGTAGTCGATCAACCGCTTGGCCACGTCGTCCACCGAGACGCCGGTCGCCTTGGTGATCGGGCGCACATCGAGGATGCACTCGTGCGCGACCAGGCCGTGCTCGCCCGCGTACAGCACCGGGTAGTGCTCACGCAGCCGCGCCGCCACATAGTTGGCCGCCAGCACCGCCGACGCGGTCGCCGCCGCGAGACCGTCCGGGCCCATCATCCGGATGTACGCCCACGAGATCGGCAGGATCCCCGCCGAACCGTGCGCCGCCGCCGAGACGGCGTGGTGGTCGCCCTGCCGCAACGGGTCCCCGGGCAGGAACTCGGCCAGGTGCGCGCCGACCGCGACCGGGCCCACGCCGGGACCGCCGCCGCCGTGCGGGATGCAGAACGTCTTGTGCAGGTTCAGGTGCGACACGTCCGCCCCGAACTTCCCGGGCCGCGCGTAGCCGACCAGCGCGTTCAGGTTGGCGCCGTCCACGTACACCTGCCCGCCCGCCTCGTGCACCTTGGCGCACAGGCCGGCGATCGAGGTCTCGTAGACGCCGTGGGTGGACGGGTAGGTCACCATGATCGCCGAGAGCGCGTCCCGGTGCTTCTCGATCTTGGCGTCCAGGTCGGCCAGGTCGACGTTGCCGTCCGCGTCACAGGCCACCACGACCACCCGCATGCCGGCCATCACGGCGCTGGCCGCGTTGGTGCCGTGCGCGCTCGACGGGATCAGGCACACGTCCCGGTGGGCCTCGCCGCGGGAGCGGTGGTAGCCGCGGATGGCGAGCAGGCCGGCCAGCTCACCCTGGGAGCCGGCGTTCGGCTGGACGCTGACCGCGTCGTAGCCGGTGATCTCGGCGAGCCACTTCTCCAGCTGGGCGACGAGATGCTCGTAGCCGGCGACCTGCAGTTTCGGCGCGAACGGGTGGATGTCGGCGAACTCCGGCCAGGTGACCGCCTCCATCTCGGTGGTGGCGTTCAGCTTCATCGTGCACGAGCCCAGCGGGATCATGCCGCGGTCCAGCGCGTAGTCCCGGTCCGACAGCCTGCGCAGGTAGCGCAGCATGCTCGTCTCGGAGTGGTGGGTGTTGAACACCGGGTGGGCCAGGTAGTCGCCGGTGCGCTCCAGCGCGGCCGGGATCGGGCGGCCGGTCTCCAGCGCTTCCACGTTCATCACGCACACGTAGGCGCCGCCGACGGTCACGCCGAAGGCGTCCCAGATCCGCTGCACCTCCGACTGGGTGGTGGTCTCGTCGCAGGAGATCGAGACGTGGTCGGCGTCAACCAGGTGCAGGTCGATGCCGTACTTGGCGGCGGCCGCGAGCACCTTCTCGGCCTTACCGGGCACGCGGGCGAGCACGGTGTCGAAGAAGCTCTCGTGGACCACGGTCACGCCGTCGACCATCCGCAGGCCGGCGGCCACGCGGGCGGCGTGCTGGTGGGTGCGGGCCGCGATGGCGCGCAGGCCGGCCGGGCCGTGGTAGACCGCGTACATGCTGGCCATGACGGCGAGCAGCACCTGCGCGGTGCAGATGTTGCTGGTCGCCTTCTCCCGGCGGATGTGCTGCTCACGGGTCTGCAGCGCCAGCCGGTAGGCCTGATCGCCGTCGGCGTCCTTCGAGACGCCGACCAGGCGCCCGGGCAGGGACCGCTCCAGGCCGTTGCGCACCGCCAGGTAACCGGCGTGCGGGCCACCGAACCCCAGCGGTACGCCGAAGCGCTGCGTGGTGCCGGCCGCGATGTCGGCGCCGATGTCCCCGGGCGAGCGCAGCAGGGTCAGCGCCAGCAGGTCGGCGGCGACCGTGACCAGGGCACCCTCGGCGTGGGCGGCCTCGACCAGGGCCGCGTGGTCCCGGACCTTGCCGGAGGCGCCCGGGTACTGCAGGTGCAGCCCGAAGTAGTCCTCCGGCAGCTCCGCGCCGCCGTCGAGGTCCACGAGGTGGATGACGATGCCGAGCGGTTCGGCACGGGTCCGCAGCACCGACAGCGTCTGCGGGAACGTGTCGGCGTCCACCGCGTACACGTTGCTCCTGCTCTTGGAGGCGCGGCGCGCGAGGGTCATCGCCTCGGCGACCGCCGTGGCCTCGTCGAGCATCGACGCGTTGGCCGTGGTCATCCCGGTCAGGTCGGTGACCATGGTCTGGAAGTTGAGCAGCGCCTCCAGGCGGCCCTGGCTGATCTCCGGCTGGTACGGCGTGTAGGCCGTGTACCACGCCGGGTTCTCCAGCACGTTCCGCTTGATCACCGCCGGGGTGACCGTGCCGTAGTAGCCGAGGCCGATCATCGGGGTGGCCACCACGTTGCGTCCCGCGATGCCGCGCAGCTCGGCGATCGCCTGCTCCTCGGAGATCCCGGCCGGCAGGTCGAGTGATCCGTCGAACCGGATGGACGAGGGGATCGCGGCGTCCATCAGCTCCTCGACCGAGCCGTACCCCACCGTCTTGAGCATGTGGGCCTGCTCGTCCGGGCCGGGGCCGATGTGCCGGGAAACGAACGGGGACGTCATGGGCGACTCCAGAGCGTGAGAAGGTCGAGGATCAACCTCCCCCTCTGTCATACCCACACCGCGGCATTTCAGAGTCGCCTGCCCACGCGGTCCTTTTGCCTGAAAGTTTCCGGGGAGGAGTTGCCTCTTCGGCGCCCAAAGGTCTCTCCCGCGTGCACCCCCAACCTACCAGCGCACATGGGTGGGTCCGGGAGCCCTAGGGTGTTCGATGTGACGTACTTCCCTGCCGCCGACCGCTACCGCGACATGATCTACCGCCGTGCTGGTCGCAGTGGCCTCAAGCTCCCCGCCATCAGCCTCGGCCTCTGGCACAACTTCGGTGACTCCCGCCCCGTCGACCGTCAGCGCGCCATCGTCCGCCGCGCCTTCGACCTCGGGGTCACCCACTTCGACCTGGCCAACAACTACGGGCCGCCGCCGGGCAGCGCGGAGACCAACTTCGGCGCCATCCTGAACACGGATCTCAAGCACCACCGCGACGAGCTGGTCATCTCGTCGAAGGCCGGCTACACCATGTGGGACGGCCCGTACGGCGACTGGGGCTCCCGCAAGTACCTGGTCTCGTCGCTGGACCAGTCGCTGAAGCGGATGGGCCTGGACTACGTCGACGTCTTCTACCACCACCGGCCCGACCCGGAGACCCCGCTCGAGGAGACGATGACCGCCCTGGACGCCATCGTGCGCTCCGGCAAGGCGCTCTACGTCGGCATCAGCAACTACCGGTCCGAGCAGGCCGCGCAGGCCGCCGACCTGCTGCGCGAGCTGGGCACGCCACTGCTGATCCACCAGCCGTCCTACTCGATCCTGAACCGGTGGATCGAGCACGACCGGCTGCTCGACACCCTCGAGGCGGCCGGGGCCGGGTGCATCGCGTTCAGCCCGCTCCAGCAGGGTCTGCTCACCGACCGTTACCTGACCGGCATCCCGGAGGACTCGCGGATCCGCACCAGCGTGTTCCTCAACGAGAGCGCCCTGGACAACCAGACGCTGGCTCGACTGCACACGCTCGACGACATCGCGAAGCGGCGCGGGCAGTCGCTGGCCCAGATGGCGCTGGCGTGGGCGCTGCGCGACGAGCGGATGACCAGCCTGATCATCGGCGCGTCGAGCGTCGAGCAACTGGAGAACAACGTCGCCGCCCTCGGCAGGATCGGCTTCGACCAGAGTGAGCTGGACGAAATCGACGCGACGGTGCTCGACCTGTAGACGTACGCTCCGGGCCCATGATCGAGCTCGTGCAACGGCACACGGCCCTCGCGGTCGTGGTCGGCTCCCGTGCCTATGGACTTCACCGGCCGGACTCCGACCACGACCGGCGGGGTGTGTTCGTGGCGCCGACCCGCGCCTTCTGGTCCCTGGACAAGCCGCCCACCCATCTGGACGGGCCGGCCGAGGAGCAGTTCTCGTGGGAGATCGAGCGGTTCTGCACGCTCGCGACGCAGGGCAACCCGACGGTGCTCGAGGTGCTGTGGTCGCCCCTCGTAACGGACAAGACCGTCGACGGTGACGCCCTCCTCGCGGTGAGAACCGCCTTCCTCTCCACCAGGGTGGCCGACACCTACGGCAGCTATGCGCGCGACCAGCTCGCCAAGGTGGCGTCCCGGCACGCCCGAACGGGGGAGATCAACTTCAAGCAGGCGATGCATATGATCCGCCTGCTTCTCGCCGGGGCGCACGTGCTGCGTACCGGGGAGGTCCTGGTCGACGTCACCCACCTGCGCGGCGAACTGCTCGCCGTGCGTAACGGCGACGTGCCGTGGCCGGACGTGGCCGCCTGGGCCGAGCGTTTGCAGGCCGACCTCACCGACGCGGCGGCCGGCACCGCGCTGCCGGAGAAGCCGGACCGCGACCGCATCGACCGGGTGCTCGTGGGCGTACGCGAAAGGAATCTGTAGACCGTGACCGTCGATGTCCCGTCGTGGGCCGGCGAGGCCGCCGCCTCCCTGCCCTATCCCCTGCTCTTCGCCACCGTGAGCGGGGCGCACCTCTACGGTTTCGCGTCGGTCGACTCGGATCTCGACCTGCGGGCCGCGCACGTACTGCCGCCCCAGGAGGTGGTCGGCCTGCGAACAGGTCCGGACACGCTCCAGAACAGCGGCGTCCGCGACGGCGTGGAACTCGACGTGGTCAGCCACGATCTGCTGAAGTTCGCGCGGCTGCTCAACAGCCGGAACGGGTACGTGCTGGAGCAACTGCTGTCTCCGCTCGTGGTCCTCACCTCGGAGGTGCACGCCGAGCTGATCTCCCTGGCCACGGGCATGATCACCAGCAATCACGCGCACCACTACCTGGGGTTCGCGGCCACCCAAAAACGGCTCTACCACAAGTCCGGGCATCTCAAGCCGGCGCTCTACACGCTGCGGGTGCTGCTCACCGGCATCCATCTGATGCGCACCGGCGAACTGGAGACCGACCTGGGCATTCTCGGTCAACGGTTGGCCTACGTGCCGGAGCTGATCGCCGCGAAACGCGAGGCCGAGCACGGACCCATGTCGGCGCGGGCGGCGGCCCATCTGGCCGCCGACGTCCCGGCGCTGCGCGCCGAGCTGGAGGAGGCGCGGGATCAGAGCAAACTTCCGGGGTACGCGGAAGCGAGCGCCGTGGCGGCCCTGCACGATCTCGTGGTGCGCACCCGGCTCGCTCAGTCCTCGACGTCGATGGTGAGCAGCTCCCCCGCCTCGCCGTAGTAGTCCCGGTAGCCGGTCAACCGCACCACGATGATCACTTTACGGTTGCCGTGCGCAGGCCGTACTGGAAGGATTTCGCGGATGGAGTACCGGAATGTCGGGGGCAGCGGGCTTCGGGTGAGCGAGCTGTGCCTCGGGACGATGACCTTCGGCAACGAATCCGACGAGCAGACCTCGCACGCCATCCTGGACCGTTACGTGGAGGCGGGCGGCAACTTCGTCGACACCGCGGACGTGTACGCGGGCGGCGCCTCCGAGGAGATCATCGGCCGCTGGCTGGCGACCCGGCGGCGGGATTCCCTGGTGGTGGCGACCAAGGCGTTCTGGTCGACCGGTGACGGCCCCAACGACAACGGCGCGGGCCGCAAGCACCTGATCGCGGCGGTGCACGCCAGCCTGCGCAGGCTGCGGACCGACTACATCGACCTGTACCAGCTGCACTGCTTCGACGAGACGACCCCGATCGAGGAGACGCTGTCGACGCTGGACCAGCTGGTGCGTTCCGGGCTGGTGCGGCATCTCGGCGTCAGCAACTACGCGGCCTGGCAGTTGCAGAAGTCGGTGGACGTGGCCCGGTTCCGCGGGTGGGAGCCGTTCGTGGCCGCGCAGCCGCTCTACAACCTCATCGACCGGGAGATCGAGACCGAGCTGGCGCCGGTCTGCCGTAACGAGGGCGTCGGGATCATCCCGTGGTCGCCGATGCGGGGCGGCTGGCTGACCGGCAAGTACCGGCGCGGCATGACGGCGGCGCCGGCCGGCACCCGGTGGGAGGGCGACAAGCAGCCCTGGCTCGGCAACTGGCAGGACAGCGTCGACGAGCGCACCTGGCGGGTCACCGACGCCCTGATCGCGGTGGCCGAGGAGTCCGGGCACACGCCCGCTCAGGTGGCGCTGCGGTGGCTGCTGCAACGGCCCGGGGTGACCGCCCCGATCGTCGGCGCCCGCACCGCGGAGCAGCTCGGCGACAACCTGGGCGCGACCGGGTGGGCGCTGGACGACAAGCAGCTGGAGCGCCTGACCGCCGCTGGTGACCAGCCGCTGCCGTACCCGCACGGGTATCTGGCCGGGTCGCCGCGGCGGCGCTCGTGAAGGTGATCACCACCCGGGACTGGGACGCCGGCGCCGGCAAGGAGCGACGGCACGAGGGTGTCCAGTTCTCCGCGCTGGACCTGTGCGAGACCGACGTGGAGGGCGTCGAGTTCTCCGGGTGCGTCTTCCGCGACGCCCGGTTCAACTGCTCGCAGCACACCGACGTCGCGTTCCTGAACTGCCGGTTCGTGAACTGCAACTTCTTCGACGCCACGTTCACCAACTGCAAGGCGGTGGGCAGCTCCTTCGAGGGGTGCGCGTTCGACCTGACCACGGTCGACGGTGGTGACTGGTCGTTCATCACGCTGCCCCGGGCCGACCTGGGCAGCGCCACCTTCACCAGCGTCCGGATGCGGGAGGCCGACCTGACCGGGATCCGCTGCCGCAACGGGACGATGCGCGGGCTGGACCTGTCCGCCGCGACCCTGACCGGCGGCGACTTCACCGGCTGCGACCTGCGCGGGACGGACCTGCACGCGTTCGATCCGCGGGTGCTCGAGCTGCGGGACGCGGTGATCACCGCGGACCAGGCGGTGGTCATCGCGATGGGCCTTGGCCTGCGGATCCGCGAATAGGCTAGGCTCCCAAATCGACCAACGCCGATCTCTGTGCCCAATTTGGGAGCGCTCCCGGAATGAGATTACTCGCCGCAGCCATGCTGATCACCGCCACCGTCGCCGTACCCGCCCCGGCCGTCGCCACCCCGGCCTGCCCCGGCTACGTCGGCCTGACCTTCGACGACGGCCCCACCCCCGGCAACACCGCGGCCCTGCTCCACGCCCTCAAACGCGCCGGGTTACGGGCCACCATGTTCAACACCGGACAGAACGTCGAGGCCAACCCCGAACTGGCCCGCGCCCAGGTCGCCGCCGGCATGTGGCTCGGCAACCACAGCTGGGACCACCCGTTCATGACCCAGCTCCCCGAGGCCGAGCAGGCGTCCCAGATCTCCCGCACCCAGGACACCATCCGCAAGGTCACCGGCGTGACGCCCACCCTGTTCCGGCCGCCCTACCTGGACACCGACGACGCGCTGCGGGCCGTCGAGCGCCGCTTCGGCCTCACCGAGATCAACACCGACGTCGACTCCCGCGACTGGGACAACGCCTCGGTCGAGCAGATCCTCGCCGGCGTCGACAAACTCTCCGACGGCGACGTCATCCTGATGCACGACTGGCCGCCGAACACGGTCGCCGCCATCCCCGCCATCGCCGCCTCACTGCGCGCCCGCGGCCTCTGCTCCGGCAAGATCTCCCCGGTCACCGGCCGGGCCGTCGCGCCGGGCACCCGGGCACTCACCCACGTGCACACCCCCGGCCGGATCGAGGACCGCGGCACCGACACCCGCTACACCTGGCCCGGCGTCTACTTCGAAGGCCGCTTCCGCGGCGACGCGATCGGCGTCGTCCTCGACGACGCGGTCAACGACTACGAGCTGCAAATCGACGATCAGGCTCCGGTCACCCTGGTCACTCCGGGAAGAACGACCCATTGGGTACGCGGACTCGCGCACGGCACACACACCGTGCGGATCGCCAAACGTACCGAGAGCCCGTGGACGCCCGGCCAGTTCGGCGGCTTCGTGGCCGGCCCCGGCGGCGCACTGCTCACCGAACCGGCCGCCCGCGGCCGCCAGATCGAGTTCATCGGCGACTCCTGGACCGCCGGCTACGGCAACTCCTCGGCCGGGCGCGACTGCTCCACCACCGGCGGCGTCGACCGCAACTCCAACGCCGACCAGGCCTTCGGCGCGCTCACCGCCCGTACCCTGCGCGCCGATTACCAGCTCAACGCCTGGTCCGGGATGGGCATGGTCCGCAACTACGACGGCTCCAACCCGGCCGTCGACTACCGCACCTACTACGACCGGGTCCTCCAGGCCGCCGACACCGCCGCATGGCAACGTCCGCGCACGTGGAATCCGCAGGTCGTGGTGATCGGGCTCGGCATCAACGACTTCTCCACCGCCCTGCACCCGGGCGAGCGCTGGGCCGACGAGGCCGCCCTTGCCGCTGACTACGAGGTCGCCTACCTGGGCTTCCTCGACAAACTCCGGGACCGGTACGGCGCGCACACCCGGCTGGTGCTGACCTACCCGTCGATGTGGAACACCACCGCCCTGGCCACCTCGGTCGAGAAGATCGTCGCCCAGCGTACGGCCGCCGGCGACCGCCGGATCAGCGCGCTGCACTACGACAACGACGCGCTCGGACTCGACCTGCTCGGCTGCGACTGGCACCCGTCCGCCCACGACCACCGCCAGCTGGCCGGCGCGCTCACCGCCCACCTGCGGAGCCTGCCGATCAGGTGGTGAGGTCGGCCAGCATGATCTCCAGCGCACCCGCGGCGTCCGTCTCGTCGTGAACCCGGCCGTCGCTGGTGCGCACCAGGAACCGGCCGGGTGCCGCCGGAGTCACCAGAGGGCTGTCCCCGCCGAAATGCAGGGTGAAATGGCTGGTCCACGGTTGCATCGCGCGGAGCTGTGGCTCGTGGAAGGCCAGGCCGACGAACGGCGCCAGGCGACCCGCGATCGGGTCGGCGCAGTGGTTCTCGTACAGCCACAGCCACCGCGACTCCCCACGGTCGCCGCGCTCGCGGGCCTCGGCGAGCGCCACCGAACCGAGGAACGGCCAGGCCGCGGCGACCGGGCCCGGCCGTTCCCCGGACAGCCACCGGTCCGCCGCGGCGGCCGCGGCAGCCGCATCCGGGGGCAAGCCCTGCAGACAAGTCATCCGGCCGTCCCGTAGCGCGAGATAGAACGGGTGATCCCTGAACTCCAGTCCCAGATCCGCGCTCCGGGCGCCGTCGGCCACGGTGGCGCGGCGGCGCGGGACCGCATCGGTGTCCCGCTCACGAACCCGCCGCGGTATCCCGGCCCGATCGAACTCGGCCTGCCAGACCTCTCTCGCCGCCATCATGACCGTCCAGGGTAGCGGCGGGTCAGTCGAGAGACGGCAGGATGGACGGTCCGTTGTCGACGAGCGCGTAGGTGGTGGCCAGTGGCGCGTCGCCCAGTTCCTCGGCGATCACCCCGTACCGGTCGGAGAGCTGGAGGAACGCGTCACCGTTGCTGATCGAGTAGATCGGCCGGCCCGAGCCGTCCTTCTTGCCCACCGGCTCGACGGTGAACAGCTGACCGGCCCGGCTCGAGTCACAGGCGGCGGACACCACGGTCAGCGGGTTGCTGCCGTTGCTCTTGATCCCCAGGCAGGACGGCTCACCGCCGGCGTCCGCCTTCGCCGTCTTGATCAGGTACTTCCCGTTGTGCGGGGTGAACACGAACAGGCTGTGTTCCGCCTCGCCGTCGGTGGTGGTGAGCTTGCCCTTCTCGAGCACGACAATCGACTCGGTGGTCTCGATCGGCTTGATCACGACCTGCCGCTTGCCCGCCAGGATCGGGTCACCGTTCGCGGCGGCGCCGCCGCTGCTGTCACCCGCCGCGGTGGCGGACGGCTTGGTGTCGGCGGCCGCCGACGCCGGGGCCGATGCCGGGGTGGCCGCCTGCGTGGCGGGCTCCTCGGCCGGCTCCGAGCTGCTGGAACAGGCCTGCTGGGTCAGAGCCAGTGTGGCGAGGACGGCGACCGTGGAGATGTTCCGGCTGAGCAAGGCGTTCCCTTTCGTCGATCGGACGAATTTGATCCTGGTCTACCCAAGTTTCTGGCGAATCCCTGTTTCGTGCCGTCCAGGCAACGATCAGGAGACGGCTCCCAGGAGCAGCACCGAGCCGACGCCGAGCGCCACCATCGCCCACACGACGCCGGTCTCGGTGGGTGACCCGGTGCGGAAGCGCGCCCAGTGCGGCGCGCCGACCGGGGTCCACCGGCAGCCCCGGATGCGCAGCGGCCACCACAGCGGCACCGCCGAGAACGTCAGCGCGTCACCGAGCGCGTGGGCCAGCCAGCCCCAGGCGACGGCGAGACCCACCCACCAGACGGCGGCCCCGGCCGGGATCACCGCCGCCGCCAGTGCCGCGCCCACGCCTCCGACCAGCACCGCGCCGACGGCCGCCGTGAACCGGGGTGCGAACCGCCGGAACCGGCCCGGCAAAATCATGTCCCCCACCTTGGCCCGGGTCCGCGGCGACAGTGCGGAGTGCGCGGCCAGCCACACCGACACCCCGATGATCCACAGCGCGGCGGTCCGGCCCGCCCACAGACTCACCCCGGCCGCCAGCAGCCCGGCGACAACCGCGCCGAGCGCCGTGTGGGTCACCGCGCGGTGCCCACCTCGCGGCCGGCCGGTCGAGCAGTGCCCACACGACGCCGTACGCAGCGCGGCCGCCGCCCGGGAGACACCGGCGGCCAGCAGCCGGGTCAGATGCCCCACCGAATACGCGATCGTGGACTTCGGATGGTCGACATCCGGGGCCAGCGCCATCCCGGTGGCCACGGCGGCGCCGAACACCACGGCCACCGGCGCGGGCGCCGCACCGGCCGCGGTCAGGGCCGCGCACCCGGCCAGCCAGCCCACTCCCCCGGACAGCGCATGCGACCGGCCCATCATGTTTCCAGCATCGCCGGGCGGCGCAAGCCGGATTGACATCGGCCCGTAGTGGGCATGTCACGGGAGAACCACCCGAACCGAACGCATGGGAAGGCAGTCATGACCACCTACGACAGCACTGTCGGCACCCGAGACGACATCGCCGCCCCGGAGCGGACGACCGGCTCGCGGGTCAAGCAGGCCGGACAGGTGGTGCGCAACCGCCCCGGCATCGCCTCGGCCGCCGCGCTCGCACTCGCCGCCGTCACCGCCACCGGCGTGATCGGCGGCCGCAAGGTCGCCCAGGCCCGCCGCCCGCGCAGCCGCTGGCAGCGCCTGCTGGACCGCGTCCGCTGACGCGGACCCTCGTCCGAAACGCGCCCGGGCCTCCCCGCAGCCCGGGCGCGTTCCTGTCGAGACCGCCGGTGCACTGGTCGAGCCAGCCGGACAGGATCCGAGGTGAGCCGCCGCACCCCGCCTAAATCGTCCTAGGAATCTAGGTGGTTGCTGCCTGACCGGTGTGTCGGTTTAGGCTGATGACATGTCCGTGAGTACCGCGCCCGTCACGCACCTCGCCCGGCCCCACCGGCCGGTCGTCGTCGCCGGGACGCTCGGTGAGCTGCGCGGCCCCACCTCCGGCCTGGTGGAGCTGCCGTTGCGCCTGTGGTGGCAGCCGCAGCGGGCCTTCGACCTCGGCGTGCACACCATGCTGCTGTGGATGTATGAGAACGTGCTGCGCGAGGCGATCCGGGTCGACGAGCTGCGGGCCTACCTCGACGGGCCGACCCTGGCCCGGTTGTGGCCCGAGCTGAACCTGCCCCGGAGCGTGCGCGCCGCCTGGGAGGCCCGGCACCCCCGCCTGCGGGTCCGCGCCGCCGCCTGACCGGTCAGGACTCCGGCCGCCAAAGGCCGGGATCGTCACGGTGATGGGCGTTGCCGGCGGCCAGGACGGCGCGCAGCGGTCCCCGATCTTTGGCGTCGCGCGGAAGGTCGAGACCGTCCAGGAGTTCCAGCGCCTCCGCCGGAACGAGATGGCCGTAGACGTCGTGATAACAGCGGACCAGCGCATAGAGCACCGCCGCGTGCAACTCCGGCACCGAGGCGCAGGCTTGATAGACGTCCCGTTTGTGGTCCCAGCACACCGGCCCGGACGCCGCCAGCACGTGGACCGCCCGCCAGTGCGGCAATTCCCTCAGCCGCCCGATCCCGTGCAGCCTGCGCACGTCGTCGCCGAGCAGCGCGCGGAACGCCGCCTCTGACGTACGAACGTCCTCGAACCAGTTGACCACCAGCGAGATCATCAAGTCCCGCGACACCTCGGGCATCCCGAGGCGGGCCCGGTAGCCGGTCCAGATCGCCTCGGCCAGCTCGGGATCCCACCCACCGGTGACCAGGTGACGGGACAGCACCTCGTGAATCCAGATTCCCCCGGTCAGGTCGAACAGCCCGAGCGTGAGACGGACCCGCTCCGCCGGCGACCGCTCCTCGTCCTCCATGGCCCAGTCAGCCGCGTCGAAAGAAAGGTTCGGGTCCGGTATCTCGGAACCGTCATAGTCGCAGCGCCAGGTCCCCGGCCCGGCCCGCGTGATTCCCTCCGCGGCCAACCACACCAGCGCGTCACTCGCATCAGACACCGCCGCAGTGTGCCAACCTTGCCGCGTGAACGTCGACGACTTTTACCGGGACGTCGCCCGGATCGCGCTGGCCGTCGCCGACAAGCACGGCTTCGTTCTCGGGGGCGGGGTGGCGTGGCTGGTGAACGGGCTGGTCGCGCGGCCGACGGAGGACATCGACCTGTTCACCGACACGGCCGGCGGGGTGGTCGCGGCGGCCGGTGAGGTGACGTCGGCGCTGACCGCGGCCGGCTACCGGGTGGTCCGGGAGGAGGCCGACGAGCTGTTCGCCGGCATGGACGCCGACATCCAGGAGTTCCTGGTCGCCGGGGAGCACCGGGCCTTGCGGCTGACCCTGTGCCGGCTGGACCGGCACCGTGCCCCGGTGGTGATGGACGTCGGCCCGGTCATGCACCTGGACGACCTGGTGGCCACGAAGGTCGCCGCCCTGGTCAACCGGCGGGAGGTGCGTGACTACATCGATGTGGCGGCCGCGCTGGAACGCTATCCCCTGGACCGTGTCCTGGAGCTGGCGCACGCCGCCGATCCGGCCCTGGATCCGCAGGACATCGCCGACGCCGGGCGCTATCTGGACCGGCTGGACGACGCCCGGTTCGCCCTCTACGGCCTGGACCGTGACGCCATCACCGCGCTGCGCGAACGCTTGGCAGAATGGCCCCGATGATTTCCGGAATCCTGGTGCCCGGCCGTGGCTACACCGTCGAGGGAACGCTGTTCGATCTTGCCGACGCCATCCTGACCGCCCGCGGCGACGAGGTCGTGCCGGTACGGTGGACCCCTCCGGACGGGCTGTTCCAGGTCGGCCCGGAGCCGTTCGTCCGGGTCCACGTGGCGGCCGCCGTGCATCGCGCGAGCGCCCGGCCGGTGCTGATCGCCAAATCCCTGGGGACGTACGCGGCCGCGCTCGCCGCCGAGCGTGAGCTGCCCGCCGTCTGGCTCACCCCCGTCCTGACCGATCCGGAGCTGATCGCCGCGATCGCCGCCAACCCGGCCCCGGCGCTGATCGTCGGCGGCACCGCCGACCGGTTGTGGCTGCCCGAGGCCGTCCGCGCCACCGGCAAGCCGTTCCTGGAGATCCCCGAAGGGGACCACGGCTTGCGCGTCCCGGGCCCGGTGCGGGCGTACACCGATGTGCTGGGCACGGTCGGCACCGCCGTCGAGGAATTCCTGGCGGCACTGTGACCCGGATACGCGAGATCGTGGTGGACGGGGTGACCTACCGCTGGTCGGTGACCCCGATCGACCCGGCGTGGGTCCGGGTCCGGGCCTGGCGGGGCCGCGAGCCGATCGTCGAGGAGCGGATCAGGTTCGACGACCCGTGGCTCAACTTCGGGCCGCTGTTGACCGGCGACCCGGAGCTGATCGAGAGGAACTTCAGCCTCGAACCGGTACGCCCCCGCCAGGTCGCCGAACTGATCCGCCGCGCCGTCTCCTAACCTGTGGCGAAGACGCGGGCGAGGATCTGGTCGATGACGTCGTTCTTGGACAGGGTGTAACCGTCCGGGTCGGTGGCCAGGCGGCGTTTGGCGGTGGCGTAGAGGTCGCGGTCGGACGGGTGGGTGCGCAGCCAGTCGCGCAGCAGGCGGTGGCGGATCGGCTCGGGGGCGTCCGGTGGCCACACGTGCAGGTGGACGTCCTCGGCCGCGCTGATCAGCATGCGGTGGCCGTGCCACCAGGGTTCGCGTAGCAGCAGGCGGTAGCCGGCCCGCTCCAGGCGAGGCACGTAGGCGCTCTCGTCATCGGTGGCGGCCAGCAGCAGGTCGATGTCGATGATCGGCTTGGCGGCCAGGCCGGGCACCGAGGTGGAGCCGACGTGGTCGATGCTCAGGATCCGGTCGCCGAGGGCCTGCCGGATCCCGTCCCGGGCGGCCGTGTAACGGTCCACCCAGGACGGGTCGTAGTCCTCGATGACGATGGTCCGCCACCGCTGTGGTGGCTCGCCGATCAGGGCGGTGGCGGTCTGTTCGGGGGTGCCGTGGAAACGCTCGGTGATCTCTCGCGGGTACTCGGCCATCTCAACCTCCGTCGATAGCAAAGTCCGCCAGAATACGGCTACTCCTCGGGATCCCAGGCGAGGAGTAGGTCGAACACGCCGGCGTCGCCGTCGATTTTCAGCTCGGCCAGCGGGATCCGGCCGTAGAGGGCCAGCACCAGCTCGGAGGCTGTCGCCCGCAGGGAGGCGCCGGCCGGGGCCCCGGCCGGCTCGATGACCCGGACGCCGTCGGCGGCCAGCGTGAGCCGCCAGGTGCGGCCCTCGGTGGCCTGGTAGTCGACGGCGACCGGCTGGTACGGCCACCGGTACGGCCCGGCGCAGCAGGTGGCCAGGAACTCGTCGACCCCGTCGAGCGCCACCTCGCCCGGCAGCGGCTCCGGGGCGCCGGCGGTGAGCTGCGCGTCGTACGTGTGCACCGCCACCTCCTGGAGCTGGTGCCGGGCCACCGCGCCGGCCGTCTGCGGTGACGCGGACACGTCCCACCACGTCCAGCAGCCGCGGTCCGGGCCGGCCTCCCGCAGCGCGTCCGCGAGAATGCGCTGCGAGTCGGTCAGCCAGGACAGCAGGGCCTCACGTTCGCGGGGCGCTTCGCTCGCCCAGACCGAAGCGTCCGGTGGGGTGTCGGCGGGCCCGGCGGCGACGGTGGCGGCCCAGCGGCGGCGCCCCTCCCCCACGTGCCGGGCCAGGTCGAACAGCGTCCACTCGGGACAGGTCGGCACCTGGGCGCCGAGGTCGGCAGCGGCGGCGATGGCGGCCCGGAACGCCTCCGTGCGCTCGTCGAGGAGGCGGATCAGGCCGGGGAACTCAAGGATCTGTGACACGGCGAGGTTTCTACCATGATCCGTCTGTCGGCGCGCCTCATATGAGGGCACGCCGGTGGCCGACGGCGGCCGCGGCGAGCAGGAGCAGCCAGGGTGCGGCGGTGATCGCGAGGCCGTACGCGATCGTCGCGTCGCCGACGACCGCACCGACCGCGACCGCGGTGACGTTGGTGAGGAAGTTGCACAGCGCGAGCGCCGCCACCGCGAGCGGGACCCGCGGGTCGACGAGCGACCAGGCCAGACCGACGACGATGAGTACGAGCATCGCCTGCTGCTGGATGAAGAGGCTGGTCCACAGCACCGTGCCGGCCCCGGTCGGCAGGATCACGATCGCGAACGGCACAAGAGCGAGCCAGGGGTACGGGCTGGAGCGTTCCCGCCGTGGGCTGAGGTTGACGGCCAGCACCAGCAGCGCGGCGACCGGCGCCGCCCAGAACCCGTCGTTGAGGTAGGAGCCGCTGCGTTCCAGCGCGACGAGCGCGGGGCCGACGGCGAGCACCGAGGCCACGGCGGACAGTCGGTACGCGCCCCGGGCCAGGGCGAACAGCGCCGTCACGTGCAGCACGAGGGCGGCCAGGCCGGCGACCGCGTACTGGGCGACGCCGAGCGGGGTGCCGACGATCGCGGGCACGTCCAGCGGCAGGGAGGTGAGCACGTCGACCGCGGTGGCGTAGAGCAGCACGGCGAGGGCGGCGAGGCGGACCGGCGAGCGGTCCAGCCCGTATCCGGTGCGGGCCCGAAGCGCGCCGATGACCAGGGCTGACGTCTCCCGCATCGTGGGCGGCCGGCCGGATTGCAGCAGGGTGTCGAGGATCTCGTCGCGGGGCGAGCGGGCCGGGTAGAGGCGGACCAGGCGGGCGTAACGGCGTTCGATGTCGTTCATGCGGGGCGCACCACCGGGCGGGCCGGGGTCACGACGCGGGCGGCTTCCGCGTACACCTGGGCTTGTTCTTGAAGGGCCGTCTGCCCGTGCGGGGTCAGCTCGTAGGACCGGCGGGCCCGCCCGTTGACGATCTCCTCGCTGGCCACCCGGATGTGGCCGGCGGTGGTGAGCCGGTCGAGGGCGGTGTAGAGGGTGCCGGTGGCGAGGCGGATGCGCCCACCGGACAGTTCGGACACCCGCTGGATGATCGCGTACCCGTGCAGCGGCCCGTGTTGCAGGGCGGCGAGGGTGAAGTACGTGGTCTCACGCATGCACCAGACTATACGTAGTTACACGACATATGACGAGACCCGAAATCAGACGGCGATGGCCGGAAGGGACACCGGGACACGCTCACCGCTGTAGCCCTGCCAGGCCTGCGCCAGCGCGGAGACCGCGGCGGTGATGTCGGCGGGTGAGGCCACGAAAGGCAGTCGCAACCGGTCGTGGCTGCCGCCGGTGGGATCGAGCTGACCGCCGGGCAGGACGGCGACCCCGTGGCGGAGCGCGGCCTGGGCGTAGGCGGCGGCGTCACCGTACGGAAGGCGCACCCAGAGGGTCTGACCGCCGGAGGCGGGCTCGAACGTCCACGACGGAAGCCGTTCCCGCAGCTCGGCACAGAGATGGTCGTGACGCCGGCGCAGCGCGCGGGCGCGGGCCGCGGCCAGCGCCGTCAGGTCGCCGACCAGGTAGGACGCGGCCAGCTGGTCCAGTACGCCGCTGCCCAGGTCATGGACCGCTTTGAGCCGCGCCAGCCGGTTGACGAGCGGCGCCGGGGCGTGGATCCAGCCGACCCGCAGCCCACCCCAGACCACCTTGCTCAGCGAACCCACCATGATCATGTCGGTGGACAACGGGCGCGGCCCGTCGAAACTCAGCTCGGCGAGGACGTCGTCGACGACCAGCGGCACGTCCTCGCGCAGTGCCGCGGCGACGATCTCGCGACGTCGGGACTCAGCGAGGTGGTGGCCGGTCGGGTTGTGGCATGAGGCGATCAGATAACCGAACGCGGGGCGCAGGGCCAGGGCGGCCGCGAAACCCGACCCGTCGGCCGGGACCGGGACGGCCACGGCGGCGTGCTCCCGTAGCACCTCCAACATTCCGGGGTACGTCGGGGCCTGCACCACGACCTCATCGCCGGGCGCCGTCAGTGCCCGGGTGAGCAGCGACAACGCCTGCTGTCCGCCGGTGGTCACCAGGATCTCGCCAGGGCTCGCGCCATAGCGGTCGGCGAGCGCCCGGCGCAGCCGCGGGTGCCCGGCGGGGTGGTAGCCCAGCCCGTCCCCCACCTCGTCGAGCGCGCGACGGTAGGCGGCCCGGAGCGATGCCGGCGGGGTGAGCGGCCCGGCGCAGGCGAACTGGGTGACATGGTCCGGCTGGTCGAGCAGGTGCAGGAAGACCGGGCTGGTGGTGGGCTCGGCCGTGGACGGCGGCGCGGGCGCGGCCCCGGCGACCCAGGTGCCGCTGCCCTGCCGCCGGACCAGCCGGCCCTCGTCACGCAGCAGGTCGTAGGCGGCGACCACGGTGGTGCGGCCCGCCGACAGCGCGGCGGCCAGCGCCCGGTCGGTGGGCAGGCCGGTGCCGGGCGGCAGTTCGCCGTCGTCGATCAGGGCGCGCAGCCGGGCGGCGAGCAGCAGGTAGAGCGGGCCGCGGCCGGCGGACCAGCGTCCGAGGCGGGCGGCCAGCTCGGTGGCCGGGATTGGACTCATCGACAAACCAATGTACTGGCATTGGCTCTGGCCCGGACACCCGCCCGGCGCACAGGATCGGGGCATGCATCCGGAGACCCGCCTCGTCCACGTCCACGCACCGGTTCCGGCCAGCACCCCGCTGTCGGTGCCGCTCTATCAGACGTCGTCGTTCGCGTTCGACGATCCCGGCCCGCTCGCCGACGGCCTCCACCGGCCGGACGGCTCCTACGTCTACTCCCGGTTCGCCAACCCGACCGTACGGGCCCTCGAGGAGACCGTGGCCGACCTCGAGGGCGGGGTCGCCGCGATCGCCACCGGCTCGGGGATGGGCGCGATCTCGACGGTGCTGCACGGGCTGCTGCGCACCGGCGACCACGTGATCGCCCAGCACACCCTCTACGGCGGCACGCTCGCCACGCTGCGTGACCTGTCCGACCGGTTCGGCATCGACGTCACCTACGTGACCGGGCACGACCCCGAGGAGGTTCGGGAGGCGATCACCCCGCGTACCCGGATCCTGTATCTGGAGACCGTCGCCAACCCGACCGGCCACGTCAGCGACCTGCCGAACCTGGCGCCGGTCGCCCGGGCCGCCGGGATCACCACGATCGTCGACAGCACGTTCGCCACCCCGATCCTGTGCCGGCCGATCGAGCACGGCGCCGACATCGTGATCCACTCGGTGACCAAGTTCCTGGGCGGCCACAGTGACGTGACCGGCGGCATCGCGGTCTTCGCCGACGACGAGCGCTACCGGACGGTGTGGGGGCACGGTGTCGAGTTCGGCTCGGTCGCCGACCCGTTCGCCGCCTGGCTGACCATCCGCGGCCTCCAGACGCTCGCCCTGCGGATGGCCCGGCACGAGGAGAACGTGACCCGCATCGCCGGGTTCCTCGCCGGGCATCCGGCGGTCGAGCGGGTGCTGTGGACCGGCGCCGCGGACCATCCGAGCCACGCGATCGCCCGGACCTTCGTGCGCGGCTTCGCCGCACCCTTCTGCTTCGACCTCGCCGGCGGCTACGACGCGGGGTTGCGCTTCCAGCAGGGGGTACGGCTGGTGCGGCTGGCACCCTCACTCGGCGGTACGCAGACGCTCGTCCTGCATCCGGCCAGCAGTTCCCACCGGCAGCTCGACGAGAAGCAGCTGCGGGAGGCGTCGATCAGCCCCGGCACGATCCGGATCGCGGTCGGCATCGAGCACCCGGAGGACCTGATCGCCGATCTGGACCAGGCGCTCAGCGGATCCTGACCGTCCCGCCGATCCGGGTGGTGCGGCCGTCGGTGCTCGCCAGCACGGTGGACGGGCGGCCCAGGACGTCACCCTGACGGACCTGGACGGTGTCGCCGCGGCCGGTGGCGTACAGGTGGGCGGCCAGACAGCCGGAGCTGTTGGCGTTGGCGACGTCCTCGTCGACGCCGATCGCCGGGGCGAACATGCGGGCGGTCACCGAGCGGTCCGGCCCGAACGCCCAGACGAAGCAGCCGAGCAGGTCCCGCTCACGGCAGGCCGCCGCCAGCCGGGTGAAGTCCGGGGTCACCGACATCACGGCCGCCACGTCCGGCACCTCGACGAGCAGGCGCGGGGTGCCGGGCGACGCCACCGACAGCCCGATCACGGCCGGCGCGCCGAGGGCGCCCAGGACCCCGGCCGCCGCGTCCGGGGCGGACAACGACACGGCGCCCTGGTCGTACCACACCTCGATGCCGTCCGGCCGCCACGCCGCGTCGGCCACGTGCGGCCGGTCGCCGGTCCGGTGCCGCAGCCGCTGCTCCGGCAGGCCGCTGCGGGACAGCAGCACGGCGTGCGCCGCCAGGATCCCGTGGCCGCAGTTGCGCAGCTCGCCCGTACCGGTGAAGAAACGCAGGTGCGGCACGGAGAGGAACGCGCCGTGCGAGGCCCCGCTGTCCCGGACGATCGCGCATCGGTCCTCGTCGCGCATCGACGGATCATCGTCGACCACGACGGTCGGGCTGCCACCCGTGCCGTCGCGGGTGCAGGCGTCCACCATGGTGAGCATCCCGCAACGGTATCGATCCGGGTGTTTCCATTCTGTCCCGATGGGCACAGAACGGGTGGCGGACATCCACGACCGTTTGAGGAGACCCCCCGATGGCAGGCAACGAGCACGAGGTCAACCGCAGCGCCAGGAGCGGGCGGTTCGTCAAGGAGAGCACCGCGAAGCGGCAACCGGAGACCACCACCACCGAGACCGTGGGCGGCGACGAGGGCCGCGGCGACCGCGAGGTCAACCGCAGCGCGAGGACCGGCAAGTTCGTGACGGACACGACCGCGGACCTGCACGCCTCCACGACGGAGACCCAGAGACTCTGACTCCTCCCCGGAAGGACCGCCCTCCGTGAGCTTTCGCGGAGGGCGGTCCTCGTTTGCACCTAGTGCAACGATGCACCTAGTGTAGTCAGCGTGACGACCGTGCCCATCGATCGCCGGGCCGCGCTGAAGGCACGCCACCGCCGCGCGATCCTCGACGCCGCCGACTCCCTGATCGGTGAGGGGGTCCGGTTCAGCGTCGACCAGCTGGCCGAACGCGCCGACGTCTCCCGGCGCACGATCTTCAACCACTTCTCGTCGATCGACGACGTGGTCACCACCGTGTGCACCGAGATGCTGGGCGTGGTGATCGACCGGTTCCGCAGCACGGTCACGTCCGGGGAGCGGGCGTCGATGTTCGACGACGTCGCCGCGGCCCTGCGCGACACCGACGTGCCCGGCATCATCGCCTACCTGTGGCGGGCCCTCGGCGGGTTCGCGCCCGGCGACCCGCGGGCCACCCAGATCTTCCAGGCCACGTTCACACGGACCTCCGAGGAGATGGCCCGCGAGCTGGCCCGCCGCTACCCCGGCGTGGACCCGATCGACGCGGCCATCCTGGTCAGCTCCCTGATGAACGGCACCGTCGTGATCGCCACCCACTGGATCGCCACCACCTCCGCGGCGACCGACGGCGAGTCCCGCGACCTGTGGCGTGACCTGCTCGAACGGCTCATCGCAACCGTCCGCACCGGCTATCAGAAGGAATAGAACACAGTGGCCGAGCTCCTCTACCGGCTGGGCAGGTTCTCCGCCCGGCGTGCCGGGATCGTCCTGGCGTCCTGGCTCATGATCCTGGGGATCGCGGTGACCGGCTACCTCACGGCCGGCGGCGCCCTGTCCCCGATGGTCGACATCCCGGGCACCCCGACGCAGAAGGTGAGCGACCGGCTCGCCGAACGGCTGCCGGCCGTCAGCGGCGGCAGTGGTCGCCTCGTCTTCCACACCCCGGACTCCTCGGCACTCACCGAGGAGCAGCGGGCCGCGATCAGCGCGCTGCTGACCTCGACCGCCGAACTGGACGGCGTCCGGTCCACGACCGACCCGTTCGCCATCGCGCAGCAGATCGCCGACCGGCGGAAACAGGTCGCCGACGGGGTGCGGCAGATCGACGCCGGCCGGGCGCGGCTCGACGCCGGCCAGGGTCAGCTGAACGCCGCGAAGGGCATCGAACTGGACCCGGCCACCCGGGCGAAGGTCGACGAGCAACAGGCCCTGCTCACCGAGAAACGCGCCCAACTGGAGACGGAGAGCGCCGAACTGGACCGCGGCCGCAAGCTGCTGGCCATGTCGGCGCCGATCCGGACGGTCACGGCCGACGGCTCGACCGCGGTGGCGCAGGTGCTGTTCGAGAAACCGCAGCTGGACGTCACGCCCGAGGTCAAGAAGAGCGTCATCGAGCACGTCGGCGGCAATGTGCCGGCCGGGGTCGAGGTCGAGTTCTCCAACGAGATCACCCAGGAGGTGCCGCAGATCCTCGGCGTCGGCGAGGTGGCCGGCCTGGTGATCGCCGCGATCACACTGCTGGTCATGCTGCGGACGCTGGTCGGCGCCGCCCTGCCCATCCTGTCCGCACTGACCGGCGTCGGCATCGGCGTGACCGCCGCGCTGTCGCTGTCCGGTGTGGTGGAGATGCTGTCGATCACCCCCGTGCTCGGCGTGATGCTGGGCCTCGCGGTCGGCATCGACTACTCGCTGTTCATCCTGAACCGGCACCGCCGCCAGCTTCTCGCCGGTGTGGACTTCCACGAGTCGATCGGCCTGGCCAACGGCACGTCCGGCAACGCGGTCGTGTTCGCCGGCGCCACCGTGCTGGTCGCCCTGCTCGCGCTGAACGTGACCGGCATCCCGTTCCTCGGCCTGATGGGCACGGTCGGCGCGATCTGCGTGGCGGTCGCCGTGCTGCTCGCCGTCACCCTGACTCCGGCGCTGCTGTCGCTGATCGGCCGCCGTGTCCTCAACCGCGGGGCCCACGCGCAGGCCGCGTTCGACAACAGGCCGATGAGCACCGGCCGCGCGATCCTGACCGTGGTGGGCCTGACCGCCGCGCTGGTGGCGGTCGCGATCCCGGCGCTGTCCATGCGGCTGGGCCTGCCGGACGGCTCGTCCGAGGCCAGGGAGTCCACCCAGTACCAGGCCTACCACCTGACCGAGGAGCGGTTCGGCGCCGGCGTGAACGGCCCGATCCTGGTGGTCGCCGACCTTCCGGCCCCGCTGACCGGCGACGCCCAGCAGGACGAGCAGGTCCGCATCGGCACGCTGCTGCTGGCACAGAACAACGTCACCGCGGTCGCCCCGATCGGCGCGTCCGCCGATGACACCACGCTCGCCTTCCAGGTGATCCCGGACGGCGGCCCGAACAGCTCGTCCACCGAACAGCTGGTCCGCGACCTGCGCGGCCTGTCCCCGATCTCCGGCGACGTGACGTTCGGCGTGGCCGGCACCGCGAGCGGCAACATCGACATCTCGGAGAAGCTCGGTAGGGCGCTGCCCGGCTACCTGGGCCTGGTCGTCGGCCTCTCGCTGATCATCATGATCTTCGTGTTCCGGTCGATCCTGGTCCCGCTCACCGCGACGCTCGGCTTCATCCTGTCGCTGTTCGCCACGTTCGGGGGCGTCACCGCGATCTTCCAGTGGGGCTGGCTCGGCGCGCTCTTCGGCGTCCACGACCCCGGCCCGGTGCTGAGCTTCCTGCCGACCATCCTGATCGGCATCCTGTTCGGCCTGGCCATGGACTACCAGCTGTTCCTGGTCTCCGGCATGCGCGAGGCGTTCGCCCACGGCGCTCCGGCCCGGGTCGCGGTCCGGCAGGGCGTCCACGCCGGCCGCACGGTCGTCACCGCGGCCGCCATCATCATGATCAGCGTCTTCGGCGGCTTCATCTTCTCCAACACGGCCATCATCCGGTCGCTCGGCTTCGGCCTCGCCTTCGGCGTGCTGGTCGACGCCTTCCTGGTCCGCATGCTCCTGATCCCGGCGATCATGCACCTGCTGGGCGACTCCGCCTGGTGGATCCCCCGCTGGCTGGACCGCATCCTGCCCGACGTGGACGTCGAGGGCGCGGCCCTGGAACGCTCCCACCCGGTCGTCCACCACGCGGAACCCACGGCCCCTTCATCAGAGCCCGCCCTCCGCTGACCCACTCGCCCCGCTGCCGCCCCTGACGGCAGCGGGGTGTCCTTCGTCCCAGGCCCTTTCCTTGTACGACAGAGCCGCGCGCCCCTGCCGGGTCAATCCTTTGCCGCGGCCGCCGGGCTCAGAGCGGGTGGTCACCCGGCCGTGACATCTCCCCCCATGGCCGACATGGGCGTCACCTTCGAGGCGGGCGTCTCCGACCTCGCCGCAGCCCACCTCGACGCGATCTGCGAGGTATACGACGAGGCCTTCTCCCGGCCGCCGTTCCACTGACGGGACGACGAATCCGCCCTCCATCGCACGCGGCTCGTACGACTCCTCGAAGACGAGACATTCGGAATCACGATCGGATGCCGAGATACGTCGAAGCCGGTATTGGAGAAGTAGGCCCACGCGGACTCGTCCACGACCTCGCCGAGTTCGATCTCGGCCCGTTCCAGCGCCGCCGCCGCGTCACGTTCCCGGCGGTCCTTGGCGAAGGCGCGGGCCGCGACGTCGAAGGCGTAGGCCCTGAGCCGACGGTCCGAGATCTGCGCGGCCCGCCCTTGAGCGGCGAGCGCGTGGCCGATGCCCACGCGTGGTCGCCCACGCCAGGTCGCCAGGTGGCTCATGTTGCAAAGCACCATGATCCCGAGTTCGGTGTTGCGGGCATCGTGCGCGGCGGTGCGCGCGACCTCGTAGTAGCCGTCGGCGGCACCGTAGTCGGCGAGGTCGAAGGAGAGCCAGCCCGCGAACCGTGACAGATTCGCGAGGAGACTGAGCAGCTGGTCCCGGACCGGACCGCCAGTACTGCTGAGCAACTCTCGCACCAGGTCACGTTGTGCCAGGACGGTGGCCGGCGCCGCCTGTGGACCCAGCGCGTCGTCCTGGCGCATACACCGCCAAAGGATGTCGTCGATGTGCCGGACCATGACCGCGTCCACCCGTGGCGGCGGTTGCACGGTCACCGTGGTGGCGAACGGGCGGCTCGAACCGACGGTCGCCGACGACGGCGTCCCGCCGGAGTCGTGGCGGCCCGTCGTCGGCATCCGGTCGCTGCGGGAGCGCGCGGAGGAGCCGGGCGGCACGGCGAGCGCCGGCCCGGCCGACGGTGGCTGGGCGGTGAGTGTCGCGTTATCCTTGACGACATGCAGTCAGTTGCCTGCATAATGCAGGTCATGGACCTGGTGTTCAAGGCACTCGCCGATCCGACCCGCCGTCGGCTGCTGGACAGCCTCCGGGAGGAGGACGGCCAGACCCTCGGGCGGCTGTGCTCGCGGCTGGAGATGACCCGGCAGTCGGTGACGCAGCATCTCGAGGTGCTGCGCGAGGCGAACCTGATCAGTGTCGTCCGGCGCGGCCGGGAGCGATGGCACTACCTGAACCCGGTTCCCATTCACGAGTTGCAGCAGCGATGGATCGCACCGTTCGAGCAGCCCCGGCTGGGTGTGCTCGACGCGATCCGGCGACAGGCGGAGGAGCCCCGGATGAAACCCGATTTCGTGTACGTGACCTACATCCACGCCACCCCGGAACGGGTGTGGGAGGCGCTGACCGATGCTGATCTGACCGGCGCCTACTGGGGGCACAGCAACGTGTCCGACTGGCGGCCCGGCTCGCCGTGGGAGCACCGGCGGGTCGACGGGTCGGAGGTGGCCGACGCCGGCGGTGTGGTGCTGGAGGTGGAGCCGCCCCGCCGGCTGGTGATGACGTTCGGGGAGGCGGGCGCACCGGCGAAGCCGGACTCGTCGACGGTGACGTTCCTGGTGGAGCCGTACCACGACATCGTCCGGCTGACCGTCACCCACGTGAACCTGGCGACCGACGACGACCTGGCGGCCGTGTCGCTGGGCTGGCCGGCGGTCATGGCGAACCTGAAATCGCTGCTGGAGACCGGCCGGGTGCTGCCGCAGGCGCCGTGGGAGGTGCCCGCGACTCTTTAGGGTCGGTCGCACAGATCCATCTTGTCGCGTGCTGGGCCTTTCCGGTGCACTCGCGGCATGACGTTTCTGCGTTCCACCATCGGCGCGGTGTGTGCCGCCGTCCTCGCCGCCACCCCGGCTCTCGCCGCGCCGCCACCCGGTGAACTCGAACTCCTCTACCGCGGCGACCTCGTGGATGCGGCCCGGGTCGCCGACAGCAGCGGCAAGGGCCTGCACGGCAACATCCTGACCGGTGGCGGTGGCACGATCACCTCGGTGGACGGCTTCCTGCGCTTCCCGGGCGGGAGTTGCACCATCGCGCCGTGTCCGCAAGCGATCATCCGGCCGGCGAACGCGGTCACCCTCACGCCGGGTGATGGACGTTTCGTGTACGCCGCGAACATCCGCCTCACCGAGCCGCCCTCGCCGGCGGCCGGGATGAACGTGTTCCAGTTCGGCGCGGCGGGCGCCGGGGTCAGCCAGTGGAAGCTCCAGGTCGACTCCGGCCGCCCGTCCTGCCGTTGGTCGGACGGCACCGAGTTCGTGCTGCTGCCGGCCGACCTGACGCTGACGGTCGGGCGCTGGTACCGGGTGACCTGCTACCGGCTGTCGCCGGTGCTGTTCCAGATCCGGGTGGACGACCCGGTGACCGGCCGCCAGATGACGCCGCCCGCCCGGCAGACCGGCAAGCTCCGGGACATCCTGCCGAGCGGCGCCGTGGTGATCGGCGGCAAGCGGATCAACGCCGCGCAGACCGACGTGGACACCGACCAGTTCCACGGCGACCTGGACGACATCGAGTTCGGCCGCCGGATCCTGCCCTCGGACGACTGAATCATCGGCCATGACGAACAGTCATGGCCGGATCGTCTGTTCTCCGTCATCCGGGACCTGCGCCGCGCCCCCGGACCACCGCGCCGAGCGGCTGTGCGCCCGGCTGACCTCCCTGGTCGCTCATGCCCGGGCCCATTCGCCGTTCTACGTGGCAGCCCGCCCGCGACTATCTGTCGGTGCTGCGGCGCGGCAACCGGGTGGCCGCCGTATGGGCGACCGGGGGGCACTTTCGCCGGGTACGCCACCGCGCAACGGCTCATCCGGGAGTGCCCGCCGCGGCGCCGCGTCCTGTCCGCATTCCGCACCGTCTACACCGACCTGCCCAGCTGACCTACCGCCCGGCCGGACCGCTGTTTCCACGCCTAGGCCCGCCGGGCCCCGCGCGCCACCTGGTGCCAATAGGACGCCTGGTCGCTGGTCTCCCGCACGATCGCCTCGGGTGCGGGTGGCGCCGGCCACAGCGCCAGCAGATAGCGGTCCGGACCCGGGTCCTCGTCGAACGCAGTGTCCTGTTCGGCGCCCTCGTCCATTCCCTCGGCGCAGAACCGGGCCCGCAGGCTGTCCGCCCGGGGCAGCGTCAGGTGCACGAACTGCTCGAACGCGCACAGCGCGACCTCGGTGCCCGGCGGCTGGTAGGACACCTCCACCACGTCCTCCCACCATGGGTCGACCGGTGGCTCGCTGTCGTGCCACTCCACCCGGAACGGAACCCGCCCGGTGTGCAGCCCGGTGATCATCGACAGGATGCCCGGCGCGGCCGCACCGAGGATGCCGTTGCGCTGCCCGGCCCGCGCGCTGACCAGCTCCGGCCAGTCCGACCCACCGACCAGCCAGAGGAACCGGTAGTGGACGCTGATCTCCCCGTCGAACAGCAGCACGGCATCGCTGGGACCCGACCGCATGATCTAGCGGCCCGCGCCGTCGGTCGACCGCTTCGCCTGGTGCTCAGGGACGAGGGCCTCGGTCGGCTCCCGGAAGTAGTCGAACGGCGCCACCGACACGCCCTCGACCACGCTGCGCTCATCGTCATCGGACGCGGTCGGGTCGATGTCCCGGGCGGTCCGGGAACCCATCGAGAAGATCGCGAACCCGGGCACGAAGCTGAACCCGATGTCGAACGGCTCGGCGCGCAGCCCCCGCTCGGCCAGCTCAGCGACCACATCGCCCATGAACCGGCCGGTCAACTGGACGCCCTCGAAGAACACCTCCTCGCCGCCGGCGGCGATCTCCACCAGCTCGACGGTGTCGTCGGCGTGGTAGCTGATCACCAGCATCGGGTCGGTGTCGTAAACGGCCCGCACGCCCCGGCCCGGATGCACCGGTGGGCCGACCCGGCTCTCCACCACGTCACGGGTCTCGCCCACCTTGGCCGACGCCACGCCCTCACCCGGCAGAATCTCCATGCCGAGGATGATGGCACCCCCCTCTGACATTCTCGGTTCCCCTGACGCCTGCGCTTCCCGCACCGGCGGCCGCCGTACGACCAGGCGCCTCGCCGGGCCTGATCCCGCTGGCCCTCACCATGCCCGTTCCGGACGGCCGGGCCGTGCTCGCCGAGATCAAGGCCGGCGGCGCGGCCGGAAAAGCCGCGATCAGGCGCCGAGAAAATCTGGTCTCCCGAGACTAGACATTCTCGGTGGGCCTGGGTAATGTTGCCTCCGTTGACGACAGGAATCGGTTGAAGACGCTGACGTAACACACCGAGCGTCAAAGACGGGCCCGGAACTTCTCGCGGCTCGCTCGGTGACCGCGGTGGACCCACGTCACCGCACGCAAGACAGCAAGTGCACGACAAGACCTTGACGTAATTCCAGGTCAGGGCAACCAGGCAGGGCCGATGCAGGTTCGGGGCTCCGCCTGATGCAGCAAAAATCCGCCGCACATGTGCGGGCCGTGAAGTCGCGTGTGGTTCCGGCATCGGCGGATCTCACCGTTGGTAGTGAAAGAAGAGGAAAGGGAGGGCTGGACGCCGTTGGATCGCCCGCCGTCAGGACGTAGTTCCAGTTCTGAGGCGGACACCGTGGTCACATCGAATGTGAGGTGGTCTCCGGTCACGCTTATGCGGTCCTCGCGCCCGACGTCGCCGACAGCGGCACGGCGTGGAAACGAGAACCCGACGAACCTGTCGGTAGATGGTGTGTTCAACCCGTAACCCTGGGCCCCGGCGCAACTTGCGCCGGGGCCCTCGATCATGAAGAGGTATATATGGCCCAATCCGACGACATGCTCAACGACGACGACTACCCCGCCTACACCATGGGCCGCGCCGCCGAGATCGTGGGCGCCTCGCAGGACTTCCTCCGCCGCCTCGACGAGGAAAAACTGATCATCCCGTTCCGCTCTGCCGGCGGACACCGCCGCTACTCCCGCTACCAGCTGCGCCTGGCCGCACGTGCCCGGGAGATGGTCGATCAGGGCACCGCACTCGAGGCCGCCTGCCGGATCATCATCCTCGAAGACCAGCTCGAAGAAGCCCTCCAGTACAACCGCGACCACCAGTGCCGCCAGCAGGCCGGCACCGCCTGACCCACGCCGCACGGTCCTTCTCTCCCATGAGAAGGACCGTCTGTCACACCCGAAAGCCCGGGGCCGCCACCCATACTGTGCTAGGGTCTTCTCGTTGCAGTTTTGATTTCCAAAGACGTTGCCGGCGCCTGATGGGGTTATCTGAACCCGCCCAGGCGCTTTTTCGTTTGTCGTGTCGGTTCCGGCGCGGGTGATCAACGCGGCGGCGTGAGAGTCCGCACACCGCGGTCTCCAACAGCCTTCGAAGGAGCAGATGTGGCTACCGGTATCGTGAAGTGGTTCAACAGTGACAAGGGCTTCGGCTTCATCGCCCAGGACGGCGGCGGCCCCGACGTCTTCGCCCACTTCTCCGCGATCGCGTCGAGCGGCTTCCGCAGCCTCGACGAGAACCAGCGGGTGGAGTTCGACATCACCCAGGGTCAGAAGGGCCCGCAGGCGGAGAACATCCGCCCGCTCTGATCCCCGTTCTACAGACGCACCGGCCCGACTGATTCAGCGGGCCGGCGCGTCTCGTTTTCAGCCGGTGGTGGGCCCGCTGATCTGCTCCCCGTGAGCGGATCAGCGGGCCAGCCATCCCCCGTCCACCGGGAGGACCGCTCCGTGGACGTAGCGGGCGGCGTCCGAGGCGAGGAAGACAACCGCCCCTTTGAGGTCGTCCGGGGTGCCCCAGCGCCCGGCCGGGATGCGGTCCAGGATGCCGGGCGCACGCTCCGGGTCGACCCGGAGTGCGGCGGTGTTGTCGGTGGCCATGTAGCCGGGCGCGATCGCGTTGACGTTGACTCCCCGCCCGGCCCACTCGTTGGCGAGCGCCCTGGTCAGCCCGAGGATGGCGTGTTTCGACGCGGTGTAGGCCGCTACCCGGATGCCACCCTGGAAGGACAGCATCGACGCGATGTTGATGATCTTCCCGTGTCCCTGGGCGAGCATCACCCGCCCGGCCGCCTGGCTGAGGTGGAACGCCGCGTCCAGGTTGACGCTGAGCACCTCGTCCCAGTCGGCGCCGGTCACCTCGGCGGCCGGCGCCCGCCGGATGATCCCGGCGTTGTTCACCAGGATGTCCAGCCGCCCCAGCTCCGATACGTAGGAGTGCAGGTCCGCCGTACGAAGATCAAGGGTTTTGCTGTCGACGGCGACGACCGAGGCGCCCGCGGAGGTGAGGGCCTCCGCGCACGCCCGGCCGAGACCGCGGTTGCCGCCGGTGACGAGGGCGACCCGCCCGTCCAGCCGGAAGCTGTCCAGGACCATCAATGCCCCAGGTCGCGCAGCAACGGCACGGTCTTTGTCACCCAGGACAGGTCGGTGTCCTCGTGGGCGCCCTGGGTGCGCTGTGCCCCGGCGAGGAACCACAGGTAGTAGGTGGTGTAACCGGGCGCGCTGACCACGGTGTGGTATCCCTCGGGCATCATGTGGACGCCGTGGTCGCGGACGGTGAAGTTCTCCTCGTACCCCTCGTCGGTGTACATGCGGCAGATCCCGAAACCGCCCGCCGGAGCGACCCGGAAGTAGTACATCTCCTCGTGCGCGGCCTCCGCGGGCAGGTTGTCGTTCTTGTGCCGGTGCGGCGGGTACGTGCTCCAGTTCCCGGACGGGGTGAAGGTCTCCCCCACGATGAGCCGCCGCGCCGGCAGGGTGGGCTGGGCGATCTCGGTGAGGATCTGGTGGTAACCGCGCCCGAAGTTGGCCGCTCCCCACCGTCCGGAGGCGACCTGTCCGGGTTCGATGACGTACGGCGCGGTGGCCAGGTCGCTGGGCGCGCTGGGCAGGGCGATTTCGACCGGCGCAACCGCTTCGATGGTGAAGTCGGTGCCGTACGGGATGTAGACCGAATGGGGTTTTCCGGAGAACACGTTGGCCCGGCCCCCGACGGCGGCGAACTTCTCCCCGCCGACGGTGAAGTGTGCGGTGCCGCCGAGGATGACGGCGAGGATCTCCCGGTTGCCCGAGTGTCCCGACCAGGTCTCGCCGGCGCCCAGTTCGAGCAGCTGGAAGTCGAGCAGCGAGCACGGGTTGAACGGCAGCGAGTTCGCCCCGTTCTCGGCCGGGACGTAGCAGTGGTAGCGGTAGTCCATGAGAGAGGTGCTCCTTACCAGGGGTGGGTCCAGCCGGGACGGGTGGCGCGGGTGAGGGCTTCCAGGTAGAAGTAGTCGCCCCACAGGTTGCCCTCGTCGACGCCGACGTCCTTGGGCTTGTCGTAGACGCCGTGCAGCAGCAGCGCGTTGGAGTCGGGCCGGGTCAGGGTCGAGTAGCCGTCGACCAGCGACCGCAGGATGCGCCCGGCCTCGGCGCGGTAGCGGTCGGCCCGGTTCGGTACGGCGGCGGCGAGTTCGAGGAGCCCGTTGACCGCGATCGCGGCCGCGGAGCTGTCGCGTTCCTCGCCGGTGGCCGGGTCCTTCGAGAAGATCAGGTCCCAGTGGGCGACGCCGTCGGCGGGCAGGTGGGCGAGGAAGTAGTCGGCGCAGCGGACCGCCGCCCCCAGCAGGGTGGGGTCGCCGGTGTAATGGTGGTTGAGGGTGAACCCGTAGATGCCCCACGCCTGCCCGCGCGCCCAGCAGGACTCGTGGGCGCTGCCCTGTTCGGTCTCGCCGCGCAGGGGTTCGCCGGTGGCCGGATCCCAGTAGAAGGTGTGGTAGGTGGTGTCGTCCGGCCGCAGGATGTGATCCCGCAGTTGGGCGGTGTGCCGGCGGGCGGCGGCCGCGTAGCGCGGGTCGCCGGTGGTGCGGCTGGCCCAGAACAGCAGGGGGGTGTTCATCAGGCTGTCGACGATGGTGCGGCCCTGCTGTCGTGGGTCGGCGAGGTCGCCCCACGCCTGGATGATGCCGGCGGACGGCAGCACCCGGCTGAGCAGGTGGTCGGCGGCGGCCAGCGCGGCCCGCTTGGCCTCCGGGTCACGGCCGCGCCGCCAGGCGGTGACGCACGACAGCGTGTAGAGGAAGCCGAGGTCGTGGGTGTCGAGGTCGACGCCACGGTCGATCCGGTCGGTGAAGCCGCGCACGTGGGCGGCCGCCGCCTTCCGGTAGGTGTCGTCGCCGGTCAGGTCGTGGGCGAGCCACAACATGCCGGGCCAGAAGCTGGTGGTCCACCCGGTGTTCGCCGGCCGTGGACGGTACCTGCCGTTCTCGGTGGTGTCACCGGGGTAGCGGTCGCCGAATGCGGCGAGGTTGGCGTCGATGGTGCGCAGGGCGGCGGTCACGGCAGTTCCGGTCTGGTCGGCGATCGCCGTCATGACTTCCTTCCGGTCGGTGGTTCATGCGGTCGGGGCTGCGGTGGTCAGGGCCGGGGCCAGCGTGTATCGGCTGTTGGCCCAGACCACGTACAGCAGCGGGCTGGCGGCGATGCCGATGGCGAGCGCCGGGCGGGCGGCCAGCAGCGCCTCGAACACCGCCAGCACGGCGAGGGAGAACAGGCTCAGATACCAGCGGCGCACCGCGAGGTAGACGCCGGCGCGGGCGGCGTCGCGGAGCCGGACGGCTGGTCGTTCGGCGAGGACGACCAGCACGAGCAGGGTGGTGACGGCGATCAGCGTCATGGCGACGACGATCAGCGGCAGCACGACCGCGCCGATCGGCCTCCCCCAGGCCCAGCGGGCGTCCACGCCGAGGACCAGCAGCGCGGCCGTGGCGACACCTCCGGCGGTCAGCGCGCGCCGCGCCGAGCCGCGCCAGGCCCACCAGAACCCCAGGATCACACCATCGGGGTACGCCCTGAGCACGGTGAACGTGGCTACCAGGGCGGGAGCTCCGAGTGGCGCGAACAGCACCAGCAGCGGCCACGTACGCCCGGGGTCGCTGGCCAGCAGCACCGCGAGCAGTGGCGAGCAGGCCACGGCGAGCAGCAGGTTCGTCGTCAGGGCGAGGTGGACGCCCCGCAGGATCCGGGCGGCGGTCATCCTTTCAGCCCCGTTGTCGCGATGCCCTCGACGAAGTAGCGCTGACCGGCCAGGAAGATCACCAGGATCGGCAGGACGGACAGCACCGAGCCCGTCATGATCAGCGCGTACTCGGCGTTGTACTGGCTGATGAACGACTTGAGGCCGAGCTGGATCGTCCACAGGTCGGGGCTGCGCAGGTAGAGCAGCGGACCGAGGTAGTCGTTCCAGGTGGTGACCAGAGTGATGAGGGTGAGGCTGGCCAGCGCCGGAACCGACAGCGGCAGCATGATCCGGCGGTAGATGCCGTACTCGCTCATGCCGTCGATGCGGGCCGCGTCGATCAGCTCGTCCGGGACGGTCTCGTAGAACTGTTTCATCAGGAACACACCGAGCGCGCCGAACGCCTGGAGCGCCACGATCGCCCACAGGGTGTCGGTGAGCTGGAGTTTCGACATCATCACGAACTGCGGAACCATGTACGACTGCCAGGGCACGGCGAGGGTGCCGATGTAGGCCAGGAAGAGCACGTCCCGGCCGGGGAAGCGGATCTTGGCGAAGCCGTACGCCGCGAAGCTGCCGGTGAACACCTGCAGCAGGGTGACCACCGCGGACAGCAGGACGGTGTTGCCCAGCCAGGTCGTCATGTCGGACTTGGACCAGATGTCGAGGTAGTTGCTCCACACCGGGTCGGTGGCGATCCACTGGACCGGGACGGTGAAGACGTCGTTGTTGCTCTTCAACGACGACATGACCATCCAGTAGAACGGCAGCAGCACCAGGACGGCGGCCACGCCGAGGGTGAGGTAGCCGAGGACCCGCCGGCCTCCGGACAGCCGCCGGACGGGCTGGAGCTCGTCGTCGGCGACCCGGGACGGCGGGGTTTGCAGCAGCGTGGTCATCAGGCGCTCCGGCGTTTGTTGACGACGAACTGGACGACCGTCACCACGAAGCAGATGGCGAACAGCACGACCGAGACCGCGGACGCGTAGCCGAACTGGTTCTCCTCGAAGCCCTTCTGGAAGATGTACTGCGACAGCACCAGGGTGGACTGGCCGGGGCCGCCGTCGGTCATCACCAGGATCAGGTCGAGGACCTTGAAGCTCTCGATGGTGAGCAGCACGGTGATGAAGAAGGTGGTGTGCCGCAGCCCGGGCAGGGTGACCGCCCGGAACCGCTGCCAGGCGCCGGCGCCGTCGACGAGCGCCGCCTCGTACAGCTGGGCCGGGATGGTCTGCAACCCGGCGAGGAAGAGCAGCATGTAGTAGCCCATGTACCGCCACGTGCCGACCACGATGACGGCCGGCATCGACCAGTCCGCCGAGGTGGTCCAGCCGGGCGGATTGTCCACGCCGATCCACCGCAGCACCTCGTTGACCGGCCCGAACCCGGGGCTGAACAGCATGTTCCAGATCTGGGCGATGGCCACGATCGAGGTGATGTAGGGGAAGAAGGCGACCGTCCGGAAGAAGGCCACCCCGCGCAGCCTGCGGTTGAGCAGCAGCGCCAGCCCGAGGGAGACGCCGAGGGTGAGCGGGATGTGGAAGGCCGCGTAGTAGAGGGTGTTGCGCAGCGCCGTCCAGAAGCTGGCGTCCCGGGCCAGCTGCCGGAAGTTCTCCAGCCCGGTCCAGGTGGCGCCGCCGAACACGTCCCACTCGGTGAACGCGTAATAGAACAGCAGCGCCACCGGCACCATCGTGAGGATCACGAAGCCGGCGAAGTTCGGCAGCAGGAAGGACCAGCCCACCGCGGTGTTGCGCGCGACGACCCGGCCGCGCCGGCGGCGGGTATCGGCGATCGTCGTCATATGTGTCGGCTCCCGTTGTCGGACCGTGGGCCCGGCGCTGGTGCCGGGCCCACGGGAGGATCACTTGCTCAGAACCTCGTTCTTGGCCCGGTCCTGTGCCTCGGTGATGGCCGCGTCGATCGGCTTGCTGCCGGACAGCACGGCGGTGTGCAGGTCCTTGAGGACGTTCTGCAGCGGCGCGGTGTACTTGGAGACCGGGTTCTCCGGCTTGGTGTCGTGGGTGGTGAAGGTGAACTTCGACAGGTCGTCGGTGGGCGCGCCCTTGAGCGTGAAGATGGTGTCCACGGCGGTGGCGGTGTCGGCGGGGGTGACGCCGATGCCGGCGAGCGCCTTGGCCGCGTCGGCCGACGCGGCGTAGGCCAGGAAGCTCTTGGCCGCCTCGATCTTGCTTTCGCTGATCTTCGGGTTGACGCCGAGGCCGGTCGGGTCGGCGAAGGTGACCGGGGTGGCCGACGTGCCGGTGGTCGACTTCGTGGCCTGCGGGGCCGGGGCGATGCCCCACTCGAAGGTGTCGGCGTCGCCCTTGGCCTGCTGACTGAGCAGGGTGGCGATGTACCAGGTGCCCATCGGCATCATGGCGGCCGACTGCTTACCGAACTGGGCCTGGTAGGTGAGGCTGTTGGTGGTGGCGTCGCCGAAACTGACCTGCGCTCCGGCGGCCTGGAGGGCGAGGGCCTTCTCGTAGTAGGGCTTGAGGAACCCGAAGTCGCCGCTCTGCAGGTCGGCGCCGGCGGTCTGGCCCAGCGCGAAGCCCTGCGAGGTGGACTGCCAGGTGTGCTGGTAGGTGCCGAGCGCCTTGTCGCCGGCCGCCTTCAGCTTGGTGGTGAGCTCCTTGGCCACGGTCCCGTAGTCGTCCCACGTCCAGGTGCCGTCCGGGTGCTTGACGCCGGCCTTGTCGAACAGCGCCTTGTTGTAGAACAGCACCCACGAGTCCTGCCGGTACGGGATGGCCCACGTCTTGCCGTCGACCTGGTAGGAGCTGAGCCCGCCGACGCCGGAGCCGAGCTTGCCGGCCACGTCGGACACGTCCAGCAGCTGCTTGCCGTTCTGGTAGGTGTAGAAGTTCTTCAGGTTCTTCTGCACGTAGATGTCGGGCGCCTTGCCTGCGGCCAGGTCCGCGATCATCTGGGTGTCGTAGTTGGCGGCGTCGTACTCCTTGAGCTCGACCGCGATGTCCGGGTGGGCGGCGCGGAAGCCGTCGGCGAGTGTCTTGAACTCCGGGGTCGTGGCCAGGCTCCACCCGGCCAGGGTGAGGGTGACCGGGCCGGACTCCTCGGCGTCGTCTCCGCCGCACGCGGAGGCGGAGAGGGCCAGCAGGAGTGCTGAGAGGGCGGCGAGGGAGCGCTTCATTCCTACTCCGTTATGTCGATACGGGTGTGTGTGAGGACGGCGTCGGGCCAGACGGCCCGCACCTGTTTTCCGTGGATCTCGACGCGGCAGGTGGTCTCGTGCCGCTCGCCGCTGAGCTCGACCAGGACGGCGATCCAGGTGCCCGGTCCGGGGACCGGGAGGTCGAGCCACGGCACCCGGACCGGGTCACCGAGCGGCCCGGCGTCGTGGTGCTCGCTGATGCCGGCGATCGCGTCGTCGCCGGTCAGTGGGGTGAGCCGGGAGATCAGGGTGCCGCCGGTGACCGGCCAGCCGCCGATCCGCAGCCGCGCGGCCTCCGGCTCGGCGTCGTCCACGCGGACGAGCCGGATCTCCCACGGCCCACGGACCAGGGAGAACGTCGTGATCCGGCCGGCCCGGCGCAGCTTGCCGGGGCGGCCGGCACCGTGGTCACGGCCGGGCGGATCCGGATCCAGCCAGTGCGCCTCGGCCACCGACCCGGCAACCCCCAGACCCTCTTCGATCCGTACGCCGAGCGTGCGCATCCCGGTGCGGTGCGACCGGCGGCCGGCCGGGTCGGCCAGGACGACCGACTGGTCCTCCGGATCGGTCCAGCCGCTCTCGTCGAGGATCGGGGCGGTCGCCGTCGAGTAGCCGAGCCGGGCGTACAGCGGTGAGTCGCCGCCGGGCACGCCCGGCTCACCGTGGTCGGTGCCGTGGTTGACGACGCGGACGATGCCGTCGGCGCGGGTGCCGGCGATCAGCCAGCCCGGGGCGCGGACGGCGTGCAGGACGTCGCCGGTGTCGATCGGCAGCGGCTCCGCGGGCGCGGCCCACACCGGATGGTCGGCCGGGAGGGCGATGCCGAGCAGGCCTTTGCTCGCCCAGTACGGCGAACCGGGGCCGGAGTAGGACTGCGCCAGCCGGGGCCACGGCCGGTGCCAGCCGAGGGTGAGCAGGTCGCCGTCGCCGGTGAAGTGCCCGACGACGCGGCCGGCGGCGTGCCGCAGCCGCCCCGGTGCGTGGGACGGCACCCCGGCCAGGACACCGGCCCAGAACGGGGCGGCGGCCGCGAACCGGTAGATCAGGCTGCGACCCTGGAGCAGCGGGGAGCCGTCGCCGCCGGTCAGGGCCAGCGCGTCGGTGAGGAACCGGTCGAGACGGGCCACGTCCTGCGGGCGGGGTCCGTCGGCGCCGGCCATCCGCGACCACAGCACCGGGTAGAGGTGCAGCGCCCAGCCGGTGTAGTGGTCGAACGCCCGCGAGGAGCCGTCGGACAGCCAGCCGTCGGCGCGCCGGAACGTGTCGTGGGTGGCGAGGTCCTCCTCCATCTCGGCCGTCGAGTGCGGCCCGCCGACCGACCGCAGGAACGTCTGGACGACCAGGCGGAACCAGACCCAGTTGATGCGCGGATAGGTGTCGTCGCCGACCGCGGGTGACAGGTAGTCGACGATCCGCTCCTGGACGGCGCTGTCGAGCCGGTCCCAGATCCAGGGGCGGGTCATGTCCAGGATCAGGGCGATCGAGGCGGCCTCCACCTTGGCCTGCCCGTGTTCGTCCAGGCGGACCCATCGCTCGGTGGCCGGTGACGCCGGATCGGTCCCGGCGGCCAGGCCCTCGGCGTAGCGCTCGGCCAGGTCGCCGAGCCCGCGGCCGTTCTCCCCGGCCAGGCGGAACCCGGCCAGCAGGAAGGTGCGGGCGAAACCCTCCAGGCCGTCGATCGCTGATGAGTATCCGCCCTCGGCTCCGGGCAGGGTGATCAGCGCGTTCCGCGGCGAGGAGTGCCGGGAGGCGGCGGCGAGGAGGCGGTCGGCGAACCCGGTCCAGTCGGAACGGGTGACGAGGGCAGCGGTCGAGGGTGGCACGTCACGCTCCGGAGTCGGTCGGACGGAACCTGTGATCGGTTTCCGGGAAGTAAAACGCTCACAAACGAGCATGTCAATGAGTTCTTCGCTCACCGATCGGCAAAAGTGATCGCACACGACCCTGACCTGCTCTTATCCGCGAGCTGGCGGCGCTCGTCGTCCACCGGGACCGCGAGAACGGTCGCGGCGGGACCTCCGAAGTGATCTGATACGATCGCTTTCGATCACAGGGGAGGTCAGATGCGCGTTCCGTCAGCCGACGATCGCGGCGCCTGGACGGCGGTGGACGCGGCCACCCTCCAGGCGCTCACCGAGCGCGCCCGGGCCACTCTCGGCACGCCATGGCCCACTCCCCTGGCCCACGACTTCGCCCGGTTCTATCGCGACGGCGACCGCGACACCTACGAGCAGGCCGTCTGGGCGCGGCACGAGCGGCTGGCCCGCGCCACCGCCCTGGCCGCCGTCACGCTCGATCCGGTGTGGCTGGACGAGGTCACCGACGGCGTCGTCCTGTTCTGCGAGCAGAGCACCTGGTGCTGGCCGGGCCACGACGACATGCACGCACAGCACGGCTCGGTCCTCCCGGTGGTGACCGATCCGTGCGTCGATCTCGGCGCCGGTGAGGTGGCCGCCGACCTGGCGTGGATCGACCACGTGCTGGGCGGGCGCCTCGACGGGCACGTGCCGGGCCTGCGCGCCCGGATCCGGCACGAGGTGGACCGTCGCGTCCTGACCCCGTTCACCGAGCGGCGCGACTGGCACTGGCTGGGGCTCGACGGCCGCGTGCACAACTGGAACCCGTGGATCCACAGCAACGTCCTGATCGCCACGCTCGCCCTGGTCGACGACCCGGCCCGGCGGCAGCGGCTGATCGGACTGATCACCGAGGGCCTCGACCGGTTCGGCGCGGCGCTGCCCACCGACGGCGCCATCGACGAGGGCATCCAGTACTGGTGGAAAGGCGCCTGCCGCTACCTGGAGGCCCTCGAGATGCTCGGCGCCACCACGGCGAAACCCGGCGTCGTCGCCTTCCCGCACCGGGTCCACCTGGGCGGGCCGTGGCATGTCAACCATGCCGACGGTCCGGCCCGCCCGTCGTACGAGCAACCGTGGCACGTCCTGCACCGGCTGGCCCGGATCTATGGCGACAAGGAGGCCGAGGCGCACGCCGTCGCGCATCGCCGCCCCGGCGAGCCGGTCGCCCACGAGAGCCCGGGCCTCGGCTATCTGCTGCTGGCGCTCACCGACCGCGACTGGGCGGCGGTCCGGCCCGGCGGGTCGCCGCTGCCCCGCGACGTCTGGTTCCCGTCCACGCAGGTGCTGGTCGCCCGGTCCGAAGCGGGCAGCTCGGCCGGGCTCACCCTCGCCGTCAAGGGCGGCCACAACGACGAGAACCACAACCACAACGACGTCGGCAGCTTCATCGTGGCCCGGGACGGGGCGCCGGTGCTGGTCGACCCGGGGCGGCCCACCTACACGGCCCAGACGTTCGGGCCGCACCGCTACGAGATCTGGACCATGCGATCCACCTGGCACAACACACCCACCATCCGGGGTGCGGAGCAGGCGGCGGGCCGTGCGTTCGCGGCGCGGGCCGTGGTCGCCGGCGACGCGTCGCTGACCATGGACCTCGCGGCCGCCTACCCCCGCGACGACATCCGCTCCTGGGTCCGGGTCGCCCGGCTGGACCGCGCGACCGGCACGGTCACCATCCGGGACTCCTGGGAGCTGACACCCGGCCCCGCCGGTCCCACCGTGATCCACCTGGTGGTGGCCGGAGACGTGACCGTGTCGGAGGACCGTGCCGAGGCCGGCGGCGTGACAATCACCTGGGCGGCCGCCGAGGCGGACACGCGGCCGGTTGATCCGGATGTGCGTCGCGGCGGATCACCGCACGGTCTACCGTGCACCATCGTCGTGCGGGAGCTGGACGACCCGATGCTGTCCGACGTGTGGGGCGACCGGCTGACACGCCTGGACATCGACGTCACCGCGCTCGGCCCCGTCGGTACCCTCGAACTGACCGTCAAGGAGACGCGTTGAGCACTTCTGACAAACGCGGGCCGTTGCAGGTGGCCCGGCGGGCGCGGCTGCTGGAGCGGTTGCAGCGCGACGGCGTGCTGCGCGTCTCCGACCTCACCGACGCGCTCGGCGCCTCCACCGTGACGATCCGCCGCGACATCGCCCAGCTCGCCTCGGAGGGCCTGGTCCGGCGGGTGCACGGTGGTGTCGCCCTGCCCAGCGCCGACGACCTGCGCGACCCGGAGCTGGACGGGCCGTCCGGCGGCAGCGTCGGCATGCTGGTGCCGTCGCTCGACTACTACTGGCCGCACGTGGCCCGCGGCGCCGAGGGCGCGGCCCGCGAGCTGGACCTGAAGATCGTGCTACGCGGTTCGTCGTACCAGACGGAGGACGACCGCCCCCAGCTCAACCGGCTGGTCGACCAGGGTGTCGACGCGCTGATCGTGGCCCCGCGGATGGACGTGCCGACCGCCCGGACCACCATCGAGTGGCTGGCCGGCACCGGCCTTCCGGTCGTCCTGCTGGAGCGCACCGCCCACGCCGGGCCGCACCACGCCTTCCTCGAGTCGGTCGTCACCGATCACGCGCAGGGCGCCGGCATGGCGGTCCGGCACCTGACCGGCCTCGGCCACGAGAAGGTGGGCGTGGTCCTGGCCCAGCCGAGCCCCACCCGCCCGCACGTGCGCCGCGGCTGGCTGGAGGCGGCCGACGACTGCGGCCTCGACGTGACCGGCACGGTCGACATGCTGGTCCCGGACGCCCAGTCCCCCGACTGCCGGGCCGCCCTCGACCGGGTGATCGACCGCTGCCTGGAGACCGGCACGACCGCCCTGCTGGTGCACGCCGACGCCGAGGCGATCGCCCTGGTCGAGCGGTGCGAGGAGCGGCACCTCTCGGTGCCCGGTGACCTGTCGGTGATCGCCTACGACGACGAGGTGGCCGGGCTGTTCAGCCCAGCCCTGACCGCCGTGCGACCACCCAGGGGGTCGATCGGTGTGGCCGCCGTCCGGCTGGCCGCCGATCGGCTCGCCGACCCGCGCCGCCCGGTTCACCGAGTCATGATCAGCCCATCGCTCCAGGTGCGCGATTCGGTCGCCGCCCTACGCCGGCCACCGGCCAAGTGACCGCGGCCGGCCTGCCGCCGCGACCCGCGCCGACGGCACCCGGCCGCCGGCGTCACACCCGGTCGGTGGCCGGATCAGCGATCCGGATGCACGGATCCCTCCAGGAGGCGGTCGCCCAGGTCGGAGCGGCGGTACAGGACCGAGCGGCCGTGACGGGCACTGACCAGGAGCCCGCCGGCGCGGAGAGCGCGTAGGTGCTGGTTCACCGCGGTGGTGGTGACGCCCAGGCGGGTCGCGAGTTCGGTGGAGGACGCGGGTGTGCCGAGGCGGGCGAGCAGCCCCGCCCGGTGGACGCCGAGCAGGGCGGCCAGGGCTCCGGGGGCGGGCAGGGGTTCGGGTTGCCACAGGGTGCCGCTGCCCCGGGCCAGGTAGATGATCGTCGGCGGCTCGTCGGGGGAGATCGGGGCCGCCACCGCGGGGGTCCACATCGTCGGGACCAGAGTGAGGCCACCCTGGGTCGGGCGGGTGTAGTGGACGTTGGAGTGCAGCCGCACCTCCACGGTGTCGCCGGTCATGGCGACCCGGTCGGACAGGCCCGCGAACATCGTGGCCAGGCCGTGCTGGGCCATCTCCCGGCCGCGGTAGGTGACGTCGCCTTCCAGCAGGGCCCGCATCCGGGGCCAGTCGGCGGCGAAGCACAGATCCCAGTAACCGGCCAGTGCGGCGACGATCCGGGTGAGCGCACCCGGGTCTCGTAACGGTGGCGGGAGACGTTCGCCGGCACGGTAGAGCACGCGCAGGTCCCGGTCGACGACGTCGGGTGGGGTGGCCGCGACGGTGGCGAGTTCGTCCTCGATACGGGTCAGCGGTGAGCGTGGCCGTGGGGTCAGGAAGTCCGGGGTCCACCGCCGTTCGTCGATGAGGGCCAGCAGCATCTCGGTGTCGAGAGCGTCGCGGGCCTGCCGCATGCGGCGGATCCACGGCAGGTGGATCGGGTAACGGCCCGGATCGCGCCAGCCGCGCAGCGACAGGACCAGCTCGTTGAGGGGTGAGACGGCGAACCGGACGCTCGCCAGGTCGGGACCGACCAGCTGGTATCGCACCGGCATGAAGCAGAACGCTACATCAATCGTTTCCTCCGGCCGGAGCGGGTGAACTCTTGCCGTGTCTGTGAAACAAGTCCTCATCTGGGCCACCGTGGCCACCTCGACGGCCAAAGGGGTGATGTTCAGCGTCAGCGCGCTGTTCTTCACGACGGCGGTCGGGATCAGCCCGGCGACCGTCGGGACGGGCCTCACCCTCGCCGGGACCTGCGGAGTGGTGACGGCGTTCGCGGCCGGGCGGCTCTGCGACCGGTTCGGGCCGCGGCGGGTGCTGCTCGTCGCGGCCACGGCGCAGGGCGGGGCGCTCGCGGCCTACTGCCTGACCCGCGGCGCCGGCATGTTCGTGCTGGTCGCCTGCGTCGCGGTCGGCGCCGAGAGCATGCAGCGGACCTCGCGCGTCGCGCTGCTGGCCCGGGCGTTCACCGGACCGGACCGGGTCGGGGTGCGGGCCCGGCTACGGGTCGTGGACAACGTGTCCATCGCGGCCGGATCCGGGTTCGCCGCCGTGGCGCTGGCGGTGGGCAGCCGGTCCGCCTATGTGACGGCGGTGCTGGCGGCCGCCGTACTCACGCTTGTCGCTCTGGTGCCTCTGCGGGCTCTGCCCGCTCTCAGGGAAAGCGGCGGTGACCGGCCGGCACGGGGCGGCCGGTCACCGCTGGACGATCGCCGGTATCTGACCGCGACCGCGCTGCACGCCGTGGTGAGTATGCAGTTCCTGCTGCTCACCGTCGGGATGCCGCTGTGGGTGACCGGCCACACCGCCGCACCGGAGGTGACCGTCGCGTTGCTGCTGTTGCTGAACACCGGCCTGGTCTCGGTCCTCCAGGTCTGGTCGACCCGGCTGGTCGGCGACGTGCCGTCGGCCGGCCGGGCGGTCTTCCACGGTACGGTCCTGCTGCTGGCGGCCTGTCTCTGCTACGCGGCCGCCGGATACCCCAGCGGTGCCGGGTTCGCCGTCGCGCTGCTGGTGGCGGCGGTCGTGGCGCACAGTCTCGGCGAGATCGTCTCCGAGACCGGCGGGTGGGAACTGGCCTTCGAATGGGCCCACCCGGCCGACTCCGGCGCCTACCAGGGCGTCAGTCAGGCAGGTGTGGCCATCGGCCGGGCCGTGGCCCCGGTCATCGTCACGTCGACGGCCATCGGGCTCGGGCTGCCCGGGTGGCTGCTGCTCGGCGGCGTCTTCCTGGCCGCCGGCGCCGGAACCCGGGCGCTGAGCGCCCGGCGGCAGGCGCCGCACCCCACGCTGAGCGCTCCGCAGGCCGCGCTGAGCGCTCGGCAGGTGCCGTAACCCACGCTGAGCGCTCCGCAGGCCGCGCTGAGCGCTCGGCAGGTGCCGTAACCCACGCTGAGCGCTCCGCAGGCCGCGCTGAGCGCTCGGCAGGTGCCGTAACGCACGCCGAGCGCACGGATGATGGTCAGCTCACGCCGGCGGTGAGGGGTCAGGCTCGGACTCGGCGGGCGAGGGAGGACTGGCGGACCACCAGTTCGGGGGCTACCAGGACGCCCTGGACCGGGCGGCGGTCGCCGTCGATGAGGCGGGAGACCATCAGTTCCACGGCGGTTCGCCCGACGTGGTTCTTCGACGGGCGGATAGCTGTCAGTGGCGGGGAGGCGAGGTGGGCCACCTCGTCGTCGTACGAGACGATGGCCAGGTCGTCGGGGACCCGGATGCCCTGTTCGGCGCAGGCCTGGGCGACCGCGATGGCCTGCGGGTCGCTGTGCACGATCAGCGCGGTCAGGCCCGAGGCGACGGTGTAGCGGGGGTTCACCGCGTCGTCGGGGATGCCCAGGTCGGCGCAGGCCCGGTGCCAGCCGCGCAGCAGGTAGGCCGACGTGGGGCTGCCTCCGGACAGGACCAGGCCGATCCGGCGGTGGCCCTGGTCGTACAGGTGATTGACGGCGATCTCCGACCCGAGAGAGTGATCGCTGCGCACCCATTCGACCTGCCGCGGAGCGGCGGTCCATCGTCTCGGCTGGCGTTCGACGAGGATCGTCGGGACCGGCAGCCGGGTGATCCAGCCGATCATCCGGTCGGCGTCCTCACCGTCCAGGCTGGGCGCGAGCAGCAGGCCCTGCACCTGCCCGGCGTCGACGAGCCGGGCGATCTGCCGCCGGTCCTCCTCCGGGTCGTAGCTGGAGCCGCGCAGCTGCACGTTGACGCCGAGCGCCGCGCCGGCCGCGCGGGCGCCGGCGACGATCGGCGGCCAGTAGAAGTCGAGTGACGGCACCACCATGCCGATCGTGAACGTTGCCGGGCGGGTGGCCCGCAGCGGCAGCGGGCGGGTAGCGGCGGGCAGCGTGGCGCCGCCGTGCACCCGGTGGACCAGGTTGCGGGCGGCCAGGGCGGCGATGTCCCGGCGGATGGTCAGCTCGCTGACGCCCAGGTCACGGGCCAGATCACTGACCCGTACGGCGCCGCTGCGCCGCAGTTCGGTGAGCAGGTGCTCGTGCCGCTGCACCGAGAACAGCGTTGTTCGATTGGTTGCGTTTCCGACCGAGCGGGATCGCACCATGGCCTCACCGTTTCCGACCGTTTACGAAGACGTTACGCACATTCTTACGCATCGATCGGAGAGTCGGATGAGATTGTTCGCCGCGGTCATGGCGGCACTGGTGGCGCTGCTGTTGATGCCACCCGCGCCGGCACAGGCAGCACCGGTCACCATCACGAACGGCGTCCAGTTCACCGACACCAGCGGCGCCGGGGTGCACGCCCACGGCGGCGGGATGATCAAGGTGGGGTCGTACTGGTACTGGTTCGGCGAGAACCGCAACGCCGACGACACGTTCCGGGCCGTGTCGGTCTACCGCTCCTCGGATCTGCGGACCTGGGAGTTCCGCAACAACGTGCTCACCTCGTCGTCGGCGGCCGAGCTGGGCAGCTCCAAGATCGAGCGGCCGAAGGTCATCTACAACGCGTCCACCGGACGGTACGTGATGTGGATGCACAAGGAGAACGGCACCGACTACGGCGAGGCGCGGGCCGCGGTGGCGTCCTCGGCGACGGTCGACGGCGCCTACACCTATCACGGCAGCTTCCGGCCGCTGAACCAGTACATGTCCCGGGACATCACCATCTGGGAGGACGGCGGCACCGCCTACATGATCTCGGCGGCCGACGAGAACCGGGACCTCCAGATCTACCGCCTCACCGCCGACTACCTCCAGATCTCCGCGCTGGTCGGCAACTTCTGGGACAACGCGACCCGTGAGGCGCCGGCCATGTTCAAACGCAACGGCGTCTATTTCCTGCTCACCTCGGGCACGTCCGGTTGGAATCCGAACCAGGCGAAATACGCCACCGCCACCAGCATCAGCGGGCCGTGGTCCGGTTGGACGAACGTCGGCGATTCGACCACCTACGGATCGCAGCCCGCCTACGTTCTCCCTGTTCAAGGCACCTCCGGAACCAGCTATCTCTATCTCGGCGACCGCTGGGCGGGCGCCTGGAGCGGCCCGGTCAACGATTCCCGTTACGTCTGGCTGCCGATCGGATTCCCGTCGAACACGTCGATGTCGCTCTCCTGGTATCCGACGATCACCGTCGACGCCGCCGCCGGAACGGTCACCGGGAACGCGGCCACCTATTACCGGATCGCGAACCGCCACAGCGGCAAGGTGATGGACGTGGTGAGCGCCTCGATGGCCAACAGCGCCGAGATCAAGCAGTACACCTGGAACAGCGGCGGAAACCAGCGATTCGAATTCCGCGACGCCGGGAACGGCTATTTCCAGATCGTCGCCCAGCACAGCGGAAAATGCCTCGACGTGGCGTCGGCGTCCACCGCCGACGGCGCCAACATCATCCAGTACACCTGCGGAACCGGCACCAACCAGCAGTGGCAGTGGGCCGCGACCGGCAGCTATTACCAGATCAAGGCCCGGCACAGCGGAAAATGCCTGGACGTCGTCTCGTCGAACACCGCCGACGGCGCCGACATCCAGCAGTACACCTGCGGCTCCGGCAACAACCAGCAATGGTCGAGGACAGCTTCGTAAACCCTTTCATCGTACGGGGAGGGCCGTCCCGACATGATCGACGGCCGTCCCGCCACCTCCGCGACCGATTGCCCGGTCCCGGCCGTAGCGCCCGCTGCGGCCGGGACGCGTCCGCTCTCCGGCGGCTGTGCCTCGGTGTGCCGAGTGGTGGGGTGAGGGTGAGTGGGCAGCTCAGCCCGGCGGATCGAGTGGTCGATCCAGGATCCCGGCTTCGTGGGCGATGATCGCGGCCTGCACCCGGTTGCCGACGCCGAGCCGGGTGAGAATAGCGCTCACATGCCCTTTCACGGTGCCTTCGACCAGGTGGAGACGCCGCGCGATCTGCGCGTTCGAGAGGCCGGCCCCGACCAGGGCGAGCACTTCCCGTTCCCGTTCGGTGAGTTCCTCCACCCGCGCCCGCGCTTCCGAGACCGGATGCAGACCATTAAGACGATCAATCATTCGTACGGTCAGTGCGGGCGAGAGGAACGCCCCGCCCGCCGCGATCGCGTGCACCCCGGCGAGCAGTTCCCGCGGATTCCCCGATTTGAGCAGGAAGCCCCGCGCCCCGAAGGTCAGCGCCCGGCTCAGGTATTCGTCCTCACCGAAGGTGGTCAGCACGGCCACCCCGGTCGACGGAACCGCCCGCAGAATCTCCGCGCCCGCGGACAATCCGTCGAGCCGGGGCATCCGGATGTCGAGCAGCGCCACATCCGGCCGATGCGCCAGCGCCAGATCCACGGCCTCCCGCCCGTCCCCCGCCTCAGCGATCACGGCCAATTCCGGATCGGTGTCGAGAATGGCGCGAACCCCTGCCCGAATGAGCATCTCGTCGTCGGCCAGCAGGATCCGGATCACCGCGCCTCCGTGTGCGGCAGCCGCGCTTCGACCTCGAAATCGTCGCCGTTCGGGCCGGCCCGGAGCGTGCCGCCGGCCAGCCGGGCCCGCTCCCGCAGCCCGGTCAGCCCGGCCCGCGCGCCGGGCGCCTTCCGTCCCCGCACCCCACTGCGGTTGCTGACGGTCACCGTGGTGACCCCGTCCGCGGTGTGCAGACACACCCGGATCGGCGCTCCCGGGGCGTGCTTGACCGCATTGGTGAGGGCCTCCTGAACGATCCGGTGCGCGGCCGTCCCGGCCATCGGCGGCAACGCGCGGCTGCCGTGCCACTCCAGGGTGACCGGCGCGCCCGCCCGGACCGCGCGCTCGACGAGGTCCTCGATGCTGTCGGGTTCCAACGGCGCCGGCTCGCCGTCACGCAGCACGGTGACGATCCCGGCCAGCCGCGCGATCGCCGCGGCCGCCCGTTCCCGCAGGTCAGCGGCCGCCTCTCGGTACGGTTCCGCGACGGTCAGTTCGAGGGCGCCGGCACGGAGCGCGAGCAGGCTCAATTCGTGTCCCAGGGTGTCGTGCATGTCGTGGGCGATGCGGTTGCGCTCGTGCAGGCGGGCCTGTTCGATGGCGGCGGCGGCCAGCCGGGCCTGCTGGCACAGCGAGCGGCCGGCCGTCCACGGCAGGACCACGGTTACGGTGAGCAGCAGGGCGCCGGTGGCCGGTTCCACGAAGAGGCCCGCGACCAGGGCGACCACGAAGACGGCCGGCGCGGGCCGGGCGTGCGGCATCCGCTGCCCGGCGAGCACGCTGATCACCACGGTCGCCGCGCCGAGCGCGGCGGCCCACAACGGCACCGCGGTGGTCAGGGCGAGCGGCAGGGTCACACTCGCTGCCGCTCCCAGGATCAAGGACACGAGAGGGTACGCGCGAAGCACGGCGAAACTCACCACCGGCCCGAGCAGCGCACCGCTCGCGACCGGCCACGGCAGCACCCCGAACCCGGTGGCGACGGCGACCAGCAGCACGGCGAGCAGGCCGATCACCCAGGCGGGCGCCGTACCCCGCCTATCCCGCCACACACGCGTCATGCTTTCACGTTCTCCTCGGCCCGGGCCACCCGGCGCCGGCGGAACACGGCCACACCCCGGGCGACGATCGTGGCGGCGTTCATGCCGGCGGCCGCCGCACTCCACAGCACCAGCATCGGGACCACGTACACCACCTGGAGGAACGTGATGTCCCGCCCGCCGCCGACACCGGCTCCCAGGATGTACGGCAGGCTCACGAACAGGGCCACCGGCAGTGCCCGCGGCACCAGGCGCAGCAGGGGCAGGCGGCGGTCCGGCCAGGTCGCGGCGCCGCGCAGGCGGCGGATCCCGAGCAGCACGGTCCCGGTGGTGAGGGCGAGCAGCACCAGGTCGGTGATCAGCCGGGTCGGCGCGGGGGTGCCCGGATCGCCGCCTTCGAGCAACCGGGCCAGGTCGCGGGCGAGGGCCGGGGTGCCCTCGGTGGCCAGGCTGAACCCGCTGTCTCCCAGGACCGCGACACCGTAGCCGGACGGCCTGATCAGGGCACTGGCCGTGTAGGTGAACCAGATGCCGTCGTGCTTGATCGTGCCGTCGTCGTCGGTGTCCCAGCCCATCGCGTACGAGTGGTCCGGCCCGGACGGCGTGCGCATCGCCGTCATCCCGGCCGCCGACAGCACCCGCGTCCCGTGCTGTGCGGCCAGCCACCGCCCCATGTCACGTGCTGTGGTGATCACGCCGTCCGATCCGCCGACGAACCGGGTCGGCTCGACCGCACGCATTGACACGCCCACGGCGTACACATGTCCTGTCTTGACTTGATTCGGCAAGTCACGCGGCGTCTGATCAATGTTGATGGTTTCGGTCATGTCAAGTGGTGTGAACACGTTGCGTGTCAGGTGGTCGCCGAACCGCTCCCCCGTGACGACCTCCACGAGACGGGCCAGGAGGTGGTAGTTCGTGTTCGTGTAGGAGTAGTCGGTGCCCGGCTCGCTCGCCGGCGTCGCGACTTTCGCCCGCTCCGCGGCCTCGGCCGGCGACGACGGCTGCGGCAGGCTCTTCTCCCGCAGCGTGCGGTCGGTGATCCCGGACGTCTGATGCAACAGATGGCGTACGGTGATGCGCTCCGGAAGCCCGGGAAGGTGCTCGCCGACCGGCGTGTCCAGGGTGAGCCGCCCCGCCTCCACCAGCCGCATGACGGCGAGGGCGGTGAACGACTTGCTGAGCGAGGCGATCGGCATCAGGGTTCGGTCGGTGACGTCACCGTAGCCGGCCGTGTGCAGCACCCGATCACCCTTGGTGACGGCGACCGCCACACCCGGGTAGCCGGACCGGGCCGCGAACCCGGTCACGAGCCGTTCCACCGCCCCGGTGTCCAGGTCCTGGGCGGCCGGGGCCGGCGCCGCGGGGACGGCCAGCGTGACGGCGGCGATCACGAGTATCCTGTTCAGCCACATGCCGGTAGACGCTAGGAATCCGGGCGGTCCGGCACAGGACCCGATCGATACCCCCGCACCCCTGACTTTCGTCAGGTCCACCAGCCGTTTCGCATACGCAGGCGCCCGCGGGAGGTGGCCCGCCCGGTCATTGGCCGATCTTGTGGAGCTGGTGCTCATGGATGAGGAGATGCTGCCGGGCGGGTTCATCGCCGGGGCGGTGCGGGTGGGTGACACCGTCCACAAGGCGCCGCCCGCGGATCCCGGCTTCGTGCACGGGCTGCTTCGGCACCTCGAGGGATGGGGTGGCGCGCCCCGGTTTCTCGGGAGCGACGGGCAGGGCCGGGCGGTACTCGGGTACCTCGACGGGGTGGTGCCGTGGGAGCGCGGCGTACCGCCCGGGTATGTCCGGTCGGATCGCAACCTCAGGGCGGTGGCGCGGCTGCTGCGGGAGTTCCACGATCTGACCGCCGGGACAGCGCCGGCCGGGGCACACGAGGTGGTCTGCCACAACGACCTGTCGCCGAAGAACACCGTCTACCGGGATCGCGGCTCCGGGCTGGAGCCGGTCGGATTCATCGACTGGGACATCGCCGCCCCGGGCCGCCGGGTCGAGGATGTGGCGCACGTGTGCTGGCAGTTCGTGGGCCTCGGATCCGCCATCCCCGGCCGGGACGAGGCGACTCGCCAGGCGCGGGCGGAACAGACCGGAACCACGCCGGCGGTGTGGGCGGAAGCGGAGGAGCAGACGGCGCGGAAGGTGTGGGTGGTGGCGGACGGCTACGGGCTGGGAGACGCCGACCGCGCGGCGCTGGTCGACACCATCCTGTGGTGGCAGGAACGCTGCTGGCGGGGCATTCTCACCGGGGCGCAGGCCGGGCAGCCCGCGATGATCCGGCTGTGTGAGCTGGGGGCCGCCGATCAGGTGCGGGCCGCGTATGAGTGGACCCGCCGGCACTCTGCGCGAATCCGGGTCGCCGGCGGCCAGGCGGGATGACGATGGGGGTATGGACGAACCAAGGCCCCAAGGGGAATCACTGAAGATTCACGGGGACAAGCTGGCCGCCGCGTTCCGGCGGGAGAAGCCGGCCGACGCCGAGCGGGAGGTGACCCGGATGCCACGGCACCCGGCGAGCCGGGCGCGCGGCTCGATGGACACCGCCGCCGGACGGAGCTGACCACCGGGTGAGTGGGCAGCTCAGCCCGGCGGCGGCCCGCGGGCCGGACCCGGCAGGGAGGCCGTGCGGTAGGGCGGGACTGATCAGTCGCGTACGAAAACAGGTGTTGAGAATGCCGGGCAGATCGTCGCCGAGCTGTTCCCGCGCCCGGGTGGACGATCAGCTCGGCGCCCTTGACCAGGCCGGTCGCGGCCGCGGGAAACGGGAGATATCGGAAGAGGGTCTTCATCCGTACGCCGGTACGTCGATGCAGCCCACCTCGGCGGCCACCGACCAGGCAGGACGACCGGCGGAGATCCGCCGCCGGGTGGCCGCCCGGGCGGCGGCGGTCTCCTCGGCGTGCAGGCGTTCGGCGGCGTAGAGGCGGATCAGGTCGGGCATCCGGTAGCGGTCGTGGCCGACGGTCTCCAGCAGGCCGATCTCGACCAGTTCGTCGAGCCGGTCGGTGGCGTCGTCGGGTTCGGCGCCGGTGAGGGCGGCGACGGACGGGGCGGCGAACCCGGGGCCGGGCAGGTGGGCGATCCGCCGGAACAGGGCGCGGCCCTCGCCGGACAGCTGGGCGTGGGAGTGGCCGATCGCGGCCGCCACACCGGTGTCGCCGCTGCTGAGCAGGGCCAGCCGCCGGGCCGGGTCGGCGAGCCGGGCGGCCAGGTGCGCGGCCGTCCAGTCGGGGCGGGTGGCCAGCCGGGTGCCGGCGATCCGCAGCGCGAGCGGCAGGTGCCCGCACAGGTCGGCGATCCGGGCGGCGGCCGGGCCGGTGGCGCGGTCGGTGACGGCGGCCAGCAGGGCGGCCGACTCGTCGGGGGTGAGCGGGCCGAGGCCGGTACGCCGAACGTCGTCGAGGCCGCCCAGCATGCGGCGGCTGGTGATCAGGATCAGCCCGTCGCCGGCGCCGGGCAGCAGCGGGCGCACCTGGGCCTCGTCGGCGGCGTTGTCGAGGATCAGCAGGCAGCGGCGGCCGGCCAGTTCGGCGCGCAGTTGGCCGCACCGTTCTCCGGTGGTGCCGGCGATCCGGCGGGGCGCGACACCGAGGGCGCTCAGCAGCTGCCGGGCCGCCTCCCCGGGGCGCATCGGGACCGGGTCGAGACCGCGCAGGTCGAGGAAGACGCGGCCGCCGGGCAGTGGCAGCCGCCCGGCCAGGTGCACGGCGAGGGCCGTCTTGCCGATGCCGGGCTGGCCGTGCAGCAGCACGACCGGCGCCGGGCCGGTGGCGTGCCGCAGGATCTGCTCGGTCTCGGCGGCGCGGCCCACGAAGCCGGTCGTCACCCGGGGTGGTTCAGCCCGGCCGGGGTGGCGGTGCGGTCGTCGTGGTCGCAGGCCGGCGAGGCCGCGCGGGTCGGCGCCGAGGGCCGCGGCCAGGGCGGCGACGGTCCGTGGTTGCGGCATCCGGCTGTGGCCGCGTTCCATGTCGCTGATCGTCCGGACGCTCACCCCGGACGCCTCGGCGAGCTGTTCCATCGTCAGTCCCGCATGGTGCCGCAGTTCCCGCAGCCGGTCCCCGTGTGCCGTCATGGCTCCAACCTAGATTTCCGCCGCCGCCACGAGCACCGGGGCCTCACCCATAAGTCCGAGAAGGATCATCGCGGCAGGGACCGGTGGGGAGTCCGGGGCGTTCAGCGCGGTGTCATTCACAAATCCTGGAACCCCATTCTCGTACGTGGGGGAGGACGAGCCGCCGGACACCGCGAGCCGACAGCGCCGGCGCGGCCGTGCCGCGCCCGCCGGGCGTGAGCGCGCCGCCGCGCTCACGGCGTTTACAGTGGAGCTCCGCTTGCCGCCGCACGGACGGGAGGGCCTGTGAGCGAATTGACCGATCTTGCCCGGAAGCTGCTTCCCCGCCTGGGCCTCCTGGTGGACCATGCCGAGGCCACCCGGCTGAACGATGCCATCGAGCGGCTCCTGCGCGAGCACGACAACGGGGCGGACGTCGACGCCCGCCTGGAGAGGCTGCTCGATTCCGTGCCCGAGGTGCGGCGCTTCATCGCCGGCTCCCTGGCCGGCCCCCAGGCCCCGGACAAGACGCCCTACGAACCGCTCGCCGGTGACGGAGCCGGATCGTCCCTCCAGCGGTACGAGTGCCCGTACGGCCCGCATTCGACCTGGTTCCGCAGCTCGCTCTCGCAAGAGGTGCCGCTCTGCGCCGAGCACCAGATCCCGCTGCGGCTGGTCCCCGGCCGATGATCGACGCGATCGGCGAGGCCGTGGCCGGGCACGTGGTCGAGCGGGCACTGACCAGAATCGGTCCCGCCCTGATCTTCTGGACCGGCGGCGCCCTGGCGTGGCTGTCCACCAACGGCGGCTGGGAGAGGCTGCTCGCCCTCGGCGCCGGCGCCGCCGAGCTGCCCGTCCTGGCCGTGCTGGCCGTGGTGGCGCTGGTGCTGGCCGGCGCCTACGCCTCCACCGCGCTGGTCACCCTGCTGACCCGCCCGGTCCTGCGCCTGCTGGAGGGCTACTGGCCCCAGCCGCTGCGCCGGTCGCTGGTCAACCGCAAGGTGAAGCACCACAAGGCCCTCACCGACCGGCTGAGCGAACTGGAGGCCAAGCGGCAGGCCCCGCCGGCCGCCGGCACCGACCTCGATCAGGTCCACGCCGACTACGCCCGCTGTGAGCAGCGGCTGCGGCGGCTGCCCAGTCCCCGGTGGATGTTGCCGACCCGGCTCGGCAACATGCTGCGGGCCGCCGAGACCCGGCCGTACGAGAAGTACCGCCTGGACACCCCCGCCGTCTGGCCGCACCTGTGGATGACCCTGCCGGAGACGGCCCGCACGGACATCGGCGCCGCCCGTACCGGCCTGGACCGGGCCGTCGCGGCCGCCGTCTGGTCACTGGCGTTCGTGTCGTTCACCGGCTGGAGCATCTGGGCGCTGCCGATCGGCCTGGCCCTGACGGCCTGGGCGGTCCTGCTGTGGGCGCCGTACCGTGCCGCCCGCTACGCCGACCTGCTGGAGGCGGCCTTCGACCTGCACCGCGCCGCCCTCTACCGGCAGTTGCGCTGGCCGCTGCCCACCGACCCCGACGACGAACGGAAGACCGGCGCGGCCGTGACCAACTACCTGGTCCGCGGCCTGGACGGCCCGCAGCCCACCTTCACGGCGGCCGCCCCGTGACCGAGATCGACAAGGTCGCCTGGATCCACCTGGCCGACGGCCGGGTGCTGAGCACCCGCTCCCGCGGCAGGGACGTCTACTACCTGCCCGGCGGCAAACGCGACCCCGGCGAGACCGACGTGGACACCCTGGTCCGCGAGATCCGGGAGGAGCTGAGCGTCACGATCGACCCGGCCAGCGCCCGCCACCTGGGCACCTTCCGGGCCCAGGCGCACGGGCACGCGGCCGGCGTCACGGTCCGGATGACCTGCTACACCGCCGAATTCGCCGGCACCCTGCACCCCGACAGCGAGATCGAGGAGATCGTCTGGCTGACCCACACCGACCGCCCCCGCGTCTCCCCGGTCGACCGGCTGATCCTCGACCACCTGCACACCGACGGCCTGCTCGCCTAGCCGCGAATCCGGTGCCCCGGCCGCCCGAAGTCGCCCCTCGGCAAGCTACGCAATTCGGTGTCGCCGCCGCCCGGCGTCGCGTATGAAGGGGCGGTGAGCGAAACGGAACTGCGTGGTGGGAACACCGTCGGGGCGGCACGGATCGGCGACGTGGTGCACAAGCGGGCGGCACCGTGGACACCGACGGTGCACGCGGTGCTGCGCCATCTGGAGGCCGCCGGCTTCGACGGCGCCCCGCGGGCTCTCGGTGTCGACGGCGAGGGCCGCGAGATGCTGACCTACCTGCCCGGCGAGGTGATCGGCGACCGCGTCCCGTGGCCGGACTGGGCGTTCGCCGACGAGACCCTCACCCAGGTCGGGCAGTGGCTGCGCCGCCTCCACGACCTGACCGAGGACTTCCGCCCGCCCGAGGGCGCGACCTGGTTCGCCGGCGCCGAGATGCGCCCCGGCATGGTGGTCGGCCATCAGGACGCGGCGCCGTACAACGCGGTGATGGACGGCGACCGGCTGGCGGGCTTCTTCGACTGGGACACCGCGGGCCCGTCGTCGCGCGAGTTCGACCTGGCGTTCACCGCCCTGTCCTGGGTGCCGCTGTACTCCCCGGGCGCCGCCCACCACCTGGGCTTCCACCACCCGGAGGACCGTTCCCGCCGACTGCACCTGCTGCTGGACGCCTACGGCTACACCGGCGACCGCGCGGACTTCGGCACGGTGGTGGTCCAGCGCGCCCGTCGCCAGTCCGAGGTGATCCGCCAGATGGCCGCCTCCGGCGACCCGGCCGCCACCGCCCTCCTCCCGGTGGCCGACAACCTCGCCCGCTCCGCCACCGAGGTCGAGTCCCTCCCCACCGACTTCTGGCACGGATGACAGCATGCGCACCGTTTTCGCGTTCCCGGCCGGAGAACGTGCCGACACCGTCGCGTTGCTGGCCGGCCACCACAACGGCCTCTACATCAGCATCGAGGACGAGGGAGACGGCACCCTCTACGTCGACTGGAACCAGGACGAACTCGCGGCCCTGGAAAAGGCCGTAGGGCATCGCCCGGGCTGGGCGGTGCAGATCGACATCTCCGGCCGCATCGACGGCACAGCAGAGGTCCACGACCTGCTCGACGTATTGCTGGCCGACGGAGGCGTGGCATTCGACGACTACACCACGCACGCATGGACCCTGGCGGAGATCCAGGACGGAACAACCGTCGACGGCCTCCGCTTCTTCGACTTCCGCACCTACCGTCGCTGATGGCCGCATGCGAAATCGGTGCGCGCCAGCCGTCGCGGAGCGGGTGGCGGGCGACGGCACGGCCGATCAGGCAGGTGCCGCCGATGACGAGAGCGGTTCGCACCGTTTAGGTTGTACCGGTGACCGATCACGTCGCGCCACGCTGGGGATCCTCGGCCCTCGTCGTCATCGACATGCAGGCCGATTTCACCACGATCGGCGGCACTGTCGAGGTGGCGCCCCGGGTGGACGACCTGGCGGCCGCGTTCCGTCGGGCGGGGCGGCCGATCGTGCACATCGTGCGGCTGTACCCGCCGGGCTCGTCCGATGTCGATCTGCCCCGCCGCGGGACGGCCACGATCGTGGCGCCGGGCACGCCGGGCGCCGGACTGCTCGCCGGACCGGCCGCACCGGTGGATCTGGACGCCGGGCTGCTGCTGAGCGGACGTCCGCAGGAGATCGGCGACCACGAGATCGTGCTGTTCAAGCCACGATGGGGCGCCTTCTACCGGACCGTTCTCGAGCAGTGGCTGCGCGACCGAGGGTCGGACACGCTGGTGGTGTGCGGTTGTAATCTGCCGAACTGCCCGCGGGCGACGCTGTTCGAGGCGAGCGAGCGCGACTTCCGTACCGTTCTCGCCACCGACGCGGTGTCGCAGACCAGCGCCGAACGCCTCGCCGACCTGGCCGGGATCGGCGTCACCCTGACCACCACCGCGGCGATCACCGAGCGGCTGAGCGCGACCTGAGCGCGGCTCAGGCCGATCACAGCGCCTCACTCCGAGGATCGAGAGACAACGATCACTCTGGTACGGAGGAAGCGATGCCCACAGGGCGGCCGGAATCGCGGCGCTCCGGCGTACCGGGAAAGGTCTTGATCTTGATCGATGAGCGCGGATCGGGCCTGGTCCGTGCTGATCACCGCACGTTGCTGATCATTTTCTGCAGCACGCGCGGCGTGGTCACGTAGTCGGCTTCAGGTCGACGCTCGTGCATGATTCATACATGGATCTTCCCCTGCACGATCCGCTGTTCTGGGCGCGGTACACGTTCGCCTACGAGGACGAGGACCGCGTCGGCGAGCTGGCGGACCAGATCGAGGACGTCGACCTCGATGACGACGAGGGCGTCGAGGTGGTCTTCGACGTCGGTGCCGGCTGCCGCCTGATCCTCGACGTCGCCCTCGACCTCGACCACCACTCCCTGGAGCTGATCGTGCCCGGCCTCGCCAAGCCCGCCGAGCTGGGCTGGGACGACATGGCACAGTGGCATCCGTACGCGCTGCGCTGGTCCGAGCTCGACCTGATCTGCCGCGCCGTCGACCCGGAGCCCGGCCCGGCGCTGGCGCTGCTGTGCCGGTTCGCCGCGGTGTTCGAGGACGACGACGTGGACGCCGCCGCGGCCGCGGTGGACGCCGCCTACGCGTCGCTGCGCCCGGAGGGCTGGACCGGCTACTGGCCCAGCGCCGCCGACTGGCTGGAGCGCAACGACCTGCGCGGGCAGGCGGTCACCTGGCACACCGACGGGGAGGGCCGGCACTGGGCCCGTCAGAAGGACTGGCACCAGGAGAAGGACTTCTACAGCACCCGTCAGGGGCCGGACAGGTTCCCGCACGACGAGCTGCGGACCCTGCTCGAGGCGGCACGCCGGTGATCCGGGCCGTCATCATCGACGTCGACGACACGCTGTGCATGACCGAGGCGGCGTCGTTCGTACTGGAGAACGAGGTCCTGGCGGCCATGGGCCGTCCGCCGATGACCCGCGAGCTGCACCTGGCCACCTGGGGTGACCCGCTGCTGGAGGCCATGCCGAAACGCTCCCCCGGCCTCGACCTGGACGTGTTCGGCCCGCTGTTCCAGACCACCATGGAGCGGTATGTGGCGGAGGGCCGCCTCGACGTCATCCCGGAGGAGAACCTGCGGGCGCTGGACGCGCTGATCGAGGCCGACCGGTCGGTGCTGCTGCTCACCTCGCGGGCCGAGTCGGAGGTCCGGCACATGCTGGAGCCCGGCCACGCCGTCGCGAGCCGGGTGTCCGGCGCCTACCACCGGGGCAACACCCGGTACGGCAAACCCGACCCGCGCGCCTTCGACGAGTTGCTGGCGCACACCGGGCTGTCGCCGGCGCAGTGTGTCTACGTCGGCGACTCGCCCGGTGACGCGGTGGCGGCCGGTGGCGCCGGGATGGCGTTCATCGCCTGCATGCAGAGCGGGGTGCGCCGCCTCGAGGACTTCGACGACCGTCACGTGACCGCGGCGATCGACGCGTTCCCCGAGGTGGTGCCGGTGGTGGAGCGGCTCAGCCGAATTCCAGGCTGACCCGATGTCCGCTGGACGGCCAGGCGGGCACGCTCAACCGGGTCCGCCCGGCGCCGCGCTCCCGCGTGACCACCTCCACGGTCCTCCCCGCGTGCGCCCTTCCCGCCCGCCCGGTGTCCGCCGGGATGAACAGGTCGACGCCGGAGATGAACGGCTGGGCGATGAACTCCGGCAACGGCGCGGTCAGGTCGGTGACGCCGTCGCTGCCGTCGTCGAAGGCGAAGACGCCGATCACCCGCCGGTTGTGCGGGGCGGTAGCCGGGTTGAGGATGTCCTGCCCATTGATCCACAGATGGTCGCCCTCGCCGCCCCACCACTCCTTCTGCCGCTGGAACGTCAGCGCGGTGTGCCGGTCGCTGGTGTCGACCAGGGCGCCCAGGCCCTCGCCGGGCCGGCTGGTGAGCAGGCGGACGAACGTGTCCGTACGGCGGAACGGCTCGAAATAGAAGTGGTGCACCGACTGCCCGGCCCGGAGCAGGGCGAACTCGTACCGTGTGTGCGGGTCGAGCGGCACCGGGCCGAACTCTCCCCCGGCGCCGACCGCGATCCGGGCCACCGGCCGCCCGCGGAGCCGCCGTCCGGTCGCGTGGTGGACCGGGTAGATCTCCAGCTCGGCGTCGGTGACCCCGGCGTTGCTGGGGAACAGCACGGCGCGGCCGGAGACGTACGCGGTCCGGGTGGGCCGGACCTCGGTGGTACGGGGATCGCAGCCCCGCAGGAAACGGTGGATCGCCGTGAAGGACTCGGCCGACGACACGGTCTGGGTGTGTGACTGCTCCGGGAAGGAGACGTTGGTGGCGCCGGCCACGGTACGGGCCGGGTCGCCCTCGCCCCAGACGGCCAGCGTCGGCACCCCGCCGGGCAGCGCCGCCGCGGGCCGTCCGTCCAGGTTGACGTAGTGCGCGACGCGGGCGGCCCGCCCGGGTGAGCTGTTGAGGTAGCCCTGGGTGACGTAGGTGCCGAGCGAGTGGGCGAGCAGGTCGACCCGGTCGGCGCCGCTGGCGGCGAGCAGGCGGTCGATGCGGGCGTCGAGCCCGGCCCACACGTCGGCGAGGATCGCGACGATGTTCGGGGAGTCGTACTCGTGCGCCTCGATGATCCCCGCCGGGTAGCCGTTGCCAGCCAGGCGTTTGGCCTGCACCCGGAACTGCATCGCGGAGCCGGCGCTGCCGTGGATGAAGACGACCGGCCGTGGTGCGGCCGGGTGCGCGGGCGCGCCTGCTCCGGCCGCGGCGGCCGCGTTCGCTGGTGTTCCTGTTCCGGCGGCGAGCGCGGCTCCGGCGGGCAGCGCGATCAGCGTTCGGCGGGTAATCCCCATCGATTCTACCGATAGACAGCGGTGATTATTGCACTGTGGGTGCGATTATTGCCGCTGTCGATCGGTCACGCCAGAGTAGGGGCTCCGGAATCGCAGCTCACCGTCATCGTGACCCGCCGGTTGCCGTGCTTGAAGGTGACCGATGGGGCCGCCGACGGACCGGGATCGGTGGACTGCACCTTGTACGAGCCGGCCGCCTTCCAGGAAAGGATCTCCGCATCCCCTCCGGGGTGGCAGGTGGCCACCACGGTGCCGCCCGCCGACGAGAGGGTGCGCTGCACCGGCGCCGCCGTGGTGGTCGTGGTGGTGGTGACCTCGACGGTCGGCGTCGGAGCAGTGGTGGTGGTGGCCGTGGGCAGCGCCGTCGGCGGGGCCGTCACCGTCGGGGCGACACCGGCCGGCGGCGGCGGTTGCGGAGTTCCGGCGCCCGGCGTCACCTCCCGGGTCGAGATGGTCCGCGTGCCGGTCGCGGTGGCGCGGGGCGCACGGCTGCTGCCGGGGTTCACCGCTGACGGTTGCGCGGCATCGGCGGATTCCGCCGCGACCACGGTTCCGGCCCCACCGTCCGCGCCGTCCTCTCGCAGAAACAACCAGCCCCCGGCACCCGCGGCGATCAGCAGCGCCGCCGCGGCCGCCCAGCGGGTCACCCGAGAGCGGTCGCGGGGCTCCGGCTTCTCCGCTTGCGATGCCGGTGCGGGCGGTCCAGCCAGGCCGTCCTCCCCCGGCTCCACCACGGCCTTGAACGGCTTGAGCGAGTGGGCCGAGTCGGCCAGACCAACTGCATTGACCGCATCGATCGGGCCGACCGGGTTGATCGGGAACACCGGACGATCCTCGGGCAACGGGCGCAATCCGGCGCTCTGCGAGAGGACCTCGGCCACCTCCTCAGCGCTCGGCCGCTCGTCCGGGTCCTTCGCGAGACACCGGTTGCACAGGTCGACCACCCGGTCCGGCACCCCGTCCACCGGAGGCAACGGCAGCGGCGGCACGTAGAGATGCGCCTCCAGCATCTGCCGGGTGTTCTCGCTGTTCCACGGCGACCGCCCGGACAACATGAGATAGAGGACGACACCGAGCGCGTAGACGTCCGAGGCCGGCACCACGGCGTCGCCGACGAGCCGCTCGGGCGCCAGATAGGCGGGCGTCCCCAGCAGCTCACCCAGGGCGCCGTCGTCCGCCTCGTCCCCCGCCACGCGCGGCGCCGGCCACTCGGCCCGCGCCGCCGCGGCGATCCCGAAGTCGACCACCTTCGCCCCGGTCGGCGACAGGATCACGTTGCCCGGCTTGATGTCGCGGTGCACCAGCCCCTCGGCGTGTGCCGCCGCCAGCGCCGCCGCGATCTCCGCCCCGACGCGCATGGCGAACCCCGCCACCACCGGCCCGGCGGACAGGCGCTGCAGCAGCGTCCCGCCGGTGACCAGCTCCATCACCACGTAGGGCAGCACCTGCCCGGCGATCTCCACCTCACCGTAGTCGTGCACGTGGGCGATGTTCGGATGCGACAGCCCGCCGGCCGCCCGGGCCTCGAGACGGATCCGTTCCCGCGACCGGACGTCCGCGGCCTGTCCTGGTTTGACCATCTTCACGGCGACGGACCGGGCCAGCACCGAGTCGTGCGCCTGCCAGACCACCGCCATCCCACCGGTCCCGATCGGCGCCAGCAGACGGTACCGGCCGCCCAGCACCAGTCCTGCTCGCGCACCGTTCTCCGGTGCACCGCCGGGATCTTTCATCGAAGTCCTTCCGTGGACACTCCGGCCTTCGGGCCGGAGAGGAAAAGAGCCGCTGCGAGACAACAGGACGGGGAGATGTCAACCCCGGCATCCTGCCGTGATCCGCGCCGATTCGCATCCCACGTCGGGACAGCCCTTGGCCATACGGCCGCTGTTGGCACTGATCGGGGGCCTCCTCACGTTTCGTGGGCCGGTTTCCGGATCGTCCGGGCACTGGCAGGCAGAGGCGGCCACGGCGCAGCATAGCTATGGCGATCAGTACGTCCACCAAGTGGTCCCGGACCCCGCCTACCGGGTCGCCGGCCCGGAATACGTGGTTTCGGGTGCGCCGGCCCGTCTCAGGGTTGCCACCGTGGCGGCGGCGTTGTCGGATGGCGGCATGGCGTCGACGTGGCGGATCTTCGATCGGGTGGCGGCCGACTACGACAGCGTGGTGCCGTTCTTCGCGGAGTACGGCGCGGCCATCGTCGACGTGCTCGGCCCGGCCGCGGGCAGCCGGTTCCTCGATCTCGGCGCCGGTCGGGGCGCCCTCACCGCGGCCGCGCTCGCCCGCGGATGCGTGGTGACCGCCGTCGACGCGGCGCCCACCATGGTCGCACTGCTGGCCACCGACCACCCCGAGGTGGACGCCCGGGTGATGGACCGGGTGGATTCGCTGTTCCTGGAGTTCGCGCCACACATCCCGCCCGCCGCCCTGACCGTCGCACGGCCTCCCACCGGCCCCACGAGAACGCCCGCATCGGAGAGACTCTGAACCATGGTGCACACCTCCCCCCGGAGGCAGTGCTGGCACCACCGACGAGACGGGGACACATGGTGACCGAATTCGCCGAACAGGATTTGCGGGGCGCCCGGTTCGAACGCTCGACGCTGGCGGGCGCCGTGATGCGCGGCGTCGACGTCCGCGGGCTGGACATCGACGCCCCGTGGCTCGCCGACGGCCCGCTGCTCGTCAACGGCGTGGACGTCGCGCCGCTGGTCGAGGCCGAGCTGAACCGCCGGTTCCCGGGCCGTGACCTGCGCACGGCGACCGATCCGGACGGTTTGCGGGCGGCGTGGGCGGCGGTCGAGGCGGCCTGGCGGTCCGCGGTCGACCGGGTCGAGGCGATGCCGCCCGGCGCCGCGGACGTGCCGGTCGGCGGCGAGTGGTCGTTCGCGCAGACGCTGCGTCACCTGGCGTTCGCCACCGACGCGTGGCTCGGCAAGGGCATCCTGCGCCGTACCGAGCCGTTCCACCGGTTCGGCCAGCCGCACGTCGAGTACGAATCGGACGGCTACGACCTGTCCATCTTCGTGAAGGAGCCGCCGACCTACCCGGAAACCCTCGCCTTCCGCGCCGAACGCCAGGCGATGGTCCGCGACTTCCTCGCCACCGCCACCGCGGACCTGCTCGCCGAGCCCCGCGTCGTCCCCTGGTCCCCCGACCACGAGGAGCCGGTCCTGCACTGCCTGCACGTGATCCTCGCCGAGGAGTGGGAACACCTCCGCTTCGCCCTACGGGACCTGGACCGTGTGTAGCACGTCCGACATGGACGGAACGACATTCCACCCCCGGCGGATGAGGATCGGTCCACCCGGGCGGCCGACCATGGGTGCATGCGGTTCATGGCGAACTCCCGTCCGGCGGACGGCATCACGGCGGGCCAGCTCGCCGAATTCTTCGACGAGCACGGATTCTCGGCGGCCGCCTGGAACCTGGTACGTCACCGTGTGGTGACCGAATATGCCCTCAAGGTGGGCGACGTCCCCGGCATCGTGCTGTTCCTCGAGACGGAGTCGGCCGACGAGGCCACCGCCGTCCTGGCCGGCCTCACCGCCGTCCGGCAGGGCCTCCTCACGTTCGATCTCGACCCGATCGGCAAGACCATGAGCCTGGGCGTCGGCTCTTAGAACCAGTTCATTCGGTACGCCCGACGCCGTCCCGAATCCTTGGGACCGTTCCGCCCTGCCACGGGGCAGCCCGATCGCGTGGCAGGGCGGAACGGTCCGACAGAAAGGGGACGCCGTCACGCGTACCAGAAGCCCGATTTTGATCGTCCTGTCGGTCGGAGCTTCACCCGCCGCGGTGGTGTTTCTTCACGAAGGTGTAGCCGGGCTCCAGCGTGAACCCGTCGATCTCCTCGGTCTCCATGGCCTGCTGATGCAGGTTGAGCTGCTTCTTCGACGCGTGGGCGCCGGCCGGCAGCCGCCGGACGAACCCGGTGACCCAGTGCGCCCGGTGCTCCCCGCCGGAGCCGTCGCCGTGCTCGCCGGACTCCCCCGGCAGCGATGCCGGCTCGACCAGCGGCGCGTAGAAGAGCAGGTCGAGGGTCTGCTCACCGTCGACGGCCGGATAGTTGAGCTCCCCGTCCGGCCCGGTGCTGCCGGTCACCCGGGTGACATAGCCCTCCCGCAGCAGCTGGTCGACGGCGTTGCGGAGCAGGAACTGCCCCTTCTTGCCACGCCCCAGCCCGCAGTGCGCCGGCAGTTCGGCCTCGGCGAAGACGGCGCTGCCGTCCTCGAAGACCCGGCCGAGCCGCCGCACCGCATTGAGCACCTGACCGCGATTGGACACTCCCGGGTCGAACTCGCGGGTGATCACCCGAGGGTCGTACTCATGGAAGTAGTCGACCCCGTCCACCCGCATCGGCTCGTCCAGCGTGACCGTCCGCAGATGCACCTGCTGATCCCTCACGCCGATGGTGACCAGCACCCCAGCGCGCAGGTCGCCGGGCCAGGCGATCCCGGTGAGCCGCCACCCCGGGTCCTGGACGACCCCGGCCTCGTACGTCTCCCGGCCGGGGGTCATCCCCAGCACCCGATGGTCGAGCACCACGGCGACCGTCTCCGGCAGCGTCTCGCCGAGATCGTCGGGCAGCGGGCACACGGCCTGATCCAGATCCGCCCGCACCAGGGGAAACCTGCGCGTTCTCACGCAGAGAAGATACCTCGCGGCCGGTGCGGGAGGCGGTCGTGCTGTTCGCTGTCGAAGCGGGACGTCACGCCGCGGGCGAAGACGCTGAACGGCTCGGCGTCGCCGACCAGGGTTCGGGCCGCCTCCGACGGCAGCAGGCGGCGCAGCCGCCCGAGCCGCGCCGGACCGAGATGCCGTGACAGTAGGTGAGAAAGCTGAGGACGGCCCATTCACCGGAGGATTGTCCTCCAGCGCCGCAACGGGGCAGGATGACCAGAAAGTAGAACGTGTTCTACCCCGAAAGGATGCGCCATGACCATCCGTGACCTGGCACGACGATCGCAGGCGGCGGCCGGCGCGAAGGACCGCGAGGGCTGGCTCGGGCTGTTCGCCGACGATGCGATCGTCGAGGACCCGGTCGGGCCGTCGCCGCTCTCCCCGGACGGCCGCGGGCACCGTGGCGCCGAGGCCATCGCCCGGTTCTACGACACCGTGATCGGGATGGTCGACGGGATGCGCTTCGAGATCGAGCGCTCCTACCTGTGCGGCGAGGAGGTCGCCGATGTCGGCAGCATCCACATCACCCTGCCCGGCGGGCAGGCCGCCCGGGTGAACGGCGTCTTCACCTACCGGGGCGACGGCGCGGGCAGGATCGCGGCACTGCGGGCCTACTGGGAGTTCTGACCCGCTACTCGACGGACTGGGCGAGCTGCGTGGTGACCATGCCCCAGCCCTCGAAGAAGCCGAGCTTCTCGTGCTGCTCACGGGCGGACGGGTCACCGTGCCGGACCACGACCCGGTAGTCGGTGCCCTCCGGATGGTCGGCCAGCACGATCTCGGCGGTCATCGCCACCGGCGCGGGCAGGGCGGGCCGCCAGGCGCTGTCGAGCGCGTTGGTGAAGACGATCCGCTCCAGGTCGTCGACGACCAGGAAGACCGCGTCGACGTGCGGGACGAACGCCACGCCGTCCTCGCTCATCCGGGTCACCAGGGCGCCGCCGGGCCGCGCCTCCAGCCGGTCGACGCGGCAGACCATGGGCGCCGGGATGAACCACTTCGCGAAGCGGTCCGGGTCGGTCCAGGCGCTCCACACGGCGGCGCGCGGGGCGCGGATGGTCCGTTGCAGGGTCAGGTCCAGGTCGGGGTTCATGACGGATCCTCCTCGGTGCCGGCGACGAACTGTTCGAGCCGGTCGGTGCGTTCTTCCCAGATGCGGCGCTGTTCGGCCAGCCAGTCCTCGGCGAGCGCGAGACGCTCCCGGTTGAGCACGCAGGTGCGGACCCGGCCGGTCTTGCTCGTCCGAATGATCCCGGCGGATTCGAGCGCCCGCACGTGTTTCAGGAACGACGGGAGCGTCATCGGGAACTCGCCGGCGAGGTCACCCACGCTGGCCGGGCCACGCCCGAGCCGCCGGATGACCCCACGCCGCGTCGAATCGGCGAGGGCGTCGAACAGCCCGTCCAGCTGAGCCGAATACTGTGCCACGCGGCTAAGTATTGCCCGACCGCATAGTTAGCGCAAGGGCTAACTATGTCGTAGGTGACTGCTAGCGTCCCGCGCATGACGGAGACTGCGTTGCATGAGTTTCTCGGGTATCAGCGGTCCAGCGTCCTCGCGATCGTCGAGGGCCTCGACGAGCAGGCCTTGCGAACGGCGGTCCTGCCATCCGGCTGGACGCCGCTGGGCCTGATCGAGCACTTGGGCCACGCCGAGCGCCACTGGTTTCAAGAGGTGCTGACCGGCACCGCCGTGCCCGTTCCGTGGGCAAGCGCGCCACCGTTCGCCATCGACCAGCCGACCGGCCCGGTGTTCGCGTTCTACCGGGAGCAGTGCGCGATAGCCGACCGCAACATCGAGGCCACCGACCTGGACGCCAAGCCGGTCGGCCGCCACGAGGACGAGACGCTCGCCGGCCAGACCACCGACCTGCGCCGGATCATCCTGCACATGATCGAGGAGACCGCCCGGCACGCGGGCCACCTGGACGCGGCCCGCGAGCTGATCGACGGCGTCACCGGCCTCGGCCCACGCTGATCAGCGGGAGGGCTCGACGCCCGCGCTGGACGGCTCGGGTTCTCCGGAGAGTTCCGACGGGAGGAGCGTCGCGTTCGGGCCGCAGACGAAGAGGGCCGGCGCGGGCGGGGTGAGGGTCCGCACGGTCACGCCGCCGCCGAAGCCCCGGTGGTCGCAGCCGGAGCAGCGGACCACGATCTCCGAGATGCCGCCGGCCGAGCCCACCCGCGGCACGATCGTGTCATCGCCGTAGGAGACCTCGGGCAGGCACTGGTCCGGGCGGTCAGGGCCGCCGCCGGCCGGGGTCCCGCAGCCAGTCGCCGGGGACCCCGACCTGGACGCCGCCGTACGACTCCCACCGCCAGCCGCCGGGCAGTGTCGCCACGGTTCCCGGGGTCACAGGCGTTCGATCAAGGTCCGGTACCAGGCGATGCCCTTCAGGTAGGCGTCGACCGTGATGTGCTCGTCGTGGGTGTGGATCGACTCGCGCTGCGCCTTCGTCATCTCGAACGGCGTGAACCGGTACACCCGGTCGCTGATCCTGGTGAAGTGGCGGGCGTCGGTCGCGGCCATCATCACGTACGGCGAGGTCACCGCGTGCGGGAAGTGCTCCTCGGTGGTGGCCGCGATCAGGTCGAACGCCTCGTCCAGCGGCGACGACGGCGACGGCTCGCCCGCGTCGACCACCCGGATCCCCACCTCCGGGTCGTCGATCACCTTGCGGACGTGCGCGATCGCCTCGGACATCGTGTCGCCGACCAGGATCCGGATGTTCACCCCGGCGGTGGCCCGGGCGGCGACCACGTTGAGCGCCGGCGAGCCGCTGAGCGTCGTGACCGCGATCGTGGTGCGGGCCATCGCCGCCGGCTCGGGTCCGGCCAGGAGCAGCAGCCGGGTCAGCAGCGCCCGGCTGCGGACGGCGGCGCTCAGCGCGTACCGCATCGGGGTCTTGGCATGGGGTGCCGCCCGGCGGAAGAGTTCGACGGTGGCGTCCGGCGCGGAAGCCCGCATGGGCGACCGGTCGAGCCGGGTGATGGCCCGCGCGAGCCGGGCGGTCGGCCCGAGCGGGGCCGGGGTGGAGGCGTGCCCGCCGCGGCCGTCGACGCGCAGTTCGAGGGAGGTGATGCCCTTCTCGGTGACGCCGATGACCGCGATCGGCTTCTCGACGCCGGGGAAGGCGTCGAACGCGACCGCGCCGCCCTCGTCGAGCACGAACCACGGGATCACCCCGCGCCGCCGCAGCTCCTCGACGGCGAGCGGGGCCGCGTCCCCGGCGACCTCCTCGTTGCAGCCGAACGACAGCCACACGTCCTGCGCCGGGGTGTGCCCGTCGGCGAGCAGGTCCTCGACGGCCTGGCAGATCGCGGCGAGGCTGCCCTTGCAGTCGAGGGTGCCGCGGCCCCAGATGATCCCGTCCTCGACGACCGCATCGAACGGCGGATGGGTCCACTCGCCTTCGACCGGCACGACGTCGATGTGGGCCATCAGCACGACCGGCCGGTCCCTCGACGTGCCCGCCCAGTGGAAGAGCAGGCCGTGGCTGCCCACGCGCGTCACGGAAAGACGCTTGTGGAGCAGCGGGAACTGTTCGCGCAACGTCCGGTGGAACGCGTCGAACGCCGAGTGGTCCCAGGCCCCCGCATCCCGGGTGGAGACGGTCGGGATGCGGAGCAGGGCCTGGAGCGATGCGATCGGTGTCACTCGGCGGGCAGGCTGTCCATGAACGAGCTGACCGAGAAGACCGCGTTGCCGGCGCCGGGCGGACCGTAGCCGGGCGGGCTGGACAGCCCGTTGGCCTCCATGGTCGCCCGGTACGCCTCCAGGAGCCGAATGTGGTACTCCAGCGGGGCGCCTTCCGGGTTCATCTTGCCCAGCGGCGTGGTCGGCTCCGGGCACCAGGTGGTGAACCGCGGCGTGATCCCCCGGGACATGAAATATTGCAGGCCCTCGGTGGTCGACTTGATCGCCTCGTCGACGGTGGTGAAGCCGAACGGCGCGGCCATCTCGATGCCGGCGACGAAGTTCGGGATCACGTTGCGCGGCCCGAAGACCTCGGCCGAGGTGAGGATGCGGCGGTGCCACTCCTCCCGGCCGACATACCGCTCCTTACCGGGGCAGTAGCGCTCGAAGAGGTATTTGTCCCACACCTCGTAGTTCGGGTGGTAGATCCGGATGCCGTAGTCGTAGAAGCGCTGCACATCCTCCTTCGGCAGCGCCTGGGCGACGACCTTCCCGATCCACCGGCCGGGGAAGCGCTCCTCGATGGCCTGCGCATACCGCCCGTAGAAGTCGGCCTCGGCCAGCCCGTCGACCTTGCTGGTGACACTGCCGCCGGTCAGCGTGTAGGCGTGCGACGTCTTGGCGGCGTCGTACTTGTCGATGATCGCGAGCGCTTCGAGCACCTCGTCGACCGGCTTCACACCCGTGTAGGGGCGGCCGGCCGCCTTGTGCTGGCGCCAGTTGTGGTTGATGTCGCAGTACTGGCACTCCTCCTTGGCGCCGAAGTACTGACACACCCGGAAGACCGTCAGATAGACCAGGTAGCCCCACTGGATCGTCGGGGCGACCTCCATCACCTGCTTGCCGTTGGCGAGCGTGTGCCGGTAGTAGTCCGGCATCGGCGGCAGCCCGACCTCGGCGATCTCCCGCCCGTCCAGGAACAGCTTGAGCTGCCCGTCGTCGCCCGGCTTCACCCGGTACGGCGAGGTGGGGTTGATCCGCACCGACACCACCGTGCGGCGCAGGTCGTAGGGCCCGCCGGTGAGCACGATCTCCTCCGGCGGCCGGCGCAGCGCCGCCTCACCCAGCTCGGGCAGGGTCCGGTGGTCGAACGAGAAGATGAAGTACGACTTCGGCTTCACGTCACCGTTCTCGTTGTCGGTGAGCGCCGAGTCGTCGAACGCCAGCCCGCCCCGCAGCAGGTCTTCCTTGATCACCGCCTCGCGCGGCACGTGCGGGAACCGCCCCATGAGATCTTCAACGAGATCCGTACGCGTCTGCATTGTTGACGTCCTCCCGCGTCGGACCGTAACACGCCAGTTGACCTCAACCGGGCTTGAGGTTCTACCGTTGCCCCGTGTCAAGTATCACGGTGCGTCCCCCGGAGTCCCAGGTCAGCGAATTGTTCCGCGCCGCCTTCCGCCGCCACGCCGCGGGAGTGGCGGTGATCACCACGGCCGGCCCGGCCGGTCTCACCGTCTCCAGCCTGGCGTCCGTCTCCGCCGACCCGCCCGCGCTGTCCTTCTCGGTGATGGGCTCCCGCTCCGGCCACGCGATCCTCGGCGCGCCCAGCCTGGTGATCAACCTGCTCGGCCCCGGGCACGCCACGCTGGCCCGCGACTTCGCCTCCTCCGGCGGCGCCCGTTTCACCCCCGGCCAGGGCTGGGCCGACCTCCCGACCGGCGAGCCCTACCTGCCGGACGCGGTCGCCGCGCTGCGCGCCACCCCCCTGCACCGCATCCCGGTCGGCGAATCCACCCTGGTCATCGCCGAGGTCGTCGCGGTCGTCCTGGGCGAACCGGATCACCCTCTCATTCATCACAACAAAGACTTCTTCATCGGTACGGGCGAGCCGGCCCCCGACCACATCGCCCCGGCCCCGTAGCGCACGGCGACCCGGCCGCATCTCCAGCCCGTGCCGCCCGCGCCGGGCTGAGCTGCCCCTCCGGCCGCTGCGCGGCCTCACCCGGTAGAACCCGGTCGCTACCGTGCCCAGAGTGGAGATCATCGCGCGGCTGATCGAGGAGCGGGAGTTCATCCACCTACGGGCGGCCACCCGTCACCGGGAGCTGCGGTGTCTCGTCCCGGCCCGTCCCGCGAGCACCCGCACGTGCCCCGCGTGCAAAGGCACGACGCGGATGATGCTCGCCAACGGCCACTGGGTCTACTGCCCGATGTGCAACACCCGGGGCTGGGTGCCCGCCGCCTGATCAACGACCTCAGCCGTGGCCGGCCCGGTCCAGCCACTCGTGCGTCAGCGCCTCGAACAGAGCCGGCTGGTCGATCTGAAGGTTGTGGCCGGCCACGTCGAGGATCGCAAAGGTGGCATGTGGGTAGTGCGGCAGCAGCGCGATGTGGTCCGCGAACCCGACGACCTGGTCCTGCCGGCCGGTCAGGATCAGGGTGGGCCGGGTGAACGGCGGGCCGGACTCGGGTGGGAAGCTCAACGCCCACCGTTGCTCGACGCGGGCGATCGCCTCCTGATCGCCGATGCGCAGGCCGACCATGATCTCGTCGCGGAACCGGGCGGCCGCCTCCGGGCTCTGCACCACCGCCATCTCGGTGAAGGCCGTGGCCGTCGCCTCGTCCAGCCCGGCGACCGCGGCCGGGTCGGGCCGCAGCACCTCCAGGCCGGGCAGCGTGCGGCGGGACCGCTGCACCTCGGTGCCGATCGGGCAGATCAGCGCCAGGCCGAGCACCTGATCACTACGGTCCCGGGTGACGGCCCGGCTCAGATAGCCGCCGTACGACTCCCCCACCAGCAGGAACGGCTCATCGCCGAGCACCTCACCGATGAACTCGTGCACCGCCGCCAGCTGACCATCGGAACCGGTCAGTGCGGGCGGCGCGGGCGAGCGGCCCATCCCCGGCAGATCAAGGTAGATCCGCCGGTAGCCGGGCCGCTTCGCGAACACCGGCTCCAGACAACCCGACATCAGCCGGTGATCAGCCGTCCACCCGTGGATGGCGACCACCGGCACACCGCTTCCGTGCTCCACGAAGTTCAGCGTCACGCGAGGATGCTCTCACCCGCCTACGACACTTTCATGGATCATGACCTGGGGCATGACCATCGGCACGGATGGCATGACCCGCATGGCCGGGACCATCGACCACGTGAGGATCCGCCGCGCGATCGCCGTTCTGTTCGCCGGCCGCGCCGGGCGGCGGCCCGCGAGGATCTCAGTACCCCAGGTGGGTCCGGGTCAGCTTGGCGATCTTCTCGACCAGGGTGACGCCGGCGGTCATCGTCCGGTTGTTGTGGGAGAGGACGGCGACCGACACGTCCACGGCGCCGTTCTTCGTGGTGATCCGGCCGATCGTGTTGACCGCCCACAGGCCGCCGTCGGCCGAGCGGGTGTCCCAGCCGTTCTTGACCGTGAAGTTCTCACCCTTGCGGGCGACCGCCGGGACACCCCAGTCCTGCGCCTTGTCGACGGTGTTCATCAGGGTGAACGCGGTCTTGCGGGACGACGCGCCGAGCGGCCCCTTGGTGTCGACCAGCTCGGACAGCAGCCGCACCTGATCGGCCGCGGTGGTCCGGGTGAGACCCCACCGGCTGTTCATGACGGTGCTCGTCAGGCCGAGCCGCTTGTTGCATCTCCCGACCGCGGTCCGGCCACCCAGCCTGTTGTAGAGGCTCGTCGTGGCGTTGTTGTCGCTGAGCCGGATCATCGGCTTGGCCAGCGCCATCTCGGCCGACGTGGGCCCACGGCCGGCGTCCTGCGCCTTGAGCAGCATGCAGGTGAGGATCTGCACCTTGACGATGCTGGCCGTGTCGAACCTGACCTTGCCCCGGTAGTGGTAGGACTGCCCGGTCTTGCGGTCGAGCACCGACACCGAGAAGTCGGGGGTGGCGCCGGCCAGCTTCTTCAGCGCGGCGTCCAGCCGCTTGACGCGTTTCGCCCGGTCGGCGGCCGCCAGTTCGGCCGCGGTGGGCCCGGCCGGGGTGGGGATCGGCGCCATGGCCGGGGCCACCACCACGGCCGCCACGGTCGTCGTCGCCGGTTTCGCCCCGCTGTCCAACCGGGTCACGATAAGGCCGCCGCCGCCGGCAACCACGGCCACCGCCACTCCCAGGATCACGAACCGGTTGGACGCCACCGCTCAGCCCTCCGCCGCAATGATCGAACGGTCCCGGTCCGGCCGGAGGGCCACGATCCCGGCGTGCGGGAGCACCCCCACCACGAACGCGTGCGCTGCCAGGACCACCCGCCGGACTGACCTCATGGCCGGACACTCTATCCGGTACGCGTGAATCCATCCCGCCTCATGCGGACCGTCCCACCCTGCCCCCGCAAGCCACTGCCGCTCCCAGGACCGGCGCCCCGCCGGGCTGAGGTGGCCGATCGGCCGATGTGCCCGGCCATCACACACAAGCGCTGCCGGATCCCGCCGCCAGACCCACGACACTCGCGCACACGGTCGAGGGTGCGTGTGCGCCCACGCGGCCGACAGCCCTGGCCGCCGCACACGTGACCTTCTACGTGTGCGGCCACGTGACCTGAGACCCGGCGGCGGGGTGGCGGGCCCGGCTGGTGGCATTTCGAGGTGACCCGCGGCACGGAACGCTGGTGGAGCGCCTGACCGAGACCACCCACTCACGCCCGGCGGGCGCGGCACGGTCCGGACCCGGCACCGGCTCGCGGAAATGCACGATCGGGTACGCGTAGCGCGTACGAGATCCTGGTTTGTCACCAACCGCTGAGCCGAAGCGGCGCCGCCGAGCGCCGCAGGCCGCGGAACAGGGGTGGGTCCCGGGTGGGAGGGCGTCCCAGCGGAACCAGGCGATCCGCGCATCTGTGCGGTTCGGCGTTGACCGGGCGGCGGTGGCTGCCGAGACTTCTGGTATGAGGGCAGACGCGTGCCGGTGACCCCGCTGGTGGCCGGCGACCCGGCCCGGCTCGGTGACGTCGTGCTGCTCGGGCGGCTCGGGTCGGGCGGCATGGGGACCGTCTACCTGGGACGGGATCCGGACGGGCGGCAGGTGGCCGTCAAGGTGGTGCGGCCCGAGGTGTCGGCGGATCCGAGGTTCCTGGCCCGGTTCCGCAGTGAGGTGAAACGGGCCCGGCAGGTGCCGCCGTTCTGCACGGCCGCGGTGCTGCACTCGGATCTGGAACACGATCCGCCCTATCTGGTGGTCGAGTTCGTGGACGGGCCGAGCCTGGCGGAGGTGGTCCGGGACCGGGGCGCGCTGACCCCCACCGAGCTGTACGCGGTGGCTGTCGGCGTGGCCACCGCGCTGGTCGCCATCCACGGCGCGGGCGTGGTGCACCGGGATCTGAAGCCGGCGAACGTGCTGCTCGCCGTCGGCCTGCCCAAGGTGATCGACTTCGGGATCGCGCGGGGCGCCGACCTGAGCGCGGATCTGACCGGTCCGGATCAGGTGGTCGGGACGATCGGCTATCTGGCGCCGGAGTGTCTGGACACCGGTGATCGCGGACGGGTCGGTCCGGCCGCCGACGTGTGGGCGTGGGGTGTGCTGGTCGGATACGCGGCGGCCGGCCGGACACCGTTCGACGGGGACTCGCCACTGGCCACGATCGGCCGGATCCTCACCCAGCCGCCGAGCCTGGACGGACTGACCGGTCCGCTGCGGCACCTGGTCGAGCGGGCGCTCGCCAAGGATCCGGAGCGCCGGCCCGCCGCCCACGAGCTGCTGGACGCGTTGCTGACCGCCGGGCGGCCGGGGCCGGACATGACGCCGGAGCTGCGGAAGGTGGCGCTGGCCGCGCAGGCCGCCGGGCGCCCGGCCCGCCGGTGGATCGCCTGGTCGCTGGCGGCCGGCCTGGTCGCCGCGCTGGTGGCCGGGTCGGGGGTGGCGCTGGCCCGCTCCTACGACCGGGCCGAACGGCAGGACCGGGCGCTGGTGCAGCGGGACCTGCTGAACCGGTCGGCGGAGGTGCTGGACGCCGATCCGGGGCTGGCCGTGCGGCTGGCGGTCAGCGCGGAGGCGATCAGCCCGTCGGCGCGCGGCCGGGCCGCCGTGACCCGGGCGCTGGCCACCGGGTACGACGGCGAGGTGGGCGGGTCGGCGGTCTACACGGTGGAGTACCGGCCGGACGGGGCGATGGTCGCGACCGGCGGCGCCGACCGGGTGGACCTGTGGACGGTCGCCGATCACCGGTTCACCCCGGCCGCCTCGCTGCCGGCCGGCGGTGGGGAGACCACCGATCTGTCGTTCAGCCCGGACGGGAAGCTGCTGGCCACGGCCGGTGGGCGGCTGCGGATCTGGGACACCGCCGGTGCGCGGGTGCTGTCCGAGATTCCGGGCGGGGCCTGGGACAGCGTGCAGTTCAGTGGGGACGGTGGGCGCCTGCTGACCGCCTCCGACCGGATCGAGCTGTGGGACGTTCGGGAGCCGGCGCGGCCGCGCGCGGTGTGGCGGATGGACGCGGGCGCGGTCACCCGGGGCGGGGCGCGGCTGCGACCGGACGGCAAGGTGCTCGCGGCGGTCGCGGCCGGAGAGCTGCTGACCGTGTGGTCGACGCCGCCGGACGGGCCGGCCCGGCAGATCGCGGTGATCGAGGACGCGAACGCGGTCCTGCACCTGGCGTTCAGCCCGGACGGGAAGACCCTGGCGGTGGCGACGGTCACCGACGGAATCCGGTTCTACGACGTGGGCGATCCAGCACGGCCCCGCTATCTGGGGGCGCTCGGCGAGGAGGACGAGCCGCCCACGGCGGTGGCGTTCGACCGCACCGGGACGGTGCTCGCGGTCGGGAACACCGAACGCACCGTCGCGCTGTGGAGTGTGGGCCGGCCCGGGCAGGCGGTGCCGATCCGGATGCTGCGCCGCGACGGCGGCTGGGCGGCGTCGATCGACTTCGCGCCGGACGGCAGCCGGGTGCTGACCGCCGGATGGGAGGGGGCGCGGACGTCGGCGGCGCTGTGGCGGCTGGACCCGCTCACGCCGCCGCGGCTGGCCGGGCTGCCCGGGGAGGTGGACCGGTTCCGGCAGGTCACGGTGGCGGCGGACGGGGTGGTGGCGGTGTCCACGGCGGCGCGGACCACCTTTCTGGACGTACGGGATCCGGCCCACCCGGTGCAGGCGCGGGCCCCGCTCGTGGTGCGCGGGGCGTCCCGGCTGCGGCTCGGGCGCGACGGGACACTGGTGCTGGCCGGCGGCGCGGTGATCGACCTGTCCGGGGACCGGCCGCGGGTGCTGCTGGACGGGGTGCTCCCGGTGCTCGACCTCGATCCGGAGCGAGGGCTGGCCGCGGTGCTGGACCGGGGGTCGCGGGTGCTGATCTACCGGGTGACGCCCGGCCAGGAGATCCTCGGAGCGGTGCCCGCGTCACCGAACGCGGTGGCGGCTTTCGATCCGCGTACCGGGGCGCTGGTGGTGGCGGACGACAACGGCGGCACCGAGTCGGCCCTGACCGTCTGGGACCTTTCCGGCCCGGCCGGCCCGCGGCGGATGGCGTCGCTCGGCGGGCAGGGCGGCTTCCTCCAGGTCACCGCCCGCGACGGGCTGGTCGTGGGGGTGCACCGGGACGTGCTGACCTGGTCGTCGCGCAACGGCGTGCCGGTGATGCGGTCCGCCCCGCGCGAGCGTACGCCGGGCACCATGGTCACCACGTTGTCGCTCAGCGGGGACCGGTCGCTGCTGGCCCTCACCTCCGGCAGCGGCACCGAGTTGTGGGCGCTGCCGGAGGAGGAGGATCCGCTCCTGGTGGCGGTGTTGCCGGGCGCGCACACCGGGTCGGCGTTCAGCCCGGTGCGGCCCGAGTTGGTGGCCGCCGATGTGGACGGGATCCAGATCTTCGACCTGGCCGGGCTGCGGGCGGTGCTGGCCTCTCCGCTGGCCGCCGCCTGCGAACGGGCGGGTGGCCTCGACCCCGCCGAGTGGCCGGCCCACGTGCCGTCCCTGCCCTACGAACCGGCCTGTTAGCGCTTGAGCGAGCCGGTGGTGGTGCCGGTCAGCTGGTGGGCGAAGCACAGCACGGTCGGGTCGTTCGTCGTGCCGAGCTCGGCCATCCGGGCGGTGAAGAGGAAGAGCTTCGCGTCCTCCGGCACCTTCTGACCGGTGTAGGTCTGGTAGGCCTTCTCGCACCCGGCCTCGGCCGAGGCCTCCGGGTCGGTGACGCCGGTGGCCGGCAGGTCGTAGACCGCGACCACCTCGCTGCTGTGCGGCGACGAGCAGGGCAGCACGTCGATGGACGTGCCGGTCTGGTCGTCGAGGTCCTTGACGCAGTCGCCGGCGCGCAGGTCACTGAGCGAGATGGAGCGTTCGCCGCGGATGGCGCCGGACGCGTCCCGGTCGGGCCCGTCGGCGACGTCACGAGCGACGGCGACACCGATGGCCACGGCGATGACGAGCAGCCACAGCCCGGTGATGCTCAGCGCGATGACGGCGAAGACCTTGCCTCGCTTGTCGCCGTTGCGGCGGCTCTGATTGAGACCGACGACGCCGAAGACGATGGTGAAGATCCCGGCGCAGCCGATGAGCGACATGGCGAGCGCCGCGATGGAGAAGCCGTTCGTCTTGCCGTTCCACTGCGGTCCGGGTGGCGGTGACGGTGGCGCGTATCCGAACTGTGCCGGGGGATGACTCTGTTGATCCACCCGGGCACTCTACAGTCTTCGATATGTTCCGGATCTTGGTGCCGCGCTCGGTCGCGGGGTGGACGATCGCCGTCTTCGGGGCGATGGCCGTGGTCTTCGGTGTGGCCGGGTTGATCTCGCCGGGGACGGTGGCGGCCGGCGCCGGCTTCGACGACCTGGACGGCGCCGGCCGCACGTTCGCGACGGCCTCGTCGATGGCGTCGCTGAACATGGGTGTCTACTACCTGGTGGCGACGGCGACCGAGTGGCGGCCGTTCTTCCTGTTCACGGTGCCGTTCCGGTTGCTCACGTTCACGGTGTTCACCGGCCTGGTGGTGACCGATGTGGCGCCGGGGGCGTTCCTCGGGGTGGCGGTGTGGGAGGCGGTCGGCGCGGTCGCCACCGGCCTGGGGTTGTGGTTCGACTCGCGGCGCGGAGTTCATAAGTGAACAAACAATTGCCGAGTAGTGACGAAAGAGTCGATCTCTCAGCATCTGGGGAAAAATCCGGACCGTAGCCGTTAAACGTCAGTCCATTTGGGACACTTTCCGGCATGGCCGCGACAGATCTTCACCTCGTCGTCGACATCGGCGCCTGGTGGATCACCGCGGTGTTCGAGTCGGCCGGCACGATCCAGCCGCTGGTCGTCGACGGCCGCGGCCGCTCCCCCAGCGGGGTCTTCCAGGACGGCGGCGCGTTCACGGCCGGCACCGCGGCGCTGACCGCCGGCGCCTTCCGCCCGGACGGCTACCGGCCCGACCCGATGACCCTGCTGCGGCACGGCGGCACCTCGGACCCGAGTTTCGACCCGGTGACCGCCGTGGCCGCGGTCCTGGCCCATGTGGCCGACCACGCCGCCGGCCGGATCACCGCCCTGACCGTGGTGACCGCCCAGGCCTGGGGCCAGCCGGCCCTGCAACGGCTGTCCCGGGCCGCGGCCACGGCCTGCCTGCCCCGGCCGCGGGTGACCACCGCGGGCGCCGCCCTCGCCGCCCTGGCCGGCACCCGCATCGCGCTGGTCGCCCTCACCGGCACGGCCTGGCCGGAGCTGTCCGTGCTGGCCACGGCCGACGACGGCTACCGGCAGCTGGCCGCCGCCCCGGTCCGCGCCCCGGGCGCCCCGGCCGTCGACGAGGCGCTGCTACGGATAGCCGCGGCCCGCGCCGGCTTCGAGGCCGACCCCGACGACTGGCGGCTGACCCGCGAGGTCGAGCAGACCCGGGCCCTGCTGGCGGTGCAGCCGCGGGCGCCGATGCTGCTGCCCGAGCCGCATCAGGCGGTCGTGCTGTCCCGCGACGACCTGGCCATCGCGGTCGCCGCCCACGTGGACCGGCTGCCCGAGGTGATCAAGCAGGTGCTGGCCGACGCCGAGGTCACCCCGGCCGAGGTCGGCGCCGTGGTGCTGGCCGGTGCGGAGACCGGGCTGGCGACGGCGCTGCGCGGGGCCGGCCTGCCCGCGCCGATCACGGTCACCGACCCGCACGCCGCCGTCCGCGGCGCCGCCCAGGCGCCACGGCGTCCCTGGTGGCGGCGGTGACCGGCTACTGGAAGACGATGGTGTGGTTGCCGTGCCGGATGACCCGGTCCTCGGCGTGCCACAGCACCGCCCGCGACAGCACGTCCCGCTCCACGTCCGCACCCCGGCGGCGCAGCTCGGCGACGGTGTGCGCGTGGTTCACCCGGACCACGTCCTGCTCGATGATCGGGCCCTCGTCCAGATCCTCGGTCACGTAGTGCGCGGTCGCCCCGACCAGCTTCACGCCACGGTGCGCGGCCTTCGCGTACGGGTCGGCGCCGATGAACGCCGGCAGGAAGCTGTGGTGGATGTTGATGATCGGCACCCCGACCCGCTCGATGAAGTCGGCGGACAGGATCTGCATGTAGCGGGCCAGCACGATGAAGTCGACGTTGCCGGTGAGCAGCTGGAGGTGCTGCGCCTCGGCGGCCGACTTGTCCGCGCCCTGCGACGGCACGTGGAAGAACGGGATGCCGAACGAGCGGACCTCGTCGGCCGAGTGCGCGTGGTTCGAGATCACCATCGCGATGTTGATCGGCAGCTCGCCGCGCCGGTGCCGCCACAGCAGGTCGAGCAGGCAGTGGTCGGTCTTGGAGGCGAAGATCGCCACCCGCTTCGGCGCCGACAGGTCCCGCAGCGTGTACTCCAGTTCGAACCCGCCGGCCAGCTCGGCGCGCAGATCCGCCTCGATCGCCGGGAGCGCCGCCTTGAGGTCGGCGCGCCCGAAGACGGTCCGCTGGAAGAACGCCCCACCGTGCGGATTGTCCGAGTACTGGTCCAGCGAGACGATGTTCGCCCCGTGCCTCCCGAGCACCGCGCTGATCGCCGCCACGATACCGGTCCGGTCCCGTCCGTGCACGATCAGCACGGCCTGGTCGGCGGTCTGCGGCGACTCCGCCCGCGGGTGGATGTGCGGCGCGGGAGCCTGCTGGGTCAGCGTCACGTCGAGGCGTCCTTCCTCAGGGTCGTCGGGCCGGCGGCCACGGCCACCGAAGTCTAGAAACCTATCCCGATCTTGCCGACCCCTGTCCCGTCAGGGCGGCGGCACGAGGTGCGGGTCACCCGAGAAGACCCATTTCTCGTACGGAAGTGCCCGTCCTCGCCGAAACGTGGCCGTTCCGCCGGTTCGCACCGGGCGCTGCCGGGTCACGGCCGCGACGCGGCCGCCGGGATTACGGGGTGGTCACCGCCACCGGCACCAGCCGGTACGCGTTGGTGCTGTCACCGAGTCGCCCGTTCAGCCCCTCGCCCCAGCAGTAGACCCGAGTTCCGCCGGCCAGCCCGCACGTGTGGCTCTCCCCGGCCGTGAGCTGGGTGAAGGTGACCCCGGCCGGGGCCTTCACCGCGACCGGCGTCAACCGGACGGCCCGGCCGCCGTCGCCCAGTTCGCCGGACCCGCCCTGCCCCCAGCAGTAGGTCCGGGTGTCGCCGCCCAGCCCGCAGGTGTGTCCGCTGCCGGCCGCGAGCCGGGTGAATCTCACCCCGGCGGGGGACTTCACCGGCACCGGCCGGGACCGGTTCGCCGTCCCGCCGTCGCCGAGTTGGCCGGACGTGTCCTGGCCCCAGCAGTACGCCTTGGTGTCCCTGCCCAGCCCACAGGTGTGGTAGCCGCCGGCGGCGATCAGGGTGAAGGTCACCCCGGTAGGGGCCCGCACCACCACCGGCCGGGGCCGGTTGACCGTGCCGCCGTCACCCAGCTGGCCGTAGACGCCGTTGCCCCAGCAGAAGACCCGGCCGTCGACGCCCAGCCCGCACGTGTCGGCGGCACCGGCGCTGAGCTGTGTGAACCGGACCGGAGCCGGCACCACCCCGGGCACGGACCGCCGGCCGAGCCGCCCGTCGCCCAGCTGGCCGTACTCGCCGTTGCCCCAGCAGTAGGCCCGGCCGTCGACGCCCAGCCCGCACGTGTGGTCGTCGCCGGCGGTGAGGTACGTGAACGTGGGCCCCTTCACCGCCGTCGGAACCCGCCGGTCCGCCGTGCCGCCGTAGCCCAGCTGGCCGAGGCGGCCGTCGCCCCAGCAGTAGGCCCGCGAGTCGCGGGCCAGCGCGCACGTGTGCCCGTCACCCGCGGTGATCTGGGTGAAGACGATCCCGGCGGGCGTCTTCACGGCGATCGGGCGGGACCGGTTGGCGGTGCCACTGTGCCCCAGCTGACCCTCGTAGTTGTAGCCCCAGCAGTAGGCCCTCCCCGCGGCGTCCAGCATGCACGTGTGGGCGTTCCCCGCGGCCAGCCGGGCGGGGCCGTCCGGTCCCGGGCCGGTGGCCGGTGCCACCGTCGCCGCCAGCAGGGTCAGGGTCCCGATCAGGGCCATGGTCGTCGTCAGCACAGGATCGACCCGATCACGACCCGCGGCCACCGGACCGGCACCCGAAGAACTTCCACCTGTGTGGGTGCCGGATTCCGGCTGCTCGTAGGGTTTCGGGGTGCCCCGCACCTCACCGCCACGCCCACCGGTCCCACCCGCCGAGACGGCCGCGGCCGGGCCCGATCTGGAGTCCGAGGGCCTCTACGAGCGCCTGGTCTTCGACGACGCCGACCTGATCGGCCGGTTCGCCCAGTCGGTGGAGTTCGCGCAGTGCCGCTTCCGGGCGGCCCGTCTGGCGGGATCGGCCCTTCCGAGGGCCCGGTTCACCGACTGCCTGATCGAACGCTCCGACTTCTCGAACCTGCGCATCGAGAACGGCTCGGCCGAGCGCGTGGCCGCCCGCGACTGCCGGATGACCGGCCTGGCCTGCAACGGCGCCGTCCTGCGGGACGTCACGTTCACCGACTGCAAACTCGACCTGACCAACTGGCGTGCCGCCCGCCTGGACGCGGCCGCGTTCACCGGCTGCAACCTGTCCGGTGCCGACTTCACCGGCACCGACCTGCGTGGCGCCCACTTCACCGACTGCGACCTGACCGGCGCCCAGTTCAGCGGCGCGACCATGCGCGGCGCCCGCTTCCAGCACTGCGACCTGTCCGGCATCGGCGGCATCACCAGCTGGCAGGGCGCCATCATCCACCCCGGCGACCTTTTGGCCCTCTCCTACACGCTGGCCGGAGCCCTCGGCATCATCGTCGAGAAGAACTGAATCAGAACCCCTCCCTCAACACGCCCGGGCAGCGGTGGAAGATCGATGTACGGCATCGCGTCCGGCGCCGTTACCGACCTGTGACTCAGGATCGCGAACCGGGTCGCAGGTGGCGGCATCGCACCTCATGACGAACAGACAGAGAGGTTGACGGAGATGCGACGCACGATCCTGGTTCTCGCGACGGCCGCCGGTGTGGCCGCCTCCGCCGGTTGCGCAGGCTCACCGCAGCGGTTGGACGGCCAGGCCTCACCGGCGGGCGCGGCCACCCCGGCGCCGCCGTCGGCCACCACAGCGGCCCCGGCGGTCTCCCCGAGTGTCACGCCGTCGTCGGCGTCACCGAAACCGTCGAAGGCTTCCCGCACGCCCACGACGCCGGTGTTCGGTCCCACCGGCTTCGGGAAGCTGCGGATCGGCATGTCGATCAAGGCGGCCGCGGCGACCGGCGAGGTCGACGCCACCGGAACCGGTTGTGGATCGGCACCGTTGAAGTCCGCGAACGACGCGGATGTCACCGTCGTCTACTCGGACAAGGGCCTGCTCCACATTCCCGCGTACGGCCGGATCGCCACCCCCGAGGGCATCCGGATCGGCAGCACATATGAGCAGGTGGACCGGGCCTACTCCGACTTCGTCCTGCGCGCCATCGACGCCGAGGGCGGCTTCAACGGCAACGGGACCGCCTTTGCCGGGGAGAAGGACGGGCACGACGGCGTTCACTACCGGTTCGCCTTCAAGGACAGCAAGGTCGCCGAGCTGGCTCTCGAACACGACGACCAGAACTGCTACGAGTGAGTGAAGGCCGCCGGGATGTCGGGATGGCCAGCGGTGAGCAGGATCTGGAGGAGAAGCCGGGCCTTGTACGGGTCGAGGAACCCGGCCGGGATCAGCCCACGGGCGATCAGGTCGCGTTCCGCGCCGGGGTAGCCGTAGGTGCTGGTCGCGACGCGGCCGCCGCCGGTGCGGGAGGCCAGGACCACGGGGATGTGGCGGGCGGCCGCTTCCAGGTGGGGCACCCACGACTCGGGCACGTGCCCGACCCCGAGCGCGGCGATCACCAGCCCGTCGGAGCGTTCGGCGAGCAGCGGGAGCAGGCTGCCGTCGTCGCCGAGGGTGGCCGTGCAGAGGGTGACCCGGGCGGGTGCGGCGAGCGACTCGACCGGCACGGTGTGGCGGCGGGCCGGACGGTTGAGCAGGTGGGCTCGGTTCGTCGCCGGTGTGGAGCAGGCTCAGCGCGTACGCCGTCTCCTCGATCGTGTCCGTGCCCTGGGTGACCACCGCGCCGGCCGCGCCCGCCGCGAAGCTCTCCCGGAGCAGCGAGAGAAGCTCGCCGAGGTCGCCGAGCGTCAGCGCGGCGCCCGGCCGGTTGCGGAACGACCGCACGTCCAGCTCGATGCCGGTCTCCGACAGCCCCGGCACGGCCTCGACCAGCTCGGGCGCGGAGAGTGTGGGAGCCACTCCCCCGTCCCGATGCCCGGTCATCGCGATGGTCCCACCCAGTCCGGCGACGACGATCCTCATGGGATCAGGCTATGCCGGCCTCCTTGGCGAGGATCGCGGCCTGTACGCGCGAGGTGCAGCCGAGTTTCGCCAGGACCCGGGAGACGTGGGTCTTGGCGGTGGCCTCGGTGATGGCGAGTTCGGTGGCGAGGTCGGCGTTGGACAGCCCACGCCCGAGGGCGGCCAGGACGTCGCGTTCCCGGCCGGTCAGGTGGTCGAGGGCGGCCGGGGCGGTGGTCGGCGCCGGGGTCTCGGCGAAGGCGCTGAGCAGGCGGCGGGTCACCTCCGGCGCGAGGATGCCGTCACCGGCGGCGATGCGGCGGACGGCGTCGATCAGGGTGGCCGGTTCGACGGATTTGAGGAGGAATCCGGCGGCCCCGGCCCGGAGCGCGCCGAACAGGTAGTCGTCGAGGTCGAAGGTGGTGAGGACGAGGACGTCGGCGTGCCCGGCCGTGGTGATCTCGCGGGTGGCCCGGATGCCGTCGGTGCCGGGCATGCGGATGTCCATGAGCACCACGTCGGGCCGCAGCGCCGACGCCTGCCGGACGGCCACCGCCCCGTCGGCGGCCTCCCCGACGATCTCGATGTCGGTGGCCTCCTCCAGCATGAGCCGCATGCCGGCCCGTACGGCGGCGTGGTCGTCGGCCAAGAGCACGCGGATCATGAGCGGCCCCGGGAACGGAAGGCCGGCAGCACCCGGATCATGGGTCTCCTCGCAGCGGCAGGGTGGCCCGGACCCGCCAGTGGTCGCCGTCGCGGGCGGCGGTCAGGTCGCCGCCGAGCAGGGTGGCCCGCTCCCGGATCGAGACGAGCCCGGTGCCGGCGCTCAGCGCGTGGTGGTCGACACCGTTCCCACTGGTCAGCGTGTTGGTGATGGTGACCGTCAGCCGGTCGCCGTCGGGCCGCACGTCGAGGGTCACCGGCGATCCGGGGGCGTGTTTGCCGGCGTTGGTGAGCGCTTCGCCGACGATCCGGTAGACGGTCTGCGCCACCACGGCGGGCACCTGCGGGAGGGCCGCGATGTGGGTCTCGACGCGCGGGCCCGCGGCGGCGACCAGGTCGGGCAGCCGGTCGAGGTCGCCGGGCAGGGCCGGGTCTCGGGGTGCCGGGTCGTCGGCCCGCAGCAGCAGGATCATCGACCGCATCTCCTCGAGGGCGGCCAGGCTGCTGGTGCGTACCGCCCGGAGCGCGGCCCGGTCCCGGTCGGTGTCGGGCGCCCGGGCCAGTGCCGCCCCGGAGTGCATGGCCGTGGTGGTGAGGTGGGCCGCGATGACGTCGTGCAGGTCACGGGCCATGGCGGCGCGTTCGGCGACGACCGCCTCGCGGGCCGCGAGTTCGCCGAGCCGCCGCTGCTGGCGGATGTTCCCGGCCCACCACAGTGGTACGTGCAGCAGCGTCACCAGCTGGAAGCAGATGAAGACGGCGACCCGGAACTCCCCGGAGGCGAGCCCACCGACGACGGTCGCCGTGCCGGTGATCACGAACACGGCGGTGGTGAGCGCCTTGCGGGCCCGGTCGGAGGCGAACAGTCCGGCCGAGAACAGCAGGTCGAACTGGACGAGGATGACCCCGACGCTGCCGCCGAGGAGCGCGTCCACGCCCAGGATCACGGTGCCGGCGCCGAGGGCGAGCATCGGGTGGCGGCGTTTGCCCAGCATGACCAGGCAGCCGGCGAACAGGGTGAGGTGGTGCCACGCCGGGGAGAAGTCGGTCGGGATCCGCCACAGGCCGGTGAGGCCGACCAGGTTCAGCAGGACGCCGGCCGCGAACGTGGCCGCCGCGGTGACACGGTCCTGGAACCGCATGTCGTTACGCCACCGTTCTGTCACCCGCACGGTCCCATCCCATCACGGCGGCCGCCGATGTCCGTACATCCTTCGACGGACGCGCGACCGGGCTTCCTGATCGAGAGTCAAGGGCATGGATCTCGCATCACTGGCCGTGCTCGCTCTCATCGACTCGACCAGCTTCGGCACACTGCTCATCCCGATCTGGTTCCTGATCCAGCCGGGACCGGTGCGCGCCGGCCGGGTCCTGCTCTTCCTGGGCACGGTGGCGCTGTTCTACTTCGGCATCGGGGTGGCGGCGGCGCTGGGCGCCGACCGGTTCCTGCCGCAGCTGACCCGGCTGCTGGACAGCCGCCCGGTGCTGTGGGTGCTGCTGGCGATCGGTGCCGGCATGTTCTTCTACAGCTTCCGGATGGACGGCCGGAAGAAGCCGCTGCCCACTCCCCCGCTGGAGGGGAGCCTGCTGCCGCTGGCCGGGCTGGCGCTGGCGGCGGCCGCCGCCGAGGTGACGACGATGCTGCCGTACATCGCGGCGATCGGCCTGATCACCACGTCGTCGATGAACGCCGCGCAGATCACGCTGACGATGGCCGGCTACTGCCTCGTGATGATCATGCCGGCGGTGGCGCTGCTGGGGTTGCGCCTGGCCACCGGCAAGCGGCTCCTGCCGGTGCTGACCAGGTTCAGTGAGTGGCTGGCCCGCAGCGACATGATGGGCTGGGTGGTCGGAATCGTGGGCTTCCTCCTGGCCCGGTACGCGGCCGCCGGGCTGCATCTGATCGGCTGACCCCGGGTGTCTCACCGCAATTCAATCGAGGCTCAACCTTGGCCAGCCGGACAGGTCGGCGAGCAGGCGGCGGTCGTGGGTGGCGACCACGACCGCGGCCGAGGTGCGCTGTAGTGCCGCGGTGAGTTCGTCGACCAGGGCCGCGGACAGGTGGTTGGTCGGCTCGTCGAAGATGATCAGATCCGGTCGTGGGGTCAGTCTCGCCGCCAGGTCGAGGCGGCGCTGCTGGCCCAGCGACAGACGCGACACCGGGGTCCGCCAGGCCTCGGCGTCGAGCAGGCCGGTCGCGTCGGTGGGGCAGATCTGGCGGGCCGTGGCGCCCGGTGGCCAGTCCGGGACCTCCTGTGCGACCAGGGCGATGCTCGCGGCGGGCGACCGGTGGACCGTGCCGGCGGTCGGGGCGAGGCGGCCGGCCAGGACGGCCAGGAGGGTGGACTTGCCGGCGCCGTTCGCGCCGGTGACCACGAGCCGTTGGCCGCCCGCGAGCTCCAGGGTCACCGGCTTCGTCAGGCGGGCGCCCACCCGTACCACCCGGGTGTGAATGATCGGAAGGCCGGGCCGCGTCTCCGGCTCGGGCCACCGCAGAGCCGGCGGGGGTGGCGGCACGGTGATCCGGTGCGCGGCCAGGGCCGCGCGATCGCGGTTCAGCGCCTGCACCACGCCGGGTGTGTGGGACTGGCGTTTGTGCTTGTCGACGCCCTTGTCGGGGCGCCAGCCGGTGGTCAGCCGGGCCCGGGCCCGGTCCACCGCCTGCTCCAGACGGCGGTGCTCGGCCTGCTGCTCCTCGTGCTCCTGCTCCCAGCGCTGCCGGTCGCGGCGGCGGCCGTCCTGCCAGGCGTCGTAGCCCCCGGCGTACCACCGTGGCCGGCCGTCGCTGCCCGGGTCCAGGTCGAGGAACTCCCGGGCCACGTCGCGCAGCAGCTGGCGGTCGTGGCTCACGAGCGCCAGGCCGCCGGGGTGCTCGCGCAGGCGGGTGGTCAGGAAGGCCAGGCCGCCGGCGTCCAGGTGGTTGGTCGGCTCGTCCAGCAGCAGCAGGTCGTGGTGTACGCCGAGCAGGCAGGCCAGCCGCACCCGGTAGCGCTGGCCCACCGAGAGCGTGGACAGCTCGCGGTCGCGGTCGGCGCAGGCGTTCAGCGCCTCCAGTGCGACGTCGACGCGGCGGTCGGCGTCCCACGCGTCCAGCCGGGTGGCCGCCTCCAGCGCTGCCGCGTAGCGGTCGCCGGCGCCCGGGCGGCCCGCGCTCAGGGCGTCGGTGGCTTGATCGAGAGCGGTCAGGGCGGCGTGCGACGCGTGCAGGGCCTCGCCGGTGAGGGTGCCGACCGTCCGGCCGGGGCCGGACGCCAGCGCCTGCGCCGCGAGGCCGATGGCGCCGACCCGGTGCACGGTGCCGGCGTCCGGGGTGAGCAGGCCGGCCAGGACGTGCAGCAGGGTGGTCTTGCCGCGGCCGTTCTCGCCGACGATCGCCAGGCGGGACCGGGTGGAGACGGTGACCGAGACGTGGTCGAGGATCCGGCGGGCGCCGAGGGTGACGGTGATGTCGCCGGCGCGCAGTTGGGCGGCCGTGCGGGTTTCCAGGGACACGGGGTTGCTCCGCAGCTCTCGAAGAGGAGCCGGGTAGCCGGAGAGGGCCGCCCGGCAGGACGCCGAGACGGCGGGCATGGTGCAGGTCGCGCCGCCGTCAGCGGCGGATCCGCAACCTCATGAAAGCGATCCCTGTGTGCATGCGGCCAGGCTAGCGGGGCGCCGGGCCCGGCCGCCAACCATTTTTCGGATGCTCCCATCATCGGGATGGCGTGAGTATGCTGATGGCATGGTTCGGTTGACGCGGGCGCAGCAGCAGGCACGCACCCGGGCCGCGGTGCTGAGCGCCGCGGTGTCGGAGTTCGAGGAGCACGGTTATGCGGAGGCGAAGGTCGACCGGATCGCGGAGCGGGCCGAGTTGACCCGCGGGGCGGTGTATTCGAACTTTGCCAGCAAGCGGTCGCTCTATCTGGCGGTGCTGCTCGACGAGTGGCCGCATCGGCCGATCACCGGCGCCTCGCCGTCCTCCGCACCGGCATTCGGTGTCGCCGCGGCGGCTGAGGCTTTCGCACGGGTCTGGCTGGAGCGGTTGCCGATGACCGGGGACACGGCCGCCGGGGCGCGGTTGCGGGCGCGATCGGTGGCCGGGGTGTTCGACGACGAGCCGGGGCGACGGGTGCTCGGTGAGCTCACCCGCCTGGAGGGGCTCCTCCTCGGGCTGGCGCTGGAGTCCTGCCTGCCGCCGGGAGGGCGGCGGGTGCGGCTCGCCGAGATGATCCTCACCCTGCTGCACGGGGCCGACCACCTGGCCGAGTCCGCGCCCGGGTTCGGGGACCCGTTCGACCTGGCGCGCGCCTGCGGTCACCTCACATCGATCTCGCTGCACGATGAGTGGGATCCGCCGCACCTGCCGTTCATCCCGGCGGCGCGGGCCTGCGACGACCGGTGGGAGCCACCCGAGGAGGTCGACGACGGGGTGCTCGTGGTGCTCGGCGCCCGGCGGCTCGGTGCGGCCGAGGAGGCGGTGCGGGCCGTGTCCCGGGCCGCTTCCTCCGATGCGGACGCCGCCTCCGCCGCCGCCGACAACGTCACCATCGCGGCCGTGACCAGCGATCCCGCCGAGATCGGGGCGCTCGTGCGGCTGCGGGTCAGCGGGATCATGGCCATGCTGCGGCAGATCTTCCCCGGTGGGGTGCGACCACCCGTCCGGATCATCGTCGACGGGGCGGAGGGGTTCGCCCACGCCATCGGGGTTCCGGTGGCCGACGACACGGAGGCCGCGGTGCGGATCCGGGACGGGCGCATCATCGCGCGCGCCGATGGCCGCGGCGCCGGGCACGCGGCGGTGACGGCATGACCGATCTGACGGTGCTGCACACGCTGCGGTGCATGGGATTCACCGACCTCGCCCGGGTGGCGTCGGCCGCCGGGCTGCCGCCGGAGGAGGCCGAGTCACGGTTGATCGACCTTGCGGTCGAAGGGCTCGTCACCCGTACGCCGGGGGCCTTCGGTGGGTGGGGCCTGACCGAGGCCGGCAAGACCGAGGACGCCCGGCTGGTCGCCGAGGAGCTGGACAAGGCGGGTGCTCATGCGGCTGTGACCAGCGCGTACACCGATTTCATGGTCCTGAATCCGGAGTTGATGGACCTGTCCACGGCCTGGCACCTGCGAACCGTCGACGGGGTCGCGGCGGTCAACGACCACACGGACGCGGCCTATGACGCCCGGGTCCTGGCCCGCTTCGCCGACCTGGACCGGCGGGTCTCCCCCGTGTGCGCGGCGCTGACGGCGGCGCTGCCCCGGTTCGGCTCCTACCGGACCCGGCTCAGCACTGCCCTGGCCCGCGGCGATCTGGCGGAGAGCACCGAGTCGTACCACAACGTGTGGTTCCAGCTCCACGAGAATCTGCTGGTCACCCTCGGGATCCCCCGATGAGCGAGATCCACGTCCTCTCTCCGGACCTGGCCCTGGACGCCTCGGTGATCGGCGGAAAGGCTCACGGCCTGGTCACCCTGATGCGGCTCGGGCTGCCCGTGCCGCCCGGCTTCGTCATCCCCACGGCCGCCTGCCGCGTCTTCCTGGAGAACGGCGACCTCCCCCGTGGGGAGCTGGCCGGAGCCGTCCGTGACCTGGAGGCTGTCACCGGCCGCCGCCTCGGCGATCCGGCCCGGCCGTTGCTGGTCTCGGTCCGTTCCGGGGCCGCCGTGTCCATGCCCGGGATGATGGACACCCTGCTCGACGTGAGTTCCACCGGCGACCTGCGCGGGGCGGTGCGGGAGGTGTTCGCCTCGTGGAACGCGCCGCGCGCCGTCACCTACCGGGAGCTGCACGACATCCCGCACGATCAGGGAACCGCGGTGGTGGTGCAGGCGATGGTCCTCGGCGACCGGGACGAGCACAGCGGCAGTGGGGTGGCGTTCAGCCGTGATCCGAGTACCGGGGAGCGGCGGCCCTACGGTGACGTGCTGTTCCGGAGTCAGGGCGACGCCGTGGTCTCCGGGACGGTTCCGACCCTGCCGCTGGACGCCCTGGCCACCCGCGAGCCGACGGTGTGGGCGGGGCTGATGGATGCGCTGGACCGGGTGGAACGCCACTACCGGGACGTGTGCCATGTCGAGTTCACCGTCGAGTCCGGCCGCCTGTGGTTGCTGCAGGTCCGGCCCGGTGGGTTGAGCGGGCGCGCGGCCGTCCGGGTCGCCGTCGACCTCGTGGACGAGGGGTTGATCGACCGGGCCACGGCCGTCCGCCGGATCACACCGGGTCATCTGCGGGCGGCCGCCGTCCCACGAATCCGCGCCGCCGCCTCGCCACCGCCTTCCGCGGATTCCCCATCGTGCGGTGCGGGGCCGGAGATTCTCGCTCGCGGGCTGGGGGCCGGGCCGGGGGTCGCGACCGGCCGGGTGGCGGTCACCGCGGACAGTGCCGTCCGGATGGCGGCCGGCGGGCCGGTCATCCTGGTGCGGCCGCACACGTCGCCGCTCGACCTGCACGGGCTTGCCGCCGCCGCCGGGATCGTCACCACGACCGGCGGCCTGACCAGCCACGCCGCCGTCGTCGCCCGGTCGATGGGCAAACCAGCCGTGGTGGGCGCGGCGGGCCTCGCCGTCCGCATCCACGACGTGGTCGTGAGCGGGCGATCGATTCCGGACGGCACCGACGCCGACCAGACGGCTACGGACCGGCAACCCACTCCCCATGATGATCAGGTCGTCGTGGGCGGGTGGTCCATTCCGGAGGGGGCCGTCATCACCATCGACGGGACCGGGGGTGAGATCGTTCTCGGGGTCGCCGCGACGGTCGCCGGCGACACCGGGCCGCATGTGGATCGGCTGCTCCGCTGGGCCGCCGAATCATCGGTAGCGTGACCGCATGCCGGAGAATCCGCCCGCCGACCGCTGGGCCCGTCACGACTGGTGGGGCGTCGTGCTGGATGCGCCCGATGTGGCCGTCCTCGCCCGCTTCTACTCCGAGCTGCGCGGTTGGGCGATCTGGAAACAGGACGCCACCGGGGCGGCCCTCGACCTGGGTGAGGGCGTCGCCTACCTGAGCATCCAGTACAACCCGGACCATGTGCGGCCCACCTGGCCGGCGGCTGCGGGCCGGCAGCAGATGATGCTGCACCTCGACTTCGAGGTCACCGACCTGGAGGCGGCCGTGGCGCACGCCGTCGGCCTCGGCGCCGAGCTCCCCGGGCATCAGCCACAGGAGAACGTCCGGGTTCTCCTGGACCCGGCCGGGCATCCGTTCTGCCTCTACACCTGAGCGGTCGCCCAGCCGGTCAAGGTGATGATCTCGGTGGCGATGCCGGTGACCTGGCGGCCGCCGGTCAGGACGCGATGGACCCAGGCCGGGGTGTTCTGGTCCAGGTCACGCGCCAGGAGGTCGCTTCGGGAGATGTGGTGCGGCCGATACCAACGACCGAGCCGGAGGAGACGCACGTGCTCGGATAGGGTCGGCGGATGCGTCTGATCGGGCTCCTCGGTGGCATGAGCTGGCAGTCCACCGCCGAGTACTACCGGCTGCTCAACGAGCTGACCCACGAGCGGCTCGGTGGCCTGCACTCGGCGCGCTGCGTGCTGTACTCGGTGGACTTCGCCGCCATCGAGGTCATGCAGGCCGAGGGCCGCTGGGACGAGGCGGGGGCGGCGCTGGGCGAGGCGGCCCGCGCCCTGGAGGCGGCCGGGGCGGACTTCGTCGTGCTGTGCACCAACACGATGCACAAGGTCGCCGACCGGGTGGCGGCCGCCGTCGACATCCCCCTGCTGCACCTGGGTGACACCACGGCCGAGGCGGTGAAGCGGCGGGGCGTGACCACGGTGGGGCTGCTGGGCACCCGCTTCACCATGGCAGAGGACTTCTACCGGGGCCGGCTGGCCGGGCACGGTCTCACGGTGGTGGTGCCGTCCACCGAGGACCAGCGGATCGTGAACGACATCATCTACGACGAGCTCTGCCTGGGCATCGTCAAGCCGGAGTCCCGCGACGCCTACCGCCGGATCATCGGCCGGCTGGTCGACGACGGGGCCGAGGGCGTCATCTACGGCTGCACCGAGATCGAGCTGCTGGTCGGCGAGGACGACAGCGCGGTCCCGGTCTTCCCGACCACCCGGCTGCACTGCGAGGCCGCCCTCGACCACGCGCTGCGACCGGATCCGCCACGGCGTCCGGGCCTGCCCTGAGCAGGTAACCGGCACGGCGCGGCGAGAAGGGGCGCGCTCACGGCGTACCCCTCGAAGGGTTTTGATCGGCTCTTCGGGCCTCGATGCCCGGCACGTGCTCGATGGCCCACGCGGCCAGGGCGAGAGCCGGTGGGATGAGGCTCCTGCCGACCGGGGTGAGGGCGTACTCGACGCGCGGCGGCACCTCGGCGTAGACGGTGCGGGTGACCAGGCCGTCGCGTTCCAGGTTGCGCAGGGTGAGGGTGAGCATGCGCTGGGAGATGCCGGGGACCTGCTGGTGGAGGTCGCCGAAGCGGAGCGTGCCCTGGTCGAGGGTGGCGACGACCAGCAGCGTCCACTTGTTGCAGATCTGGTCGAGGATGGTGCGCAGCGTGCGGCCGCCGTCGCCGCGGATCTTGCAGGTGTGTTCGTAGTCCACCGGTGACAACTCTCTGTGCCTTGGGCACATGCGTGTGCCTTTTGTACGCCTCACTTTAGTACCGCATGATGTGGCTACTTACGAAAGGTAACTCTCATGCGTATCGCGTACTGGGTCGTCGCTGTTCTGCTCGCGGTGTTCTACGCCTACTCGGGCGGCAAGAAGGTCACGCAGAGTCAGGATCAGCTACGGCCGATGATGGGGTGGGTGGATCAGATCCCGATGCGGCTGGTCCGGGTGATCGGGGCGCTGGAGCTGCTGGGGGCGGCCGGGCTGCTGCTGCCGCCGTACCTCGCCATGGCGGCGGCCGTCGGGCTGACGCTTTTGCAGGTGGGTGCGATCATCACGCATCTGCGCCGGGGTGAGGCCCGGCTGATCGGCCTGAACATCGGCCTGCTGGCGTCGTCGGTGGCCACGGCCTGGCTGGCCACCGCCTGGCGGTGAACCGATCGAGGGCGGCGGCCGCGTCGTGGGCGGTCACGGCGTGGCTGGCCACTTCTTGGCGGTGAACCGATTCAAAGCACCCGCCGCGTCGTGGGCGACGTGGGTGGGGCGGTGGCCGGGCGCCGTCCACAGGCGGCCCGCCGAGATCCAGACACTGGGCAGGCCGCAGGCGGCGGCGCCGGCGATGTCGGCGTGCGGGGAATCGCCGATCACCCAGGCGTCGCCCAGCGGGAGCCCGGCGACGGCGGCCGCGGCGTGGAAGATCTCTGGGGCGGGCTTCTTGTGGCCGGCCGCCTCGGAGACGACCCAGCCGTCGACCAGCCGGTCCAGACCGGCGTTGCGGATCTTGGCCGCCTGCTGGCCGGTGCGGCCGTTGGTGACGATCACGCAGGTCCAGCCGGCGGCCGGACGGCCGTGAGGGCATCGGCGATGGCCGGGACGAGAACGACACGGTCGGCGCCGCCGGTGTCCAGCAGGGCGCGGACCGCGGCGCCGGGGACGCCGTACCGGTTGACCATGGCGGTGCCGACCTCGCCGCGGGGCGTGTATCCGCTGGCGTCCACACCCATCAGCCAGGAAAGATCACCGGCGGGAAGCCCATGTGCCGCCAGGAACGCGCCAGCCGCCTCCCGGAAAGCGGCGTCCCGGTCGATCAGGGTGTTGTCGAGATCCACCAGCAGCAATGTCACGTAGGGAGTAGACCATGGAGCTGCGGCACGACGACTTTCACGCGGTGCCGCTGACCACGGCGCTGGTGGAGCTGGACTATGCCGCCTACATGGCCAGCCCGGACGTGATCCGTGGGCACAGTGACGGTCGCTGGCCGGTCGACGGGTTCACCCTCGAACAGGACCTCGCGCAGCTCGCCCGGCACGAGGAGGATCACCGGGCCGGGCGGGCGCACGCGTTCGCGCTGCTCGATCCGGCACACGCCGTGTCACTGGGCTGCCTCTATCTGAACCCGATGCGCGAGCGCCTGCGGGACTGTTTCCCGGAGGGCGCGCCGATGGTCACGTTCTGGATCCGGCAGGACCGCGAGGATCTCACCGCGACGGTCGCCCGCGCGGTCCACGACTGGTTGCTCACCGCGTGGCCGTTTCCGGCGCACGTCTTCCGGATCCTGCCGGGCGAGCACGCCTCGCGCGTCGCCCTCGCGGGGCTCGGACTGCGCGGGCGGGTGCTGTCCCCGGCCTTGGAGCCGCGGCCCCATCTCTGGTTCCAGGCTTGATCGTACGTGTTGAGCGTACTTGACGGTTGAGTTGATCATGGGCAGCATTGACCGTCCTGACGTGCACGAAATCGAGGCTGAACACTGTTGAAGGCGTACCCGCTCGCTCTCGTCCCACTGGTCCCCGCCGTGCCCGTCGCCACCTGGTGGCTGGTCGGCGACCTGACCGAAACCGCCGGCGACATCGTCCTGGACTACGCCTACCAGCCGGTCACGTTCGGTGAGGCCGGCGACGTGATCCTCGGCGTCGTGGCGTTCCTGACGGCGCTGGCCGCGCTCGGCGTCCTGATCCACGGCACGGTCACCGGGCGGATGCACCACGCCTGGTGGGGTGTCGCGGTGTCGATCCTCGCGATCGGCGCCTACCTCGGCTGGGCCGAGCGGATCTGGACGGCCGGGGTGATCGGCGCCAACATCGGCGTCGGCCTGACCTTCCTGTTCGGGGTGCCGTTCGCCGTCACGTTCCTGCTGCCGTCGGTGTGGTCGCTGGTGGTCCTGCGCCGTGCCCGGCGCACCGAGCCGGAGCCGGCCGCGCGCTCGTGAGGCCGCCCGGCTGACCGTTCGCGGTCACGCTGATCCCGCTCTTCCTGGCTGCGGCGGTCGGCTGCCGCGCCGGCTGTTCGGCGACCAGACCGATACGGGGCCGGTGGTCGCCGGCCGAGCACGCCGTCGAGACGCGGGCCGGTTCGCGCGCTGCACCCCGTACCCAATTATGATCTTGATTTTGCCGATGGGCCTGGGGGTGCTCGTGCGGATCGGGATCGCGCTTTCCATGGTGGGTCTGCTGGCCGGATGCACGGCGCAGGTCCCGCCCGAGCCGCGGGTGGGCGCCTCGCCGGTTCCGGACCCGGCCGTCCGCCAGGAACTGCTGGCGGCGATCCCCGACATGGCCGACGGCGCCTACGCCTTCCGGATCAGTGGGCCCGGCGCTCCGGTGTCCGGGGTGCTCTCCGACCTGGACAGCGTCATGCAGGTCACGCAGCAGCGGACCGTACCGGGACGCGACCTGCGGATGACCGTGACCGCGCGCCGGGTCGGCTCCCCGGTGTGGGTGCGGGTGGCGCTGGAGCCGGCGTCGTGGCACCGCCGGCTCGGCGTGCCCACCGGCTGGACGGCGATCGACCAGAACCGGCTGCCGGCCGAGAAGCTCTTCCCGGTGCTGGTGGACAGTGACGGCGGAGACGTCGCGGAGATCCGGGACACGGTGAAGTTCGCGACCGATGTCCGGGAGGCGGCGCCGGGCCGGTTCACGGGCACCGTCGATCTGCGCACCGTGGACCGCACCGACTCGATCGTGCCGCGTGACGTCGTCGACCGGCTGGGCGAGCGGGCCGCCGAGGTGCCGTTCGAGGTGACCGTCACCGGCGGTGTGGCGTCCGGGATGACCGTGACGCTGCCGGACGGTGTCGTCTACCGGGTGGAGTACTCCGGCTTCGGATCCACCACGGTGCCCGGGAAGATCAATGCGGGGCGGGCGCCGAAGAGCCTCTACGCGTTGCTGTGACGGCCGCCCGGCCCGATTAGGGTTGGCCGGTGGCTACCGTACGCGTCGACACCGTCCTTTCCGTTCCGGTTCAGCAGGTGTGGGAGGCGGTCGCCGACGTCGGTGCGGTGCACCGGCGGATGCTGCCGGGCCGGGTGCTGAACACGCGGCTCGACGGCGACCATCGGATTCTGACCATGCCGGACGGTGTGGAGGTCCGCGAGCTGATCGTCGCCGTCGACCACGAGTTACGGCGGATGGCGTACACCGTGGTCGAGGGCCAGCGGATGCCGCTCACCTACCATCACGCGTCGTTCCAGGTGTTCGAGGACGAGGCCGGCAGCCGCCTGGTGTGGCAGACCGACGTGCTGCCGCACGCCATGGCCGCGCACGTCCGCCCCCGGGTGGAGGTCGGTATCCGGGAGATCCGCGACGTCATCGAAGCGGCCGCCCTGAGCCCACAAATCTGAGGACCGGCTGGATGAGATCAGCTGTTCGGCCGGCCACCCACTCACGCCCGGCGGGCGCGGCACGGTCCGGTGTGGCAGGGGCTCGCGGGTATTGCGGATCGGGTTCGCGTAGCCCGTACGAAACAGGGTTCAAAGGATGCGGTAGTGATAGCTGTGGGAGTGTGTGAAACCGGCGGCCTCGTAGAGGCGTCTTGCCAGGTCGTTGTCGGTTTCGACCTGTAGGTAGAGGGTGCGGGCGCCGCGGGTCGTGGACCAGGCGGCGCCGGCGTGGAGGATGGCGGCGGCGTAGCCGCGGCGGCGATGGGCCGGGGCGGTGGCCATGCAGAACACGCCGGTGAGGCCGTCGCCGGCGACGAAGAGGCCGAACGCCGCGATCTCGCCATCGACGGTGATGCTCGCGAAGCCGGTGGGGGCCGTGATGCGGGACAGGACGAGGTCGCTGACCTCGGCGGAGCCGTAGGCGGCGCGCCACGCGGGGGTCAGTTCCGGCGTGATCTCCACCGGTGTCACCGGTGTGAGGCGGTCGGTGATCGTGGCCGCTGAGGCGGTCATGACCAGCGTGGGCGCGTCGTGGCGGTAACCGCGATCCGCCAGTGCGGCATCCAGCGCGGCGTGTTCCTCGGCGGGGCTCACCTGGACGGTGACCGCCGCGCCGCGGGAGCGGTAGTAGGACTCGACCGCGTCGATGGACCGTTCCGGGTGACGGTCGGCGGCCGGCGGAAGAGCGGCGTTGTTGCGGCGCCTGGTCACGCCGGGGGTGTGCCGCAGCAGCCAACCGCCGGTCCGCTCGGTGTCGATGGCGGGCCAGGCCGTGACGGCATGCTGTTCGATCTTGATCACTTGAACACCGTAATCGTTTGCGGCATCGGCTACCTTGAGCACGTGCCGAACGTCGATCAGTCCCGCGAGTCCGACCTTCCGTGGTTCCTCTGGCCGATCCGGGCGGTCGCCATCATCGTGGTGCTGCCGTTCCGCCTGCTGTTCGAAGCGCTCGCCTACCTGATGACGCCGGTCGTCTGGCTGTGGCGTCATCTCGTGGTCATCCCGCTCGCGTGGCTGTGGCGTCATCTCGTGGTGATTCCGCTGGCATGGCTGTGGCGGGCCGTGCTCGCGCCGGTGCTGCGCTGGGTGGGCAACGGCCTGATGACCGTTTTCGCGTGGATCCTCGCGGTGCTGGCCGTGCCGCTGCGGTGGCTGTGGCGCACCGTGATCGTGCCGGTCGCGGAGGCGTTCTACCGCTGGGTGCTGCGGCCCATCGGGATCGCGATCACGGTGAGCCTGCAATTCGTGTGGCGGTGGGTGCTGGCCCCGGTGGGCCGGGCGCTGCTGTGGTTCCTCAAGACCGGCTGGGACGGGGCCTACCGATTCGTGCTGCGACCGATCGGGATCGTGATCCGGTTCGTCTGGCGCTGGACGTTCGGGCTGCTGTTCCAGGGCGTGGCGTGGGTGTGGCGCGCCATCGTGGCCCCGGCCGGGCGCTGGGTGCGCGACGAGATCCTGCGACCCGCGGGTGCGGCGGTGCGTTCCGTGCTGTCGGCGCTCGGTCTGCGCTGACCATCGTCCTGACCTGGTCATGAGCCCGCGCGGTTTGCGGAATCATGGGCGGTGTGAGTGGGCGTGTGTTCGGGATTCTCTCGCCGTTCGTCGGCGGCGACTACTACGGTGCGATCATCGAGGGGGTCAACACGGCTGCGGTGGCCGCCGGCGACCGGGTGATGGCGATACAGACCCTCAACCCGGGTTCGCACAGCGCCGACCGCAGCGGTCTGCCCGATTTCGATCGGCCGCTGGCGTGGCGGCACCTGTCCGGGCTGGTGGTCCTGCCGGGCGCTGTCGCGACCGGCTACGCCAAGCGCGCCCAGCAGGCCGGGCTTCCGGTGGTCTTCGTGGCACAGGACGCGCCGGCGTCGTCGGTGGTCCTGGCCGATAACCGCAGCGGGGTACGGGACGCCGTCACGCATCTGATCGAACACGGTCACGAGCGGATCGCGTTCGCCGGCTATCTGGCGCACTTCGACCTGCGGGAACGGCATGCCGGGTACGCGGAGGCGCTCACCGCACACGGTCTGGAGCCGCTGGTGATGGACACCGGCGACAACCACGAGAGCGGCGGGGAGGCCGTCGCCGACCTGCTGATCCGGGCCGGGATGCCGGTGTCGGCGATCGTGCTGGGCACCGACCGGAACGCGATCGGGTTGATCGGGCGGATGCGGGCGGCCGGATACGCCGTGCCCGGTGACCTGTCGGTGATCGGGTTCGACGACATCGCCGACGCGGCCTACCTGCGGCCGGCGCTGTGCAGCGTGCGGCAGCCGCTCGACGAGCTGGGCGGGGCGGTGTACGAGCTGATGGATCAGCCGGTCTCCCGCCGCGAAGTGCCGACGGTTTTCGTGAAGCGGGAGTCGTGCGGCTGCTCGGGTGACGGTCTGCAGGTGTCCGAGGCCCACACCCGGGCACTGTTCCAGCAGGTCAGCTACCTCCAGGAGACGTTGAACATCCAGTACGAGCTGGGTGTGGCGCTGCTCGGCCCCCAGGACCGGGACCCGCGGGACCTGGCCTGGCTGGAACTGACCCCGGCGACGGCCGGATGCCTCGGCCTGTGGCATCCGGACCTTCCGGACACGCTGCATGTGCGAGGCGGATTCCGGTTCCCGGCCGGCGGCGTCCTCCCGGTGGATGAATTCCCGCCCGCGGACCTGTTCGAACGGGCCTACGGCGCGAATGGGGAGATCGTGTTCGTGGTGCCGGTCCGGACCCCGGCACAGGACTGGGGCATGCTGGCGGCGGTCGGCCGGATCCAGTCGACCACCCCGCCGGGCCGGGAGATGATGAACCACTCCGGATCGTTGCTGGCCAAGGCGCTGGACTACGGGGTGATGCAGGAGAAGCTGCGGCAGGCGGCGCTGCGTGATCATCTGACCGGGCTGCCGAACCGGGTGCTGCTGGAGGACCGGATGGCGCAGGCGGAACGGCGGGCGGCCCGGGAGGCGGGATACCGGTTCGCTATCCTGCTGCTCGACCTGGACGGGTTCAAGGCGGTGAACGACACCCACGGTCACGCGATCGGCGACCAGCTGCTGATACAGGTCGCGCGGCGGCTGACCGGGCGGTTGCGGCGCACCGATACGGTGGCCCGGCTGGGTGGGGACGAGTTCGTCGTACTGATCGACGGGGTGTCCGGGTCGGGTGGGACTCACGAGGTCATCGCCGCGATCAAGGCCACCGTGACAGAACCGTTCACCCTCGACGGGCACGTCGTCGAGGTGGGTCTGAGCATCGGGGCGGCGATCTCCGGCGACGGCACCTCGGACCCCGACCATCTGCTCCGCGAGGCGGACGCCGCCATGTACCGGGCGAAGTCCGTGGCGCGGCAGCGCTGACGTGCCGCTATCGGTAGAGAGAGATGCGACGTGATGACCGATCATCCCGGACAGATCGCCCACCGGGTCCATCATCCCGAGACGTGGCACGAGCAGCTCACCGATCTCAACCACTTCCTCATGGTGTACAAGTTCGGGCTGGCCGAGATCAACACGAAGATCACCATCCTGGCCGAGGAACTCACCCATCGCGGCAGCAGCAACCCGATCGAGCACGTGCTGCCGCGGCTGAAGACGCCGGCCAGCATCACGGCGAAGGCCCGGCGGCTGGGCTGCTCGCTCACCTTCGACGACCTACGTGACAAGATCCGGGACATCGCCGGAATCCGGATCGTGTGCAGTTTCGTGTCGGACGTCTACACGGTGGCGAAGATGTTGACCCGTCAGCCGGACGTCCACCTGGTCGTCGAGAAGGACTACATCGCCAACCCGAAACCCAACGGGTACCGCAGCCTGCACCTGATCGTGGAGGTCCCGGTCTTCATGTCGGACCGGGTGGTGGCGGTGCCGGTCGAGGTGCAGCTACGGACCGTGGCGATGGATTTCTGGGCCACCCTGGAACACAAGATCTACTACAAGCACGATCCGGACGTGGTGCCGCCGCGGCTGCGTGACGAGCTGACCGCGGCGGCTGAGGACGCGGCCCGGCTCGATCTGCGCATGGAGCGGCTGCATCGCGAGATCCACGGGCCCCGGCATTAGCGAGCCGGCCCGCGGATCGTGGGTTCCACGGGCCGGCTCTGGAACGAGCCGGCCCATGGCTCGTAGGTCCGTGGGCCGGCTCGGGGTCTACCTGGGCCAGCGGGACCGTAGGTCCGCGGGCCAGGGCCGGGGTCTACCTGGACCAGCGGGACCGTAGGTCCGCGGGCCAGGGCCGGGGTCTACCTGGACCAGCGGGACCGTAGGTCCGCGGGCCAGGGCCGGGGTCTACCTGGACCAGCGGGACCGTAGGTCCGCGGGCCAGGGCCGGGGTCTACCTGGACCAGCGGGACCGTAGGTCCGCGGGCCAGGGCCGGGGTCTACCTGGACCAGCGGGACCGTAGGTCCGCGGGCCAGGGCCGGGGTCTACCTGGACCAGCGGGACCGTAGGTCCGCGGGCCAGGGCCGGGGTCTACCTGGACCTGCGGGACCGTAGGCCAGGGTCGGGTGACCGGGTCGTTCAGGTTCCGATGTTGGGCTGCGGGCCGGCGTAGGTCCGCAGCATGGTGGGCACGTCGGCGGCGGCGTCGAGGGTGTAGGAGTAGAAGCTCGCCGGGGTGAAGGCCGACCCGAGGGTGGTCTGCTTGCCGGTGCAGTTGACCAGGATGCTGCCGGACTGGCGCAGTTGTGCCGTGGAGTCCGGGTAGAAGGGGTCCTTCACCCCCTCGAAGTAGCTGTTCTCCAGGACCATCTTGGTGGCGCCGCGTGAGTAGTTGCCGTAGCCGCTGACGGTCTGCAGGTAGTTGTTGTAGAGGTGGGCGTAGGCGACGTTGTCGGTGCTGGGGTTGCGCTGGCCGGTGTGGTGGATCCAGTTGTGGTGGATCGTCATCCGGGCCGTGACGTTGTCGGTCCAGCCGATGCCGAAGGCCTTGTTGCCGTCGGCGAGGACGTTCCAGGACACGGTCAGGTAGCTGGTGTCCTTGCGGGAGTCGATCAGGCCGTCGTTCATGCGGGTGATGAGGTTGTGGTCGATCCAGATGTGGTCGGCGGTGTCCATCTGGATGCCGTCGTAGTCGTAGACGTCGTCGCCCGGGTCGTCGTCGGCCATCCGGGTGTCGCGGATGGTCAGGTTCCGGATGATCACGTTGCGGGTGCCGGCGCCGAGGAAGAAGCCGCCGCCGACGATCTGTCCGCTCGTGCCGACGCCGACGATCGTCTTGTCGGAGGTCACCGGGATCTCGGTGCCGATCGGGCTGATAGTGATGGCCGCGGCGACCCGGATCACGTAGGAGCCGGACGCGGCGGCATATCGGCTCAGGTCGGCCTGGGTGGAGACGGTGACCGTGGTGCCGCCCGCTCCCCCGGTGGTGCCGCCGCCGGTCGAGGCGAAGCCGTCCGGGGCCGACGGCCAGGTGCGTGCGCTCGTGGAGACGAAGCCCCACTGCTTGTTGGTGTTGGCGGTGCACGTCTCCTGGATGATCGCCCCACCCGACGAGGTGGAGGCGTCCTTGTCCGACATGCACAGGCCACTGTTCACATTGACGACCTGATACGTGTTGGATCCACTCAACACCAGACGCCACTGTTGATTGGCTTGACTGGATACACACGTGTACTGCTGCAGTTGAGTGCCGGACGTCGTCGACCAGCCCGGCACGTCAACACACTTGCCACTGTTGACGTTCTTGATCAAGTAATTCGAACCCGAAGCGACCAGCGTGAACTGCTGCCACGTGGAGTTGACGGTGCAACCCCACTGCTGCAACAGGGCACCGTTGGCCGTCGACGCGCCCGGCACATCCAGGCACATGCCGGATTTGGTCACCTTGAGCTGGTAGACGACACCCGTTGCCGGGGCGGCCTGGGCCGGCGAGGGGCCGAGACCGATCAGTACGGACGCCGCCATCAACACGGTCGCGAAGAACCTGCGCATGATCACTCCCTTCTCATCCGACCGGGTTCCAGCCGTCGGTGCCGGCCAGGTATTTCTGCGGGGTGTAGTTGGCCGCGGTGGCGTCGCTCATCTGCGGCCGGTTGCCGTTGACCGTGGCGCCGGATCCGGTGTTCTTGTATTCGAAGAACCGGGCGTTGGTCCACACGTTGGAGGACATGTTGATCCACGGCTGGGCGGTGGCGATGGTGGCGCTCAGGCTGGTCTCCCGGTAGAGGACCTGGGCGTCCGGCCCCCACGGGCGGCCGAGCTGCGTGGTGTTGCTGGTCGCGCCGGTGACCGTGCACCGGTAGAAGAGGAATCCGTAGGCGTTGGCGGCGTCGGTCCGGGCCGCCGTGATCGGGCCGCCGGTGCTGCGTTTCTGGTAGACGGCGGTGTTCTGGAAGACGGCCGTGCCGCTGCCGAAGATGAAGTCGACGGTGCCCTCGACGTAACTGTTCCTCACGTAGTGCCGGTAGTTGTTGACCAGCAGCGTGTCCTGGGCGCCGAGGAAGCGGACGTTGTCGAAGACCGACCGGTCGCCGTTGAGGTTGGCGGCGACGGCCTGGCTGCCCTCACCGTAGTCGTTGGAGATGGTCAGGTTGATGGCGGCGAAGTTCGCGCCGTTGACGAAGACGGTGGCGCTGCCCGAGGTGCCCCAGCCGCCGGCCGAGCTGTGGTTGTTGACGATCACCGTCTGGCCGGGGGCGCCGCCGAGGCCCTGGAGGGTGACGTAGGGCTTGTTCGACGGGACGGTGACGATCTCGCGGTAGGTGCCCGGGGCGATCGTGATGACGCGACGGGTGGTGTTGTTGGCCGGGACGGCGTCGACGGCGGCCTGCACGGTCGTGTATTGACCGCTGCCGTCGGCCGCGACCGTCGCACCGGCCGTGCTGGTGGTGACGAAGCCCCACTGCTTGTTGGTGTTGGCGGTGCACGTCTCCTGGATGATCGCCCCACCCGACGAGGTGGAGGCGTCCTTGTCCGACATGCACAGGCCACTGTTCACATTGACGACCTGATACGTGTTGGATCCACTCAACACCAGACGCCACTGTTGATTGGCTTGACTGGATACACACGTGTACTGCTGCAGTTGAGTGCCGGACGTCGTCGACCAGCCCGGCACGTCAACACACTTGCCACTGTTGACGTTCTTGATCAAGTAATTCGAACCCGAAGCGACCAGCGTGAACTGCTGCCACGTGGAGTTGACGGTGCAACCCCACTGCTGCAACAGGGCACCGTTGGCCGTCGACGC
>NZ_JAHXZI010000008.1:165260-383642 GCF_019429605.1 Actinoplanes hulinensis | reverse complement strand
ACGCGAACAGAAGATCCTCACCCTCCGCTTCTACGGCAACCTCACCCAATCCCAGATCGCCGACCAGATCGGCATCTCCCAGATGCACGTCTCCCGCCTGCTGACCAAGGCGCTCACCAAGCTGCGCCGGCAGTTGGCCGAGGCCTGACGGTCCCGGTCGCGGCGCCCGGCTCGCCGGGCGCCGTCGGCATGCCGGCGCCTCCCTCAGCGGGTGGCTTCCTGGGCGGGCTCGACGGAGGTGAGCCGGACCCAGACGATGAACGTGGCGGCGGTGGCGGCCACGATGGCGGCCACGCCGGTGAGGAACGCGTAGCGACCCGAGACCAGGTCCGGGAGGGCGCGTTCGGACAGGGCCACGGACAGCAGGCCGACCACCGCGGCGGTGGCGGTGAGGGCGGCGGTCACCGTGAGGATCGCCATGACCAGCCGGTTCGGCAGGTGCGGCCGCCGGGTCGGCCCGGACCGGCGCAGCCGCACCCCGAAGACCGCGACCGAGCCGCAGGCCAGCACGATGAGCAGGGCCGCGAGCACGTCGCTGGGCCGGTGCCACTCGGCCCACACGGTGGCCACCGAGACCACCGCGACGTAGCCGGCGCCGAGCAGACCGACCGTGCCGCGCAGCGCCCGGGGGAAGACCAGCACCAGCACGAACGCCGCCGACGCGGCGGCCGTGGCGTGCCCGCTCGGGAACGAGTTGGGCGCCGGGAAGCCGTCCAGGAGCGGCCGGTCCAGATGGGCCTTGAACTGCTGGGTGGCCAGGTTGGCGGTGATCACCAGGAAGGCGGAGGCGAGGACCAGGTCGAGGCGGCGGCGCAGCACGCCGAAGGCCGCGGCGGCCAGGCAGACCACGGCCAGCACCGCGAGGCGGGTGGCGTCGAGCGTACGGGTGAGCACGTCACCGACCCGTGGATGGTGGAAGTCGCCGCCCAGCAGGGCCGCGGTGTCCACCGCCTGCCCCAGCCCGGTGCCCACGAACAGCCGGTGTACGCCCACCGCGCCGACCGCGGCGGCCACCGCGACCAGCAGCGGGGTGAGGGTGTGGTGCAGGGTGCGGCCCGTGGTGGCGGCGGGAACCGGGCGGGGCGCGACAGCTGTCATCGGGAACCTCCAGGACTGGCGATGCGCCAACGCCCTTTCCCCGTACCGCCGGTTTCCAAGCACCGGATTCCGCCGACCGCAACGTGACGGCACCCGATCGTGGCCGTCCGGCGCAACGGCCACGCCTCACCTTCGAAACCGACGTTGCCGGTGACGAAGGGGATCTCATTCATGGGCCACACCACCCGACGACTGCTCACCGGTGTTCTGCTGGTGCTCGCCGCCGGGGCCGGAACCGTGATCGCGCCCGGCGCGGCGCACGCGGCCGGTGTCCGGGCGACCATCGATGTGAACAGCAAGCTGAAGGTGCGCGCCAAGCCGTCGCTGACGGCCAAGGTAGCCGGCACGCTGCGCGACGGACAGCGGATCAACGTGACCTGCTCGATCACCGGTCAGAGTGTGCGCGGCAAGGTCCGGACCACCACCCTGTGGGACCGGCTCGCCGACGGCCGGTACGTGTCGCACGCCTACGTGCGCACCTCCGGAAAGATCCCGGTCTGCAAGAGCGCGGCGCCCGCCCCCGCGCCGAAGCCCACCCCGGCCCCGGCGCTGACGCCCGCGCAGTTCATCGCCGCGGCGGTGCCGGGCGCGCAGCAGGGCTGGCGGGAGTACGGCGTGCCGGCGTCGGTCACCATCGCCCAGGCCATCCTGGAATCCGGCTGGGGCCGTAGCGGCCTGTCGTCGGTGGACCGCAACTACTTCGGCATCAAGTGCCAGGGCGGCTCCTACGGGCCCCACGCCACCGGATGCCACGTCTACAGGACGACCGAGTGCGACAAGGCCGGGAAGTGCTTCGAGACGTCGGACGCGTTCCGGACGTACGCCTCGATGGCCCGCTCGTTCCGCGACCACGGCCACTTCCTGAAGAACAACAAGCGGTACGCCCCGGCGTTCGCCCACACGAAGAACGCGAACAAGTTCATCGAGGCGGTACGGAAGGCCGGGTACGCCACCGACCCGAACTACACCGCCAAGGTCACCAACATCATGAAAAAACACGATTTGTACCAGTACGACACCTGGAAGTAGTGCCGGGCATACCCTTTTTCACATGGGGAAACGTGGGGACGGAGCGCGGCGGGTCACCAGCCCGCTGCTCTCCGTCTCCGTGCTTCTGGCCGGGCTGACCGTCACCGTCCTGTCCTCGGCCGCCCTCTACGGGGCCCAGCGTGACATCGCCGGCCGGGTGATGGACCAGCGGCACCGGACGGCCCTGGCCGCCGTCCGCGCCGAGACCGAGCGGTTTCGGGGCCTGCTCGACAGCGTCGCCGCCGGCATCGCCACCGACAGCCACCTCACCTGGGAGGACTTCGACGTCGCGACCGGCCCGCTGGCGGACGCCGGGCCGGCCGGCGCCACCCCCGTGGCGTTCCTCGTGAGCGTCCCCGAGGACGACGTGGCGGCGGCCCAGCAGCGGTGGCGCGACCACGGGGCGTCCGGTCTCGTCCTGCGCCCGAACCCGGGCAACGACGTGCACTACTTCCGGGTGCTGAGCCGCGCCCTCGGCGACGCCGGGCAGGCCGGTCCGCGCCCGGGAACCGACGTGGCCGGCGCCGGGCCGCTGTCCACCGCGCTGGAGCTGGCCCGGGACACCCACCGGACCACCGTCTCGGACCCCTACGTGCCGATCCACGACCCGGACGGGCAGCCGTCGTTCGCGTTCGCCGCGCCGGTCTGGACCCGCGCCAACACCCCGGAGTTCCGCGGCTGGGTGGTCTCCGGCCTGCACGGCGGCACCTTCCTGCGGGACGTCCTGCGGGCCGTGGGCGACTCCGGCATCTCCGGCGAACTCGTCGCGGTCGACGGCGACGGCGGCCGGGACACGGTGGCGAGCTGGGCCGGCCCCGGCGAGCCGGACCTGCGCCGTTCCGATCCGTTCGAGGTCGGCGACCGGCAATGGGTCCTGGAGACCCGCGGCGATTCCCGGCAGCTCGCCGGCACCGGCTGGTACCTGCCGATGACCGTCCTGACCGGCGGCCTGGTCCTCACCGGCCTGCTGGCCCGGCTGGCCTACCCTCGGCCGCCGTTCGCCGAGCCGGGCCCTAGGCCCCGTCGGAGGCGACCCGTGACGGCAGCAGCTGTGCGACGAGCGCCAGCAACTGGGCCGGCAGGAACGGCTTGAGCAGCGTCGCGGAGGCGCCCGCGTTCTCGGCCAGCCCATCGCCCGGCATCAGCGAGCCGCTGGCCACCACCACCGGGATGTGCCGCAGATCGTCGTCGGCCCGGATCGCCCGGCACAGCTCCAGGCCGGTCATGTACGGCATGTCGACATCGGTGATCACCAGGTCCGGCCGGTGCTCGCGGACCGCCGCCAGGGCGGTGGCACCGTCGGCCGCGGCCACCACGCGGTGCCCGGCGCGTTCCAGCGAACGCTGCACCACGTACCGGATGTCGTCGTGATCCTCAGCGACTACGATCACCGTCGGCCCCGTTCCTGATCCAGCCCCGTCCCCGGAGATACCGATCCGGACGGCCTCCGGGAAACGGCCCCGCCCATCCGGTCCGAACGGGTGACCGCCGCCGTCCCGTTCGCCGAACGGCTCGTGACGAGCCGGGCAGGGCGGCGTTAATCACCAGGCGTTTCCGGCCGGTTGCGCCTATCCTTGCTCCGCCATGTCGATAACGCCTGTCTCCTCGCTGCGTAGCCGGATCTCCGAGTTGTTGCCCCGTGATCAGCGGCGGCTCCAGCGCCGCCTCGACGGGACCCGGCGCATCCGTGACGACGCCGTCCGTGCCACCGCCCTCGCCGAGATCGAGGCCGAGGTGGACCGGGCCAGGCTGCGCCTGGAGAGCCGGATCGCGTCGGTGCCCCGGATCACCTACCCCGAGGGGCTGCCGGTCAGCGCCCGCAAGGACGACATCGCCGACGCCATCCGGGACCACCAGGTCGTGATCGTGGCCGGTGAGACCGGCTCCGGCAAGACCACCCAGATCCCGAAGATCTGCCTGGAGCTGGGCCGGGGCATCCGCGGCCAGATCGGCCACACCCAGCCGCGCCGGATCGCCGCCCGCACCGTGGCCGAGCGGATCGCCGAGGAGCTGGACCGGCCGCTCGGCTCCACGGTCGGCTACAAGGTGCGGTTCACCGACCAGGTGAGCGACGACACCCTGGTCAAGGTGATGACCGACGGCATCCTGCTGGCCGAGATCCAGAACGACCGGATGCTGTACCGGTACGACACGCTGATCATCGACGAGGCCCACGAGCGCAGCCTCAACATCGACTTCATCCTCGGCTACCTCCGGGAGCTGCTGCCGAAGCGGCCCGACCTCAAGCTGATCATCACCTCGGCGACGATCGAGACCGAGCGGTTCGCGGCACACTTCGCCGGCGCGGACGGCAAAGCCGCCCCGATCATCGAGGTGTCCGGCCGGACCTACCCGGTCGAGGTGCGCTACCGGCCGCTGGTCACCACCACGGTGATCGAGGACGACGAGGTCCGCGAGGAGCCGATCGACCAGATCGACGGCATCGCGGCCGCCGTCGACGAGCTTCCCACCGACGGCGACATCCTGGTCTTCCTCTCCGGCGAGCGGGAGATCCGGGACACCGCCGACGCGCTGAACAAGAAGGAGCTGCGCGGCACCGAGGTCATCCCGCTCTACGGCCGGCTCTCCTCGGCCGAACAGCACCGGGTCTTCGAACGGCACAGCCAGCGCCGGGTGGTGCTCGCCACCAACGTCGCCGAGACCTCGCTCACGGTGCCCGGCATCAGATACGTGATCGACCCCGGCACCGCCCGGATCAGCCGGTATTCTCACCGGCTCAAGGTTCAGCGGCTGCCCATCGAGCCGGTCTCGCAGGCCAGCGCCAACCAGCGCAAGGGCCGCTGCGGGCGGACCTCCGACGGCATCTGCATCCGGCTCTACTCGGAGGAGGACTTCGAACAGCGCCCGGAGTTCACCGAGCCGGAGATCCTGCGGACCAACCTGGCCAGCGTCATCCTCCAGATGACCAACCTGGGGCTCGGCGACCTCCAGCGGTTCCCGTTCATCGACCCGCCGGACCGGCGGAACATCACCGACGGCATCAAGCTGCTCGAGGAACTCGGCGCACTGGAGGACCGCAAGCTCACCCCGATGGGGCGCCAGCTCGCCCAGCTCCCGGTCGACCCGCGGCTGGCCCGCATGGTGATCGAGGCGGACCGGCAGGAGTGCCTGGCCGAGGTCATGGTGATCGCGGCTGCCCTGTCGATCCAGGACCCGCGCGAGCGGCCCGCCGAGAAACAGCAGCAGGCCGACGAGAGGCACGCCCGGTTCACCGACAAGGAATCGGACTTCTTCAGCTATCTCAATCTGTGGCGCTATCTGCGGGAGAAGCAGCAGGAACTGTCCGGCAACCAGTTCCGCCGGCTCTGCCGCAGCGAATTCCTGAACTATCTGCGGGTCCGTGAGTGGCAGGACATCTACGCGCAACTGAAGCAGGTCGCCCGTACGCTCGATCTGTCTTTGAAAGAGGATTGGGAAGCGGGAGTCGCGTCTCCACCGGTGCACACCGCACTGCTCGCGGGTCTGCTCAGCCACATCGGCATGAAGGACCAGGAGAAACGCGAGTTCATCGGCGCCCGCGGCGCGAAGTTCGCGATCTTTCCCGGTTCCGCGCTGTTCAAGCGGCAGCCCCGCTGGGTGATGTCCGCCGAATTGGTGGAGACCAGCCGGCTGTGGGGCCGGGTGAACGCGCGGATCGAGCCGGAATGGGCCGAGAAGCTCGCTCCGCACCTGGTCAAACACAGTTACAGCGAGCCGCACTGGGACCGCAAGATGGGCGCGGTGATGGCTTTCGAGAAGGTGACCCTCTACGGTCTGCCGATCGTGCCGCGCCGCCGCGTCGGCTACGGCCGGGTCGATCCGGTCGTCTCCCGGGAGCTTTTCATCCGGCACGCGCTGGTCGAGGGGGATTGGGAGACCCACCACAAATTCTTCGCCGAGAACCGCCGGCTGCTGGAGAAGATCACCGAGATCGAGAACCGCGCCCGCCGCCGGGACATCGCGGTCGACGACGAGACGGTGTACGCGCTCTATGACGCCCGGATCCCCGCCGAAGTCGTCTCCGCCCGCCATTTCGACGGCTGGTGGAAGAAGGCGCGGGTGGAGACGCCCGATCTGCTCACCTTCACCCGCGACGATCTGGTCAACACGGGCCGCGACACGGTCGACCCCAACCAGTTCCCGGACGCATGGCTGTCCGGTGGCGTGAAACTGCCGCTGTCCTATTCCTTCGAGCCGAATTCACCGGCTGACGGCGTCACCGTCCGGGTGCCGCTCGACCTGATCAACAAGGTCGACGCGGACGACTTCGGCTGGTCGGTGCCGGGCTTCCGCAAGGAGGTGGTGATCGCGCTGATCCGGGCCCTGCCCAAGCAGCTGCGCACCGCCTTCGTCCCGGTGCCGGACTGGGCCGAGGCCGTTCTCGACCGGGTGCCGGTCCGGCGCGGCCCGCTGCCCGACGCCATCGGCACCGAGCTGCGGCGGCTCACCGGCACCGTGGTGCCGCGCGACGCGTGGCGCCCCGACCAGGTGCCCGGGCACCTGCGGATGAACTTCCGGATCGTCAACGAGAGCGGCGAGACGGTCGCCGAGGGCCGTGAACTGGAGGTGCTGCGCCGCCAGCTGGCGCCCAAGGTGCAGGCCACCATCTCCCGGGCGGCCGGCAACCTGGAACGGCGCGGGATCACCGCCAACGACTTCGGCGTGCTGCCCCGGCGGGTCGCCCAGGTCCGCGGCGGCTACGAGGTCAACGTCTGGCCGGCGCTGGTCGACGAGGGCGACAGCGTGGCGGTCCGGGTGTTCGAGGACGAGGCGTCGCAGCGGATCGCCATGGTCGCCGGCACCCGGCGGCTGCTGCTGCTCACGCTGCCGCCCGCCGCGCGGTTCCTCCAGGGGCGGCTGGACAACCGGGCCAAGCTGGAACTGAGCCGGGCCAACCCGTACCGGTCGATCGCCGACCTGCTCGACGACTGCGCCGGCGCGGCCGTGGACCGGCTCGTCGCCGAGGCCGGGGGACCGGTCTGGTCGTCGGTGGAGTTCGCCTCGCTGCGCGACACCGTCCGGCAGGACCTGGTCGACGCGGTCGCCAACCTGGTCACCCAGGTGCGGGCGGTGCTCGCCACGTCGTACGACGTGGACCAGCGCCTCAAACAGCTGCGCGACCCGCAGTTGCTCCCCGCCCTGGCCGACATCCGGCAGCAGCTCAAGGGCCTGGTCCATCCCGGGTTCGTCACCCAGACCGGGTGGCGCCAGCTGCACCAGATGCCCCGCTACCTGCGCGGCATCGTGCACCGGCTGGACCGGCTCGGCGGCAGCCTGGCCCGCGACCGGCAGCTCACCACCCAGATCCACGAGATCGAGTCGGAGTACCGCGAACTGCGGGCCTCGATGTCCCCCGGTGGGCCGGCCGAGGAGGGGCTGCGGGAGATCCGCTGGATGATCGAGGAGCTGCGGATCAACTACTTCGCGCAGGCCCTCGGGACGGCGTACCCGGTCTCCGACAAGCGCATCTACAAGGCCATGGACGCGCTGCCCGGTTAGCCGGTTGGCCCGCGGTGGCGCTTGGGGTGCTAACCGGTTACCCCGGTGTCATCGCAGCTCACGGACCTCTAACGTCTTCGGCATGACGAACGAGAACCTCGCCTTCGCCGCCGCTCCGATCGCCGCCGCCGTCGCCGCCGACCGCCCCGCCCGGGTCTACCTCGACGAGATGATGGCCCGCGCCGGAGTCGACGGGCTGGCGGCCGCGTTCGCCGAACCCGCCCTGCTGGCCAGGCTCGACCAGCACGCCGCGGCGGTCCGTGACGCGCTGCGTGCCGCCGGCCGGGCCACCGACGCGGAGGGCCTGGCGGCGTACGCCCGGTCGATCGCGGCCGGCGCCGTCCGGATGGGCCGCCCGTTGCCGGAGCCGGGCTTCGCCCCGGTCACCGCCGCCGAATGGCTGGCCACCGGCTTCCCGCTGCTGCGTGTGGTGGCGATCTGCATGATCGCCGAGACTGAGGGACTCCTCTGAGGGGACCCCCATCCGATCTACTTTTTCCAGGACGTTGGGCATCAAATCGGATTTTAGGCCATCTTTCATCTCATGAAGATGTTCGCGGCTCTTTCTGCCGTTCTCCTCGCGCCGCTGTTCGGCGCTCCGGCCTTTGCTACCGACGAACCCGCGGGCTCCGCGGTCGTCGCCCGTTACAACTTCGACGGCGGCGCCAACGCCGGCAAGATCAACGACCTGTCCGGCCGCGGCGGTCAGCTCACCATCCGCGGCGCCAACAACGGCCAGGTAGCCATCACGAGCCAGGGCACAGGCCGTTTCGCCTCCTTCCCGGGTATCTGCGCCGCCAACACGGCCACCTGCGCCAAGGCGCTGCTCGAGGCACCCGACGACGCCGACCTCGACCCGGGCACCCGCAACTTCCGGTGGGCGGCCACCGTACGGTTGACGACGGGGCAGCTCAGCGGCAACGCCAACGTCATGCAGAAGGGCGTGGCCACCAGCGAGAGCCAGTGGAAGATGCAGATCGGCAAGACCGGTCGCGCCCAGTGCGTGATGGTCGCCCGCGGTTCCCGCCAGTCGTTCGTGGCGCGTTCCGCCCACCCGGTCGCCGACGGCAACTGGCACCGCGTCGTCTGCGAGCGCGTCGGCACCACCCTGGGCGTCTCGGTCGACGGCGAGGCCGGCCCCAAGACCACCATCCCGTCCACGCTCTCCGTCGAGAACTCCATGCCCCTGCGCATCGGCGGCCCGAACCTCGCCGGCGAAGGCGACATGTACCACGGTCAGATCGACGACGTGTACGCCCAGCTCGGCTGACACTTTCCACCGGCCAACGACGACGGGCCCGGTGCCGGATCTCCTCCGGCACCGGGCCCACTCGATCCGCGTGCGCCCGAGCGCGGCTCCCCGATCCACTCGGTTCAGCTGCGGCCCGATTCGCGTGGTTCAGCTGCGGCCCGATTCGCGCGGTTCAGGTGTGGTCCGATCCGCGCGGTTCAGTTGCGGTCTGGTCCGCTCCGCTCAGCTGCGGCGGAACGCGTAGGAACGCCCACCTGAGGCCTGGCCCGCGCGGCCCGAGCGGGCCCGCCCGGAACGCTCCCTTGAGGCCTGACGGGAATCCCCCGCCCCATGATGCGCGGCCTGGTCGGACGGATGATCGGCGGTCCCACCCGGCGTGGCCGGGCGCAGCGCCGCGGCGATGTCCCGCTCGGCGATCTCGTCGAGGTTCGGGTGCACGGAAAACGGTTCGGCAGGCAAAACGACCTCCTTGCGGCTCCTCTGGGGAGCCGGACGGGCCACGCTCACCTCCGCATCGGAGGGCATGGCCGGAACGAACAGGCCCGCACCCGAAGCGCGGCGGCCTGATCAGCGGCGAAGAGCCCGGCGGACACGAGGCCCTCGACCGGACATGCCGGAAACCCGGTGACGTGATGATGATGCCGCGAAGAATGCGCGACGCCCCCACCCCGGCCGTTTCCGGCGCACGGCGACAAACGCGGCCTGCACGCGTCACCGGCTCGGTGCGGCGGGCGTCAGGCGGCGGGTCGGGAAGGCATCACAGCATGTCGCTCACGCTAACCCGTCCCCATCGCCTTCGCCACCCATTTACCTGTACGGACGACGCCGCCCCCAACCGCACCGGCGGGTGGGGGCGCGTGATCAGAGCTTGAACGTGGATGGGTGCACACGTTCGGAGCTTCAACCTGGGTGGGTGCACACGTTGGGGTGGGGAAGGCCTAGTGGGCGCACGCGGCAGACGTCACGTGCGCTGCCATCGCGGCTATCGGCCACGTGGGGCACCGCGACACCGCTATCGTGTGCGCCCACCGGCTCGGGTGGGGGCCGCGGGCACCGGCTCGGGTGGGAGCCGGGGGCACCGGCTCGGGTGGGAGCCGCGGGCACCGGCTCGGGTGGGAGCGCGCACCCGGCGCGGGCGACCGGCGTCACGGCTGGGAGCGGGCAACCCGGGCGCCTGGCCGGCAGGACCGTGACCAGCCGCCCAGCGTGACCGAAGGTGGTCGGCGAGCCGGTTGTCTGCCGTGACCGGCGGCATTTGGGGACGTATCCGGTTTGTCCGGCCTGCCCGGGTGCCGATCTCCGCCCGGCGGTCGCGGCACGGGCGGGACCCGGCAGGCGGCTCGCGTGAGCCGGCGGGAGGTGTGGTCGCCGGGGACGGCGACGTCCGTACCGTCAAGGGAGCCGGACCATCGCGGCGTCGAGCATCGCGATGGCGGCCGGGAAGTCGGTGAGCTGGTCGTGGATCAGGCAGAGGCCGGTGCGCAGCGCGACGGCCGGCACGCCGCGGGAGGTCAGCACGCCGCTGGTCCACACGATGAAGTCGGTGAAGATCTCCGGTTCGCCGACGTAGAGGGCGGCCGCCAAGAAGTCGACGATGTGGCCGATGTCCTCGACGGTCGACTCGGTCTGGTCGATGCTGTATTCGTGGGCGGCCGGATAGGTGGCGACCAGGCGCTCCATCGCGGTGGCGATCAAGTCGGGGCGGCCGCGGACGAGGTGGGTGTACTCCTCGTCGCCGAGGTGACCGTCGGTTCCCACCGCGGGGAGGCCGATCACGTTGCGTGGCGGCCAGTCGGTGGCCAGACGGGCGACGGCCACCTCGCCGGAACCGGCCCAGGCGTGCGCGCCCAGACGGGCGGCGTAGCGCCCGCCGGGGCCGAAGCCGCGCCCGCCGGCGATCACCGGGACACCGGTGGCGCGGCAGGCGGTGATCGCGGCGTGGGCGCGCGGCAGCCGGGTGGGGATCATGCAGCTGAGCGCGACCGCGTCCGGCCCGGTCTGGTGCAGGTGGGTGATCAGGTGCCGGCCGGGGACGCTGGCGCCCAGGAAGTCGACCCGCCAGCCGTCGAGTCGTAGCAGCTCGGCGAGCATCCGGGCGGGCATCGCGTGCCATTCGCCGTCGACGCAGGCCAGGGTGATGCGGCCCCGCGGCGCCCGCGTGGTGGTGTGGGCCGCGACCGTGGCGAGGGCGCGCTCGCTGACCGCGGTGGCGGCGTGCTCGCGGGCCACCGACCACTCGTTGGCGGCCCACAGCTCGCCGACCCGGCGCTGGGTGGCGCCGATCAGGTCGAGGATGATCCGCTCGGCCGGCACACCCCTGCCGTACAGGGCGCCGACCAGCTCGATGGCGCCGGCCTCGTCACTGTCCGCCACCAAGGTCAGATAGCGATCCGTGATCGTGGAATCGATGGGCGGGGCCGGCCGGGCGGGCGCGGTCACGACCGGGCCCGGGACCGGCGGTCGCCGCGCCGGGCGGCGATCAGGAAGGGCGACTGCTCGGGGACGCCGCCGCCGCGCAGGCTGAGCGCGGTGCGCGCCGAGGCGCGGACGGCCAGCATGGCGATGTCGTCGGACTGGCCGCCGTGCAGCCAGTCGGAGACGACCTGGCTGAGTTTCTCGACGACGGCGGTGGCGGGCATGCCGGCGCAGCCGGCGAGCGCCCGGTGCAGCCGGTCCTCGCCGAAGTGCTCGCGCCCGGCCGGACCGCCGCGGGCCTCGGTGAGGCCGTCGCTGTAGAGCAGGCACAGCTCGCCGGGACCCAGCTCGACGGTGGCCGGCCGGATGTCGGTCAGCGGCATCACCCCGATCAGGGCGCCCTGGACCGGGACCTCCTCGACCGTGCCTTCGGAACGCAGGACCAGTGGGCTGGGGTGGCCGCCGGTGGCCAGTTCGAGCCGGACCCGGCCGTGTTCCACCCGGCGGACCGAGCCGACCACCATGGTCACGAACCGGCTCCGCCGCCCGGATAGCAGCAGCACGTCGTTGAGCACCCGCAGCATCGCCTCCGGCTCGGCCCGCAGCAGCCGCAGCGCGCTCAGGGTCTGGCGCACCTTGCCGGTGAGGACCGCCGCCTCCGGGCCGGTGCCGCAGACGTCGCCGAGGGCGATCACCGTGTCGGTGCTGTCCTCGGCGGGCCCGAAGACGTCGTAGAAGTCGCCGCCAATGTGCAGGTGGTGCGATCCGGCCAGCTCGAAGCCGTCGATCACCGGAAGGTCCGGTGGGAGCAGGTCGGCCTTGAGGATGTCGGCCGTCTCGGACTGCTCGTGGTAGAGCGTGGCGGCCGCGATCGCCATGCCGGCGCGGGCCGCGAAGACCCGGGCGAGCGCCTCGTCCTCCTCGCCGAACACGGCGGTCGCACCGTGCCGGGCCAGGATCAGCGCCCCGGCCGGCTCGGCGTTGCCGGGCAGCGGGGTGACCAGCATCGCCCCGACCGGGCCCAGCTCGGCCGGGAGCAGCCAGCCGGGCGCCTGTGCCGGGTCCAGCCAGCGACTGGGGATCGGCGGGAAGCCGCCGAGCGACTCGATCAGGCCGGGCACACCGTCGAGCAGCCGCTCGGGAAGCGTGCCCTCCTCGACGGCGCGTTCGGGCAGCAGCCTGGTCCAGGAGCTGCGGTGCCGGTGCGGCGGCAGGACCACCATCGCGGTGTCGGCGAGATGCTGGACCGCCAGCTCCACGACGGTACGCATGACGCGCCCCACGTGCAGCGACGTGGACAGCCGCCACCCCACCTCGGCGAGGAACTCGCTGTGGGCGATGTGCCGCGCCTGCTCGGTCTCGTCCCGGATGAACCAGGCGTAGTGCTCGCCGTCGAGGTCACGCCGTGTCCCGGAGAGCGAGCGGCCCTCGAACTCGCATCGGAACGAGTCGGCGCCGGGCTCCGGGAACGGGCCGGTGACCGGCTCGCCGGGGAGGGCGCCGGGCAGCAGGCGCCGGGCCGCGGCGTTCGCCAGGAGCACCGTGTGCCCGGCGGTGTCACACAGCAGCATCCCCTCGCCGGCGGCCTCGAAGGCGGCCTGGAGCAGGGCCGATGCCGGCGCGACCACTGTCATGTCCCCAGCCTACGGGCTGGATGGGGCATCGTTCAGGTCGACCACGATCGGGGCGTGGTCGGACGGTCCTTTGCCCTTGCGGGCCTCGCGGTCCACGTACGCGTCGGAGACCCGGGCCGTCACGTCCGCGGTGGCGTAGACGAGGTCGATGCGCATGCCCTTGTTCTGGTGGAACATGCCGGCGCGATAGTCCCAGTACGTGAACGGGTGGTCGCCCTTGAGCGGCCGGGCCGGCACGTCGGTGAGGCCGAGGTCGCGCAGTGCCGCCAGGGCGGCCCGCTCGGGCGGTGTGACGTGGGTGGACGCGGCGAAGACGGCGATGTCCCAGACGTCGGCGTCGGTGGGCGCCACGTTGTAGTCGCCGGCCACCACCACGGGACCCTCGGCCAGGCCGGGCACGAGGGCGTCGCGCAGCGCGGCGAGCCATCGCAGTTTGTAGTCGTAGTGCGGGTCCTCCGGTGTGCGCCCGTTCGGCACGTACACCGACATGAACCGGATGCCGCCGCAGCGGGCGCTGATCGCCCGCGCCTCCGGATCGGGATAGCCGGGTTCGCCGTCGAAGCCGTGGCGTACGTCGTCGAGGCCGATCCGGGACAGCAGGGCGACACCGTTCCAGCGGCCCTGCCCGTGTGCGGCCGTCTCGTACCCGAGTTCGGCGACCTCTTTCTCCGGGAAGGCGGCGACCTTGGTCTCCTGAAGGCAGACGACGTCCGGGGCGGTGTTCTCCAGCCAGTCGAGCAGGCGGGGCAGCCGGGCCTTGACCGAGTTGACGTTCCAGGTGGCGAAGCGCATACCCGTTTTCTACCTGGTCGCGGCCATCAGTGCGGCAGCCAGGCCGACGCTGAGGGACACCAGCAGGACGGTCAGCCAGATCATCGGACCTCCGATCGGCAGTGACGTGGCTTACACCAGGATTCCGCCAGCGAATAATGCCCGAGTTGGCCGCACGGCACCAGGGTCCCTGGAAGGTTTGACACCGAGAGGGGGCACCATGCACGTGGAAGTGATGCCCGAGCTACCGGCCGACATGCGGGACGAGGCTTGGGACTTCTATTCGAACTGTTTCAACGACCTGCGGATCCTCGCGGTCAACCGGCACCTCATGTACCGCCACGAGTTCGACGAGATGATGAGCGACAAACGGATCGCCAAGCACGTGGCGCTGGACGACGACGGCATCGCCGGGATGGGCACGATCACGAACGACCTGGAGTCGGTCCCGCTGATCTCGGCGGACTACTTCCAGTACCACTGGCCCGAGTTGTACGAGCAGCGCCGGCTCTTCTACTGCATCTTCGCCGGCTCCGCGCTGGGCCGGCGGGGCCGGGGCGTTTTCGTCGCCCTGCAACGGCAGATGTACGCGCCGATCGAGGAGGTGGACGGCAAGGTCTTCTTCGACATCTGCTCGTGGAACGAGGAACGCAACCAGCTGCCCCGGATGATCTCCCTGGTGCTGAGCCGGGCGGCGTCCTGCGGCCGGGCCCAGCCGACCCGGCTGGACGCGCAGTCGTTCTGGCTGTTCGAGTTCCCGAAGGACGACATGCCGTTCCGGCGTGAGGAGCGGCGCGGTGTGCCGAACCGGCTCGACGGCCAGCAGGAGCGGCGGGCCGCCCGGATCTGACGACGGCCTCAGTCGGGCCGGCGGTGCCGGCCCGACGGGTCCGCCGCGACCTCCGGTACGGCCGGGCCGCCCATCACCACGTCCCGCCAGCGCTGGGCGAACTCGGCGGCCGGCACGGCGGCGCCCCACAGCCAGCCCTGGCCGTTGACGACGCCGACCGCGTACAGGGCCTCCCGCTGCAACGGCGTCTCCACCCCCTCGGCGATCACGCTGAGGCCGAGCGCGTGACTCATCGCCACCACGGCGCGGACGATCTCGTCGTCCTCGTGGTTGACCCCGAGCCCGGTCACGAACGAGCGGTCGATCTTGACCCCGGTGACCGGGAACTTGCGCAGGTAGCCGAGCGCCGAGAACCCCGTGCCGAAGTCGTCCACCAGTAGCCGTACGCCGAGTTCGCGCAGTTCGAAGAGGACCCGCGAGGTGACGCTGGAACCGTCCACCATCACCGACTCGGTCATCTCCAGGGCCACGCAGTGCGGCGGGACGCCGTACCGGACCATCTCGCCGGACACGATCAGCGGCAGTTCCGGGTCGCTGAGCTGGCGCGGCGAGACGTTGATCGACAGGTAGAAGTCGTCGTGGACGGTGCCCTCCGAGCGCCACACGCCGAGCTGGCGCAGGGCCTCCTTGCGTACCCAGGTGCCGATCGCGTTGATCAGGCCGGCGTCCTCGGCGATCGAGATGAAGGTCATCGGCGGGATCGGGCCGCGTTCCGGATGCATCCAGCGGACCAGCGCCTCGGCGCCCACCGGGATCCCGGTCTCCAACCGGACCAGTGGCTGGTAGGCCACGTGCAGCTGCTCCTCGGCGAGCGCCTGGCGCAGCGCCACCTCCAGCTCGATGCGCTCCCGGACCTGGGTGTGCATGCTGGTGTCGAAGATGATGGACCGTCCCGGGCCCTCGGCCTTGGCCCGGTACATGGCGGTGTCGGCGTCGCGCATCAGGGCCTCGGCGGTGACCTCGGCGTTGACCGGGTCGGCCGCGGCGTGCGAGATGCCGATCGACGCGCTGATCACCACATCGTGGTCGCGGACCGGGAACGGCTTGGCGAAGCAGCCGCGGATGTCGTCGACCAGGCGCAGCGCCCCGCCCTTCTCGCCTATGAACAGGAGCAGGAACTCGTCGCCGCCGACCCGGGCCACCGGGATGCCGTGCGGAACCCCGGTCCGCAGCCGCCGGCCCACGTCGATCACCAGTTGGTCGCCGGTGTCGTGGCCCCACGAGTCGTTGACCCACTTGAAGCCGTCCAGGTCGAGCATGTAGACCCACACCCGGTCGTGCCCCTCCGGATCCACCACGGTGAGCAGGCGTTCGATCTCGGCCGACATGGACTGCCGGTTGGGCAGCCCGGTCAGCGGGTCGTGGACGGCCTGATGCTCGGAGCGCAACTGGGCGGCCACCTGGGCGCGGACCGCGGAGATCGCCCGGACCAGCAGCAGCGCGACGATCATCGCGCCGGTCACCGCGATCAGCACCCGGCTGGCGGCCGACCGGGTGCCGGTGGTCAGCAGCAGCGCGAACGGGACGGCCAGGGCGGGCAGCAGCAGCGACAGCCGCGACCAGGACCAGGCCTGGGCGGGCAGCTTGGCGGCCCGGCTCATCTCCACCACTGACGGGTGCGTCGCGGCCACCCCGAGCCCGGTGTACGCGATCATGTACGGCACGTTGAGCAGCGGCGACGCGTAGATGTGGCCCTGCACCCCGACGATCGCGTAGGCCAGGTCGCCCGCGAAGATCATCGACATCATGACGATCAGCCCGATCAGGCTGACCGGCCAGGTCTTCGCCGTGAAGGTGAGGTTCACCAGCAACAGCAGGAGCAGCACGTCGAACATCGGGTACATGCCCTGGATGCCCGACAGCACCGGGTCCCGGCCGGGGATCTGGGCCGCGGGCAGGGCCAGCAGCAGCGTGGTGGCCACCCCGGCGGCCAGGCAGACGATCAGCCCGTCCAGCACCGCGTGCCGGTCGAGGCTGCCCCGCTTCTTCAGCAGCACCAGGACGAACGCGCCGAGCAGCAGATACCCGCTGAACGAGGCGACGTCCGCGAGCAGCGGCCACGGCATCGGCATCTCGGTGACCGTCGGGCGGATCATCACGCCGATCATGAACAGCAGCGCGGCCGTGCCCATCAGCAGCCATGCACCCGGCGGCTCGGCGCCCCACCGGCGCGGCCCGGCGAAGCAGGCGATCACGACGATGACCGCGAGCAGCATGAACGCGATCGTGCCGACAGCCGATGACGGGAACAACCCGTAGAGCACGGTGGCGATGACGCCGCCCACGGCGATGACCTGCCATAGCCGTCGGGCGATTCCGGGCGGGAGCACCGATTGCACCGGGCATTCCTCCCGTACAGCCCGAAGACCTATGTGTGGGCCAACGGTAGCAATTCGGGCACCGGGTTACCGGGGTTCCGGAAACCTGCCGGTCCGTGCACGAAGACCGCCGGACATCCGCCGTGCCGCAGCACCGCGGCCGCGACCGTGCCCAGCCGGCCGCGGGTGCCCGGCCCCCGCGGCCCCAGCACGATCAGGCCGGCGTCGCGGGAGGCGTGCACCAGGGCGCCGGCCGGATCGCCGGAGAGCAGACGGGGGCGGACGCCGTCGAGGACCGGACGGCCGGCGGGCTCGCCGGCGTACACCACGTCCACCCGGCCGCCCCGGCGCCGGGCCTGCTCGGCGGCGAACCGCAGCACCGCGGCGGAGACCGGCGACCCGTCGACGGCGGCCAGGACCGGGCCGGACGGCGTGCGGTGCCGGCGGGCCACGGCCACCGGGCACCACGCCCGCAGCACCACCTCGACCAGGCCGCCGCCGAGGACGAGCAGGGTGGAAGACCTGGTCAGGCGTAGCAGGACACGCTCAGGTGGCCCATCCACGAGATGGCCCCGCGCGGCGATCCCGGGTGTGGAACGCTGGGCGATGGAGACCGCCTCCTCAACGATGCGTGAGGCGGCCCGGCGGGCCAGCGCGTAGTCGCCGGGTCCCGGCCACGTGAAGGCGTGGACGACAGTGAGCGTTCGCCCGCGGGAGACCGCCTCCCGCGCGGCGAACCGCACGGCGGCCGGGTCGGTCGCGGTGCCGCCCGCCCCCACGACAACGGGTCCCTCGGCCGGGATCTGCATGGGCCCTCCCGTAACAGCGTCGCAATATACCGACCATTGTCTATGGCGCAACGACCCATACGCACTGGTGACCAATGCCTCAACAGGCGGCCACCTGATGACCCATTCAGGTTGAGGGTTTACGGTGAACGGCAAAATCTTTGGGACATCTGCCGGTGAAGTGAGGGAAATACATGACGGATGTCAAGCTCGACCACCCTGGTGGTCAGTTGTCGATGGCGGTCACGAAGGCCGTCGACGGTCCGGGCGGCATCGACGTCAGTGCTCTGCTGAAGGAGACCGGTTACGTAACCCTCGATCAGGGTTTCGTGAACACCGCGTCGACCAAGTCGGCGATCACTTACATCGACGGTGACCAGGGCATTCTGCGTTACCGGGGCTACCCGATCGAGCAACTCGCGGAGAAGAGCACCTTCCTTGAGGTCTCCTACCTGCTGATGAACGGCGAGCTGCCGACCGCGGCCCAGCTCCAGGACTTCGCGGACAAGATCCGCGTGCACACCCTCCTCCAGGAGGAGATGCGGACATTCTTCTCGAGTTTCCCGCGTAACGCGCACCCGATGTCGGTGCTGTCGTCCGCGGTCACGGCGCTGTCGACCTTCTACCAGGACGCGCTCGACCCGCTCGACGAGGAGCAGGTCGATATCTCCGCAATCCGGCTGATGGCGAAACTTCCGACGATCGCGGCGTACACCTACAAGAAGTCCATCGGGCACCCGCTGCCGTACCCGGACAACTCGCTCGACTACGTCGAGAACTTCCTGCGCCTGACCTTCGGCCTGCCGACCGTCCAGTACAACGTCGACCCCAAGGTCGCCAAGATCCTGGACATGCTGTTCATCCTGCACGCCGACCACGAGCAGAACTGCTCGACCTCGTCGGTGCGCCTGGTCGGCTCGGCGCAGGCCAACCTGTTCGCCAGCGTCTCCGCCGGCATCAACGCCCTCTCCGGCCCGCTGCACGGCGGCGCCAACGCGGCCGTCCTCGAGATGCTCGAGCAGATCCGCAAGGAGGGCGGAGACGTCACCTCGTTCGTCACCCGGGTGAAGAACAAGGAAAAGGGCGTCAAGCTCATGGGCTTCGGCCACCGGGTCTACAAGAACTACGACCCGCGCGCCGCCATCGTCAAGAAGGCCGCCCAGGAGATGCTCAACACCCTGGACAAGCCGGACCCGCTGCTGGAGATCGCCTTCAAGCTCGAGGAGATCGCCCTCTCCGACGAATACTTCATCTCCCGCAAGCTGTACCCGAACGTCGACTTCTACACCGGCCTCATCTACAAGGCCATGGGCTTCCCCACCGACATGTTCACGGTGCTGTTCGCGATCGGCCGCCTTCCCGGCTGGATCGCGCAGTGGCGCGAGATGATGACCGACCCGGCCAACAAGATCGGTCGCCCGCGGCAGATCTACACCGGCTCGCCGGTCCGCGACTTCACGCCGATGGACCAGCGCTGACCTTTTCTCCACCCCGCGACGCCCCGCCCTTCCCGGCGGGGCGTTTCGCTTTTGAAGACCCATTTCTGGTACGGGGTGGACAGTTATCGATTAATGCCGGGCCTGATGGCTCCGCTTCGCTCCGCGGCAAAACGCCTTGTAACCGGTGTCGAGGCAGGTGTTTCCCCGCCGCAGCACACCCCGCTGCGTCGGCGAATCACTTGCCTCGACACCGGCGGCGTTCTGCGGGGGACGCTGAGTGCACCGCCGTAGGTGCGGGCCGGGGTTCCGGATGAGGGGAGGGTGGGCATGAGAGGGTCGGTCGTCACGTTCGGGAGGGGACGCATGGACGTCGTGATCGGGATCGACACCGGAACCACCGCCACCAAGGGGATCGCCGCCGGGCCCCGCGGCGAGGTGCGGGCGCTCACCAGCGTCCACTACCCGCTGTCGGTGCCCGGGCCGGGCCGGGCCGAACTCGACCCCCGGCAGCTCACCCGCGCCGCCATGGAGGCGCTCGCCGACGTGGCCGCCGAGTGCCGCGAACGCGGCGACCGGGTGATCGCGGTCAGCCTCAGCTCCTTCCTGCACGCGCTGCTGCCGATGGACGCCGCCGGCCGTCCCCTCGGCCCCGTGGTGACGTGGGCGGACGGCCGCTCCGCCCGGCAGTGCGAGAAGATCGTCGCGGCCGGGCCGGCGAAGCGGCTCCAGGCCCGCACCGGCACCCCGGTCCACCCGATGTCGCCGCTCACGAAGCTGGCCTGGTGGGCCGAGGAGGACCCGGGCACGCTGCGCGGTACCCCACGCTGGGGCGGCGTCAAGGAACTGATCGTCGCGGCGCTGGCCGACGACCCGTTCCTGGTGGACCTGTCGATCGCCTCCGGCACCGGCCTCTACGACATCCACTCCCGCCGGTGGGACGACGAGGCCCTGGCGATCGCCGGCGTGCGCCCCGGGCAGCTCGCCGAGGTCGTCCCCACCACGCACGCCCTCCGGTTGTCTCCCGAGGTGGCCACCGCCGCGGGCCTGCCCCCGGACGTACCGCTGATCATCGGCGCCGCCGACGGCCCGCTCGCCAACCTCGGCGTCGGCGCCACCCCGCCCGGCGTCGCGGCGGTCTCCCTCGGCACGAGCGGCGCCCTCCGTACCGTCGTGGACCGCCCCACCGCCGACGCCGCCGGCCGCCTGTTCTGCTACGCCCTCACCGAGGACCGCTGGGTGATCGGCGGAGCGGTCAACAACGCCGGCTCGGTCGTACGCTGGGCCGCCCAGAGCCTCGCCGCCGGCGCCCCGGGCGAACCGGCCGCCGAGGCGGAGGGCGCCGACGACCTGGACGCCGCCCTGCTGGCCGAGGCCGCCGGGATCCGGGCCGGCAGCGAGGGCCTGCTCTGCCTGCCCTACCTTCTGGGCGAACGGGCCCCCTGGTGGCGCCCCGGCATGCGCGGCGCCTACCTGGGCCTGCGCCGCGAACACGCCCGCCCGCACCTGGTCCGCGCCGCCGTGGAGGGCGTGTGCCAGCAGCTCGCCCTGGTCCGCGACTCCTTCGACGCCGAAGGTTGCCCGGTCACCGAGATCCGCGCCACCGGCGGCGCCGCCGCCTCCCACCTGTGGGTGTCCGTCCTGGCCTCCGCCTTCGACCTCCCGGTGACGGTCGCCGACGTCCCCGAGGGCACCGCCCTGGGCGCCTGCCTTCTGGCCCGGCACGCCCTCGGCGAACTCCCCGATCTGGACCGCGCCGCCGACCTGGTCCCCACCGCGAACGCCACCCACCCCGACCCGGAGGACGCCGCCCTCTACCGCCGCCTGCGCCCCCTGGTGGAACGCTCCGCCCTGGCCGTCCTGGACGTGGTGGCCGAACTCGACCGTCTGGCTCCCGAGCCCCTGCCCGCCACCGAGAAGGCCGTAACCGGTTGAGCCGCCCCGCCGTACCTGATCGGACAGTGCGGCGCAGACCGCCCCCGGAGAAGCCGCGCCGGCGGGTGACGGATCCCGCGTTGACGGGTGCCCGGCCGGTCGGGAAGAGTGACCGGCGAGCGGTTGCGGAGGAACCCGGTGCGATTCCGGGACGGTCCCGCCACTGTGACCGGGGAGCGACCCGCTGACCACACGCCACGGCGCCCACGCCGGAAGGCGAGCGGGAAACGTCGATCCGGGAGTCAGGAGACTCCGGCCGCTCGCGTCGACCGACGAGCGGGCGTGGACACCCGCCGGAAGGGATCCTGGTGACTGCTCCGTACCCGTTCTCGGCCGTGGTGGGCCTCGACGACCTGCGCCTGGCCCTGCTGCTGACCTCGGTGTCCCCGGCGGTCGGCGGGGTCCTGGTCCGAGGCGAGAAGGGCACCGCGAAGAGCACCGTCGTCCGCGCCCTGGCCGGCCTGCTGCCACCGGTCACGGTGGTACCCGGCTGCCGTTTCGCCTGCGCTCCCGCCGCCCCGGACCCGGCTTGCCCGGACGGCCCCCACCCCGCACTCCCCGGCGCCCCGGCGGCCGCCGCCGCCACGGTCCGGCCCGCGTCGCTCGTCGAGTTGCCGGTCGGCGCCACCGAGGACCGGGTGGTCGGCACGCTCGACCTGCAGCGCGCGCTCACCGACGGGGTGAAGGCCTACGAGCCGGGTCTGCTCGCCGCCGCGCACCGGGGTGTCCTCTATGTCGACGAGGTGAACCTCCTGCCGGACCACCTGGTGGACCTGCTGCTGGACGCGGCGGCGATGGGCCGGGCACACGTCGAGCGGGACGGGGTGTCGGTCAAGCACGCGGCGAGATTCCTGTTGGTCGGCACCATGAACCCGGAGGAGGGCGAGCCCCGGCCCCAGTTGGTCGACCGGTTCGGCCTGGTCGTGAACGTCGCCGCGCCCCGCGACGCCCGCCAGCGCGCCGAGGTGGTGCGCCGCCGCCTCGCCTACGAGGCCGACCCGGACGTTTTCGCGGCGCGCTACGCCGGCGCCGAACGCGACTACGCGGCCCGCATCGCCGCCGCCCGCGCCGCCCTTCCGGCGGTGACGCTGCCCGACGCCGAACTCGACCGGATCGCCCGGGTCTGCCTCGCCTACGGCGTGGACGGCATGCGCGCCGACATCGTGGTCGCCCGCTGCGCCGTGGCCCTGGCCGCCTGGCACGGCCGCGACCGGGTCACCGCCGACGACGTCCGGGACGCCGCCGGGCTGGCCCTTCCGCACCGCCGCCGTACCGATCCGCTGGACCCGCCCGGCACCGACGAGCAGAAGCTCGAGGACGCCCTGGCCGAAGCCGAACGCCAGGCAGAACAGGAACGTGCCGAACAGGAACGCGCCGACCGCGAACAGGCCGACCGCGAACAGGCCGATCGCGAACAGGCCGGCCAGGACGGTAGAAACGGCGGCGACCCCGACGACGAGCCGGACCCGGACGACGGCGGCCCCGGCGGCGGAGGCCCCCGAAACGACACCCCGCGCGACGGCGGCGGGCCGTCCGGAGCAGGATCACCCCACGGGGGTACGGAGGAGAGCACGCCCCCCTCCAGCAACGACGGGGCGCCACAACCGGAGAAGGCGGGCGCGACCGCCACTGCCGGCCAGGCGTTCCGCACCCGCACACTCCGGATCACCGCCCGTGGCGAGGGCGGTCACGCCGGCCGCCGCTCCCCGGCCTTCGCCCGTCGGGGCCGCGTAGTCGGCAGCCGCGTCCCGCAGGGCAAGCTCTCCGGCGTCCCTCACCTCTTCGCCACTCTCCGGGCTGCCCTCGACCGGGCTTCCCTCGACCGGGCTGCCCTCGACACCATTACCCCTACCCACCCGACCCCCGTCACCCGCAACGGCACCTCCCATGACCAGCCCTCCCAGGAGCCGGTGTCTCAGGAGCCGGTGGCCCAGGACCGACTGTCCCCGGATCGGTTGGTGGGGGAGTCAGTGGCCCAGGACCGACTGTCCCCGGATTGGTTGGTGGGGGAGTCGGTGGCTCAGGACCGGGTGGCTCAGGACCGGGTGGCTCAGGATCGGGTGGCCCAGGACCGGGACCGGGTGGCCCCGGAGCGGCTTGTGCGGGGGGCGGGGTCCGAGGATCAGCCTGCTCGGGAGCGGCGGGGTGGGATCCGGGTGTCGCCGCGGGATCTGCGGGAATCGGTGCATGTGGGGCGCGAGGCGAACCTGGTGCTCTTCGTGGTGGACGCGTCCGGGTCGATGGCCGCGCGGAAGCGGATGACGTTGGTCAAGACGGCGGTGCTGTCGCTGTTGCGGGACGCCTATCAGCGGCGGGACCGGATCGGGATGATCACTTTCCGGGGGCGGGACGCCGAGGTGGTGCTGCCGCCGACGTCCAGTCATGAGGTCGGCGTGATGCGGCTGGCCGCGTTGCGGACCGGTGGCCGTACCCCGCTCGCGGCGGGGCTCCGTGCCGCGGCCGCGACCATCGCCACCGAGCGCCGCCGCGACCCGCGACGGCGTCCGCTGCTGGTGGTGGTCACCGACGGCCGGGCCACGAGCGGACCCGACCCCGCACTGCTCGCGCCCGCGCTGGCCGGTGTGGCGACCGTGGTGGTCGACTGCGAGTCCGGCCCGGTCCGGCTGGGCCTGGCCGGAAAGCTGGCGGCGGTTCTCCGAGCCGATCTCATGCCGCTGGAACACCTTCAATCCACCACCGTTCTCCAGCCGGCGGCCCGCGCCGCCGCCACCGCGTCGGCTCCGGCCGACCGCGCCTACCGCGCCGCCTCGGCTCCGGCCGACCGCGCCGCCTCGGACCGCACCGCCTCGGCTCCGGCCGACCGCGCCTACCGCAGCGCCGCGTAGGCGGTTCGGTGCGGTTCGAACCGGTGTCCGCGGGCCGCGCTCATCCGCCCGTCGGTGCCGGCCCGCCGGACCGGGACAGCATCGAGGTCAGCCGGTCGCGTCCGGCGGGTTGTGGGTGCTTTTTCAGGGTGCGGATGCCCGGCGGGCGCTCACGTCGCGCCGTCCGTGTGCCCGGCCTGCCGCTATGACACGGGCAGACGACCACGGAGAACGTTACGTGTGTGCTTGCCGGCGCGAATGGGCCGCACTATGAGGACAGAGGCGTCATATGAGCTGGGACCGCCGGGTTCGGGCGCTGTGCGGTGGGGTGAGGCAAACGTTGGGGTGAGGGTGGGGTTCGCGGGAGGGTGAGGGGCGCGCGCCGGGCGGGCCACCTTCGCCCCGGCCGGCGGGACGGTGTGGGTTGGGCTGGACGCTCACCCCGTACCGGGAATGGGGTTGATCTTGACGACGAGGAGGAGCGCGTGCCGCAAGGGAAAGTGACGAGCGTGCCCGACGACGGGCTGACGACGCGGCAGCGGCGGCGGCAGGCGGTGTTCGCGGTGCACACCGGGCCGGGCAAGGGGAAGTCGACGGCCGCGTTCGGGATGGCGCTGCGGGCCTGGAGCGCGGGGTGGCCGATCGGGGTGTTCCAGTTCGTCAAGTCGGAGAAGTGGAAGGTCGGCGAGGAGGCCGCGCTCAAGGCGCTCGGCGCGGCCGGGCAGACACCCGTGACCTGGCACAAGATGGGTGAGGGCTGGTCCTGGATCCAGCGTGCGGGCAGCGAGCGGGACCACGCCGCCGAGGCCGCCGAAGGGTGGGCGCAGATCAAGCGGGACCTGGCCGCGGAGACGTTCCGGTTCTACGTGCTGGACGAGTTCACCTATCCGATGAAGTGGGGCTGGGTGGACGTCGAGGACGTGATCACGACGCTGCGGGAGCGGCCGGGCACCCAGCATGTGGTGATCACCGGGCGGGACGCGCACCCGGACCTGGTGGCGGCCGCCGACCTGGTCACCGAGATGACGAAGGTGAAGCACCCGATGGACGCCGGGCGTAAGGGACAGCAGGGCATCGAATGGTAGACCGGCTGGTCATCGCGGCGCCGGCGTCGGGGCACGGGAAGACGACCGTGGCCACCGGGCTGCTGGCGGCGTTCGCGCGGCGCGGGGTGCCGGTGGCGCCGTTCAAGGTGGGGCCGGACTACATCGACCCGGGCTATCACGCGCTCGCCGCCGGGCGGCCCGGCCGCAACCTCGATCCGGTGCTGGTCGGGGAGGATCTGGTCGGGCCGCTGTTCGCGCACGGGGCGCAGGGCGCCGAGCTGGCGATCGTCGAAGGGGTGATGGGGCTCTACGACGGGCGTACCGGGGCGGGGGACACCGGCTCGACCGCTCAGGTGGCCGCGCTGCTCGACGCGCCGGTGATCATGGTCGTGGACGCCGCCGCGCAGGGGCGGTCGATCGCCGCCGTGGTGCACGGTTTCCGCAGTTTCGGGACGGTGCGGCTGGCCGGCGTGATCCTCAACCGGGTCGGTTCGGAGCGGCACGAGCGGATCCTCCGGGACGCCTGCGAGGAGGTGGGCACGCCGGTGCTGGGCGCGCTGCGCCGCGCCGACGCGGTGGCCGCGCCCTCCCGGCATCTCGGGCTGATCCCGGCGGCGGAACGGCGCGCCGAAGCGCTGGCCTCGGTCGACGCGCTGGCCGCGCTGATCGCCACGTCCGTCGATCTCGAGGCGGTCGCGGCGGTGGCCCGCTCGGCGCCACCCCTGCCCTTCCGGGCATGGACACCGGTCAGCGAGACGCCGGTTCCGGGCCGTCCCCTGGTCGCCCTCGCCGGTGGTCCGGCCTTCTCCTTCTCGTACGCCGAGACGCGCGAATTGCTGGCCGGCGCCGGAGCCGACGTGGTGACCGTGGACCCGCTGCACGACAAGACCCTGCCCGAGGGGACGCGGGCACTGGTGGTGGGCGGCGGGTTCCCCGAGGTGTACGCGTCGTCGCTGTCCGCCAACGAGCCGCTCCGGGAGTCGGTGCGGTCGTTCGCGTCGGCGGGCGGGGTGATCGCCGCCGAGTGCGCCGGGCTGCTGTGGCTGTGCCGCACCCTGGACGGCGAGCCGATGTGCGGGGTCATCGACGCCGAGGCGGTGATGACGCCGACGCTGACCCTCGGCTACCGGGACGCGGTCGCGCTCGGCGACAGCCCGCTCGCGGTGGCCGGGACCCGGGTGACCGGGCACGAGTTCCACCGGACCGTGGCGCATCCGCGGTCGGGGCTGCTGCTGTCCCCGGCCGGGCAGGCGGCGTGGGCGTGGCGGGGCGCCGATCCGGAGGGGTTCGCGACGCCGTCGGTGCACGCCTCCTACCTGCACCTGCACTGGGCGGGGCAGCGCGGCATCGCGGAACGGCTGGTTCGCGCGGCGACCTCGTGACGCTGGTCGTCGGGTTCGGCGCACGCGCCGGGGTGACCGCCGGAGACCTCTCCGATGCGGTCCGCGGCGTCCTGGCCGGTGAGGGGCTGGCGTGCTGCCCGGTCGCGGTGCTGGCCACGCTCGACCGGCGGGCCGCCGAGGACGGTCCGCGGGAGTTCGCGGCCGCTGCCGGGTGGCGCCTGGCCGGGTTCCCGGCTTCCGAGCTGGCCGCTCAGCCGGTGCCCACACCCAGCGCCGCGGTCGGGACGGCGGTCGGCACGCCGAGTGTGGCCGAGGCCGCCGCCCTGCGGGCCGCCGGTCCGGGCGGCCGCCTGATCGTCCCGAAGCGGGTGCGCTCCGGCGTGACGGTCGCGGTCGCCCGGCCGGCCGGATCTTCGCGGCTGGCTGTCAGCGCTGTTTCAACGGCCGTGAGACAGCACTGAGAGCCGGCTGATCACTTGCCCGGGGGCCACTCGTGGACGGGGATGTTCTCGTGCATCAGCGGCAGGTAGCGGCGCAGCATCTCGTGCAGCGCCCGCTGCCGGTCCGCGCCCTGCGCCTCGATCTCGTGCAACGTCTCCACCTGCCAGGACGCGCCGTTGCGGTGCCGCAGGCAGCGCTGCTCGATGATGCCGAGCAACCGGTCACGCTGGGCCGGCGAGACACCCCACAGGTCCAGGCCCTCGGCGGCCTGCGGCAGAAGCCGGCGCAACACCAGCTCGGTGACCGGGACCGTGCCGTGGCCGGGCCAGAACACGCTGGCGTCGATGCCGTGCCGGGCGCAGTTGTGGAAGTTCTCCTCGGCGGCGCGGAAGCTCATCTGCGTCCAGAGTGGGCGCTCCGCCTCGGCGATGCAGCGGACCAGGCCGTAGTAGAACGCGGCGTTGGCGATGGTGTCGGCGACGGTCGGCCCGGCGGGCAGCACCCGGTTCTCCACCCGCAGGTGCGGGCGGCCGTTGACCACCGCGTAGATCGGCCGGTTCCACCGGTAGACCGTTCCGTTGTGCAGGCGCAACTCGCTCAGCTCCGGGATCTCGCCCCGCTCCAGGATCTCGGCCGGATCGTGCACGTCGCAGATCGGCAGGAGCGCCGGGAAGTAGCGGACGTTCTCCTCGAACAGGTCGAAGACACTGGTGATCCAGCGTTCCCCGAACCAGACGCGTGGGCGTACCCCCTGTGCTCTTATCTCCTCCGACCGGGTGTCGGTGGCCTGCTCGAAGAGCGGGATGCGGGTCTCCCGCCACAACTCCCGGCCGAACAGCAGCGGCGAGTTCGCGCCGAGGGCCAACTGCACCCCGGAGACGATCTGCGAGGCGTTCCAGTACGCCGCGAACTGCGCCGGGCTCACCTGGAGATGGAACTGGGTGCTGGTGCACGCCGCCTCGGGAGCGATCGTGTCGGTGGTGACGGCCAGCCGGTCCACCCCGTCGATGCGGATGTCCAGGTCCTCGCCGCGGGCCGCGAAGATCTGCTCGTTCAGCAGCTGGTACCGGGGATTGACGGTGAGCGCCTCGCCGGTGAGGTGCTCACGCCGCAGCGTCGGCAGGATGCCGATCGTCACCATGTGCGCGCCGGCCGCCCGGGCCCGCCGCTCCGCCTGATTCAGACTGGCCCGAAGGCCACGCTCCAGCTCCGCGAAGTCGTCGCCGGCCAGCCGCCGCGGCGGCAGATTGATCTCGATGTTGAACTGCCCCAGCTCCGTCTGGAAGTCGGGGTCGGCGATCGCGCCCAGCACCTCGGCGTTGCGCATCGCCGGATCGGCGTTGCCGTCGATCAGGTTGAGCTCGATCTCCATGCCGGTCAGTGGCCGTTCGAACTCGAAGCGTGCCTCGCGCAACATCGTCGCGAACACGTCGAGACTGCGGCGGATCTTCTGCCGGTAGCGGGTCCGGTCCTCACGGGTGAAATCGGTCTGGTCGACTTTCTCGCCCACCGCGCACCACCTTTCGAGCCGTCAGAGACGCCAGGAGACCGCGCGGCGCCGTAGCCGCCATCCCCTGCGCCCATGATGACCGCTGTCGATGGTGTGGCGCCCCGTGGCGACCGTCCATTCTCGGCAGACTGGCAAACGATCTTCCATGGGCGCTGTCTCTACCCGGACCGGCCGGAAATCATCCCAGCAGGGCGGCCAGCAGCCCTCCGGCGATCGCCACTCCCACCGCCGCCTGGAGCAGCAGCGCCGGGCCCATGTGCGACCACTGGGTCGGGATGCGCGGGGTCAGCGGCTGCATGGTGGTCAGGTTCACCACCTGCACGAGGCGGACCGGGAGCGTCGGGTCGGTCTGCGGCTGGGTACGGACCTGGACCAGATCGCCACGGTGCAGGGCCGACTGGGGGAGCTGGCCGTGCATCTCGATCTCGTACGTCTGGCCGAGGTCGTCACGCAGCCGCACCGGCGTCACCAGGAACTCCGGGCCCTTCCGGAGCTCCTTGAGAGTGCGCCGGGACGGTTTCATCCGCAGCAGGGCGCCGATCATCTGGGCGATGCCGGCGGCTACGTAGACGGCCAGGGCGATCGGGCGTCCCACCCGTACCTCACGGGTGTAGGAGGCTTGGAAGCCGAGAAACCGGCCGGTGATGATGGGACTGACGTGCCGGAGGATCCGCTCGCGGTGCAGTTCGGTGTCGTCCATGGGGGGTCACCTCCTGGATATACGTCAAATGCTACGGAGGGAATCTGCTTCACCACCGTGAGTGAATATGCAGTCTCTGCATACCGCCTGCTCCGCCCGGCCGCCGCCGGATCACCCCGATTCGCCCGCCCAGCCCCGCTGATCTGCACAGATCTTCGGAAAATCACCCTTCCGGAGCACTCGAAGGGGTGAACTGGAGCCGGGCCGTGTGAACCCGGCAAGACCGTCGTGCCGTCCCGGCACGTGGACAGCCGGGGATGGGGGGCGGAGACCGGTGAAGGCATACGTCAAACCGGAGAGCGTGCTGGCGACCGTCGCGCGTGAGATGGCCGAGGCGCACGGCGGTGGGTCCGGCGCCCATGCCGCCATGACGCACTGTCCCGCCTGCGGTGAACCGCTGCCCTGCCGTGCCGCACAGTCCGCGGCCGAGGTCCTCGTCGCGGCCGGGCTCGCCGAGGAGTCCGGTCTGGTCGCCGCGACCCGTCCGGCGTGGGTGCCGGACTCGTCCGGGTTGATGCCGTCGGCGGTTCCCGGGCCGCCGCCGTGGGCCGTTGAGGAGTCCCCTTCCTATGACACCGCACCTGCTTCTTCGTACGGTTCTGCGGCTGCTGCTCCAGAATTTCCCGCCCCGCCTGCGGACCCTTCCCTGGGGTACGACCACCTCGGCATGCAGGGGGTTGACGCGGCCGGAGCGGATGCCGCCGGGTTCGGGCCGCTGGATGGTGGGCCGGGGACAGATGCCGCCGGTTTCGGGCCTCTGGGCGGTGGTGGGGTCGGGGCGGGCGCCGGAGGCTCGCCGGGCCCGGCCGTCGACCCGGCCGCGGTCGCCGGTTCCGCCGCGGCGGGGACGGGCCACGCGCAGGGCCCGCTCGCCGGGCCGGGAACGCCCACCGCCGGGCCTGCCGGGCCTGCGGGGCCTGCGGGTCGTGCCGGGCCTGCGGGTCCTGCCGGGCCTGCCGGTCCCGCCGGGCCTGCGGGTCGTGCCGGTCCGGCCGGCCCGATAGCCGGATCCGTTCCGGCTCCCGATGGAATGCCCACGCGGGGTGCGGTACCGATGCCTCCGCCGCCGGCCTACGACCCGCTCGCCCCGGGTCCGGCCGCGGAGAGCGCCGGGCCCGCCGGGGGATGGCCGGCTTCCGGGCCCGGAAGTTGGCCACCACCGCCGGCCGCCTCGGCGGAGAGGGAGTCGCGGCCCTGGCCACCGACCGAACCGTCCGTGCCGTCGTGGGTCACCGAGGAGACCGGGGCATGGGCGGCTTCGGGCCGGCCGGAAGGTAACCGGCCGCCGTGGCTGCCCGGTGAGCCGGGCGATTCCGGGATATCGATCCCTGGGGTTCCGGGCTCACGCTTCACGGATTCGCCCGGCTCGGGTTCGTCGGTCCCGGGCTCGTCCGTTCTCGGTGCGGGCCGTGTGGAAGGCAGGGAGAGCGGCGGTTCCGGTGGGGTGGGCGGGGGCTTCCCCGGCGGGACATCGGGTGGCGCCGGTGGCGGTGGGATTCCGGACGCTGGAGCCACCCCTGCCGTCCCGGCGGCCGGCAGGGGTGTCCCAGGACCGGCCGACGCCATCCCGGGAGGCGGCCCGGCAGGAGCCGTTCCGCCCGAGATATCCGGCATTGTGGTGGGTGGATTGATGCAGGCTGGGCCGGTGCTGGGCGGCTCGCTGCCACCCAGTCCGGCGACTCCCGGGTTCCGCGATCCGGGGATGGCCGGTGCCGGTGGTCCTGGGCTCCAGGATCCGGGGATGGCTGGTGCGGGTGACTCCGGGTTCGGCGATCCAGGATCGGGTGGTTCGGGTCGCTTCGTGCCGGGTGGCGCGGGCGCGCCGGGAGATACCGGCCAGGGGCCCTACGGAAGCGCTGGTCAAGGCTCGGACGAGCCGGTGGCGGGCGACCGGGGGCGGAGTTCGGCTGGGCCGGACGCGCAGGGGTACGGCACAGCCGGGGCCGGGGCCGGTGGCTTCGGAGACGAGGGACCGGGCCCGGCGAATCAGGCGGGATCCGGGCCGGGATCGCAGGCGCCCGCCGGGGGCGGCCCCGCCGTGGACAGCCCGCGCGCCCCGGAGGATCTGGGCGAGCTGATCCGGCGGCCGCCGCCCTACAGCCAGCAGAACCGCCCGCTCGACGCGCCCCGATTCACCCGCTCGGCGCGCCCCACCCAGGCGGCCGGTGGTGGGTTCACGACTTCGCCCGCGCCGGATGCGACAGCGGCTTTCCCGGCGGCCGCCGCGACGCCCGCCGCGTCCGCTCCCGCCGGCTCGGCGCTCCAGGCGCCGGACATGGGCCGGCACGGCTCACCCACGGCGGGCGAAGGAATGGCGACCGGGGCGCCGGCGCCGGACATGGGGCAGGACAGCACCGGCCGGTCGGCGGGTCGGCACGGCCTGGGCCGGTCCCCGTTGCAGGTGCCGGACATGGGCCAGGAGGGCACCGCCCGATCGGCGGACGCGGGTCAGCAGGACCCGGCCCGTTCTCCGCTGCGGGCTCCCGATACGGGTCAGCACAACGAGCCCACCCGAAACCCGCTCCAGTCGCCGGACATGGGCCAGAGCACGGGCCGGTCGCCGTTGCAGGCGCCGGACATGGGCAAGTCCACGGCCCGTAGCCCGTTGCAGGCGCCGGATTTGGGCCAGAGCACGGGCCGGTCGCCGTTGCAGGCGCCGGACATGGGGCAGTCCGCGGCCCGTAGCCCGTTGCGGGCGCCGGACATGGGCCAGTCCACGGCCCGGAGCCCGTTGCGGGCGCCGGACATGGGGCAGAGCACGGGTCGGTCGCCGTTGCAGGCGCCGGACATGGGGCAGTCCGCGGCTCGCAACCCGTTGCAGGCGCCGGACATGGGGCAGCACGATGCCCCGGCTCGCAGCCCGTTGCAGGCGCCGGACATGGGCCGGAGCGCCCCGGCCACCGCGGGCCCGCCGGGAGCGGAGGCCGCGCCGGCGGAGGGTGGGGGCACGCCGTCCGGCCTGCCGTCGCGGGGCGGGGTGGCGCCGGTCCGGCCGGATGAGCCCAGCGCGCCCGAGGCGCACCACGACCCGTCGGCCGAGCCGAGTGGTCTGCCGCCGCGGCATCCGCGGTGATCCGGCGAAGGACGGCGCGGCCCCCGTACGCCGGATGTGTTTGGGCGGTAACCGGATCGGGCGATAGCGTCCGGATAACCGGGAGGGCGACGGATAGCCGGTTTTGGGCTGATTCCGACGCCGCCGGTGGGGGACTGCCGATGAGGCGGCGTCTCCGCCGGGGACGTACCGGGAAGGGGTGACATGCCCGTGCGAGGTCAGTTCGGTGAACCGGCCGACAACACGCTCGAGGATCTCGACACCGCGGCACTGGAGTTCGCGGTGGGCCGGGAGGGCGCCACTCCGGCCGAGGCCGAGCTGCTGCGCGAGGACCTGCTCCGGCACTGTCTGCCGTTCGCCGGACGGCTCGCCCGCCGCTACCGCGGCCGGGGCGAGCACATGGAGGATCTCGAGCAGGTGGCCCGGCTCGGCCTGGTGAAGGCCGTGGACCGGTACGACCCGGGCCGCGGCTCATTCACGGCGTACGCGGTCATCACCATCTCCGGCGAGTTGAAGCGCCACTTCCGGGACCGCACCTGGGGCGTGCACGTGCCCCGGCGGGTTCAGGATCTGAGTCTCGAGGTGGGGCACGCCTCCATGGTTCTGACGAGCGCGCTCGCCCGTACCCCGACGGTCGCGGAGCTCGCGGAGCACCTGGGGGTGAGTGAACCGGCCGTGCTGGAGGCCGTCGAATCGGCCGCCGGATATTCACCGGCCTCGCTGAACGCGCCGGTCGCCGGGGACGGGGCGGCCGAGTTCGGTGATCTGATCGGCGAGGTCGACGACGATCTCGAGTCGGTGACCGACAAGTTGACCGTCACCGACCTGCTGCTGCGCCTGCCGGCCCGGGAGCGCCGGATGCTGGCGATGCGCTTCTACGGCAACCGCACCCAGGCGGAGATCGCCGCCGAGCTGGGCATCTCACAGATGCACGTGTCCCGGCTGCTGAGCCGGGCCCTCTCCTGGCTGCGCGAGGCGATGCTCAGCGACGCCCCGCCGCCGTGGGAGGGCGAGTGCCGGGCCGGGCACCGGCACGGCATGGACGTCTCGGTGACCCGCGAGGGCACGGCGCTGCGGGTCCGGGTGTGCGGCGAGGTCGACCGGGACACCGCTGATCGGCTGCGGACGAGGCTGCGGCACGCGATCACGACGGGCGGGGCCGCCTCGGTCGTGGTGGATCTGACGGCCGTTCCGCTGCTCGACGCGGCCGGTGTGTCGGTGCTGCTCGACGCGGTCCGGGTGGCGGCCCGGGCGGGCCGGGAGCTCTGCATGTCCGGCGCCCAGCCCTATGTCGCCCGGATCCTGGCGGTGTCCGGCCTGGCCGGTGCGCTGCGGCACTGCTGACGGCTCACCGGTGCAGCGACGCCCACACCACTTTGCCGTCCTTCGACGGCAGCCATCCCCACGTGTGCGCCAGCTCCCCGACCAGCAGCAGACCGCGCCCGCCCGCGGCTTCCGGGGCGATCTGTCCGGTCGGATCCGGCGGCACCGGGGAGCCGTCGCGGACCGCGATGTTGAGATAGCGGGGGCGCAGCGTCAGGTGCAGCGTCATCATCGTGTGGACGTGATCGACCACGTTGGCCACCAGCTCGGTGGCGATGAGGCTGGCCGGGGCGACGAGATCGGGCAGGTCCCAGCGCAGGCAGGCCTCGGTGGCGACGTCCCGGGCGTGCCGGGTGGAGCCGGACACCGGCAGCAGTTGCTCGCTGAGCGAGGGCCGGATCCGCCGTTCGTCGCGCAGGTGGGCGGTCGCGCCGGCCAGGTCGTCGTAGAGCGGCAGCCCGCGGAAGGCGCCGGCGAGCAGCAGCCTCCGGGTCTGCGCCGGTGGCCCGCAGATCAGCACGGGGGTGCCCGGCCACCGGGCGGCCTGGCGCAGCACCGCGGTGAAGACGGCCAGTGCCAGCGACTGAACGACGTGCAGCCCGGCCAGGTCCACCAGCAGGGCGTCCGGCTGTTCGGCGAGACATTTGAGCAGGCGCTCGCGCAGCGCGACCGCATCCGTCAATTGAAGTTCGCCGGTCACCGCGATGACCAGGTTCGCGTCGTCGTCGCGCGTATCGCACCGGATCGTCATGGCTTCGCCTTCCTCAGGGCGGCGGCTTACCCGGCGTCGTGGGTGGTAAACGTCAGGCCGTCTCCATCACGATGATGGCCCCGTTTCCGTCGGCGGGGCCACCGTCGCGCCGCCGTAGCGGGGTGCACGCGACCCGTACCGTTATCGGGCGCCCGCGCCGGTTGACCGCGTCGAGTTCGGTCTCGGCGGAGGCGCCGCCGGCGCCGAGCGAGCCGCGCAGCAGCGGCCGCACCCGGTCGATCGGCAGGCCGATGTCGAGGTTGAGGAAGTGCTGACCGATCACCTCGCTGGAGCGCAGCCCCCACAGGTCCTCGGCGTGCCGGTTCCACATCCGGATCCGCAGGTCGGCGTCGACCACCGCGACCCCGGCCTGGAGGCTGGTCAGCACCGTCTCCAGGAACGCGTTCGCCTCGTCCAGCCGGGCCGTGCTGATCCGCAGCTGGTCGTTGATGCTCTGCAGCTCGTCGTTGGTGGACTGGAGCTCCTCGTTCATGGTCTCCAGCTCCTCGTTCGTCGACTGGAGTTCCTCGTTGCTGGTCTCCAGTTCCTCGACCGTGGACTGGAGTTCCTCGTTGGTGGTCTCCAGCTCCTCGTTGGTCGACTGGAGCTCCTCGTACGCCGCCTCGAGCTGTTGGTTGGCGTGTTCCAGCTCGTCCTGCAACCGCCGGGCCGCGGTCACGTCGTGGAAGATCAGGTTGACGCCGAGCAGGCCGCCGTCGGCGTCGCTGAGCGGGCTGACCTGAACCGCCAGGTGGACGGTCTCGGAGCCGCGGACGTATTCGACGTCGCTGACCCGCAGGGTGCGGCGCTCCAGCTGGGCCTGCTCGATGAAGCGGCGCAGCTCGACCGGACGGTAGGAGAGGTCCAGGTCCCGGAAGGGCCGGCCGATGTCCCGCGAGGACACCCCGAACAGTTTCTCCAGCTGCCGGTTGGTGAGCGCGACCAGGCCGTCCGGGGTGAGCGCGAGCTGGGCCAGCGGGCTGGCCGTGAAGGTCTCGTCGCACAGCTCGTCCAGCCCGGTGACCCGTTCGGGGACGGCCTGCGGCGGATCGGCGAAGACGGCGCCGGGGGCGTACGGGCGGGGGACCCGGCGGAACACGCGCCGTTTCAGGTCGATCGGCGTGAACAGGCTGGAGTGGCCGAGCAGCATCTCCGCCTTGCCGAGGAAGAGCACGCCGGTCTCGGCCAGGGCGAAATGGAACCGGCCGAGGATCCTCGCCTGCGTCTCGGCGTTGAAGTACATCAGGGTGTTACGGCAGGTCAGCAGGTCGATCCGGGAGATCGGGGCGTCCTGCACCAGATCGTTGCGGCCGAAGATGACCGAGCGGCGCAGGTCCTTGCGGAAGACGAACCGGCCGTTCACCTGTTCGAAGTACCTCTCCACCAGTTCGGGGGCGAGACCCTGCACCTCGCGGTCTCCGTACGCCGCCTGGCGGGCCTCGTTGAGCTGCTCCTCGTCGACGTCGGTGGCGTAGATCTTGACGCGTTCCTTGAACCGCTCCACGCCGAGGATCTCGGCCAGCGCCATGGCCAGCGTGTACGCCTCCTGGCCGGAGGCACACCCGGCCGACCAGACCCGGATCATCGAGTCGCCGGGTCTGCCCGCCACCATCGGTTCGAGGACCTCGTCCCGGAGGTACTCCCAGGCGTCGGCGTCCCGGAAGAACGCGGTCACGTTGATCAGGATGGTGTTGAAGAGCGCGGTGAACTCGTCCGGGTGGACCTGTAGATGGTCCAGGTACTCCGGACAGCCGGGAGTGCCGACCTGGCTCATCCGGCGCCGCACCCGCCGCATCAGGCTCGAGCGCTTGTACCCGGTGAAGTCGAAGCCGCGGGTCTCCTTCAGGTACACCAGCAGCGCTTCGAAGGTCGGGTCCGTCTCCTGCACGTGTCGGAACCTATCGCACGTCACACCGGATCGGCCTCGGCGGAGCGCGGGGTGTCAGCGGGTTCGGCGGTGGAGCCGGGCCGGGCGATCAGCGCCTCCGGCGACCACGTCACGGTGCCTGGGCGGCGGTGTCATAAGGCGGCTCCGGTGCTGAGGCGGCTCCAGACGACCTTGCCGTCGCTGACCGGCAGGACACCCCACGTCTCGGTGAGGTCGCGGATCAGGCGCAGGCCGCGGCCGCCCACGTCGGTGACCCCGGGGTCGAGGGCGCGCGGCATGCGGCGGTCGCGGTCGCGTACCGCCATGATGAGCCGTCCACCGCGCAGCCGCAGCGTGAAATCCATGCTGGTGTGGGCGTGCCGGACCACATTGGCGACCAGTTCGGTGGCGACCAGCGCGGCCGTCGCCGTGACGTCGGAGCGCTGCCAGCCGGCGCACGCCTGGGTGACGAGGTGGCGGACCTGGCGGCAGGCCTCGGGCACCGGGCGCAGACGGGCCCGGACGGTCGGCGGATCCGGCTCGGCCCGCGCCCCGGCCAGGGACTCCGGGGCCCCGTCGGCCAGTTCCAGGGCGGCGCACCCCGGTTCGGCGGCGAGCGCGGCCCGGGTCGCCGGATCGGCGCCGCACACCACGATCGGCACCGCCGGGAACTCCTCGGCCCGGCAGACGACCTCGCCCAGGGCGGGCAGGGCCAGCGGGTCACCGATGCGTAACCGGGCGACGTCGAGGATCACCCGGGACGGCTGCACCGAGAGGCTGCGGCGGATCGCCGCGCCCAGCGCGTCGCCGGTGATCCGGTCCAGGGTGCCGCTGATGGCCAGGACCGAGACCGGAAGATCCTGCTCCGGACGGCAGACCAGCTGGCTGGGCATTCCCCTTCCTCCTCCGCCGGCGGACGTCGACCACATGAGGTGCCCTGCGCCCGCCCGGAGCAAACGTCGGAAAGAACTCCTGGTCACCGCCATGGAGCCACCAGCGGTGATCACCTTCTGATGGGCGGGCGGGAGTCAGCCGCCTGAGACGGGGCAAAATGAAGTACCGTTGCGCGCCATGGGTGTGTCGCAGCGGCTGAAGAGCCGGTTCCGCAAGTTTCTCCAGCGTCCGGGCACGACGGTGGATCTCGGGCCGTTGTCGAAGCGGCTCGGTGCGATCGAGGCGCGTGAGGACGCGCTCAAGGAGCTCGACGACGCGGCACTGACCGAGGCCGCCCTCGATGCGACCGACTACGCCGAGATCTGCGCCATCGGGCGCGAGGCGGCCCGCCGGGCGATCAGCCAGCGGCCGTACGACGTGCAGCTGCTCGGCGCCATGGCCCTGCTCGACAAGCGGGTCGCCGAGATGGCCACCGGTGAGGGCAAGACGCTCACCGCCACGATCGCGGCGTACGGGCACACCCGCCTCGGCAACGGGCCGGTGCACGTGCTCACCGTCAACGACTACCTCGCCAAGCGCGACGCCGAGTGGATGGAGCCGATCTACACGCTGCTCGGCCTCACCGTCGCCTCGGTGACCGAGCTGATGACGCCGGAGGAGCGCCGGGAGGCGTACGCCGCGGACGTCACCTACGTATCGGTGAGCGAGGCCGGCTTCGACTACCTGCGCGACCAGCTGGTCACCGACGTGGCCGACCGGGTTCAGCGCGACCTGGCCACCTGCATCGTGGACGAGGCCGACTCGATCCTGATCGACGAGGCCCGGGTGCCGATGGTGCTGGCCGGCAGCACCGCGGTGGAGAGCGACCCGGTGCACGAGGCCGCCGCCCTGATGAAGGAGCTGCGCAAGGGCAAGCACTACGAGGTGGCCGAGGACGGCCGTAGCGTGGCCTTCACCGACGACGGGCTCAAGCACGTCGAGGAGCAGCTCGGCGGCATCGACCTGTACGCCGACGATCAGGTCGAGGTCCTCTCCGCGGTGAACGTGGCGCTGCACGCGCACGCCCTGCTGCGCCGCGACGTCGACTACATCGTCCGCAACGGCGGCGTCGAGCTGATCGACGAGATGCGCGGCCGGGTGGCGCAGCGCCGCCGCTGGCCGGACGGGCTCCAGGCGGCCGTCGAGGCGAAGGAGGGCCTGTCCGCCACCGCCGAGGGCGAGGTGCTGGACACCTGCACGGTTCAGGCGTTCATCGCGCTCTACCGGACGGTCTGCGGCATGACGGCGACCGCCGTGCACGTCGGCGAGCAGCTGCGGGAGTACTTCAAGCTCGAGGTCGCGGTCATCCCGTCGAACACCCCGAACATCCGTGAGGACGACGTCGACCGGATCTACTCGGCGCACGACATGCGCGACGAGGCCCTGGTCGAGGAGATCAAGATCGCCCACGAGTCGGGGCGGCCGGTGCTGATCGGCACCCTGGACGTGAAGGCCTCCGAGCGGCTGGCCCGCCAGCTCGCCGACGCCGGGGTCCCGTCCAACGTGCTGAACGCGAAGAACGACGCCGAGGAGGCCGAGATCATCGCGGAGGCCGGTGCGCTCGGCGCGGTGACCGTCTCCACCCAGATGGCCGGACGTGGTGTCGACATCCGCCTCGGCGGCAGCGACGAGAAGGACCGCGACCGGGTGGTCGAGCTCGGCGGGCTGTACGTGATCGGCTCCGGCCGCCACGACAGCCGCCGCGTCGACGACCAGCTCCGTGGCCGGGCCGGCCGACAGGGCGACCCGGGCCGCTCGGTGTTCTTCGTGAGCCTCGAGGACGAGCTGGTCTTCCGGCACGCCGGCGACATCCTGCCGGCCTCCCCGCGGATGGACATCGACGGCGTCGTGCACGACGCCCAGGTGGAGTACGCGGTGGAGCACGCCCAGCGGGTCGCCGAGGGCGTGAACCACGAGATCCACAAGAACACCTGGCGGTACAGCGTGGTGATCGAGCAGCAGCGCCTGCTGCTGGCCGAGCGCCGTGAGCGCCTGCTCACCTCCGAGGTGGCGGCGATCATGCTGCTGGAGAAGGCGAAGGAGAAGGCCGAGGAGACCGACGAGGACGTGCTGTCCGACTCGGCCCGTGCCATCGCGCTCTACCACCTGGACCGGCTGTGGGCCGAGCACCTGGCGTACCTGTCCGAGGTGCGCGAGGGTGTGCACCTGCGGGCGCTGGGCAAGCTCGACCCGCTGGACGAGTTCCACCGGGCCGCGGTGCCCGCCTTCCAGGAGCTGCTCACCCAGGTCGAGGCGCGGACCATCGAGACCTTCGAGGAGGTCGACCTCACCGACGGCTGGCAGCCGGACCGGGCGGAGATCGTCCGGCCCAGCGCCACCTGGACGTACCTGGTGCACGACAACCCGTTCGGCTCCGAACTGGACCGGCTGATCGCGGCCGTCGGCCGTCGCCTCACGTCGGGCGGCTGAGAGCGGGCTGAGAGATTGATCTCCTGGGGCGCCGCTCGTGCGGCGCCCCAGTGTCTTCTGCAACCCCGCACAGTTTGAAATCTTCGCCGGCTCCGTGGCCGCCCGATCGCCCTCGGCGACGGGTCCCCACGTCGGGCGTGTGTCACGTTTCACCACTGCCCGCGTTCGGCAACGTTTAATGAGGCTGACAGAAAACGTTCCCGAAATGCATTTGTGTGACGCGCGACAATATGGAACGTCTTTCCCACACTGTGGTTGGCGACTTGACCCGCGATCGGGCGGGCGGGAAATATCGTCCCCGCTTTACGCACAGTGATCAGTCATATTCGCTTGCCGCAGCAAATTCTGGGGGATACACCAATGCCGGTCAGCGCATTGTCGCCGCGAGCCGATCGTCGTTCCGCCGGACCGGGCCGGGGTGCCGGTCGTCGTTCCGCCGAGCCCGCGCTGACCGTGACGCTCGCGATTCCGCTCACCGGCGACGCGATATCGCCACAGGCGCACCGGCTGCTCGCCGCGGTCCGTGAGCTGGTCGAGTTGAGCCGGGGGACGGTGACCGTCGAGCAGGCCCCGCCCGTGGACGCCGCCGAGCCGGTCGCTGACGAGCCGGAGAGCGTTCCCGCGGGCCCGGAGGTGCGTCTGCTCACCGCGTCGCGTCAGGCGCTGCTGGAAGGGGAGGCGCTGCCGCTCACCCGGCTCGAGTTCGACCTTCTCCAATACCTCGCCGAGCGGCCCCGCCGGGTGTTCACCCGGGCGCAGCTGCTGGCCGCCGTGTGGGGCTACGAGCGGGCCGGTGAGCGGACCGTGGACGTGCACGTCCGCCGGCTGCGGCTCAAGCTGGGCGGGCAGCTCCCGCTCATCACCACGGTGTACGGCGTGGGCTACCGGCTGGCCGACGACGCCCGCATCGTGGTCCTGCCGCACGACTGACGGTTTCCACATGATCTCCACCGCCGCGAACGAGAGCCACTGACGGATGCACGTCCGCCCGCTCTCCTTCGAGGTCCTGATCGAGGATCTCGCCGACCGTCTCGCCAGTCGGGAATCCGACAAAAATCTCCGGGTGGCTGTCGACGGGGCCGATGCCGCGGATCCGGCCCGTCTGGCCGACGCTCTCGTCGACCCGCTGCGGGTCCGCGGCCGCCCGGCGGTACGGGTCGAGACCAGGGATTTCCTGCGCCCGGCCTCGGTGCGCCTGGAGTTCGGGCGGACCAATCCGGACTCGTTCTACGACGGCTGGTTCGACGAGGCCGGGCTGATCCGCGAGGTGCTGGCCCCGGCGGGCCCGGACGGTTCCGGGCGGATCGTCGAGCGTCTCTGGGACGCGACCGCCGACCGGGCCGCCCGCCAGCCCTACCGGCGGCTCCCCGCCACCGCGATCGTGCTGGTCAGCGGCCCGCTCCTGCTCGGTTCGGGGCTGCCGTTCGACTACTCCGTCCATCTCGAGCTGTCCCGGGCCGCGCTGTCGCGGCGCACCCCGCCGGAGGCCGCCTGGACGCTCCCGGCGTACCACCGCTACACCGCCGAGGTGGCCCCGGAAACCATCGCTGACGTGGTCGTTCGTCTCGATGACCCGAAGCGCCCGGCCCTGGTGGTGAACGATTGGTGACGCTCGGCACAAGACCCGCGTGCCGAGTCCGTGGCGGATCCGACCACTGACAGTTATGCTCCGGTTACTTTTTCGCGGGGGTCCCGTTTGGGATCTCCGGCGGTGGGTATCGACCGGCTCCACATGTGGAGCCGGCCGGGACGAGGGTGACCCGGCGGATGGCCACCGGCTGGGGCTGAGGGAAGGGCAGGGGGACTGCATGCTCGTCAACGGAGCGGTTGTTGCGGGTAAGGGCGCGGGCGCGGCGAAGGGCTTACGCTCGGTCGAGGAGATCGAGCAGATCCGGGTGATCCTGCAGAGCCGATTCGAGGAGCTCAACACCGAGTACGAAGAGGCCGTCGCCCAGAACACCCGGCTTCGGCTGGTCGAGATCGGCGACGCTGCCGGCGACGACCAGGCCGACAGCGGATCGAAGACCGCGGAGCGCGATGCCGCGACCTCGCTGTTGAGGACGCTGCTGGACCGGCGGACCCAGGCGGAGCACGCGTTGCACCGGCTGGACGAGGGGACGTACGGGAACTGCGAAGGCTGCTCGAACCCGATTCCGGTCGAGCGCCTGGAGGTGTTCCCCTCGGCCACCACGTGCGTCAACTGCAAGCAGGTGCGCGAGCGCCGGGCCAGCTGACCGGTCGTCCGGGCCCGTCCGTGCGGCGGGCCCGGGATTGCCGAATCCGGCGACGTCATTTCCGACAATGGTGGCGGTCATCACGCATGCGCAATTCCGCACCGATTACCGGCGCGGCCGGACCCGCGGAACCCGGCTGATCCTCCGATCGCGGCGTTCCGCCTCGGCCGCCATCACACCGGCGTCGATCACGGCGGCGCCACCCGGATCGTTGTTGAAGAACACAAAGAATTCCGGTCCGTCGCAGCGGTCCAGCCACGACCTCAGTGCCGCACGGCCGTAACGGGGCCAGGGTTTCGCGGCTCCTTCATGAAGCCGTAGATATCCGAAATCCGCGGTGCGCCAGAGCGGGGTGACCGGCCGCCCGCGACGGTCGGCCCAGCAGAGCGCCGCACCGCGCCGTCGCAGCAGGCGCTCGCAGTCGGGCGTGAACCAGCTGTCGTGCCGCGGCTCCACCGCCACCCGGACATCACCCGGGAAACGGGCCAGCGTCTCGTCCAGGGCGCCGAGATCGGCCCGCAGGGTCGGTGGCAGTTGCAGCAGCACCGGGCCCAGCCGGTCGCCGAGCCCCGACGCCCGGTCCAGGAAACGGGCCACCGGCTCGGCCGGCTCGCGCAGCCGCTTCACGTGCGTCAGGAAACGGCTCATCTTGACCGCGACCCGGAAGCCGTCCGGCGTCCGCTCCCGCCACCGCTCGAACGTCGTGCGCTCCGGCAGCCGGTAGAACGCGTTGTTCACCTCGACGGTCGCGAACGCCTCCGCGTAGTGCTCCAGCCACGCCCGCTGCGGCAGCCCGGCGGGATACAGGAACCCGGCGCCGTCGGCCCCCTTCTCCGGCCGCCAGTCGCGGTACTGCCAACCCGAGGTCCCGATCCACAGCATGCCGTCCTCATACCCGGGTAACTTCCGTCTCATGACGGACACACCCGACGAACAGCGGACCGACGAGCCGGAGGAGCCGTCCGGCGACTACGAGTACGACGAAGCGCACGGCGGCGGCGACAGCGAGCCCGACGTGCCGGCCGCCCTCCGCGAGGAGGCGCAGCGGCGGGTCAGCCTGGCTGGGCGAACCGCACCGCGCTGAACAGCAGCCCGGCCGTCAGCAGGCCGGTGCCGAGGACCGTCACCACGGCGGCCGTGTCCAGGCTGGTCTCACGGCGGTCGGCGATGAGTTTCGCCGTCACCACGGCCAGGACCGGGCAACAGAGCAGCACCAGCAGCGCCACCACCGGGGCGGCCTGCTGCCACTCGCCGCCGGCCGCCTCGCCGGTCCGGGTGACCAGCAGGTTGCCGGTCACCCCGAGCAGGCCACCGGCCAGCCCCAGCAGCACGAAGACCAGCTTGGTGCCGAAGGTGATCGGCCGGGCCGGAGGCGTGTACTTGACCCGGCTCTCCACCTCGTCCAGATAGTCCGCCGCGTCCCGGTCACCGCGCTGCCGGGGGATGCTGGCCGGCGGCAGGGTGCGCCCGAACCGCTCGGCGGCCGGCCCGATCCGGTGCACGAACTCCGACCACAGCCCGGCCGCGCGGGCATCCACGTGCTCCAGGTCGCGCCGGGCCCGGCGGACCGCCAGCTCGGCGTCCTCCAGCTGGCCGGCGGCCTCCCGGACCGCGGTGTCGGCGGCGGCCCGGCGCTCGGTGTGCCAGCGGTGCGCCTCGTCGCGCAGGGTGGCCGCGCGCTCGTCCAGGGTGGTGAGGCGGCGCAGCACCGTCCGGTAGTCCGCCCGCTCGAAGTCCGCCGGCTCCAGCTCGCTCATGGCGCCACCTCCGCTTCGCTCCGGCGTCGCCATGAGTTCAAGACCGAGCCTGATGATTCGCTCGCAAGCTCGCTCATGGCGCCACCTCCACTCCGGTCATGCGTTTCCGTAGGGGATGAGCACCTCGGCGCCGCGATGGACCGAGCGGTCGAAGTGCAGGGCGCGCCACGGGCGTGGGTACCAGTTCGGCGCCCCCGTCCCCGGGTAGTACGGCGACAGCTCGCTGCCGTGCACGTCCAGGGCCACCCAGGAGCCGATCGCGTCGGTCCGGGCGGCGTGCCCACCGAGACTGTCCCGCAGCAACCCGGCCCCGCGCCACCAGCCCAGCACGTGCAGCCGCCGCTCCGGACCCTGGCGCAGCACCGTGCGCAACTGGTCACCGGCCGCCTTGCCGCCGGGCAGCGCGTCGGCCGCGTAGATCAGGATGAAGTGCGGCCGGTCGGCCGGCCACGCGGCGGTCGCCTCCGCGGCGGCGTCCTCGAGCAGCCAGTCCACGTTCTCCGCGTCGTACCACCCGCAGTCCGGGATCCGTGCGTGCAGCGCCTCGGCGGCCGCACGGGCGTCGGCGTCCAGGCAGACCACCGAGAACCGGGCGCCCTCCGGGGTGAACTGTGCGGCCAGCGAGCGGCCCGCGGTCGCCAGCACGGCACAGGCCTCGTCCACCCGGGTGCCGAGAACGGCCAGGTTCCGGCCGGGGGCACGGCGCAGCACGGTACGAGCGGAGCGTGCCGTCACGTCGATGGTCTCGCCGAGCAGGGCGATCGGCGCGGCCGGCGACGCGGCGGCCCGCAGCCCGCGGAAGTCCGGGCTGTCGGCGAGTTTCGGGACCACGTCACCGTCGAACAGCCGGGGCGGCCCCATCTCGGGCGGGCGCCGCCGCCACAGCCGGTGCTGGAGCGCGGACCACTGCTCCCGGTCGCCGGCCGCCGGCACCCGGACCACCCGGTTCGCCTCGGTCGCGCCGGAGTCCGCGTTCACCACGGCGTGGTAGCGGGGCAGCGAGTCGGCCGCCGCGTTCGTCTCGGCCAGCACCCGGCGGGCCCGGGGCAGCGCGATCCGCAGACTGAACTGGGCCACCAGCGCCGGCCGGCCCCACAGCGCCTCGATGCCCGACACGTCCTGGCTGGCCAGAATCAGGTGGATGCCCTGCGAACGACCCCGCCGTGCCAGGTCCTCCAGCAGGTCGACCGCCTCGGCGGCGACCGCGTCCCGGCCGGCCAGCAGGACCTGGAACTCGTCGACCACCGCCACGATCCGCGGCCACGACCCCTCCGGATCCTCGGCGCGCAGCTCGGCCAGGTTGGTGACCTCGTGCTGTTTGGCGGCGTCGGCCCGGCGCCGCAGCTCACCACTGAGGAACCGGAGCAGCGCCAGCCCGAACTCCCGGTCGGTGTTGACGTTCACCCCCACCAGGCGCACGTGCGGCAGCCACGTCGGGTCCCGCCGGCCCGGCGCGAACCGGGCGAACGACACCCCCTCCTTGAAGTCGAGCAGGTAGAAGGCCAGCTCACGGGGGGAGTAGCGGGCCGCCAGCGCACCCAGCCAGGCGTAGATGAAGTTGGTCTTGCCGGTGCCGGACGGTCCGGCGATCAGCGCGTGCGGCGGATAGTCGCTCAACGTCACCAGCACCCGGGGACCCTGCGGACTGTCGCCGAGCGGCGCGGTCAGCCCGGTGGCCGACTCCTCCCGCCACTCGTCACCGGCGCCGGGAAGCAGGCTGTCCAAGGCCACCGGGGCCGGGCCGGCGGCCACCGCCTCGGCGATCTGCCGGCAGGTCACGGTCACCAGGGCCGGCGGCGGGCCGGGATCCAGCCGGACCGGGAGCGCACCGGCGCTCTCGATCCGGGCGCCGTCACCGGGAGCGGCCGCCACCGACTCGACGTCCGGGCCGGGCTCCACGGACAGCCCCCGGATGATCAGGTGCACCCCGCACGCCGCCCCGGTACGCAACAGCCGGTCCAGCTGGGACCGCTCGTGCCGGGACAGCTCCCCACCGCCGAGCAGCACCGCCACCCGCCACGGCTCCGGGCGGCGCCTGGTGGCCCGGTGCAACTCGCGCAAGGACGAATACTCCCCGGCCAGCACCGTCTCGTTGATCCGCCGGACGTGCCCGACCAGCTCGTCGAGCAGCTTCTCCAGCCCGCCCGGCCCGACGAAGGTGAGCACCCCGGCGCTGGCCAGCGGCGCGAACCCGGCCAGGCCGCCGCCCAGGCTCTCCGGGTCGTACCCGATGATCTGGACGTGTCCCGGCGGGCTGCTGCCGAGCGCCCGCAGCAGCAACCCGGCAGCCACGTCGTCACCGGCCCGCCGGTCGCCCTCGATCACGATGTGCCCGTGGTCGAGCAGCCGCACCAGGGCCGGCACCTCGGGCGGCCCGTCCTCTCCGGCCGGCCCGGTCACCGGCGTCGGCTCGCTCTCCGCCCCGGCCGTCGGCTCGGTCACCTCGCCCGGCGCGCCGGCCCACGCGCCACCGGCCCAGGCGTCGCCGTCGCCCGGCCCGGTGGTCCCGGGACGCTCGGTGCGGACCGGTGACGGCACCGGCGCCTCGGGCAGCATGAGGCGGCCCACCCGCAGCTCGGCGGCGGCCTCCAGCGGGGTCACCTCCCAGCTGTGCCAGGGTTCGCCGGCCGCGCCCGGCGCCGCCCGGTCGGCCGCGCCGGCCGCCGCGCCGGCCAGCGCCGCCAGCTCGGTGTCGTGCCAGGCGTCGATCTCACGGATCCGCTCGTCCCGGGTCGCGGCCAGCTTCCGCCTGCGCGCCGCCGCGGCCGTGCCGACCTTGCGGTGCCGCGCCTCGGCCTCCTCCAGAGCCGCCTGCGCCCGCTCCAGCGCCACCTGCGCGGCGCCGAGCGCGTGGGACAGCCCGGCGCGGATCTCCATCACCCGGTGTTTGGTGGATTCAGCCATGACCTGCCGGCATCGTCGCAGTTACGGAAATCCGGGTGCGGCTCACCGGTCGTCCTCCGGGGCGCCGGGGCGGGACCGGGCCGGCTCCGGCGCGTCCGGGGACAGGGCGTCCGCGTCGCGGCCCAGCCGGGCCAGCAGGATCCCGGTCAGGACGCTCGCGGTCACCGCGGTGTCGGCGGGGTGGCCCGGCGGCCGGTCGCCGCGCTTCTCCTGCTGTTCCTTGACCGGCACCCGGCAGATGCGGTCCAGCAGGGTCTCCAGCACGCCCGGCTCGGTGCCCGGCAGCAGCGCCCGGACCCGGCCCTCCGCCGCCGTCCGCAGGCGGGGCACGTCCTCCGGGCGGGGATCGTGGCCGAGCAGGTCGCCGGCCAGCCGGTGCAGCACCGGGGGAGTGACCGCGGACAGGCCCAGGCCGGTCGACGCGTTCACCGCGTGCAGCTCGCGCCCGAGCCGGGCCCGGTCGCCGGAGCGCACCCCGGCGGCGATCCGGCGCAGCAGCTCGGCGGAGTCCGGGGACTCGCCGGATCCGGAGCGCTCGCCGGGCGGCTGCTCGCCGGTGAGCTCGGTGACCCGCCGCTGCCACCACGGGCCCAGCGTCTCGACCCGCTCGGCCTCGATCCGCTCCGGGCGGGGGCGCTCCTCCTCGCGGCGCAGGCCCTCGCGCCACTCCTGGCCGGCCGGGGCGCCGGGCACACCGGTCAGCCCGAGGACCGCGAGATAGCGGTCGAGGGCCTCCTGGGCGCCCCGCAGGGCGGCGGCCGCGTTCTCCACGTGCTCGGTGGCGTGGCCGAGCCGGGCCACGCCGATGTCCTGACTGGACTCCTCCTGGACCCAGCGGATCAGCTCGGTGGCGGCGCGCAGCTTCTCCATCGCCGCCGTCACCAGCCCCATCGGCAGGTCGTCGGAGGTTGCCCGGAGCTGGGCGCCGAGTTCCTGGAGCAGCGACATCGCGTCAGAGGCTCGCCGTGTAGGTGTGCGCCTGCTCGACCGCCGCGACGGTGGCGTTGAACCCGTCCTCCAGCTGCTGCTCGGCGTGCGAGAGCGAGGCGTGGGCGGCGCCGACCGCGTCGCTGGCGCTGCCGTCGAGGGCGGCGGCCAGGCTCTGCTGGGCCTCGCCGAGCTTCTCCTTCGCCGCCTGAATCGCCTGTTGCCCCTCGGTGACCTGCTGAAGCGCGGCCTCCACGGCAGCTCTGAGTTCGGCGACACTGGCCACCCGGGCAGCCTCCTGTGCGGGTTCCACGACTTGCTGTCCCAGCCTACCGCCCGGTTCCGGCCCGGCTGTCCTCGGTCGCCCGGATTTGGCAGACCGTGCCAGGCGCGGCACGGCACCGGGTTCCCCCGGCACGGCCGAAGATCGCGCAGGTGGGATCGTATCGAACGAAGATCCACAGTGGAGACCGGGGGCCCGGCGCCCCCGATCGGCGGTGACCCGACACCCGCCCCCCGGGTGACCGACACGCCCTCGACCGTGGGCCGGGCCGGAGAGCCGCGGGGAGCGTCAGCGGGGGACCGAGGAGGGGCCGCGGACCTCGGCGCCCAGGGCGGTGACCCGGGCACGGAGTCCACGGTCGGCGGTCACGACGACGGTGCGCCTGGTGGCGGCGCTCACCCGTACCAGATCAACGATCTTGTCGTCGCCGGAGCCGGCGGCGCGCTCGACGCGCACGCCGCCCGGGGCCCGCGCGATGTCCCTGGCCCGGCCCTCGACCACCAGGACCACCTCGACGGGGGCCGGGACGTCCGGAAGGCCGGCGGCGGGCACCGCGGCCAGGCGGTCACGGAGCCGCTCGGCCGCGCCCGCCCGGTCGCGCCACCAGCCGTCCGGAACCGAGCCGACGACGTTCGCGCCGTCGACGACCACCAGAGGAACATCGGGGTCGCGAGAATCGGGCGCCAAGAACTCCGGGGTCAGGGAGGGTGGATCGGAGGGGGCAGCCATGAAGTTGAGCCTACTGGAGTCAAGTTTTCGCGTGATCCGGGAATCGCCGGGGCGGTTCACGCGGTTCCAACCCCCCGGACGGTGCGAGTTTGCCGCCCGGGCGGCCGGGTAGCCCCTGCGGGGGACCAGGGCCCGAGGTACCAGGAGAAGAGAGACAGATGAGCATCGGATCGTTCGGGCCGGCTGGGCCCGGCCAGTGGGACGACCTGTTCGCGCGCTTCTTCGGTGCGGCGGAGCCGCGCCGGGCGGCGCAGCGTTTCGACATCGCGCGTTACATGAGCAACGACGCCCGGCAGGTGCTCGCCGATGCGGCACGCCGGGCCGCCGAGCTGGCCGGTGGCGGCCGCCCGGCCGACCTGGACACCGATCACCTGCTCTGGGCGGTGCTCCAGCAGGAGCCGATGAGGCAGACCGTACGGCGGGCCGGCGCCGACCCGGACCGGCTCCTCGCCGAGATGGGCCGCCCGGCTGAGACGGCCGGCGACCCGCCGGAGAGCATCGCGCTGACCCCGGCCGCCAAACGGGCGCTGCAGGACAGCCTGCAGATCTCCCGGGCGGTCGGCGCCTCCTACATCGGCCCGGAGCACATCCTGATGGCGCTCGGGCTGAACACCGACTCCGCGGCCGGCCGGCTGCTGGCCGGGCGCATCGTCGACCCGCGCACCATCCCGCACCACAGCGAGCTGCCGAAGCCGTCCGGCGTCAGCCACACCCCGGCCGCCCCCACGCCCACGCTGGAGCAGTTCGGCGTGGACCTGACCGAGTCGGCGCGGCGCGGCGAGATCGACCCGGTGGTCGGGCGGGCCGATGAGATCGAGCAGGCCGTCGAGATCCTGTCCCGGCGTACCAAGAACAACCCGGTGCTGATCGGGGAGGCCGGCGTCGGCAAGACCGCGATCGTCGAGGGCCTGGCCCAGCGGATCGTCGACGGCGAGGTGCCGCTCACCCTCCAGGACAAGCGGGTCGTCCAGCTCGACCTGGCCGGGCTGGTGGCGGGCACCAAGTACCGCGGTGACTTCGAGGAGCGCCTGAAGAAGGTCATCGACGAGATCCAGGCCTCCGGCGACAACCTGATCGTCTTCCTGGACGAGATCCACACCCTGGTCGGGGTGGGTGGTGGCGGCGAGGGCGGCGGCATGGACGCCAGCAACATGCTCAAGCCGGCGCTGGCCCGCGGTCGGCTGCACGTGATCGGCGCGACCACGCTCGACGAGTACCGCAAGAACATCGAGAAGGACGCGGCCCTGGCCCGCCGCTTTCAGCCGGTCCTGGTGGGTGAGCCCAGCGTCGGGGACACCGTGGCGATCCTGCGCGGCCTGCGGGACAACTACGAGGCCCACCACCAGGTCCGGATCACCGACGAGGCGCTGGACGCCGCGGCCGTGCTCTCCGACCGGTACATCACCGACCGGTTCCTGCCGGACAAGGCGATCGACCTGATCGACCAGGCCGGCGCGCGGGTCCGGCTGCGCACCAAGACGCCGGACGCCGACCGCCGTGAGCTGGAGCGCCGGCTGGAACAGCTGTCCCGGGACCGGGACCAGGCGGTCGCCGCCGAGCACTACGAGCAGGCCTCCGGGCTGCGCGACCAGATCAACTCGCTGAAGGCGAAGCTGGCCGGCGGTGGCGCGGGCGCCGCCGCGGTGCCGCAGGTGACGCCGGACGAGATCGCCGAGGTGGTGTCGCGGTCCACCGGCATCCCGGTGGCCCAGCTCACCGAGGCCGAGCGGGACCGGCTGCTCCGCCTCGAACAGCACCTGCACGGGCACGTCATCGGCCAGGAGGAGGCGGTCGGCGCGGTCGCCGAGGCGGTCCGCCGGTCGCGGGCCGGGCTGGGCGACCCGAACCGTCCGGTCGGCAGCTTCCTGTTCCTCGGCCCGACCGGCGTCGGCAAGACCGAGCTGGCCCGGTCGCTGGCCGAGGCGCTGTTCGGCGAGCCGGACCGGATGATCCGGCTGGACATGAGCGAGTTCCAGGAGCGGCACACGGTGTCGCGGCTGGTCGGGGCGCCGCCCGGGTACGTCGGCTACGGCGAGGCGGGACAGCTCACCGAGGCGGTCCGGCGGCGGCCGTACAGCGTGGTGCTGCTGGACGAGATCGAGAAGGCGCACCCGGACGTCTTCAACATCCTGCTCCAGGTGCTCGACGACGGGCGGCTCACCGACAGCCAGGGGCGGACGGTCAGCTTCAAGAACACCGTCCTGATCATGACCAGCAACCTGGGCGCCGACCTGATCAACGGCAGCACCCGCAGCGTCGGCTTCGGCGGCGCGGAGACCGGCCGTTCCGTCGCCGAGGAACTGCGCGACCGGCTCGACCGGCGGCTCAAGGAGCAGCTGCGGCCCGAGTTCATCAACCGGATCGACGAGATCATCATCTTCCGGCAGCTGGACAACGACCAGCTGCGCCGGATCACCGAGATGCTGCTCGAGGAGACCCGGCGGCGCCTGCACACCCAGGACGTCGCCATGGACATCACGCCGGCGGCGGTGGACTGGCTGGCCGAGCGGGGCTTCCAGCCCGAGTTCGGAGCCCGGCCGCTGCGCCGGACCATCCAGCGCGAGCTGGACAACCGGCTGTCGAAGATGCTGCTCGCGGCGGATCTCGCCCCCGGCCGGACGGTCCGGGTGGACGCCCGCGACGGTTCGCTCACCTTCGATGTCGCGCTGACGGCCGCGCTCTGATCCCGGTGGCGACGGGCGCCCTCACACCAGGGCGCCCGTCCGCGTCACGCCGCGGCCAGCTGACTGCTGCCGCCGCCCAGATGGGTCTGGGTGCGGATCCATTCCATGTAGTTCTCGTTGCGGGCCAGGATCTCCTGGTACGCCTCCTGCGCGTGGCCCATCAGGTTGGGCGCGCTGCGGGCGGCCTGCGAGTCCGGGTGCCAGCCGAGGATCATCCGCCAGCGCAGCGGCGCCCCCATCAACGGCCGGCTGACCAGCCCGGCCGGCGCGCGGAAGGTGGGCTGGCAGAGCCCGATCGCGGAGCCCAGCTCCACCATGTCGACACAGTTGCGGACGTCCGACTCCAGCACCCGGCGCGGGGCGAAGCCGGCCCGGGCGCAGGCCGCGGCGAAACAGTCGGCGAAGCAGCCGTCCCCGGCGCTGGCCACCCAGTGCTCATCGGCCAGGTCGGCCAGGTCGACCTCCATGTTCTTGGCCTGTGGGTGGTCCTCCGGCATCAGCACGCAGACCGCGTCGATGCCGATCGTCTCCCAGACCAGCCCGTACTCCGCCGAGGGGATGGCGTCGCCGCAGACACCCACCTGCGCGTAGTCCAGCTTGCCGGCGAGCACCATGCTCGACAGGTCGGAGATGTAGTAGGACGCGTGGGTGGAGATCTGCGACTCCGGCTGGGTCGCCGACAGGCGGTGCACCAGGTGTGCCACGACCGGGCCGCTGATGGCGCCGATGCGGTACCTGCTCATCGTGTCGTGCCCTCCGCCGGCGGCCAGCCGGGCCGCCTCGTCCTGCAGGCCCTTCATCGCTGGCAGCAACACCCTGGCGCGGGACAGCACCAGCTCTCCCAGTGCCGTGGGGCGTGCGCCCCGGCGGTCACGATCGAACAGCGGGCCACCCAGAGTGCGCTCGATCCGCTGGAGTTGGGCGGTGAGTGCAGGCTGGGCAAGGCCGAGTTGTGACGCGGCCTTGGTCACGCTGCCGGTCTCCGCGATGGCGCAGACCACCTTCAGATGCCGCAGCTCGAGGTTCATAGCGTGACGTTAGGACTAGAACGGGAGGGAATGCTAGTCCGGGAAGCGTGGAATGATCGGCGACCTGTGACAAACGTATGAACGAACAGGACAGACCGTCCTTACCGCCTGTAATCCATTTATCGTCACAGATCGCTCATGTACGTGGCACGTGCGGTGACCGCGTCCCGCAATTTGTCCACCACGCCCACGATCGGGTCGACCACCTTGTTCCACGGCGGTGACGACGGCGTGGCCGGATGCGGGCGGGTCGGCGCCGCCTCCACGGCCGTCTCGAACCGGTTGCCGAGCCGGATCAGATCCTCGGCCGAGACCATCTGCTCCAGCAGCGGCAGCAGCTCCCCGGCGTCGGCCGCCACGTGCCGCTCGATCGCGGGGCCGAACTCGCCCACGTCGCCCTCGCTCAGCAACCGCAGCAGCTGTTCGTCCTCGGCCAGTTCCCGGTCGGCGATCTGGTCACCGCCGGGCACCGCGGTCCGGACCGCCGGGTAGAGGTACTGCTCCTCGGCGCTCAGGTGCCGGGACACGGTGGCGATCAGCACGTCGGCGACCCGCCGGTCGGCGGGCGCCGTCCTCAGCCGCTCGGTCAGGGCGAGGATCCGCCGGTGCTGCTCGCCGACCACGTCGACGATGCTGCGGCCGGTCGTCTCGCCGCCGGTCGGCGGCAGCGGGGGAAGATTCACGTCAGACACGGCCGTCCGATACCCTTCCCGGCTCTCCGCCCAAACCCCTGTTACAACCGGCTGGTAAGAAGGGCGGATGGACACCACCGCCGAGAGCGAGGTCACCGGGCTCTGCCGTGACCTGCTGCGCATCGACACGACCAACACCGGCGACCAGCGGACCACCGTGGGCGAGCGGGCCGCCGCCGAGTACGTCGCGGAGAGGCTGGGCGAGGTCGGGATCGGGTCGCGGCTGCTGGAGTCCGCGCCGAAACGGGCCAACCTGATCGCCCGGATACCCGGCGCCGACCCGTCCCGGGGCGCGCTGCTCGTCCACGGGCACCTCGACGTCGTCCCGGCCGACGCGAGCGAGTGGTCGGTCCCGCCGTTCTCCGGCGAGGAGAAGGACGGCTACCTGTGGGGCCGCGGGGCGGTCGACATGAAGGACTTCGACGCCATGGTGCTGTCCGTCGTCCGCGAGTGGAAGCGCACCGGCTACGTCCCGCCGCGCGACATCGTCCTGGCGTACACCGCCGACGAGGAGGCCGGCATGGAGTACGGCTCCCAGTGGCTGGTCCGCAACCACCCGGACGAGTTCGAAGGCTGCACCGAGGCGATCGGTGAGGTCGGCGGGTACTCGTACACCGTCAACGACGACCTCCGTCTCTATCTCGTGCAGACCGCCGAGAAAGGACTCGACTGGCTGCGGCTGCACGCCACCGGGCGGCCCGGCCACGGCTCCTTCATCCACGATGACAACGCGGTCACCGCGCTGGCCGAGGCCGTCGCGCGGGTCGGCCGGCACCGGTTCCCGACCATCGTCACCCCGACCGTACGGGCCTTCCTGGAGCAGGTCAGCGACGCCTTGGAGATCGAGCTGGACCCGGACGAGCCGGAGCTCGCGGTCGCCAAGCTCGGCCCGATCGCCAACCTGATCGGCGCCACCCTGCGCAACACCGCCAACCCGACCCGCCTGGAAGCCGGCTACAAGGACAACGTCATCCCGGGCCGGGCGTCGGCCACCATCGACTGCCGGACCCTGCCGGGCCACGCCGACGCGTTCCTGCGCGAACTGCGTGACGTGATCGGGCCGGACCTGGAGATCGAGCACGTGCACCAGCAGCCGGCCGTGGAGACCTCCTTCGACGGCGCCCTGGTCGACGCCATGGGGGCCGCGCTGCGCGCCGAGGACCCGGGAGCGCGTACCGTGCCGTACCTGATGTCCGGCGGCACCGACGCCAAGGCCTTCGCCACGCTCGGCATCCGCTGCTTCGGCTTCGCGCCGCTCCGGCTGCCTCCGGATCTCAACTTCAGTGCCCTCTTCCACGGCATCGACGAGCGAGTCCCGGTGGAGGGACTAAAGTTCGGCGTGCGTGTGCTCGACCGTTTGCTCCGAAACAGCTGAAATCGGAAGGACCCCCAATTCCATGACTGACCAGAACGCCGGGCTCGACGAGGCTCTCGAGCGGGTGGTCGAGGCGGCGCGGGCGCATCTCGCGGCCGTCAAGACGGCCGCCGGCCGCATCGACGACGACGACGTCTGGCAGGCGTATGTCGATCTCAACAACGCCTCCTTCGCGTACGACGAGAAGCTGCTGGACGCCTTCGGTGAGGTCACGCCGTGGGACGTCGAGTCCATCGACCCGGACGAGGCGGACCGCCGGTTCGGTCAGCTGGCCGACTCCGCGGGCGGGCCGGGCGCCGACCCGTACCCGCAGGTCGTCTCGGTCCGGCAGCGCCGCGACTACCGGGTGCCCAGCGTCACCGCCCTGCTGCGGGTCGCCGAGGCGGCCCGGCGCAGCTCCGTCCCCGAGGACGAGGACGCGGGCCCGGTCGAGTCGGTCGGCGAGGCGGTGCTCGAGCTGCTGCAGGCCGGCGACGGGTCGCTCGCCTCGCTGGACGTGCCCGAGCTGGAGCCGCTCGACGGCCTGCTCACCGTCACCGAGGTGACCGAGCCGCTCGACCTGGAGGCCTTCGACGACGCGGACGGCAGCGGCCCGTTCGCCCCGGTCGAGGGCGACCTGCTGGTCGGCCGTCTCGACGAGCACCCGTTCCTGCCCGACGAGGACGACCACGATCACGACCACGCCGGTCACAAGCACTGAGTCTGATTGCTTCGCCTCCGGCTCGCTGCGTCACGCCCTTCAAGTCGGTGTCGAGTGCACCGAGAACGACCACGCTTCGCCAGTCGTTTTCGGCACCCTCGACACCGACGGGCGCGCCGCGATTCTGGTCGCGGTTCCCGCCGGTCCGGCATCGTCATGAAGAAACCCGTTCGGCGTCTGCCGAACGGGTTTCAGTAACTGAGGCCGGGCTGCGGGGTGGGCTGGAGGCGACGGCGGAGCATCACCTTGCGGCTGCCGTCGGCGAAGAGCTGAACCCTGGCCAGCTCCCAGCCGGAGAACTCGGCCTGGATGGCGAGCTGCGCCGCCGCGGTCAGACGATCGACATTCGAAGGCAACCGTAGCGGCGCGTATTCGTAGTCCATGGCGTCTAATATGCTCCGCACCCTGACGGACGACAAGCGCTGACCAGCGCTTATCCTCCAGAACAGCGACCGCCCTGACCGGGCCGCGCCGGCTGGATCAGGGTGCGGGCCCAGGCGACGCCCACCGTCCCAGCCTCGCCCAGGGAATGTCATCGAGCTCACGGTCCAGAGCGGCTGGTTGTACAACCCGTTGAAGCTGGGCGGGTCGGCGTACAGGTCAGCCCTGATCTCCCCGTCCTGGCTTCGGCTATGGGTGGACGTCGCTGTCGAGTGCAGCGCGCCGGGCCTCCCGGTTCAGCCGTAGTAGCTGTGGGGGTGGCTGGCGCCGTCGCGTTCGGGGTAGCCGACCTCGATCGCGGAGACGTCGTCGAGGGCGAAGGCGATCTCGGCCGGGAGGGTGAGGTGCTCGCTGCGCAGGGCGCCCTCCAACTGACCCGCGGTACGGGCGCCGAGGACCGGGGCGGCCACGCCCGGGCGGTCGCGGATCCAGGCCAGGGCCACCTCCAGCGGGGACACTCCCAGGCCGCTCGCCGCGGTGACCACCGCCTCGACGATGCTGGAGCTGCGGGGCTCCAGGTAGGTCCGTACGAACGGGGCCATGTGCTCGGAGGCGGCCCGCGAGTCGAGCGGGCGGCCGTTGCGGTACTTGCCGGTGAGCACCCCGCGGCCCAGCGGCGACCAGGCCAGCACGCCGAATCCGAGGGCGGCGGCGGACGGCAGGATCTCGCGTTCGATGCCGCGTTCCAACAGCGAGTACTCCATCTGGGCGGCCACGATCGGGGCCCGGCCGGGGTGGGCGGTCTGCCAGGTGGCGGCGCGGGCGGTCTGCCAGGCGGCGAAGTTGGACACGCCGACGTAGCGGACCCGGCCGCTGGCCACCGCGTGGTCCAGCGCGGCCAGGGTCTCCTCGAACGGGGTCTGGGCGTCGTACCCGTGCACCTGCCACAGGTCGACGTAGTCGGTGCCGAGCCGGCGCAGCGACGCGTCCAGCGAGCGCAGCAGGTTGCCGCGGGAGCCGTCGCGCGGGCGGTAGCGGTGCGGGGTGAGGCCCGCCTTGGTGGCGATCACCACCTCGTCGCGGGGGACCAGGTGGTCGAGCAGCGAGCCGATCACCGACTCGGCGTCGCCGTCGCCGTACACGTCGGCGGTGTCCAGAAGCGTGCCGCCCGCCTCCAGGAAGATCTTCAGCTGATCCGCCGCGTCGTCGGGGTCGGTGTCCCGGCCCCAGGTCATGGTGCCGAGCGCGAGCCGCGAAACCGCTAGCCCGCTTCGGCCGAGCGGTCGCTGATGCATGAGTGAACCTTATTCAGACCAGCCCTTTCGCGAAATGCTCGAGCCTCAGCCGGGTGGGTCGGTTACCGGACCGAAACGGGTCGGTCTTCGGTCAGTACGCTTGCCCGAGACCCATCAAGATCTCGGGAGGGCAGCTCGGTGCGGCTCGGACTCAGCCTCGGCTATCAGACGGCGTGGAGCACTCCCGCCGATCATCTCGCCATGGCGCGGGAGGCGGACCGGCTCGGCTACTCGGTGGTCTGGGCCGCCGAGGCGTACGGTTCGGACACGGTGAGCATGCTCGCCTGGATCGCCGGCCAGACCGAGCGGATCGACCTGGGCGCGGCTGTCATGCAGATCCCGGCGCGGACCCCGGCGATGACCGCGATGACCGCCGCCACCCTGGACACCCTGTCCGGCAAGCGGTTCCGGCTGGGCCTGGGCGTCTCCGGCCCGCAGGTGTCCGAGGGCTGGCACGGTGTGCGGTTCGCCAAGCCGCTGGCCCGCACCCGGGAGTACGTGGCCATCGTCAGGCAGGCGCTGTCCCGTCAGGCGGTGTCCTACCAGGGCGAGCACTACACGCTGCCGCTGCCCGGCGGCGCCGGCAAGCCGCTGAGGCTGGGTTTCCACCCGGCGCGTACCGATATCCCGGTCTATCTGGCCGCGGTCGGCCCGAAGAACCTGGAGCTGGCCGGTGAGATCGCCGACGGCTGGCTGGGGATCTTCCTGGCCCCGGACGCGTCCGGCGACCAGATGCGGCACATCGCGGCCGGGCGGGCCAGGCGGGGCCTCGGGCTGTCCGGTTTCGACGTGGTGGCCAGCGTGCCGGTGGCGATCGGCGACGACCTGGACGCCTGCGCCGACGTGATCCGGCCGTACGCGGCGCTCTACGTCGGGGGGATGGGCAGCCGTGAGCAGAACTTCTACAACGCGCTCGCGGTCCGGCTCGGCTACGCCGACGAGGCGAAGACGGTGCAGGACCTCTACCTGAGCCGGAAGCCGGTCGAGGCGGCGGCCGCGGTGCCCCGCGAGTTCATCGAGCGCACCTCGATCATCGGCACCCGCGAGCAGGTCCGGAAACGGATCGAGGAGTACGCGGCGGCCGGTGTCGGCACGCTGTCGATCAGCCCCTACGTGGGCGATCTGGAGAGCGGGCTGCGGACGCTGCGGATCGTGGCCGAGGCCTTCGACGAATCCGGCGTGGGCCGCTAGTGGCCACCGTGCTCCTGCTCCGGCACGGCCGGACCACCGCGAACGCCTCCGGGGAACTGGCCGGGCGCCGGCCGGTCGAGCTGGACGACACCGGCCGTGCCCAGGCGTCCCGGGTGGCCGCCCGCCTGGACGGGCTGCCGCTGGCCGCGGTCGTCTCCAGCCCGCTCGTCCGGTGCCGGCAGACGGTCGGGCTGGCGGTGCCGGGCGCCGAGCCGGCGCTGGACGAACGCCTGACCGAGTGCGGGTACGGCGACTGGGAGGGCCGGCCGCTGAAGGAGCTGGCCCAGGAGCCGCTCTGGCAGGTCGTCCAGCACCACCCCAGCGCGGTCGTCTTCCCGAACGGCGAGTCGATGGCCGCGATGTCGGCACGGGCGGTCGAGGCGATCCGCTCCTGGGACGCGAAGATCACCGCCGAGCACGGCGCGGACTCGGTCTGGCTGGCGTGCGGCCACGGTGATGTGATCAAGGCGATCGTGGCCGATGCGCTGGGCCTGCACCTCGACCAGTTCCAGCGGATCGTGGCCGACCCGGCGTCGATCACCGCGATCCGGTACACCGCCGGGCGGCCGTTCGTGGTTCGCCTCAACGAGACCGGTGAACTGGGCTCGCTCGTACCCCCGAAGATCGATGGGCGGGAGCGGGCCGCGGAGAGTGACGCGGCCGTGGGTGGTGGCGCCGGTGGCGGTGTCTGACGACGCTGCGTGATCGCTGTATCGTCGCAGCGTGGGCCGGTTTGCGCCCTCGGCGAACCGGGGACCTTGGCCCGCGCGGTTACCGGCGCGGATGGCTAGGGTTGTCCGCATGACCCACCAAGTGCATGCCTTCGAGCCGCCGGAGCGGTTCGTCGCCGGGACGGTGGGCGAGCCGGGGGACCGCACTTTCTATCTCCAGGCCCGCGGTGGCGGCCGGGTGATCAGCGTCGCGCTGGAGAAGGTCCAGGTGTCGCTGCTCGCCGAGAAGCTGGAGGAGCTGCTCCTCGAGGCGAACAAGCGGTTCGGCGTCACGCTGCCGGAGGTCGCGCTGACGGCCGGGCACGACAACGAGCCGCTCGACACCCCGGTCGACGAGGAGTTCCGCGTCGGCACGCTGGGCCTGGCCTTCGACGTCGACACCAGCACCGTCGTGATCGAGGCGATAGAGGCCGGTGAGCCGGATGCCGATCTCTCCGGCAGCCCGCTCGACGACGAGGACGACGAGGAAGCCGACGACGACGAGCCGGACGACGATCTGGACCGGCTCCGGGTGCGGCTCACCCCCGAGGCGACCCGCGCGTTCATCGACCGGGCCCGCCGTGTCGTGGCCGCCGGCCGGCCGCCGTGCCCGCTCTGCGGCCAGCCGCTCGACCCGGCCGGTCACCTCTGTCCCCGGCACAACGGCTACCACCGGTGACGGCGGAGCCGACGTCGGTGCTGGCCGAGGCCGACGCGCTCGAGTTGCTCGGGCGCGGGCGGATCGAGATCGAGGGGCGTCTCGTGGACGCCTCCAACACCACCCTGCGCGCCGAGATCAGCCTGGACGGGCTGACCCGGCGCTGCGTCTACAAGCCGGTGCGCGGCGAGCGCCCGCTGTGGGACTTCCCGGACGGCACGCTGGCCGGCCGTGAGGTGTCGGCCTACCTGGTCTCCCGGGCCACCGGGTGGGATCTGGTGCCGCCCACCGTCCTGCGGGACGGGCCGCTCGGCCCCGGGGCGCTGCAACTCTGGATCGACGAGCCGGAGGAGGTGCCCGCGCTGATCGGGTTCGTCCCGGCGTACGACGTGCCGCCCGGCTGGATCCCGGTGGCCGCGGCGCGCGACGACGACGGCGACGCGTTCGCGCTGGCCCACGCCGACGACCCGCGCCTGGCCCGGCTGGCCCTCTTCGACGCGGTGATCAACAATGCCGACCGCAAGGGTGGGCACGTGCTCTACCCGGCGACCGGCGGCCTGCACGGGGTGGACCACGGGGTCAGCTTCCACGTGGAGAACAAGTTGCGCACGGTGCTCTGGGGCTGGACCGGCCGGCCGCTGCCGGGCGAGGGCACGGCGGTGCTCACCCGGCTCGGCGAGCAGCTGACCGGCCCGCTCGGCGCGGCGCTGGAGGAGCATCTGACGGTGACCGAGGTGCAGCATGCCGCGCTGCGGGTGAAGCGGCTGCTGAGGGCGGAGCGGTTCCCCCAGCCGCCGACCGACTGGCCGGCTATTCCCTGGCCGCCGATCTAGAGGTTTAGCTCACGCCCTAGGGCCCCTTCCGGGGCCGCTGGTTAGGCTCCTTTCATGGATGCATGGACCGGCCACGACGTTCCCACCCTGCCGGACTCGCCCGCGCGGTCCCCGCTGCGGCTGTACGACACGGCGCGGGCGTCGGCGCAGCCCAGCACGCCGGCCGGCAGCGCCACGATGTACGTCTGCGGGATCACGCCGTACGACGCCACCCACCTCGGGCACGCCGCCACGATGATCACCTTCGATCTGGTGAATCGTATGTGGCGGGACCTCGGAAACGATGTCCGATATGTGCAGAATGTGACTGACATCGACGACCCGTTGCTGGAACGCGCCGAGCGCGACGGCGAGGACTGGATCGTTCTGGCGATGCGGGAGACGGCCCTCTTCCGGGAGGACATGGAGGCGCTGCGGATCATTCCACCCGCCCACTACGTCGGCGCCGTCGAGTCCATTCCGGGAATCGTCGAGCACGTCGTCGAACTGGTCGGGAAAGGGGCCGCGTACCAGCTCGGCGACGGCACCGGCGACGTCTACTTCGACATCTCCGCCGCGCCCCGGTTCGGCTACGAGTCGCACCTGTCGCGCGACGAGATGACGGTGCTCTCCGCTGAGCGCGGCGGCGACCCGGACCGGGCCGGCAAGCGGGACCCGCTCGACCCGCTGCTGTGGCGCGGCGCCCGCGACGGTGAGCCGGTGTGGGACGGCGGCGAGCTCGGCCCCGGCCGCCCGGGCTGGCACATCGAGTGCGCCACCATCGCGCTCCGCCTGCTCGGCGACACCATCGACGTGCAGGGCGGCGGCAGCGACCTGCTCTACCCCCACCACGAGTGCTCGGCGGCGCACGCCGAGGTGCTGACCGGGGCGGAGCCGTTCGCCGCGCACTACGTGCACGCCGGGATGATCGGCCTGGACGGCGAGAAGATGTCGAAGTCGCGCGGCAATCTGGTCTTCGTGTCCCGGCTGCGCGGTGACGGGGTGGACCCGATGGCGGTCCGGCTCGGCCTGCTCTCCGGGCACTACCGCGCCGACCGGGACTGGACCGACGACGTGCTCAAGCAGGGCCAGTCGCGGCTGGCCCGGTGGCGGGAGGCGGCCGCCGCGCCGTCCGGGCCGTCCGGGGCCGGCCTCCTGGCGGCGGTCCGTGAGGCGCTCGCCGACGATCTGGACGCGCCCGCCGCGCTGTCTCTCGTGGACGCCTGGGCGGAGGCGGCGCTGGCCGGCGTGGGCGACGACTCCGGCGCGCCGGAGCTGATGACACGAACGGTGGACGCTCTTCTCGGTGTGCGCCTGTAAGGCCATTCAGAAAAGGCCCCCGTCCACGCTTGGGCGGGGGCCTTTCACGTATCCGGGGGCCGTTCGGGAAGAGGGACGCCCCGCGTGACCCTAGCCAGATTCCGGCCGGGTTTCGGGAGTTTCCTCTATTAGGTGAAACGGCGGAAGTTGTTCGGCCAAATCCCAGCGATCGCGGGTCGTTCCGTCCAAGATTCTCCTTGGCACAACAAGCCAAACCCCAAATCCGAAAGGAAACACCATGCGCAAGACGGCTCTGTACCTGGGTGGGCTCTTCCTCGCGACCGGCGCCGCCCTGGCAGTGTCCGCCCCCGCCCAGGCTGCCCCGAGCACCCCGACGTGCGGCGGCTACAACTACACCTACAACTGCTACAAGCCGTACGGCTACCAGAAGCCGAACAACTACATCGTCTCCCAGAACGCCGATGTTCGGCAGGTTGGCAAGTACAACATCAGCGAGGTCAACCAGAACCAGAACGCGTTCGGCACGCAGATTCAGGCCGGCGACGACATCTGGGGTTGGTGACAATACCGTTTCCACTCGCGTAGTGGATTCGTTGTTCGACTGACGCCCGAAGCGCCGATGGCGCTTCGGGCGTCAGCTCGGCCGGTCTCCGGCAACTTGTCCAAACACTTGTACTGGAAAGGTAAGACATGCGTAAGACGGCTCTGACTCTCGGCGGTTTCCTCATTGCGACCGGCGCCGCCCTGGCAGTGTCCGCCCCGGCTCAGGCGGCGGCTCTCTCCTGCGGTTGTGGCCCGGTTTCGCCCGCCTACGGCTCGGCCTACGGTCCGGCCTACGGCTCGGCCTACGGTCCCTCCGGTTACGCTCGGCCGCAGCAGGGCGGGAACACGTACGCGGCTGTCCAGCGCGCCTACGTCGAGCAGCACGGCCTGATCAACATCAGCCTGATCGACCAGAACCAGAACGCCTTCGGCGGCCAGCGCCGGGCGGCCGGCTCGATCTTCAACTGACCGCCGTAACAGACCCCCGGCAACACCGTCAGGGACGAACGCCCGAGGCCCGCACCGGCGCCTCGGGCGTCGAAAACTTCTGGGGCATCAACCGCCGCCGGCCCGGACCAGCCCCGACTCGTACGCGTAGACGACCGCCTGCACCCGGTCCCGCAGCCCGATTTTCATCAGCACCCGCGCCACATGCGTCTTCACCGTCGCCTCGCCCACGGTGAGCGCCGCCGCTATCTCCCCGTTCGACATCCCCCGCGCCATCAGCCGCAGCACGTCCAGCTCCCGTGGCGTCAGCTCACCCACCTCGGGCGGCGGCTCCGGCCCCGGCCGCCCGGCGAACGCCGAGATCACCCGGGTCGTCACCGCCGGGTCGAGCAGCGCCTCCCCGCCCGCCACCACCCGGATCGCGGTGATCAGGTGCTCCGGTGAGGACACCTTCAGCAGGAAGCCGCTGGCCCCGGCCTGCAACGCCCGGAACAGGTTCTCGTCGGTGTCGAAGGTGGTCAGCACGATCACCCGCGGCGGATCCGGGGTGGCCAGCAGCGCCCGGGTCGCGGACAACCCGTCCTGGCGGGGCATGGCGATGTCCATGAGCACCACGTCCGGCCGCAGCCGCCGCGCCACCGCGACCGCCTCCACACCGTCGCTGGCCTCGCCGACCACGTTCATGTCCGGCTCGGTCTCGATCACCATGCGCAACCCGGCCCGCAGCATCCGCTGGTCGTCGGCGATCACCACACTGATCGTCACGGGCGGGCCTCCCGGGCGGTGACCGGCAGGCGGGCGGTGACCGCGAACCCGCCACCGGCACGGGGCCCGGCGGTGAGATCGCCGCCGAACAGCGTCACCCGCTCCCGCATCCCGATCAGCCCCTGCCCGCCGCCGGCCGCCGGGGCGGCCGGCGGCCCGTCGTTGACCACCCCCAGATGCAGGCCGTCGGCACGGTAGTCGACGGTCAGCTCGGCGTGGCTCGCGTGGGCGTGTTTCAGCACGTTGGTCAGTGCCTCCTGGACGATGCGATAGGCCGACAGGTCCACGGCCGGCAGCAGCGGCACCGGGTCGCCGTCGCGCTGGACGGTCACCCGCAGCCCCGTCTCGCGAACCTGCCCGACCAGATCCTCCAGCCGCTCCAGACCGGCCGGCGCCTGGGCCGTGCCGTCCCCGCCCTCGCCGCGCAGCAGCCCCAGGGTACGGCGTAACTCGACCACCGCGTCCCGCCCCGCCTCCTCGATGCCGCGGAGCAACTGCGGGTCGACCGGCAGCTCCGCGTCCATCCGCCGCCGCACCACCCCGGCCTGGATCACCATGACCGTGACACTGTGCGCCACCATGTCGTGCAGCTCGCGGGCGATCCGCACCCGCTCCTCCATGATCGCCTCACGGGCCTGCCGCTCCCGGAACTCGGCCCGCACCGCCGCCGCCTCGGCCAGCTTCCGCGCCTGGTTCGCCACCACGATCCCCAGGACGTACGGGGTGCCCGGGAAGAAGATGTCGGCCATCGGGTCGCCCGGATTGTTGAGGTAGTAGGCCACCACCGTGTAGAGGATCAGCAGTGCGCCGATCAGACCGCGCCGGGTGACCCGCCGGTCGGGGCCGAACGGTGGCGCCCAGCGGCCCACCGCGTACGAGCAGATGATCATCGCGACCACCTGCCAGAGCCGGAAGTTGATCGTCTTCTCGCCGTCGATGGTGAACTCGACGTAGAACACGTTCATCACGACGATGCCGTGCGGGACCATCGCCGTCAGCGGGAACTGCCGGCGCAGCAGGATCAGCACCGCGCAGAGGGCCAGCAGGGACGGCCACCAGTCACCCGGCATCCGGATGAGCAACTCCTCGAGCAGCGCGTACACCACGAACCCGGCCGCCAGGGCCACGTCACTCCTGCTGATCCGCCGCACCACATCCCGCAACACGCGTAGAAGGTACGGTGCCGCGCCACTGCGCCGAACCCGCCCCCGGGAGGACGGCCCGTCCCCCTCGAGGGGGACACCGGATCACTCCGCGTACTGGCGACGCCCGCGCCCGCCGTCCCTAACGTTCCGCCCCGTACCACCGACGAGGGGGAGGAATTCGATCATGTGGCGGAAAGCCGCGGCGGTGTGCCTGGTGGCCGCGCCGATCGCCCTGACCGTGGCGACCGGGGTGGACCCGGCGCTCGGCGACGACCAGGGATACGGGATCTACCGGCAGCATCCGGGCGCCGTGCAGGCGCACTCGATCCTGCTGCACTGGGCGTGGGTGCTCTTCGTACCCGGCCTGTTGGGCCTGCTCACCCCGATCCGCGAACGCGGCGCCGTACTGGCCCGCATCGCCTGGATCAGCGTGATCGTCGGCCTGACCACGTTCTCGGCGCTGATGGCCAACGACTTCTTCCTGCTCGCCCTGGAACAGACCCTTCCGGACGCGCAGGTGCAGGCGGTCGACGAGAAGTTCCTCGCGATGAGCGTCACCGTCGCCGGCTGGCAGTGGCCCGGCCTGATCGGCTGGGGGCTGTCGCTGATTCTCACCCCGATCGCCGCCGCCCGCGGCCGGGTCATCGACTGGTGGACGGCCGGCGCCGCCCTGCTCGGCATGGCCCTCTACCTGGTGTTCGCCATCTCGCCAGTGCCGCTCTGCCTGCTCGGCCCGGTCGTCCTGATCGGCGCCTACGGCGCGGCGGCCTGGCGTCTGGTCCGGCCCATCGCCGCCCCGTCCGCCGAGCGGGACAGCTTCGGGACCTTCCGGCGCCGGTTCGGCCTCTTCTCCCTGTACGCCGCGCCGGCGCTGTTCGCACTGGGGATGGCGACGGTGCCGGACTGGGGCGCCGACGTCGCCGACAGTGTGGCCAAGCCGGTGCAGACCCAGGTCAGCGCCCTGTTCCTGCACCTCGGGTGGGTGTTCTTCGTGCCCGCCGTGCTCGCCGTGGCCTCCCGCGCCAACCGGTTCACGCGGGTGGCGGCCGGGATCACCGTTCTGGCCCTGATCAACTTCAGTGGCCTGATGGTGGGCGACAGCGCCGATCTGGCCGCCCGTCAGGTGCTGGACGCCGCCACCGCCGACCGGGTGGCCGAGACCCTCGGCGGGTACGCCGCCTTCACCTTCGGCTGGGCCCTGCCCTCCATGCTGTTCAGCCTGCTGGGCCTGATCGCGGTGGCGGTCGGCGCCGCGGTGAGCCGAACCACCCGCTGGTGGACGGCCGCCCTGGTGGTGGCCGGCATCGTGGCCTTCCTCGGCCTGGGCCTCGGGCCGATCGGCGTCACCGGCCCCCTCCTGCTCCTGGCCGGCTTCGGCCTGATGGCCCGCGACCTGGCCCGCTCCCCGGCCCCGGCGCCCGCTCCCGTCCCCGCCGGGGCCTGACCGGCCACCGTCCTCGGGCGGGCCGGGGGGCGGCGCGCCCGAGGACGGGTCAGAGCAGTTCGGCGTCGTGGACCAGCAGGGCGATCTGGACACGGTTGTTCAGGGTCAGCTTGCTCAGCAGACGGGACACGTGCCCCTTCACCGTGGGGACGCTCATGCGCAGTCCGGCGGCGATCTCGGCGTTGGACCGGCCGTCGCCCACCAGGACGGCCACCTCGCGTTCACGGTCGGTGAGGGCGGCCAGCCGGGTCCGGGCGCGGGCGCGGCGGGTTCCGGCCTCCGGGTCGGCGACGTGGTCGATCAACCGGCGGATCACCGTGGGGGACAGGGAGGCGCTGCCGGCCGCGACCGACCGGACCGCGGCCAGGATCTCCCGGGGCGGGGTGTCCTTCAGCAGGAATCCGGCGGCCCCGCCGCGCAGCGCCTCCAGCACGTACTCGTCGGCGTCGAAGGTGGTCAGCACGATCACCTGCGGCGCGTTCGGCCGGCCGCGGATGCGGCGGGTCGCGACCAGACCGTCGACCCGGGGCATCCGGATGTCCATCAGGACGACGTCCGGCCAGTGCGCCTCGGACGCGGTCACCGCCTCCGCGCCGTCGCCGGCCTCGGCCACCACCTCGATGTCCGGCGACCCGCCGACCAGGATCCGCAGTCCGGCCCGGACCAGCGCGTCGTCGTCGACGATCACCAGCCGGATCGGCCGGCCGGGGGTCACGCCGGCCACGGCAGGGAGGCGTCCAGGTGGAACGTGCCGTCCACCGGGCCGTGGGTGACGCGGCCGCCGGCCAGGGCCACCCGTTCCGAGATGCCGACCAGGCCGAGCCCGGTGCCCGGCGGCCGCGCGGACGGCGTACCGGTGAAGGGGTTGGTGATCGTGACGCGGAGAGCGTGACCGGCGGCACCCGCCAGGCGCACCGTGGCGGCCGGCCCCGTGCCGTGCTTGCGGGCGTTCGTCAGTCCCTCCTGGACGATGCGGTAGACGGTGCGGCCGAGGACCTCCGGCGGGGTGTCCGCGGGCAGCTCGTTGCGGTAGTCGACGGCCATCCCGGCGGCCCGCACGCCGCCGACCAGCTCGTCCATGTCGCCGAGGCCGGGCTGCGGCGGCTCGGGACGCCCGCTCGGCACGCCGACCACGGCCCGCAGCTCCTCGAGGGCCTCGTGCGCGCTGCCGCGGATCGCGCCGGCCGCCAGCGTCAGCTCCTCCGGCGACACCGTGCCGCGCACCTCGAGAGCACCGGCGTGCAGGCTGATCAGCGACATCCGGTGGGCCAGGACGTCGTGCATCTCGCGGGCGATCCGGGCGCGTTCGGTCAGTCTGGCCCGGTCCTCGCGCAGCCGCTGCTCGGCCTCCAGACGCGCGGCGTGGTCGCGCAGCGAGGTGGTGAGACGCCGGTACGCCTGCACGAACAGCCCCCACCCCAGCGCCGCCACGGTGACCACGCCACGGACCAGGAAGTCGAGCCAGATGCCGGACGCCGGGTCGTCGTGGAGCACGAAGTACAGCCCGGCGGTGCCGACGTCGACCGCGCCGAGCACGACCAGGACCGGAAGCCTCGACCGGATCGCCGCGGTGAACAGCGCCACGATGATCGGCCCGGTGGCGGTCACCGACACCGCACCGAACGGCAGCAGCGCCGCCGTAACCGCGAGCGGATGCCGTCGCCGCAGCGTGAGCGCGGCCGCGCAGGCCAGCCCCACCGCCACGTCGGCCGGCCAGGGCAGCGCCGCGCCGGGCCGGGTGGCGTCGCCGAGCAGCATCATCCCCAGGCCGTAGGCCAGCGCCGACACGATCGCGACGGCGTCGGCGATGCGGTCGCGGGAGGCCGCGCGAGGCGCTGCCGGGTCCGGCACCAGCAGAGCGAGCAGCATGGGTCAAACCCTAGGGGGTACGGCGTTCGCGCCGGCACCTACCAAAGTAGGGCCCGGACCCCGTCCGCCGTCCGGTGTGTGTGGACGGGGCGGGATTCCATGCTGCCGGGCATGAAGAGATCTCTCGCCGTCCTCGTTCCCGTGGCCTGGGGAGTGGCCGCCGCACTGTGGACGCCACGCGGCCCGCTCACCGGAGGACAGGCCCTCGCCTCGATCGCGATCAGCCTGGCGGTGGGCGTCCTGGCCGGGCGCGCGGCCGGCACCCGCTGGATGATCCTGGGAGCGCCTCTCGCGTACGCCATCGCCTTCGAACTGGCGCGGATGAGCGCGACCGGCCCCTCGGTGGACGCGCCGCATCCGAGCGTGCTGGGTCTTCTGGTGCTGATCACCGGGCGTGGCGTGCACGGGCTGCTGGCGCTGTTCCCGATGGCGGCCGGCGCGGCGTGGGGGAGCGGTGCCCGGCGCCGGATCCCGCTCGGCCTGGCCGCGGCCGGGCTGGTGCTGGTCGCCGTGGCGGCCGCCGTGCCGGCCCGGACGGAACGGATCCCCGGTGGCGTCGCCGAACTGGCCCAGGTCGGCGGTCTGCGGGTGGTGATCCGCGGCCGGGACGCGGCGGCGCCGGTGCTGCTGTTCGTGCCCGGCCCGCCGGGCGGCTCGATGACCGGCATGCTGCGGCTGCGCCTGCCCGCACTGGAGGAGCGTTTCGTGGTGGCCACCCTGGACCGTCGTAGCGGCGCCGGGCTCACCCTGGACAGCGAGGTGGCCGACATCGTCGCCGTCACCGGGCACCTGCGGAAACGGTTCGGGCGGGACCGGATCGTGCTGGCCGCCCATTCGGGTGGCTCGATCCCGGCGGTCACGGCCGCCCACCGCCGTCCCGGGCTGTTCCACGCCTATCTGGGCATCGGTCAGGCCGTCGACCTGCGCGACAGCGACCGGATCCTGTACGGCGACATGCTCGCGTGGGCCCGTTCGGGCGGCCGCGACGACCTGGTGGACCGGCTGACCGCCCAGGGCCCGCCGCCGTGGCCGGACGTCTACGACTACGAGCCGTTCCAGCTGCACGCGCCCGCGGTGTACGGGATCGCCGGCCCGCCGTTCGACCTGGGCGTCCCCGAGTACACCCCGCTGGCGAGGGCGCACGTGATGACCACGATGCTGGACGCCTGGGACGCCCTCTACCCGAACCTCCAGGACGTCGACCTGCGCCGGGACGTGCCGGAGCTGGCGATCCCGGCCTGCTTCGTGCAGGGTGGCCGGGAGATGCGCTCCCTGGCCGGGCCGTTCGCCACCTGGTACGCCGCCCTGCGCGCACCGGGCAAACGTCTCGTGGTCCTGCCGGAGTCCGGCCACCATCCGATGTCGGAGGAGCCGGACCGGTTCGCCGCGGCGGTGACGGAGCTGCTGTCAGGCCTTCCGTAGGCTTTCGTCAGGCCAGAGCCAGTCCCGGGTCGGGGTCGGGTTCGGCGGCCGGCACGGGGATGCGGTACTCCTCGGTCAGCGTGGTCATCGGCCCCGGCCAGGTCGCCTGCGCCACCTCGATCGGCTTACGGGTCTCGTCGAAAGCGACATGTAGCAGATGGAGCACCGGGGTGTCCGGCCGGATCTGGAGGATCTCCGCCTCCTCCCGGCTCGGCTGGCGGGCGCTGATGGTGTCGGTGGCCGTCGTGTACCTGCGATCCAGCACCTCTTCGGCCTCCTGGTAGAGGGGCCGGCCGAACGCCTCGGGCCGCTCCAGGGTGGTGCCGCTCGCGTCGGTCACCCGGAACCAGGAGGCGCCCACCTCCACGGTCGCGTCGTCGGTGCGCACGACATGCCGCCGGACCAGCATCTCGGTGCCGTCGCGGACCCCGAAGGCGTCGGCCACCTCGGGCGGGGCGGGTTCCCGGCCGACGGCGGTGAGCTGCTGGCGGTAGCGGGCGGCCAGGTCGGCGTGGTAGCCGCGGTGGGCGCCGTACCGGCCGCGGGAGAGCCGGTTCAGGCGGCGGCGGGTGCCCCGGACGTACGTGCCGGAGCCGGGCTTGGTGATCAGGATGCCCTCGACCCGTAGCTGGTCGACGGTACGCTGCACGGTCTGCTTCGCGACGCCGAACATCTCCGCCATGGCCGGGATGGAGGGCAGGCGCTCGCCCGGCCGCCAGTCACCGCGGCGGATGCGTTCGCGCAGCTGAGCCGCGATCTGTCGATGCGGGAACTCGGCGGCGCCCGGATTGACGGTCATGATCGTCCCCTTCCAGCTAGGTTCCTAGGATGCGCCGGCGGTGGTGGTGGCGTCACGCGACGCGCCGACCTTCGCCGAATGAAACCATGAGTGAATTCGGCTATCAGCTATATGGCTCTCAGGAGTCTGGCGGACACGGGCGGTTGGACCCCATACTGAGGGCACGTTAAGGACGGGTCGGTGGATGGGCGGCACTCAGCGGCAACTGGGTGCCGCCCCGGCCTTCTCTCTCCGGGGGAGGGTCCTTCTCCGGGGAGGGAACCCGAGAGGAGGGTGGGAGGTGCCGGTCTTCTACAAGGGTCCGCGAGCCGTCATCACGGAGCAGGTCGTCGAGGTCTCCAGGGAGAGCCACCGGCGGTTCCTGGTGGCCGAGATGACGGAGCTCCACATCGTGCGTTTCGATCCCGGCCCGGAGGGTGCCGGCCGGCAGTTCCTCGGTGCGTCCGCGCTGGTCGCGGCGGTTGTCGCGGTGCCCCTGGTGGGGCCGGCGTCCGGGCTGTTGGCGGTTCTGGTGTCGGGTGTCCTGGCCGTCAACGCGCTGTACTGGCTGCGCCCCCGGGCCGGCCGGTGGTGGCAGCTGCGGGCCACCTACCACGGCCGGGTGGTCGAGGTGTTCTCCTCCCGTGACGAGCGCGAGTTCACCGGCTTCTGCCGTGGCCTGGTCCGCTGCCTGGAGTTCCATCGAGCCTGAGCGATTCCTCCGCCGGGCGGGAGCTGGGGTATCCTCCGCGATGGGCCGTGAGCGACACGGCAGAATGCCAGGTCGCAGTCACGGTCGATTCGCGACGATTTAAGCGTTTGGTGAGGCTGGATGTCGGCTGCGCGCGACGACCTGCCCGCTGTCTCTAGGCGGCGGGTGCGTCTGGCATTGCGCGCGGCCCGTGAGCGCACCGGGCTCAGTCAGACCGAGGTCGCCAAGAAGCTGGGCTGGTCGCTGTCCAAACTGCAGCGGATCGAGCTGGGCGAGGTGACCGTCTCGCCCACCGATCTGCGCGCCGCACTCACCATGTACCAGGTGACCGACGAGGCCCGGATCGCCGGCCTGGTCGGCGAAGCACGGACCGCCCGCCGCGAGCGGTACTTGACGCCGCCCGAGCACCGTGACCATCTCCCGCCCGGTCTGCTCCAGCTGATGCAGTTCGAGATGGCGGCGACCTCCATCCGGGAGTACCAGCCGACCATGGTGCCCGGGCATCTCCAGACGCCGGCCACCGCCGAGGCGACCCTGGCGTGGTACGGCGCCAATCTCAGCGACGATCAGCGCCGGGTCCGCCGGGAGGTGCGGCTGGACCGCCGCCGACGCTTGATCGAGCAGGACGGGGCGCCGGAGTACCGCCTCCTCTTCGATGAATCCGCTCTGTGGCGAATGGTGGGCGGGATGTCGACGACCGCCGATCAACTCGATGATCTCGCCGCCTCCGCCTCCCGGCCGAACGTCCATGTCCGCGTGCTCCCGATGGACGACGGGGCGGTGATGGGCATGTTCGGCGCATTCGCGGTGATCCATCTCGGGGACGACCCGCCCGACGACGCGGTTCTCTATAGAGAGTCCTACACCCGGGACGAAATGCTAGAGGAATCGACAGAGGTCAATTTCCACTTGGATGTCTTCGAGCGCTTCTGGAAGCAGTCGCTCGACGAGAACGCGAGCCGGGCACTCATCCTAGCGCGGGCCTATGACCTGCGTGCACGTATAGCCCGAGCGCCCGGCGGGGATCAGGACAAAGGGTCCTGACATGTCCAGAAAGGTGCGAGATGAAAGACACCACAATGGCGTGGCAGCGCAGTTCGTTCTGTGCGACTTCCGGGTGCATCGAGGTTGCTCAGATTGATGGCACCATCAGATTGCGGGACAGCAAGAATCCCGGTCAGCCGCCGCTGGTCTTCACCCAGGCGGAGTGGAGTGGTTTCCAGGATCTCGTTCTCTCCTACGAGAAGTCGTCCTGATATTCGTCTTCCGTGACGGCGGGTGACCCCGATCGGGGCCACCCGCCGTCGGCGTCTCACCAGGAGCCGGCGGTGGGCCCGGCCGAACCGCCGCGCCGGCGCAGGTACTTCTCGAACTCGCTGGCGATCTCGTCGCCGGTGAGCGGCTGGATCCCCGCGTCGCCGACCCGCTCCTCCAGCTCCCGCACGTACTCCCCGAGTTCGGAGTCCTGCTCGGCGGCGGCGCGGACCTTCTTCTCCCAGTCGTCGGCCTGCTCGGCCAGATCGGCCATCGGCACCGGCAGGTCGAGGACGTCCTCGATCCGGCTGAGCAGCGACAGCGTGGCCTTCGGGCAGGGTGGGTTGTTCGCGTAGTGCGGAACGTGCACCCAGAACGACAGGGCGTCCAGCTCGGCGCGGCTGGCCGCCTCCTGGAGCACGCCGACGATGCCGGTCGGGCCGTCGTAGCGGGTGGGGACGACCTTGTACTTCTCGGCGGTCTCGCGGTCGCTGGCGGTGCCGCTGATCGGCAGGGGCCGGGTGTACGGCACGTCGGCCAGCAGCGCTCCGAGCAGGACGATCCGGTTCACCTCGAGGCTGTGGCAGATCTCCAGGACCGACTCGCAGAACGTCCGCCACCGCATGCTCGGCTCGATGCCCCGGATGAGCACCACGTCCCGGTCGGCGCCGGGCGGGCTGGCCACCGTGAACCGGGTGGTCGGCCACTCGATCTTGCGGGTCTCACCCTCCGCCATGGTGATCGTCGGACGGCTCACCTGGAAGTCGTAGAAGTCCTCCGGGTCGATGCTGGTGACCTCTCGCGCCTCCCACACCTGCTCGAGGTGTTCGACGGCCGCGGTCGAAGCGTCCGCGGCGTCGTTCCAGCCCTCGAAGGCGGCGATGGCCACGGGAGAACGGAGGATGGGGAGGCCGTCGAACTCACTCATGGGGAACAGCCTACGTGCGCGCGGCGGTGCGTACCCGATGGCCGCGCCGGGCACCTCAGGAGTGACGATCTGTATCGACCTTGCTCACTAGCGGTAATCTCGCCCGCATGACCCCCCGATTGACGGTCGACGAGATCCGGGAGCGCACCTACAAGCGGCGGGACTCCTGGTGGACGGTGTGGCTCGTCGATCCGGTGGCGGTGCACCTGGTGCGGTTGATCGCGCCGTGGCGGTGGGTGACACCGAACCGGCTCAGCCTCCTGGCATTCGGTGTCGGGCTGGGCGCCGCCGCGTGTTTCTGGGCCGGGTGGCTGATCGCCGGGGCGCTGCTGTTCCACGTGGCGTTCCTGATCGACTGCCTGGACGGCAAGATCGCCCGGCTGAACGGGACCGGTTCGGTGTTCGGCGTCTGGCTGGACTACATCTTCGACCGGCTGCGCGTGGTGATCTGCGCGCTCGGGCTGTTCGGCGGGCAGTGGCAGCGTACCGGCGACCCGCTCTGGATCGGGCTGGCCGGGCTGGTGATCTTCCTCGATCTGTTCCGCTACCTGAACGCGCTCCAGATGGGGAAGATCAGGGAGCTGATGCGCGGCGACGGCCCGGAGCCGGCCGACGTGCACGGCAACTTCCGGGCCCGGTTCGGGCTGTTCGGCCGGGCGCGCGGGTTCCTGCTGGCACACCGGATCCGGGCGCACGTGTTCAGCGGCATCGAGTTCATGATGTTCGTCTTCGTGCTCGGCCCGCTGACCGGCCTCGTCGTGCCGTTCACCGTGGTCGCGGCGGTTCTGCTGACCGCGTTCGAGCTGCTGCTCATCTACAAGCTGTGGCTGACCACCCGTACCTATTCCGCCGAAAAGGAAGCACTTATCCGAACATAATCGTCATATGACAGATCACCTGGATCAGGTGCTCGGGCCCACCGACGACACCATCAGGTTCCTCCAGGCGCGCGGGATGTTCTACGTGACCGCCCTGTGGGTGCTGGCCGCCGCCTGGCTGCCGTTGCTACTGATCACGCTCGGCGTGCGGATGGCCGCCGGATATCGTCCGGACGCGTCGCACATCGTCATCTTCGTCGAGGCCAGCCTGATCGTCCCGGCGGCGGTGGCCGCCGTGCTCATGCTTGTCGTCTGGCGGCGGCTGGGCTGGCTGCACTCCTCGGTGCACGGGATCGACTTCGCCGCCACCAGCCGGCAGCCGGTCCATCTGCCCTGGTCCGGGATCGCCGCGGTGGCCCTGCACGGCCGTGGCCCGTTCACGGAGCTGGTGATCACGCCGATCAGCGAGAACTACGCCACCCGGCTACCCGGCAAGGGCGGCCCTCCGCGGGTCCGGCGCCGGGGCGGCGAGTTCGCCTACGTCATCGACGTGGGCCTGATGTCCCCCGGCCCGGACGTCATGCTCGCCGAACTGCACCGCCGCCTGCCCAGCAAGGTCTGACGGGCCGTCGTTCCTTTCCAAACCCTTCTCCGGTACGGGGTGAAGCGTCCCCAACCGCATCCCGAACGTCCCGTAGCGCACCGCGAGGCCCGTGCGTGGTCCCGCCCGCGAGGCGCCGCCGGGCGAAGATCGGTGGTCCGGCTGGTCCTCAGGGCGGTCTCGAGGCCGCCGAGACAGCACCCACGGCCAGCCGGGAACGGGTCGGCCCCGGCACGGGGCCGGGGCCGACTGGTGCGCCCCAGGTGGGCGCGGGATGTTCGCCGATGGTCAGTCGTGGGCGATGGCGCCCAGGACGTTGAGGCGGGCGGCCCGGATCGCCGGGAGGACGGCGGCGAAGACGCCGACCAGGGCGGCCAGGACCAGGTAGGTGCCCATGCGGGCCCAGGGGAGGACGATCTCGGTGATGCCGTCGTTCTCCAGGGCACGGGCCACCGCGCTGCCCATGCCGGCGCCGACCGCCACGCCGAGGAGGGCGCCGAAGACGGCGATCACCACGGCCTCGACGGTGATCATGCGCATGGTCTGGGCGCGGCCCAGGCCGACGGCGCGGAGCAGCCCCAGCTCGCGGGTGCGTTCCAGGACGGACAGGGCCAGGGTGTTGACCACGCCCAGGACCGCGATCAGGATGGCCAGGCCCAGCAGGATCTGGATCATCGTGATGATCTGGTCGAAGACCGCGGCCTGATCGTCGACGAAGGTCTGCTGGTCGGTGGCGGTCACCTCGGGGCTGTCCGCGACCAGGGCCTTCACCTGCGGCAGCACCGACGACACCGCGACACCGTCGTCCAGGCGGACGAACCCGAGGACCGGCTGGCTGATGCCGAACCCTTTGATCGCCTCGGCCGGCATGATGATGCTGCCGGGCAGCGCGTTCTCTCCGAAGACGTGCGCCACCGTGTACGTCCGGGGTTCACCCTTCGACGTCTGGATCGTCGCGGTCGAGCCGGTCCGCCAGCCCCGCTCGGTGGCCTCCGGCTCGCTCACCGCGATCTCGGCGGGGCCCAGCTTCGCGGCGGTGGTGCCGTAGGCCTCCGCCATCCGGGAGAGGTCCTCGGTGGCGGCCACGTACGTCCGGTCGTCGCCGATCGCCACCAGGTCGTTGTAGAGGCCGGCGGCCGCCCGCACCCCGGGGATCTGCTCCGCCTTGTCCAGGACGGCCGGATCGTACGTCGGCGGCCGCGGCCCGCCCTGATCACCACTGATCATGATCTGGGCCTTGAGGATCCGTGCCGCCTCGGCCTTGAGACTGCTCTTCGCCGAGTCCATCACCACGGTCACACCGGTGACCAGGGCGATGCCGACCATCAGGGCGGCCGCCGTGATCGCGGTGCGGCGCGGGTTGCGGCCCGAGTTCAGCCGGCCCAGCCGCCCCGGCACCGACCAGGAGAACAGCCGGCCCAGCAGGGACACCACCGGGCGGGCGATCAGCGGGGTGAGCAGGGCGACACCGATGAAGGTGACCAGCACACCGCCGAGGATCAGGTACAGCGTGGCGTCGCCGGAGTCGGCGAACAGCCCGGTGCCCAGAGCCGCCGCCCCGGCCGCGGTCACCACCGTGCCGGCCACGGTCAGCTTGGTGAGCGGCCGGTCCGGGGTGGCGACGTCCTGCATCGCGGCGACCGGCGAGATCCGCGAGGCGCGCAGCGCGGGCAGCACCGCGGCGACCACGGTGACCAGGATGCCGACCGTGAACGAGCTGATCACCGCGGACAGCGGCACCCCGATCGGGGCCAGGTCCATGCCGCCGCTCATGCCACTGAACAGCGCGCCCAGCCCGGCGCCCGCCCCGACCCCGGCGGCCAGGCCGAGGACCGAGGCGATCACGCCGACCACCACGGCCTCCACCAGCACCGAGTTGATCACCTGGCGGCGGCTGGCGCCGATCGCCCGGAGCAGGGCCAGCTCCCGGGTGCGCTGGGCCACCACGATCGAGAACGTGTTGAGGATCAGGAAGATGCCGACGAACAGCGCGATCCCGGCGAAGCCCAGCAGGATCTGGTTGAAGAAACCCATGCCCTCCTTGAGGCTCGAGGAGTTGTCCTCGGCGAGTTGCTCACCGGTCTTCACCTCGTAGCCGGCGCCGAGCACCGGGGCGATCCGGTCGCGCAGCTGCTCCGGGGTGACGCCGTCGGCGGTGCGGACGGTCACCGAGGTGAACACGTCCTTCTCGCCGAGCATCAGCTCCTGTGCCACCGGCGTGGTGAAGGCGACCTCCTGGACACCGCTGATGCTGTCCCGTCCGCCGGTGTAGCCCCAGACGCCGACCAGGGTGAACTCCCGTTTCGGCTGCTGGGTGAGCACCGAGACACGGTCACCGACGGTGAAGCCGGCGAGCTCGGCGGTGGTCGCGTTCATGGCGATCTCGCCGGGGGCCTCCGGGCCGCGGCCGGCGCGCATCTCCATGATCTCGTCGGTGCCGGTCCAGTTCGAGCCGATCCGCGGCGGCCCGAACGAGGTGAGCACCTTGCCGTCCGAGGCGATCACCCGGGCCCCGTCCGCGTCGACGCGGCCGGTCGCCGACCGTACCCCCTCCTGGGTCTTGATGGTCTCCACCACCGAGGCCGGAAGCGGCGCGGCGACCTCCTCGCCCTCCATCTCGGAGACCTCGACCCTGGGTTTCGCGGTGACCGAGACGTCCGTCGAGGCGAAGGCCTCCGAGAAGATCGAGTCGAAGGTGCGGTTGAGGGTGTCGGTGAGCACCAGGGCGCCCGACACGAACATCACGCCGAGCAGCACGGCCAGACCGGACAGGATCAGCCGCAGCTTGCGGGCGAGCAGGCTCTTCAGCGTGGCGCGCAGCATCAGAGCATCACCGGGTCGCTCTTGCCGTCCAGCTTCTTCATGGTGTCCAGCACCGTCTCGGCGGTCGGTCCGGCCAGCTCGTCGACGATCGCGCCGTCGGCGAGGAACACCACCCGGTCGGCATAGCTCGCCGCCACCGGGTCGTGGGTGACCATCACGATGGTCTGGCCGTGCTCGCGTACGCTGGACCGCAGGAACGACAGCACCTCGGCGCCGGAACGGGAGTCCAGGTTGCCGGTCGGCTCGTCCGCGAAGATCACGTCGGGGCGGCCCACCAGGGCCCGCGCGCATGCCACCCGCTGCTGCTGGCCGCCGGAGAGCTGGCTGGGCCGGTGCCCGAGCCGGTCGCTCAGCCCGACCGTGTTGATCACCGTGTCCCACCACTGCGGATCGGCCTTGCGCCCGGCGATGTCCAGCGGCAGCCGGATGTTCTCCGCGGCGCTCAGCGTCGGCAGCAGGTTGAACTGCTGGAAGATGAAGCCGATCCGGTCCCGCCGCAGACGGGTCAGCGCCTTGTCGTTCAGCCGGCTGATCTCGGTGCCGCCGACGTGCACGGTGCCCTCGTCCACCGTGTCGAGTCCGGCGAGGCAGTGCATGAGCGTGGACTTGCCGCTGCCGGACGGGCCCATGATCGCGGTGAAGCGGCCCTTTCCGAACTCCACGCTGACCCCCCGCAGCGCCGCCACCCGGGCCTCGCCCGAGCCGTACACCTTCCAGATCGCGTCCGCTCGCGCCGCCACCGGCCCGCCGGCATTCGTCGGTGCCACCACCGTGTCTCCCCCTGTGGATTTCGTTCGTGTCCGGCCCAGTGTTGCTGCGGAAACCTCCCCGGGCGTCCCCCTGCGGGGGTAGGGGAGGGGGAGATTTACCTCGGGGAGGCACCCAGGGAACTCTCAGGGAAGCCCCTGAGGCGGACCGGGTCTAACGTGGAAGCACCGCCCCGCCCTGGAGGACCACATGCGCGTTCGGCCGGTACCGCTCGTGTCTCTTCTCGCCGTGATCTCGGCGGTCGTGCTGCTGGCGGCCTGCCTGCCGGCGACGCCCACCCCCGGACCCGAGCCGACCGGCCCGGAGCCCACCGCCGACGTCACCGGCTCGGTGGACCCGGACGGCACCGACACCCCCGAGGAGTTCGCCAAGGACATGCGGGCCTCCCAGGTCGTCGCCGAGCGGTACTGGGCGCAGCGGCTCGGCGGCTCCTTCCAGCCGGTCAGCCAGGTGGTGCCCTACCAGCAGGAGGGCGAGGTGGCGTGCGCCGGGCAGCCGCTGCCGCTCAACAACGCCGTCTACTGCCCGGCCGGCGACTTCATCGCGTACGACGTGAACTGGGCCTTCGACGCGTTCCAGCAGATCGGCGACGCGTTCGTGTTCTACCTGCTCGGCCACGAGTACGCACACGGCATCCAGGACCGCCTCGGCATCCGGAAGCAGTTCACCATCGAGCAGGAGCTGCAGGCCGACTGCATGTCCGGCGCGTTCATCGGCGACATGGTCCGGCAGAAGGCGCTGAGCATGCAGGACAACGACGCCAAGGAGCTGTCCGACGGTCTCGCGGCGGTCGGCGACGACCCTGATCAGCCGTGGTTCGCGCCCGGGTCGCACGGGTCGCCGGCCCAGCGGTTCCAATCGTTCGCGAACGGCTACAACAAATCCCTGCAGGCGTGCGGGCTGTGACGGTCGGCTCCGTCACATCCGGTCGGCAGGGGGCGGAGGGCCCGGCCAGAATGGTCCGGTGAAACCTGCCGCGGTGCTCTTCGACATGGACGGGACGCTGGTCGACAGCGAGCGGATCTGGGGCATCGCCCTGACCGAGCTCGCCGCGCGCGCCGGAGGGACGCTCTCCGAGTCCGCCCGGCTCGCCATGGTCGGCACCAGCTCGGCGGACAGCATGCGGATCTTCCGGGCCGACATCGGCCAGCCGGACCGGCCCGAGGCGCCGGACCTGGCGTGGCTCACCGCCCGGGTGCGGGACATGTTCGCGGACGGCCTGGTGTGGCGGCCCGGCGCGATGGAGCTGCTGCTCGCGGTGCGGGCCGCGGGCATCCCGACGGCGCTCGTCACGTCCACCGGGCGGGAGCTGGTCGAGGTGGCCCTCAAGACACTCGGTGTGGAGAATTTCGACGTCGTCGTCTGCGGGGACGAGGTGAAACGGCCCAAACCCGACCCGGAGCCGTACCGGACCGCCGCCGAACTGCTCGGCGTGCCGATCGGGTCGTGCGTCGCGATCGAGGATTCCCACAGCGGGGTGGCCAGTGCCAGAGCGGCCGGGGCGGCGGTGCTGGCGGTCCCGGCTGAGCTGGAGCTCGAGCCGGTCGACGGGGTGCATCTGCGCACGACGCTGACCGGCGTGGACCCGCTCTTCCTGGCCGCTCTTCTCGTCTGAGCCGGCCCGGCCTCCGCGCTCCGCACGCTCCGCGCTCCGCACGCTCCGCGCTCCGCACGCTCCGCGCTCCCAGCGATCTTGGACGTTTTGCCACCTCTCGCGGTGGAAAGGCGTCCAGGAACGGCCCGAGGGCCACGATCACCGGCGAGCTGGGGTGACGCCGTAGCCATCCGAACGCGCGACTGGACATCGCGGCCGCCCACCACCGAGAAACAGGTTCGCCGACCCGTTCGGGCCGGTCAGGTGCCGGGGCGGACCAGGCCCGTCTCGTAGGCGAGGACCACGGCCTGGGTGCGGTCCCGCAGCCGCAGCTTGGTGAGCACGTGGCCGACGTGGGTCTTCACGGTCGTCTCGCTCACCCCGAGGATCGTCGCGATCTCGGCGTTCGACCGGCCGCGGGCCACATGCACCAGCACCTCGCGTTCCCGGCCGGTCAGCGGGTCGAGCCGGGCGGCGGCCGAACCGTCCGCCGCCGTCGGCAGGGCCCCGGCCAGCCGGGTCAGGACCCGGGCCAGGATCGGCGGGGCGATCACCGCGCCACCGGCGGCCACCGCCCGGACGGCGGCGATCAGCTCGCCGTGCGGGGTGTCCTTGCAGAGATAGCCGCTCGCCCCGGCCGCGACGGCCGCCACCACCTCGTCGTCGGTGTCGCGCTCGGTCAGGACCAGAACCCGGACCGCCAGCCGGGCCTCGGTGACCGCCCTGGTCACGGCCAGCCCGTCGAGACGGGGAAGAGCCACATCGACAATCAGTACGTCGGGGAGCAGCCGCCGGGCCAGGTCGACCGCCTCGGCCCCGTCACCCGTCTCCCCGGCCACGACGATCTCCGCCGGCCCGGGGACGTCCCCGCGTTCGCTGTGTGTTGCCGGCCGGGGGATGTCCCCGCGTTCGCTGTGTGTTGCCGGCCGGGGGATGTCCCCGCGTTCGCTGTGTGTTGCCGGCCGGGGGATGTCCCCGCGTTCGCTGTGTGTTGCCGGCCGGGGGATGTCCCCGCGTTCGCCGTGTGATGCCGGTGCCGCCACGCCGTCGGGCGGCCCGGTGAGAACGGCCCGCAGACCCGCCCGCTGAAGCGGGGCGGCATCGGCGAGAAGCACCCGGAGCGGCCTCATCGGCCGGTGGCGTTCGGGTGGTGGCGGTGTGCGGAGTCAGTCAAGGGGGTCGTCCCGGAGCAGGGTGCCGACCCGGTCGGGCTCGGCGTCGGGCGTGAGGTCGCTGATCGGAACGGTCTCCGGATAGGGCGGCGGGGTGCCGCCGAACTCCGGGCACAGGCTCTGGTGACTGCACCAGCCGCAGAGGCGGCTCGGCTTGGGGCGGAAGTCGCGGTCGCGCTTGGCGCGCTCGATCGCCTGGGAGAGGGCGAGCAGGGTGCGCTCGAAACGCTCCAGCTCACCGGCCTCGGGGCTGTAGTCGAGGGCCTCGGCGTCCTTCAGATAGAGCAGCCGCAGCGCCCGGGGGACCACGCCCCGGGTGCGCCACAGGACCAGGGCGTAGAACTTCAGCTGGAACAGGGCCCGGCCCTCGAACGCCTGGCGGGGCGCGCCGCCGGTCTTGTAGTCGACGACCCGGAGGTCCCCGGCCGGGGAGACGTCGAGGCGGTCGATGTAGCCGCGCAGCAGCAGCTCGTCGCCGATCATCGTGGAGATCAGGCTCTCCCGCTCGGCGGGCTCCAGGCGGCGTGGGTCCTCCACGGCGAAGTAGCCAGCCAGCAGGTCGCGGGCGCCGGAGAGGAAGGCCGCGATCCGGGCCGCCTCGGCCGCGCCGGACGGAACGTCGACGAGAGCGGCCTGGCCGGTCGCGTCGGCCTCCGCGGCCACCGCCGCCGGGTCACGCATCAGCCCACCGCCCGCCGCAGGGCTGGGCTGTGCGTCGCCCGTCCGGGCGGTGGGGGAGTCCGGGACCGCCGGGCCGCCCGGTCCGGCGGGTGCGGAACTCGGCGTCGGAGCGCCGGACGGCCCGGCGGTCACGGATGGCCCGGCGGTCACGGATGGCCCGGCGGTCACGGATGGCCCGGCGGTCACGGATGGCCCGGCGGTCACGGATGGCCCGGCGGTCACGGATGGCCCGGCGGTCACGGATGGCTCGGCGGCGAACAGGGACGCCAGTTCGGGCTCCTGGGCGACCAGCTTCTCCCACTCGGGGGCGACCAGCGCGGCCGCGGCCTCCGGGGTGCGGTCGGCGGCGGGCAGGTCGAACAGGCGCTCCAGGACGGCGTGGATCAGGGTGCCGCGGACCTGGTCGGCGGAGGGCGTCTCGGGCAGCTTGTCCACCGTGCGGAAGCGGAACAGCAGCGGGCACGTCTTGAAGTCGGCGGCCCGCGACGGCGACAACGACGGCCCGGACGGCGTCGCCATCCGGCGGCCCCGCCCGGCCGGCGCCGGAACCGGACCGTCGGCGGCGGCCGGGCGGGTGGTCTGGCCGGGAGCGGCGGCCGTGGTCTGGCCGGGAGCGGCGGCCGTGGCCTGGCCGGGAGCGGAGGCGGAGGCCGGGTCACCGGGCTGCGGGGGTGGGGAGACCGGCTGGGCAGCCATGGGAGAGAGCGCCGTCATGTCTCAAGAGGCTAGGCCAGGGGTACGACGAAAAATGCGGGGTGGGTCCCACGCGGGCGTGTCCGTAGCATCGATCGCGTGGAGCAGAGCCGGACACCGCAGGTCCCGCCGCCGGCCGGTGGGCGGCCGGTGGGGCACGTCGCCGGCATCCCGGTGCACGCGAACGCGTCGATGCTGCTGCTCGCGGTGCTGGTCACCGTGGTGTACGGGAACTACGCGCAGGCCGAGCTGGGGCTCGCGCAGCCCTGGGCGTACCTCGTGGGTCTGGGTTTCGTGGTCTGTCTGCTCGGCTCGGTGCTGTTGCACGAGCTGGGCCACGCGCTGACCGCCCGCCGGCTCGGGATCGGCGTGCGCCGGATCACGCTGGAGCTGCTCAGCGGCTGGACCGAGATGGACCGGGACGCGCCCGCGCCCCGGGAGGACGCGCTGGTCTCGCTGGCCGGGCCGGCCGTGTCGCTGCTGCTGGGCGGCGCGGCGACGGCGGCCGCGCTGGCGCTGCCGGAGCGGACCGTGCCCGGCCAGATCGCCTTCCAGTTGGCGGTGAGCAATGTGCTGGTGGCGGTCTTCAACGTGCTGCCGGGCCTGCCGCTGGACGGTGGCCGGGCGTTGCGGGCGGCGCTGTGGGCGGTCCTCAAGGACCGGAACCGGGCGACGGTGGTGGCCGGCTGGGCGGGCCGGGTGCTGGCCCTGATCACCGCGGCGGTCGTGGTGACGCTGCATCTGACCGGCCTGCTGACCCTGCTCGGGCTGATCTTCGTGCTGCTGGTGGTGCTCACCCTGTGGCAGGGCGCGGGGCAGTCGATCCGGCTGGGCCGGATGACCGGCCGGTTCCCGCTGGTGGACCTGGGCACGCTGGTCCGGCCGGTGCTGGCGGTCCCGGCCGGCACCCCGCTGGGCGAGGCGCAGCGGCGCCGGGCCGAGGATCCGCGGCCGGACGTGGTGCTGGCGGTGGCGGACTCGGCGGGCAGCCTGACCGCGGTGGTGGACCCGGTGCAGGCCGAGCGGGTGCCGGTGGACCGGCGGCCGTGGGTGAGCGTGGAGAGTGTCTCCCGTTCCCGGGACGCGCTCACCGCCCTGCCGCTCGGATTGACCGGCGAGCAGGTGGTCCGCGCGCTCCAGGCCCACCCGGGTGCGCAGTACCTGGTGACCGCAGGCGAGGATGTCGTGGGCGTCCTGCGGGTCGCCGACGTGGCCGCCGTGCTGGAACCGAGGCGCGCGAGCCGTACCTGACGGACCTTTGGGAAAGAAGAGCAGTGACCACAACCCCGACCACCGCCGTCGACGACTCGGTGCCCGCGCACCGCGGACCGTTCCGGGCGGGTGACCGCGTTCAGCTGACCGACCCGAAGGGCCGGATGCACACCATCGTGCTGGAGCCCGGGAAGGCGTTCCACACCCACCGCGGCGCCCTGGAGCACGACGACCTGATCGGCCTGCCCGACGGCAGCGTGATCACCGCGTCCAGCGGCACCGCCTACCTGGCGCTGCGGCCGCTGCTGTCCGACTACGTGCTGTCGATGCCGCGCGGTGCGCAGGTGATCTACCCGAAGGACGCGGCGCAGATCGTCGCGATGGGTGACGTCTTCCCGGGCGCCAAGGTGCTCGAGGCGGGCGCCGGCTCGGGCGCGCTGACCTGCTCGCTGCTGCGGGCCGTGGGCAGTTCCGGCGAGGTGCACAGCTACGAGCTGCGCGACGACTTCGCGGCGGTCGCCCGGAAGAACGTGGAGGCGTTCTTCGGTGGCCCGCACCCGGCGTGGCACCTGCACAACGGTGACGTGGCCGGCAACGACATCACCGGTTTCGACCGGATCATCCTGGACATGCTGACCCCGTGGGAGGCGCTCGACATGGTCGAGAAGTCGCTCGTCCCGGGTGGCGTGTTCATCGGCTACGTGGCCACCACCCCGCAGTTGTCCGAACTGGTCGAGGCGCTGCGCGAGCGGGGTGGCTGGACCGAGCCGCGGGCCTGGGAGTCGCTGGTCCGGGACTGGCACGCCGACGGGCTCGCGGTGCGGCCGGACCACCGGATGATCGCGCACACCGCCTTCCTGGTGTCGGCGCGCAAGCTCGCGCCCGGCGTCACCGCGCCGCCGCGGCGCCGCAAACCCAGCAAGGGCGCCGAGGCGTACGCGATGCGCAAGGCCACCCTGGCCGCTCTCGCCGCGCAGCGGGAGGAGTCGACGGGGGAGTGACCGTCTCCATTGCGGTCCGGTAGGTTCCTAGCGATCGGGACGACACGGAGGAGCGCCAGTCATGAGTTCTCCGCCCTTCGGCGGCAGCAACGAGATGCCCGCGGTCTTCCCGGACTGGTCGCCCTACCCGGATCTGGACTCGGCGGCCCGCGCCTACCTGCGTGATCCCGAGGTGGCGCTGGAGGCGCTCTTCGGGGTGCTGCGCGGCGCCCAGGTGCTGTGCTTCACCCTGGAGCGCTTCGTCAACGAGGTGAACGGGGTGTGGCAGGAGGTCGTCGTCTGCGACGGCAGCCGGCTGGTGCTGTGGCACGGGGAGGACGTTGCCCCCGGCGACGGCCCGGCCGGCGCGATGACCTCGTCGCTGCGGGTGGTGCCGCTGTCCACGGTCACCGAGGTGGGCTGCCGGCGGCGGCTGACCCGCACCCCGAACGGCCAGGCCCGGGTCGACAGCATCGACGTCTACCTGCTTCTCAGCTCGGTCGACGACGCGGTGGCGCCGCCCGGGGTGGGCGAGGAGGAGGGCCGTGCCCCGCTGCGGCACGACGCGCTGCGCTTCGGCAAGACGCTGGACGACGGCGGGCCCGGTCAGATCGCCCGGCTCGAGGATTTTTCCCGGGTGGTGGCGTCCCTGGTCGGGCGTCCCACCCTCTGAACGTCACTCACCTTCACTCGCGCCGGGGACGGTCAGCCGGCGCCGGGGCCGGCGACCGCCGTGCCGTCGGACGCCCGGACCACGTGGATGCAGTCGCCGGGGCATTCCTTGGCCGAGTCGACGACCTCGAGAAACAGACCCCTGGGCACCCCTACCCGGGCCCCCGGTTCCTGCCGCAACTCGCCGGAGTGGTCTTTCACATAGGCGAGTCCGTCGATGTCCAGTTCGAACACCTCCGGGGCGTACTGCACGCAGAGTCCGTCACCGGTGCACAGGTCCTGATCGATCCAGACGCGCAGCTCATCAGTGTCAGCGGACACTCCTACCTCCCACAACCGGTGAGGCCTGACGGTACCGGAAGTCTGTCCGACCGGCTCAGGTGCGGTCGGACCAATCGATCAAGAGTCGGTGACGAGGGTGTTGCATGGGTCAAAATCGGTTTCCGAACGGCTAGTGTTGACCCAAGACGTTCGAGCCCCCCGGGGAGGTGGGACGTGGCACGTAGCGACGAAGCGGACTCCCGCGCCGCGCGAGCGGAGAAGGAAGTCAACGATCTCTCGAGTCAGGTCGCGTTTCTGCAAGAGGAACTCGCTCTGGTCCGGCGGAAGTTGACGGAGAGCCCCCGACACCTCCGGCAGCTCGAGGAACGGCTCGCGGCAACGCAGGCGCAGCTGGCCCGAGTGACCGAGAACAACGAGCGGCTCGTGGCGACCCTCAAGGAAGCCCGGGCCCAGATCGTCACTCTCAAGGAAGAGATTGACCGGCTGGCCCAGCCGCCCAGCGGCTACGGCGTGTTCCTGTCGGCCCACGAGGACGGCACGGTGGACGTGTTCACCGGTGGCCGCAAACTGCGGGTGGCGGTCTCGCCGTCGCTCGCCACCGACGAGCTCCAGCGGGGCCAGGAGGTCCTGCTGAACGACGCTCTCAACGTCGTCGACGCGTTCGGCTTCGAGCGCACCGGCGAGGTGGTGCTGCTCAAGGAGGTCCTGGACAACCCGTCGGGTGGTCCGGCCGACCGGGCGCTGGTGGTGTCGCACGCCGACGAGGAACGCATCGTGTTCCTCGCCGACTCGCTCGAGATCACCAAGCTGCGCGCGGGCGACTCGCTGATGATCGAGCCGCGCTCGGCGTACGCCTATGAGCGGATCCCGAAGAGCGAGGTCGAGGAGCTCGTCCTGGAGGAGGTCCCCGACGTCGACTACGGCGACATCGGTGGCCTGCACTCGCAGATCGAGCAGATCCGCGACGCGGTGGAGCTGCCGTTCCTGCACGCCGACCTGTTCCGGGAGCACCAGCTGCGCCCGCCCAAGGGGATCCTGCTCTACGGCCCGCCCGGCTGTGGCAAGACCCTGATCGCCAAGGCGGTGGCCAACTCGCTGGCCAAGAAGATCGCCGAGCGGCGGGGCGAGGAGAAGCACACCAGCTACTTCCTCAACATCAAGGGCCCGGAGCTGCTGAACAAGTACGTGGGTGAGACCGAGCGGCACATCCGCCTGGTCTTCCAGCGTGCCCGGGAGAAGGCCGGCGAGGGCACCCCGGTGATCGTGTTCTTCGACGAGATGGACTCGATCTTCCGGACCCGTGGCTCGGGTGTCTCCAGCGACGTGGAGAACACGATCGTTCCCCAGCTGCTCAGCGAGATCGACGGTGTCGAGGGCCTGGAGAACGTGATCGTCATCGGCGCCTCCAACCGGGAAGACATGATCGACCCGGCGATCCTGCGGCCCGGCCGTCTCGACGTGAAGATCAAGATCGAGCGCCCGGACGCGGAGGCGGCGAAGGACATCTTCGCCAAGTACATCCTGGCCGACCTGCCGCTCAGCTCGGACGACCTGACCGAGCACGGCGGCAACCGGGACGCCACGGTGGCCGCGATGATCGAGGCCGTCGTCCTGCGGATGTACACGGAGACGGAGGAGAACCGCTTCCTGGAGGTCACCTACGCCAACGGTGACAAGGAGGTCCTGTACTTCAAGGACTTCAACTCCGGCGCGATGATCCAGAACATCGTCGACCGTGGCAAGAAGATGGCGATCAAGGAGTTCCTCACCTCCGGCAAGAAGGGGCTCCGGCTGCAGCACCTGCTCGACAGCTGCGTCGACGAGTTCCGGGAGAACGAGGACCTGCCGAACACCACCAACCCCGACGACTGGGCCCGGATCTCCGGCAAGAAGGGCGAGCGGATCGTCTACATCCGTACCCTCGTCTCCGGCGGCAAGGGCGCCGAGGCCGGCCGGTCCATCGAGACCGCCACCAACACCGGTCAGTACCTGTAACCAGCACGTGCGGTTGACGGGGCCGGAGGGTTTCCCTCCGGCCCCGTCCTCGTTCAACCCCGTATGACCCGCCTAGCCTGGCTCGACGCGCTTCGCGGCTGGGCCGCGGTCACCGTGGCCGTCTTCCATCTCAGCCCGGCGGTGCTCGGCGGCGACCGCCACCTGAGCCTCTACCACGCCTTCGATCTGGGCCGGTACGGCGTCCTGCTGTTCTTCCTGGTCAGCGGCTACGTCATCCCGATGTCCCTGGAACGGCACGGCTCGCTGCGGCGCTTCTGGACCGGCCGTCTCCTGCGGATCTATCCCGCCTACCTGGTCGCCGCGGTGGTGGCGCTCGCCCTGGGCGCGGCCGGGCTGCTGCGGATGCCCGCCCAGTTGACCACCGAGACCGTCGCCAGCGTCGCCGGGCACGTCACCATGCTCCAGGACCTGCTGGGCGTCCAGGGTGTGCTGCGGCCGTTCTGGACGCTCTCCTACGAGATGGTCTTCTACCTGCTGACCGCAGGGCTGTTCGCCTGGGGACGGCACCGCTGGAGCGCGTGGTGGGCGGCCGGGCTCACCGCGGTCGCCGCCGTGGTGGCGCTGCCGGACGACCTGCTCGGCGGGACCGTGGGGCAGCGCCGGATCACCGCCGTGGCGGTCCTGGTGCTCCTGATCGGCGTCGTCACGGCGTACCTCACCGGGTCGAAGGCCGTGTCGTTCGTGGCCGCCGCCGGAGGTCTCGGCGCGGCCGCCCTCCCGCTGGTGAACGGCTCGGCCACCGGGGAGGTGACCGGCGCGTCCTCGGCCCAGGCCACGCAGATGCTCGCGGTGATGTTCGCCGGCACCGTGCTCCACCGGGTGCGGCACCGGCAGATCGGCCGGCTGCCGGCCGCGGTGGCCCTGACCGTCGTCCTGGCCGGCGCCGCGGTCCATCTGGGACCGGCGGTCGTCCTCGCGGTCGCCGTCACCTTCGGCGTCGGCTACGCGCTCAGCGAACGGCGCCCGCCGGCCGTGCTGGTGTGGTTCGGCGAGGTCAGCTATTCGCTCTATCTGCTCCATATCCCGGTCCTCGCGGTGGCCGTCCACGTCTCCGACCGGCCGCCGATCATCGCGCTGCTGTTCACGGCGGGCGCTCTCGGCGCGGCCTGGGCAGGTCACCGGTATGTGGAGCGGCCGGCCCAGGCGCTCGCCCGCCGGCTCCCGGTGATCAACATCGCCACGCAAGGTACCGACGCGCGCACTGGCAGCTTCGGAAAGCGCCGTGAGAGCGTCTAGGCTCGATGCATGAGCAGGCTTGGCTTCGTGGCGGACAGGGTGGTCGCATGAGCGTTCGACGGATTATGGGCACCGAGGTGGAGTACGGAATCTCGGTGCCCGGTCAGCCCGGCGCCAATCCGATGGTCACGTCGTCCCAGGTGGTCAACGCCTACGGCGCCCGCCCAGAGCTCAACCGCAACGGCCGCGCGCGCTGGGACTACGAGGAGGAGTCCCCGCTGCGTGACGCGCGGGGCTTCACCTACTCCGGCGCCGCCTACGACCCGGCGGAGGCCCTGGCCGACGAGGATCTCGGCCTGGCCAACGTGATACTGACCAACGGCGCGCGGCTCTACGTGGATCACGCCCACCCGGAGTACAGCACCCCCGAGGTGACCAACCCGCTCGACATCGTGAAGTGGGACAAGGCGGGCGAGCGGGTGATGGCCGAGGCGTCGCGGCGGGCCGCCACCATCCCGGGCGCCCACCGGATCCAGCTCTACAAGAACAACACCGACAACAAGGGCGCGTCGTACGGCGCCCACGAGAACTACCTGATGCGCCGGCAGACCGCGTTCGCCGACATCGTCGCTCACCTCACCCCGTTCTTCGTGACCCGGCAGATCTACTGTGGCGCCGGGCGCGTCGGCATCGGGCAGGACGGCAGCGGCTCCGGCTTCCAGATCTCCTCCCGCGCCGACTTCTTCGAGGTCGAGGTGGGTCTGGAGACCACCCTGAAGCGGCCGATCATCAACACCCGGGACGAGCCGCACGCCGACGCCGACAAGTACCGCCGGCTGCACGTGATCATCGGCGACGCCAATCTCTCCGAGATCGCCACCTACCTCAAGGTCGGCACCACCGCCCTGGTGCTGAACATGATCGAGGAGAAGGTGTTCACCGGCGAGCTGGGCATCGCCGACCCGGTCTCCGAGCTCAAGGCGGTCAGCCACGACCCGGCGCTGGGGCACCTGATGCGGCTGCGCGACGGCCGCCGCCTCACCGCGCTGGACCTCCAGTGGGCCTACTACGAGCGTGCCCGCCAGTTCGTCGACGACCGCTACGGCCAGAATGCCGACGAGCAGACCCTCGACGTCCTGGACCGCTGGGAGGACGTGCTGGACAAGCTGGGCCGCGACCCGATGCAGCTGTCCGACAGCCTGGACTGGGTGGCCAAGCTGCGGCTGCTGGAGGGCTACCGGGAGCGGGAGAACCTCGGCTGGTCCTCGCCCAAGCTCCAGCTCGTCGACCTGCAGTATTCGGACGTGCGCCCGGAGAAGGGCCTCTACCACCGCCTGGTGGCCCGCGGGTCGATGAAGACCCTGCTGGACCCCGATGACACGCAGCGCGCGATGTACGAGCCGCCGGAGGACACCCGGGCCTACTTCCGGGGTCGCTGCCTGGCGCAGTACGCCTCCGAGGTGGTCGCCGCCAGCTGGGACTCGGTCATCTTCGACGTCGGCCGGGAATCGTTGGTGCGAGTGCCGATGATGGAGCCGGAGCGGGGCACCAAGAAGCACGTCGGCCAGCTCTTCGACACGTGCGAGAGCGCCAAGGATCTGCTCGAGGTGATCACGAGCCGGTAATAAAACACCCGTTTCGGCGGACCTTTTCGTCATAGGCGCGAGGTAGGTTTTTCCCAACCCGATGGTGCAGGACTTCGGGCGGCTTCAGAAGGGGGCATCCATGGCAACCCGAGACACAGGTGGTCAGTCGCAGAGCGGGAAGGGCCGCAGCGACCAGGAGATCGAGGACGTCACCGTCGAGGCCAGTCCCGAGGTCGCCGAGCGGCATGCGGAGATCACCGAGGACGTCGACGATCTGCTGGACGAGATCGACTCCGTCCTGGAGGAGAACGCCGAAGAGTTCGTGAGGGGATACGTCCAAAAAGGTGGTCAGTGACCGTCTTGTCCGTTTGTAAGTGACCGGACGCCGCCGTTTCGGCGGCGTCCGGCATTTCCTCAAGACATGTCGATGGCGTTGATCGCAACCACTCGCTTCGGCGGGATATTGTGCGTCAACTGCACGTACCTGAAAGGAACCTCGTGGCGACGGGCTTTGATCCATCCGGGCGTCTACCGGATTTCTTCACCAGCACTTCGACGTCCTCCTTCACGCAGTTCCTGAGCCAGGCCGCCCCGGAGCTGCTACCGGGCCGGCGGCCGCTTCCCCCGGGCCTGTCCGCGGACATCGCGCCGCACGGCACCACGATCGTCGCGATCGCGACGGCCGACGGTGTGGTGATGGCCGGCGACCGCCGGGCGACCATGGGCAATCTCATCGCCAGCCGGGACATCAAGAAGGTCCACCCGGCCGACGCCTACTCGCTGATCGGCATCGCCGGGACGGCCGGCATCGGCATCGAGCTGATCCGCCTGTTCCAGGTGGAGCTCGAGCACTACGAGAAGATCGAGGGCACCATGCTCTCGCTCGACGGTAAGGCGAACCGTCTGGCGGCCATGGTGCGCGGCAACCTCGGCGCGGCGATGCAGGGCCTGGCCGTGGTGCCGCTCTTCGCGGGCTTCGACCTGTCCCCGTCCGACCCGGCGCGGGCCGGGCGGATCTTCAGCTTCGACGTGGCCGGCGGCCTCTACGAGGAGACCGGCTACGAGGCGATCGGCTCCGGCTCGCTGTTCGCGAAATCGGCGCTGAAGAAGCGCTACCGGGCCGGGCTGAGCACCGCCGACGCGATCAACCTGGCGGTCGAGGCGCTGTACGACGCGGCCGACGACGACACCGCGACCGGCGGGCCGGACGTGACCCGCAAGATCTACCCGGTGGTGATGACCGCGACGGCGTCCGGCACCCACCGCCTCAGCGACGAAGAGATCACCACGGTGGCCGAGCGGGTCGTCGCGGGCCGTGTGGAGAACCCGGGCGGCTGACCCGCGCTTTCGAGAAAGAGGAGGTAGCCACCCGTGGCAATGCAGTTCTACGCGTCGCCCGAGCAGGTTCAGCGGGACCGCTCGGAGTACGCCCGCAAGGGCATCGCCCGCGGCCGGTCGGCCGTGGTGCTCACCTACGAGGGCGGCATCCTGCTGGTCGCCGAGAACATCACCACCCTGCGCAAGATCAGCGAGATCTACGACAAGATCGCGTTCGCCGCGGTGGGGCGGTACAACGAGTTCGAGGCGCTGCGGCGGGGTGGCGTCCGGATGGCCGACATGGTCGGTCTGAGCTACGACCGGCGTGACGTGACGGCGCGGGCGCTTGCCAACACGTACACGCAGACCCTCGGCGCCATCTTCTCCGAGACGCAGAAGCCGTACGAGGTGGAGATCTGCGTGGCGCAGGTCGGCGCCTCGCCGGAAGCCGACGAGCTGTACCGGATCACCTACGACGGCTCGGTCATGGACGAGCCCGGCTTCATGGCGATGGGCGGCCAGGCCGAGGCGATCGGCAACGTGCTGCGCGAGCGGCACGACGCGACGGCCGAGCTGACCGTGGCCCTGGCCCTGGCCGCCGAGGCGCTCGGCAGCGTCGGTGGGGAGAACGGCCAGGCCCGCACACTGACGCCGAAGCAGCTCGAGGTGGCGGTCCTGGACCGGCGGCGGCCGGGCCGGGCGTTCCGGCGGATCACCGGGGCGGCGCTGACCACCCTGCTCGGGCACGAGTCGGTGCCGGAGGCGGAGCTGGGCGACGTCGACGCGGCCCCGCCCGCGCCGGCCGAGGGCAAGCCGACCGAGTCGGCCGCGTCGGAGGACACCGAGAAGTAGCCGTTCCGTCGCACGATCGCGGGGCGTGGTCACCTGGACCACGCCCCGCTGTCACGGAAAGGGTCGGTTGTGGGTGCCGCAGAACCGGTCCTCACCGGTAGTGTTTCGTCATGGAACGGCGAATTTTCGGCCTCGAGACCGAGTACGGAGTCACGTGCACCTATCGGGGGCAGCGGCGGCTGTCTCCGGACGAGGTGGCCCGCTACCTGTTCCGCCGAGTGGTGTCCTGGGGACGCAGCAGCAACGTGTTCCTCCGTAACGGCGCACGCCTCTACCTCGATGTCGGTTCCCACCCTGAGTACGCGACCCCCGAATGCGACTCCGTCACCGACCTGGTCGCCCACGACCGGGCCGGCGAGCGGATCCTCGAAGGCCTGCTCGTCGACGCGGAGAAGCGTCTGCACGACGAGGGCATCGCGGGCGAGATCTACCTCTTCAAGAACAACACCGACTCCGCCGGCAACTCGTACGGCTGCCATGAGAACTATCTGGTCAGCCGACACGGCGAGTTCGGCCGGCTGGCCGACGTGCTCATCCCGTTCCTGGTGACCCGCCAGCTCATCTGCGGCGCCGGCAAGGTGCTCCAGACCCCGCGTGGCGCGGTGTTCTGCCTCTCCCAGCGCGCCGAGCACATCTGGGAGGGCGTCTCCAGCGCCACCACCCGGTCCCGGCCGATCATCAACACCCGCGACGAGCCGCACGCGGACGCCGAACGCTACCGCCGCCTCCACGTCATCGTCGGCGACTCGAACATGAACGAGGTCACCACGCTGCTCAAGGTGGGCAGCGCCGACATCGTGCTGCGCATGATCGAGGCCGGCGTGGTGATGCGCGACCTGACCCTGGAGAACCCGATCCGGGCCATCCGCGAGGTCAGCCACGACATCACCGGCCGCCGCAAGATCCGCCTGGCGAACAACAAGGAGGTCTCCGCGCTGGAGATCCAGCAGGAGTACCTCGCGAAGGCCACCGAATTCGTCGAGCGCCGCGGCGGCGACCCGGTCGCCAAGCGGGTCGTCGAGCTGTGGGGCCGCGTCCTCAGCGCGATCGAGAGCGGCGACCTCGACCCGGTCTCCCGCGAGATCGACTGGGTCTCCAAGTACAAGCTGATCGAGCGCTACCAGGCCAAACACGAGATCCCGATGTCGCACCCGCGGATCGCACAGCTCGACCTCGCCTACCACGACGTGCGCCGGGGCCGCGGCCTCTACGCGCTCATGGAGAAACGCAAGCAGGTCGACCGGATCGCCAACGACCTGCAGATCTTCGAGGCCAAGGAGACGCCCCCGCAGACCACGCGGGCGCGCCTGCGCGGCGAGTTCATCAAGCACGCCCAGGAGAAGCGGCGCGACTTCACCGTCGACTGGGTGCACCTCAAGCTCAACGACCAGGCGCAGCGCACGGTCCTCTGCAAGGACCCGTTCCGCGCCTACGACGAGCGGGTGGAGCGACTGATCGCCAGCATGTGACGCGGTGGAATAGGCTGGCCGGGCCATGACGACGCCCGGCCGGCCCGAACCACCCGAGCGCTCGGAGCGCGAAGTCCGCTTCCAGCGCGCCGAACGCCGCCGCGAGAAGATCTACCGCGACATCCAGCGCGATCGCGCCGGCAACCACCGCATCCCCACGTGGGTGCTGGCCACCCTGCTGGCCCTGATTCTGGCCGGCTGGGCCTGTCTGATCATCACTTCCTGACGCCCTCCGCCGCGATGCCGAGATCAAGGCTGTCGCTCCCGGGAAACCCCCTTCAAGAACTTCGGGTCGTAGCGGGGTGGTGGGTGCGGACCGTCGCTCCCGCCGAGGGCCCGGCGCGTCTCGCTGGCCGCTGGCGCGTCCAAACCGCGATCCCCACCGTGCGACGTGCGTGAGCGGTTGCGCCCAACCCCAACCCCTCACCCGTCACCCCGGATGGCTGCTGGTCCTTTGCGGCTGGTCACCAGTGCTGACCCTGCTGGTCGATCGGTCCGCTGTCCGTTCCCCCCGGCTCGTTTGCGCCGCCCAGCGCACACGTAACGGTTCCCGTGGTCGCCCGCCCGCGTCATAGCGGCAGGCCGGGCACACGGACGGCGCGACGTGAGCGCCCGCCGGACCGGACAGCGCGAGCGGCGGATGGCAGTGGGGCAATCGACCAGCAGGGTCAGTGCTGTCTCAGCCCGGTCGAGACCGCACCGGCAGCCAGCTGTGCGATTGCGGCTGGTTGTGGGTGCTGTCTCGGCGCGCTCGAGACAACGCTGGCGACCAGCTGGACAAGATCGACTGCGGCTTGGGGCGAGGCCGGGTCGGACATGGGGCCGGGTGGTGTCAGTAGTCGTCTTCGTCGTCGGTGGGTAGGGGGTAGCGGGCGGCCAAGGCTTGGGCCTCGTCGCTGCGGTCGGTTCGGGCCAGATGCAGGACCAGGACGGTGCGGACCTTGCGAAGGTGCTCCTCGTCGAGGGTGGCGGCCACCTCGTCGATGATCTCGGCGGCCAGGTCGACCGACTCCGGCAGGTCGTGATGGGCCCAGGCGAACGCCGCTTTGGCCTGCAGCGTGCGTGGGCCGGTCGGGCCGAGGATGCGTTCGTGGTCGGCGACGATCTCGCGGTCGAGGCGCAACTCGTCGTCGGGGCGGCCGGTCCAGCGGTGGGCCCAGGCGTGGTGTTGCCGGGCGTCGAGGGTGCCGGGGTGAATCTCGCCCAGTCTCGCGGCACGGTCGGCGGCGACCCGGCCCCAGGCGGCACGGACCTCCTCCCGCAGGGCGAGAGCCTCGTCGCGACGGTCGCGCGAATCGCACTCGTGGGCCAGCCTCAGGCGCCGGAACTGGGTCTCCGGATCGTCCGGGCCCAGGGTCCGCTCGGCCTCCGCGACCGCCCGCTGCCAGCCGGGGAGGAGCCGCGCCTCGGTGGCCGCCGACTCGGTGAACCGGCCGGCGGTCCCGTAGACGTAGCCGAGATTCAGTAGGACGGCCAGGGTGTCCGGATGGTCCGGGCCGAGCACACGCTCACGGTCGGCCGCCACGTCCTCCAGCAGGCGGACGGCCTCGGGCAGCGCCTCCGGGCCGGGCTCGACGGCGCAGATGTGCGTGTGCAGACGGGACAGGGCGGCCTCGTGGCGGGCGGTGAACGTGTCCGGGTGCTCCGGGCCGAGAACCCGTGCCCGGTCCCGCGCGACGGCGGCCAGCTCGGCGTAGGCGTCGTCGTCCCGGCCACGCTCCCGGAAGCCCAGCCCCAGCGCGAGACGGGCGTCCAGTGTGCGTGGGTCGTCGGGCCCGAACGAGCGCACGGCGTCGCTGACCGCGGCGTGCAGCCGATCGAGAAGCGCGGGGGGCATGGGGCCTCCTGTCCGTCAGGCCCTCGGACGGTGGTGGACCAGAACGGGACGTCTGATTGGCATGTGCGGAGGCTAGCGGCCGCGTATGACACTTCGCGCCGCCGTACCGGAAGAGGTGGTGAGCGGAGGCAGACGGCTGGGACGGGCCGGGACGCGCGGGGTGACCGACCGCCCGCGCTGCCGGCGGCGAAGCCGCGACGACGGGAATGGTGAGGCGCGGCCTGGCACACGGCGCCGCGGGGCGTCGACGTGATCGCCGCCGGCGCCGACGAGGGACGCCGGGCGACCGGTCAGGCCAGCAACGACGCGGCGTGACGGCCCGCGGCAGCGGCGGCCAGGAAGTAGCCGTGGTCCTGGTCCAGCTTGCGGCCCATCGTGGAGAGCGGGACCGGGGCGGCCCGCAGCGCCGCGTCCAGACCGCCGGTGGCGACGCGGACCAGGCGGTGCCGCCCGCTCAGCGGGGCGAGCGCGGCGTCGACCAGCGCGGCCAGTCCGGGCTCCAGGCCGTCCGGCACCGGCAGGTCGGCGGGGACGAGCGCGACCTTCCCGTACGCCGTGAGGGTGTGATGCGACACGCCACGGTGCCGCTCGCGACCGTCGCCGTCGGAGATCCGCAGTGAGCCGACCGGCCGTCCGCCCAGCACCGCGACCGCGTTGATCGCCTCGCCCAGGGCCACCCCGGAGAACCCCCAGGTGGTGCCGGTGCCCAGGTTGCCCGGCCCCTGGGCGACGATGGTCACGTCGGCGTGCAGCACGTGCCGGGCGGCGAGCAGCCCGGTGTGCACGGTGCTCGCCTCCAGGTCGCCGCCGAACGCCTGCCCCGTGGTGACCGTCCCGGCCAGATGGCCGCGCAGCCCGTCGAGGGTGCGGGAGAACCAGGCCGGCAGCGCCCCGCCGTCGGTCATCAGGTAGGCCACCCGGGCGTTCGGCCGGTCGGCGTGGACCCCGGCCAGGATCGCCGGCAGCGCCGAGTGCAGGTCGGCGGTGACCACCGGCATCCCGTCGATCGACTCGGCGGCGGCCAGCGCCTCCCGGTACGGTGACGCCTCCTCGTCCACGCCGAGCCGGATCGCCTGCAACGGGGTGTACCGGGCCTTCACGAGGTGCCCGTCGTCGCGGGTGCCGCCGTTGCCGGCCGGATCCGCGGGCAGCCGGTCGGGAAGGGCGACGACCAGCGCGTACCCCCCGGTGCCGAGGCCCATCACCAGCGCGCCGACGTTGAGCAGCACCCGGTCGCCGGGCTCCGGGCTGCCGACCAGATCGGGGTAGGCGAGGGCGCGCACCGGGCCGTCCCCGGTGCTGACCTCCAGCTCGACGGCCCCGTGCCAGCTGCGCCGCACCGCCTGGACCGTCCCGGACCGCCATCGCACCATGCGGCGAACCCTACAAGGTTCCGGGGGCAGTGACGCCTGACAGTCCCGCGACCGGGTGCTGCTAGCGTTGCCACTCGTGTCGCGCACTCGTACCGAGCGCCTGGTGAATCTGGTCATCTGCCTCCTGTCGACGCGGCGGTTCCTGACCGCCGCGCAGATCGCCCTGACCGTGCCCGGTTACGAGCACGACCCGTCGGACCCACGTGACCACGAGGCGTTCCAGCGCAAGTTCGAACGGGACAAGGCCGAGCTGCGTGAGCTGGGCGTCCCCCTGGAGACCGGTACGGCGAGCATCTTCGACCAGGAGCCCGGCTACCGGATCGCCCAGCGTGAGTACGCGCTGCCCGACATCCTTCTGGAACCGGACGAGGCGGCCGCCGTCGGCATCGCGGCCCGCCTGTGGCAGCACGCCGGTCTGGCCGCCGCGGCGTCGTCCGGGCTGGCCAAGCTGCGGGCCGCCGGCGTCGAGGTGGATCCGCAGGCCACCCTCGGCGTGGAGCCGGTGGTGACCGTCGACCCGTCGTTCGGGCCGCTCACCTCGGCCGCCCGGGAGCGCCGCGCGGTCACCTTCAAGTACCGGGTGCCCGAGGTCGACGAGCCCAGCTCACGCCGCCTGGAGCCGTGGGGCGTGGTCTGCTGGCGCGGCCGGTGGTACGTGGTGGGCCACGACCGCGACCGGGCCGCCACCCGCTGCTTCCGCCTGTCCCGCATCGTCGGCGAGGTCAAGGCCACCGGCCGCCCGGGCGCCTTCGAGCCGCCCGTCGGCGCGGACCTGATCAGCCACGTGGCCCGCTCGACCGGGCCGATCGCGCGCAACGGCCGGGCCACCGTGACCGTCCGCCCCGGCCGGGCCGCCGGGCTGCGCCGGATGGCCACCGAGGTGACCCCGGGACCGGACGGCGACCGGCTGACCATCAGTTACGGGGACGTGGACTGGCTGGCCTCGCGAATCGCCGGGTACGGCCCGGACGCCCGCGCCGACGGCCCGCCCGAGCTGCGCGACGCCGTCATCCAGCACCTGAAGGAAATGATCACCCGGCACGAGACCCCGGCGGTGCCGGCATGAGCGCGCGGACCCCTTCCGCGGACCGGCTCGGGCGGCTGCTGAACCTGGTGCCGTACCTGCTGGCCCGGCCCGGAATCCTGATCTCCGAGGCGGCCGCCGACCTGGACGTCACCGACAAGCAGCTCCGCGAGGACCTGGAGCTGCTCTGGGTGTGCGGACTGCCCGGCTACGGCCCCGGTGACCTGATCGACATGGCGATCGACGGCGACCACGTGACGATCAGCCACGACGCCGGCATGGACAAGCCGCTGCGGCTCAACCCGGACGAGGCCCTCGCCCTGGTGGTGGCGCTGCGGATGCTCGCCGAGACGCCCGGCATCGGCACCCGGGACGCGATCGAGCGGGCCCTCGCCAAGATCGAGAACGCGGCCGGTGACCTGGCGGACGCCCCGGTGGCCGTCAAACTGCCGGCGAACCAGGAGCGGCTCGCCAAGGTCCGGGCCGCGGTCGCCTCCGGCAACGCGCTGCGGCTCACCTACTACACCCCGTCGCGGGACGAGACCACCGACCGGGTGGTCGACCCGATGCGGATGCTGATGGTCGGCGGCTTCAACTACCTGGAGGCATGGTGCCGCCGGGCCGAGGCGACCCGGCTGTTCCGGATCGACCGGATCGACGCGTTCACCGAACTGGACGAGCCGTCCGCGCCGCCGGTCGGCGCGGTGCCGCACGACGTCACCGGCGGCGTCTTCCACCCCGGCCCGGAGCTGCCGCTGGTCACCCTGCGGGTGGGCCGCGGCGGGCGCTGGATCACCGAGTACTACCCGGTCGAGCAGGTCGTCCGGGAGGGCCCGGAGTGGCTGGTCACGATGCGGGTCACCGACCTCGGCTGGGCTCAGCGGTTCCTGGCCGGCCAGGGCCGCGACGTCACCGTGGTGGGCCCGCCCGAGCTGCTGGAACGGATCCGCGCCCAGGCCGCGACCGCCCTCGACCAGTACGCCGCGCCGCACGGCCTCGCGGCGGACCGTCCGGCGGCCGGATAGGGTGGCCGCGTGCTGATGTGGGTCTGGATCGCCGTGGTGGCGGTCGCGCTGGTGGTCCTGGTCGTCGCCGGGACGAGACTGCTCGGGCGGCTGAGGGTCCTGGAGCGCGCGGCCCGGCGGCTGCGGCATCGCCAGGAGCAGGCGCTCGCCCTCCAGGCCAAGGCCGAGGTGATGCAGGAGACGATGCTCGCCGTGCAGGAGCGGGCCGAGCGGGCGCAGGAGACGGTGGAGCAGATCAAAGCCGGTCTCGGCCGCCGGTAGACCGTTCCCGGCCTGTTGTCCGGACCTTCCGAAGATCATAAGAAACCGGAAGGATCCGGAGGGCAACATCCCGGGGATCCACACGTACGATGGACCCCGCAACCTGATCCGACCGACTGGAGTCTCCCATGGGCGCCCTCAAGCCATGGCACATCATTGTTCTCGTTGTTGTGCTTGTCCTGCTCTTCGGCGCGAAGCGACTGCCGGACGCGGCGCGGTCCCTCGGCCGTTCGCTGCGGATCATCAAGGCGGAGACCAAGGGCCTCGTCGACGACGACAACAGCGTCGCGGAGAAGGCGGAGCCGCAGCACAGCCGCACCCCGCTCCAGGGCGAGGTGCAGCAGCCGTACCAGCAGCAGGGCTACCAGCAGCCGCAGCAGCCGCCCGCCCAGCCGTACGTGGACCCGGTGCAGCGCACCAACGACCGCTGACCCGGGCCGATGGCACTGAGCCTTCGGAAGAACACGGGACCCAGTAAGTTCCAGCAGGCCGCCGACGGCTCCATGACGCTCATCGAGCACGTCCGCGAGCTGCGAAACCGGCTGTTCTACGCGTCCGTCGGCATCGTGGTCGGCCTGATCGTCGGTTTCATCCTCTCCGATTGGGCCTTCGACCTGCTGGCAGCTCCCTACTGCGGGCTCGACTCGTCGTGGACGCTGGGGGAAGTCGGCCAGGGCAAATGCAACTTCCTCACGCTGGGTGCGACCGACCAGCTGGTCCTGAAGTTGAAGATCGCGCTCTGGCTCGGCCTGATCATCGGCGCGCCCGTCTGGCTCTATCAGCTGTGGGCGTTCATCGCGCCCGGCCTGCACCGGCACGAGCGCAAATGGGCGTACGTGTTCGTCGCGATCGCCGCGCCCCTGTTCATCGGCGGCGCGACGCTGGCCTACTTCGTGGTGCAGCACAGCCTCGAATTCATCATGACGGCCGGCGTCATCGGTGAGACGACGCAGCTGGAGATCACGGCGTACACCGGCTTCATCACCAGCATGATCATGATCTTCGGCGCGGCGTTCGAGTTCCCGCTGGTCCTGCTGATGCTGAACTTCACCGGCGTGGTCAGTGCCCGGCGGCTGCTCAGCTGGTGGCGGACCGTGGTCTTCCTGTCGTTCGCGTTCGCCGCGATCGCCACCCCCGACCCCGGTCCGTTCGGCATGACGCTGCTGGCCGCCTGCCTGTCGCTGCTGTACTTCATCGCCGTCGGCGTGGCGTTCCTCAACGACAAGCGCAAGGGCCGCGGCAAGGAGATCTACGCCGGGCTCGACGACGACGCGATCTCCGTGCTGGAGGAGGAGCGGGTGCCGATCGGTGCCTCCGACCCGGTCGAGACGCCGGCCCCGGTGGAGAAGCCGATGCCGATCGAGCGCCGGTTCGACGACATGACCTAGTCTCGCCCGGTCGCCGCCGCGGGTATAACGTTCGCGACTGTGACGAGCGACTTCATCGCGGTGCTGGCCAACCCCTCGGCGGGGCGTGGCCGGCACCGCGGTCTGCTTCCGGGAGTGTTGGAGGCCCTCGGGACTGCCGGGCACACGGTGCGGCTCCTGGACGCCGCCAGCAGTGCCGAGGCCGAGCTGGCCTGCCACCGGGCGGTCGCCGACGGGGCCGCCGCGGTGGTCGCGGTCGGTGGCGACGGCACGGTCCACCGGGCGCTCCAGGCGGTCGCCGGGCGGGAGGCCGGCTTCGGGGTGGTGCCGGCCGGGACGGGCAACGACTTCGCGAGCGCGGTGGGCGTACCCCATGATCCGCTGAAGGCCGCGGAGGCGATCGCCGAGGCCCTCCGTGAGCAGCGGGACCACCGGTTCGATCTGGCCCGGACCTCCGACGCCCGGGGTGAGCGGCGATGGTTCTGCGCGGTTCTGGCCGGCGGATTCGACGCGCTGGTCAACGAGCGCGCCAACCGGATGCGCAGGCCCTCCGGACCGCGCCGTTACGACCTGGCGATCCTGCTGGAGCTGGCCCGGCTGCGGGCCCGCGACTACACGGTGCGCACCGACGGCGCCGTGCACCATCTGCGGGGCGAGATCGTGGCGGTGGGCAACTGTCCCAGCTACGGCGGCGGCCTGCGGATCGTGCCGGACGCCGACCCGGCGGACGGCCTGCTCGACGTCATCTTCGCGACCACGCTGGGGCGCGCGGCCATCACGCGGCTGAAGCCGCGCCTGCGCAACGGCACCCACGTCACCGATCCGCGGATCACCGTGCTGCGGGCGCGCGAGGTGCGGATCGAGGCGGAGGGCATCATCGGGTACGCCGACGGCGAGCGTCTCGGCCCCCTGCCGGTCGAGGTGAGCTGTGTGCCGGGTGCGGTCCGGTTGCTCCGCTGACCACGGGGTCAGATCTCGGTGGGCGCGCCGAACCGTAAGGCATGACGAACTCGATCGGCAGCAGTGTCCCCTCGGTGACCACCCGCGCGGCCTCCCTGTTCGGGGGCGCCAAGGAGGCGCTCAGGGCGATCGCCGACGCGGCGGTCAGCCCGCAGGACGAGGCGCCGGCCGCGGAGGCGGCGAAGAAGGGCCGCCAGGGGACCGTCCTGGACCGTTACGCCTGACCGGCCAGCGCCAGCGCCAGCACCGCTGACAGCCCGTTGGGCCGGCCCGGGTCGGCGGCGGGCAGCACCAGCGTGGCCAGCCCCGCATCGACGGCGCCCGCGTCGGCCGGGGTGTCGCCGACCATGAGCGCGCGCTCCGGGTCGACGCCGAGCAGGCCGCACGCCCGGTAGAAGATCATCGGGTCGGGTTTGATCCGCCCGATCTCGTAACTCAGCGCGTAACCGTCGACGAACCCGTCCAGCCCCCAGGCGGCGAACAGCGGCCGGATGTCGAAGGCGATGTTGCTGACCACCGCCACCTTCACCCCGGCCTCGTGGAGTTTGCGCAGCGTCGGCTCGGTTTCCGGGTACGGCAGCCAGCCCTCCGGCAGCAGCAGCCGCTCGTAGAGGGCGTCCGCCAGCCCCGCCACGTCAGTGTGGACGGTCGCGGCCAGACCGGTGTAGGCGGCGCGGTGACTGTGCGGGTACAGGTCGCGGTCGGCCCAGTGCTCGGCCAGGTGCGGCGGCACGCGGTGCGGCAGCGGCCCGCCGGCCCGCCCGGCGGTCGTCAGACGGTCGGCCAGAACCGTCGCCCTGCCCCGGTCCAGTGCGGTCCCGCAGGCGGCGGCCGCGGCGATCACCCAGGTCAGCGGATCCTCCACCTGGGCGAGTGTGCCGTGGAAGTCGAAGAGCACGGCCTCGACGGGCCGCACCGGACGGTTTGGAGGATTCGAGGCAAGCGGCACGCCGTGCACCTTACCGAGCGGTCCCGGCGGACCTTGCGGCCCTATACCGTGCTGCGAATTGTCGTACGCACGAACTAGCCTTGGGTCATGACTAGTCCCGCCGAGAAATACGCGGCATCCAGACGGCGGGCGGCGCGGGTCGCCACCTATCCGGCCCTCGAGGATTTCATGCTCGACGTCGGCTTCGACCTGGACGACTTCCAGCGCGAGGCCTGCCAGGTGCTGGAGCGTGGCAGCGGGGTCCTGGTCTGCGCTCCGACCGGCGCGGGCAAGACCGTGGTCGGCGAGTTCGCGGTGCACCTGGCCCTGCGCTCGGGGGAGCGCAAGTGCTTCTACACCACGCCGATCAAGGCGCTGTCCAATCAGAAATACCACGATCTCGTGGCCCGCTACGGCGCCGACAAGGTCGGCCTGCTGACCGGCGACAACGCGATCAACGGCGACGCCCCGGTGGTGGTGATGACCACCGAGGTGCTGCGCAACATGCTCTACTCCGGCTCCGACCAGCTGCGCAATCTGGCCTATGTGGTGATGGACGAGGTGCACTACCTCGCCGACCGGTTCCGGGGCGCTGTCTGGGAAGAGGTGATCATCCACCTCCCGGTGTCGGTCACCCTGGTCTCGCTGTCCGCGACGGTCAGCAACTACGAGGAGTTCGCCGACTGGCTGGTCACCGTCCGGGGGCAGACCGAGGTGGTGGTCAGCGAGCACCGGCCCGTGCCGCTCTGGCAGCACATGCTGGTCGGCCGGCGGATGTTCGACCTGTTCCACGACGCCGACGCGGCCCGCAAGCACGACGTGCATCCCGAGCTGCTGCGCTACACCCGGGAGATGGACCGCCGGCTCGAGTTCACCGACCGGGCGAGCAGCGGCTGGCGGGGCGGGCGCGGCAAGCGCTGGCAGCCACCGCCCCGGGCCGAGGTGGTCGAGCGCCTGGATCGGGGCGGCCTGCTGCCGGCGATCCTGTTCATCTTCAGCCGGGCCGGCTGTGACGCGGCGGTCAAGCAGTGCCTCGACGCCGGGCTGCGGCTCACCGAGCCGGAGGAGCGGGCCGAGATCCGCCGGATCGTGTCGGCCAAGGTGGCCGCCATCCCGTCCGAGGACCTGTCGGTCCTGGGCTACTGGGAGTGGCTCGACGGCCTGGAGCGCGGCGTCGCCGCCCACCACGCCGGCATGCTTCCCGCCTTCAAGGAGGCGGTCGAGGAATGCTTCGTCAAGGGCCTGGTCAAGGCGGTGTTCGCCACCGAGACGCTGGCGCTGGGCATCAACATGCCGGCCCGCTGCGTGGTGCTGGAGCGCCTGGTCAAGTTCAACGGCGAGGCGCACGTCGACCTCACCCCCGGGGAGTACACGCAGTTGACCGGCCGGGCCGGGCGCCGCGGCATCGACGTCGAGGGCCACGCCGTGGTGCTGTGGAACCCCGAGGTGGACCCGCGGCACGTGGCCGGGCTCGCCTCCACGCGGACCTATCCGTTGCGGTCGTCGTTCCGGCCGTCGTACAACATGGCGGTCAACCTGGTCGGCTCGGTCGGCGCGGAGAAGTCCCGGGAGCTGCTGGAGTCGTCGTTCGCCCAGTTCCAGGCGGACCGGTCGGTGGTCGGCCTGGCCCGGCAGGTGCAGCGCAACGTCGAGACCATGGAGACGTATTCCGAGGACGCCGCCTGCCACCACGGCGACTTCGACGAGTATTTCGGGATCCGGGTGGCCATCGCCGACCGGGAGAAGTCGCTGTCGCGCCAGGGCGTCCAGCAGCGCCGGTCGGCGGCCGTCGACTCACTGGAGCGGCTGCGGACCGGTGACGTGATCCGGGTGCCGCAGGGCCGCCGGGCCGGGCTGGCCGTGGTCCTCGAGCCGGCGACCGGTGGGTTCGGGGAGCCCCGGCCGCTGGTGCTCACCCAGGACCGGTGGGCCGGCCGGGTCAGCCCCGGCGACTTCGGCGGGCAGGTCGAGGTGCTGGCCCGGGTGCGGGTGCCGAAGAACTTCAACCACCGCTCGCCGGGCGCCCGCCGGGATCTGGCCGCCCAGGTCAGCGCCACCGGGCTGGACCGGCATCCGGACCGTCGCCGGGCCGGGCGCGGCCGCGCCAACCCGGGGGAGGACGCGGAGATCGCCCTGCTCAAGGTGAGGATGCGGCAGCACCCCTGCCACGCCTGCCCGGAGCGGGAGGACCACGCCCGCTGGGCCGAGCGGCGGCACCGTCTGCACCGCGACACCGAGACGTTGCGGGCCAAGGTGTCCGGGCGCACTGGCTCGCTCGCCCGGACGTTCGACCAGGTCTGCGCCGTCCTGACCGCCCGCGGCTACCTCTCCTCCGACGGCGAGGTGACCGAGGCCGGCCGGATGCTCGGCCGAATCTGGTCGGAGGCCGACCTGCTGGTCGCCGAGTGCCTGCGCCAGGACGTGTGGGAGGGGCTGGCGCCCGACGAACTGGCCGCCGCTGTGTCGATGGTGCTCTACGAGTCCCGCCGTGAGGGCGAGGACCGCGCCTCGGTGCCGAAGGGCCCGGTCAGCGGCGCCGTCGACGCCTGCGCCAAGCTGTGGGGCGAGATCGCGGCCGACGAGTCGGAGCACGGGCTGTCGCTGACCCGCGAGCCCGACGCCGGCTTCGTCTGGCCGATGTACCGCTGGGCCCGGGGTGAGCCGCTGGCCCGGGTGCTGGCCAGCGGCCACTACGACGCCGACATGCCGGCCGGCGATTTCGTCCGGTGGGCCCGCCAGGTGCTCGACCTGCTCGGCCAGGTGAAGGACGCGTCCACCGCCTCGCCGAGCGTGCGGGAGACGGCCCGCAAGGCGATCAGCGCGGTCAATCGGGGGGTGCTGGCTCTGCAGAGCGCCCTGTAGATCGTGGCGGATGGTGAATCACCGTTGACGGTATCTCCCGGATAATCCAAGAATTGCGGCGGCGGCATCGATGTTGCTGATTTCCGGGAGAAGAGGGTATGAGCGCGGGCTCACCGCACCTGATCGGGTGGTCCGGTGATGCGGTGGCGGATTCGGTGCTGGCCGTCATCGACGCGGACACCGCGGTCATCGAGCTGTCCGTGTGGGGTGGCTGGGACCGGCGACGGTCGGTGCAGGCCCGTACCGTGCTGGACAAATGCCTGGCCGAGCACCCGACCGGGGTGATCGTGGACCTGCACCGGCTGCGTGACCCGCATGCGGTGAGCGCGCCACTGTGGCTGACCGCGTGCGCCCAGGGGGCCGCCCTGCAACCGCCGGTCGCGGTCGCCGTCTGCGTGCCGGCGAACGCGCCGGTGGCCCGGCGGCTGCGGCGTCTCGGCGCCCGGGACTGGCTGGTGCTGTACGCGACAGTTTCGCAGGCCCGGGCCGCGCTGGCCGGCCGGAACGCGCTGCCGGACCGGCTGCACCTGGCCCTGCCCCCGGACCCGGCGGCCGCGATGCAGGCCCGGTCCCTGGTCTCCGACGCCTGCGCCGGCTGGGGCCTGGGCCACCTGTGCGAGCGGGCCCGCCTGGTGATCTCCGAGCTGGTGGTGAACGCGGCCGAGCACGCCGGCACCGACATCGAGGTGGTGGTGTCGTCGCGCGGCTCCGGGCCGGCGGCCGCGGTGCACCTGGCCGTCTACGACGGTGACCTGGTGCTGCCCCGGGTCTGTGATCCGGTGCCCGGCCCGCTCGGTCCGTCGCTGGTCGACCGGGGCCTGGGGCTGCGGATCGTCGGGTCGGCGGCGTCGGCGTGGGGCGCCCTGCCGGCACGCGGCGGCAAGCTGGTCTGGGCGATCATCCGGTCCCGCCCGGAGGCGCCGTCGTGACCGGGACGCGGATCGCCGGCAGCCGGCAGGGCGACCGCCTGCTGATCACCCTCCAGGGCAGCCTGGACGCCATGTCGGTGGAGGCGTTGCAGACCCAGCTCTACGACCTGACCCGGGTGCACGACCTGATCGGTTTCGGCGACCCGGTCCGGCAGATCCACATCGACGTGGCCGGGGTGGACTTCTGCGACGCGGCCGGGTTGCGGATGCTGGTGGCGGCCCGGCGGGTGGCGGAGGCCCGGCAGGCGACCTGCCACCTGCACGATCCGCAGCCGCACCTGCGATGGCTGCTGCGCGCCACCCGGGCCGCCGACCTCTTCGACATGTGACCGCGGCCGCTACTTCTTGTCGTAGTAGAAGTCCCAGGCCTCGCCGTAGTTGGACGGCTTCTTCACCCCGGACGGCTTGCCGTGGCCGCTGAGCCGGGTGGTCATCTTCAGTGCGCCGTCGCTGTCGCTCAGCGTCACGCCGATGGAGGTGACCCAGCCGGCCGCGTCGGTGGTCGCGGTGAACTGGGCGTTGCCGCCGAACCAGACCGAGATGGCCGGGGTGCCGACCGGCAGGAAGCCGTCGTTGAACTTGTCGCCCTCGATGTCGAGGGTGCCGGCGAACGCGTTCGGCCCGGTGCTGCGGACCTGGTCGACCGACGAGGTGAACCGGGACAGGCCGGTCGGGTCGGTCATGTCGAACCAGTACAGCGAGTCCTTCTTGATCCGCTTCAGGTCGAGGTGCACCCAGGTCTCGTTGCTCTTCTCCCGCGAGTACAGGTCGGTGCCGACCACGATCCGCTGGGCCTGGTCGGCCTCCTTGCCGGTGATCTTGTACTTGACGCTGAGGCGCTTCGCCTTCGGGTCGAACGCCCCGGAGCCGGCGACCTTCTGCTTGTCCGGCACGTCACCGGTCACGCTGAACCGGTAGGTGCTCTTACGAGACTTCTCCAGCGCGGCGAGCAGCTGATCGCGGGCCGGGGCCGCGGACGGGCTCGGCGCGGCGGCGGCCGACGTGGACTCGGTGCCCGGCGTGGACGCGGGCGCGGACGCCCGCTTGACGGCCGGGGTGGTGCACCCGGCGGCGAGCGCGACGGTGGCGAGAGCGAGCAGGGCAGGGCGAGATGGCGACATGTTGATTCCCCCATGGATCGACGCATCCAAAACCCTATGTGATCGCGCAACCGGTATAGACGCAGGCAGAGGCGGGTGCGGCCAAGGTCACGCCGGGCGCCTAGGTGTAGAGACCGTCCAAACGCGACCGGTAGCGCTCCTCGGCCTTCCGGCGGCGCAGCTTCATCGACGGGGTGAGCAGGCCGCTCTCCACGTCGAGGTGCTCGTCGAGGATCAGGAACCGCTTGACCGTCTCCCACGGGTTGAGACCGGCGTTCAGGCGCTCGACGCAGGCCGCGACCTCGGCCTCCACCTCGGGCGTACGGGTGACCTCCGGATCCAGGTCGATCAGCGCGGTGATGTACTTCCGGCCGTCGCCGTGGATCAGGATCTGGCTCGCCATCGGGCAGATCGCCTTGAACCTCGCCTCGATCGCCTGCGGGGCCACGTACTTGCCGTTCGACGTCTTGATCAGGTCCTTCTTGCGGTCGGTGATCCGCAGCGAGCCGCTCTCGGTGATCTCACCGATGTCGCCGGTGTGCAGCCAGCCGTCCACCAGGGTCTCGCCGGAGTCCAGCCCGTGGTAGCCGCTCATGATGCCGGGGCCGCGCAGCAGGACCTCCCCGTCCTCGGCGATCCGTATGTCGGTGCCGGGCAGCGGGCGGCCCACGGTGCCGTAATCCGGGGCCTCGGGACGGTTGAAGACCGTGGTGGCGCAGGTTTCGGTCATTCCGTACCCCTCGGCGATCGGCAGGCCGACGGCGCCGAACCAGGCCGCGATGTCCGGGGAGAGAGCGGCGGCGCCGGAGATGAAGAACCGCATCCGCCCGCCGAACCGGGCCCGAACCTTCGACAGCACCAGCCGGTCGGCCAGCACGTTGCGGTGCCCGGCCTTGATCGCCCAGGCGAACAGGCGGCCCTTGAGGCCACCGCCGACCGACGCGCCGACCCCGGCGTACACCTTCTCGAAGATCCGCGGCACGGCCGGCATGATGGTCGGCCGCACCTCGGCGAGCCGCTGGACGATCCGGCTCACGTCGCCGTCCACGGCGAACTCGAAGCCCACCGACAGCTGGCAGGACAGCAGCGCCTTGCCGAAGGCGTGCGACAGCGGCAGCCACAGGTAGCCGACGTCGTCGGTCCGCAGGAAGCCCATCGCCTGGATCGCCAGGCCCTGGTAGACCCAAGCGCCGTGGGTGATCCGCACACCCTTGGGCAGGCCGGTGGTGCCGGAGGTGTAGATCAGCGTGGCCAGGTCGTCCGGACGGACCGCGTCCGTGGTCCGTCGCACCAGCTCCGGATCGGCGTCCAGCGCCTCCCGGCCGGCGGCCCGCAGCTCGCCGAGGCCGTCCATCCGGAACACCCGCTCCACGTGCGGGCCGACCTTCGCCTCCTGGGCGGCGTCCGCCACGAACGCGAACCGGCTGCCCGAGTCGGTGAGGATGTGCGCCACCTCCTCCGCCGACGACGACGGGTAGACGGTGGTGGTGGCGCCGCCCGCGCACATCACCCCGAAGTCCGCCTCGATCCACTCGACGGACGTGCCGGACGCGATCGCCACCCGGTCCTCCGGGCGCAGGCCGAGCGTGATCAGTCCCGCCGCGATCTCCCGGACCGCTGACGCGGTCTCCGCCCAGGTCTGCGCGATCCACCCACCCTCGCTGCCGGGTCGCCGATAGGCCACTTCATCGGGGGTACGGGCGGCGCGCCGCAGGAACATCGCACCGAACGACGACGGACTGTCCCGCCGTAGATCGTCGAGGCGGGCCAGCTCGACCGCGGGGGCGGCACAGATCGTCACACTCTCTCCTCTGCTGGGCTCTGCACCATCCGGCACAGCCAGGTGGACAGTTCCGGGACCAGGGCCGACAGGTCGGGCACGGGTTCGGCGTCGAGGGCGTCCGACGCGATCTGCCGCAGCGCGTAGATCGCGCCGACATAGGCGCTCAGCGGGGTGTCCCCGATCGTGCCGGGGAACCGCTGTTCCCGCAGCTCGCGGATGAACCCGGCCAGGTGGGTGAGCGCGGCGCGCCGCCGGTCGCGGGCCGCCCGGCTCAGCGCGTCCATCTCCACCCCGAACGCGCGGGCCGCCACCAGGTCGCTCTCGCACGTGCCCAGGTAGGCGGCCACGAACTCGCGCACGCAACCGGGCCAGTCCTCGCCCCGGTTCGCCGCCACCGTCAGCCGGGCCAGGAACACCGCGATGAACCGGTCGTAGGCGGCGTGCACGCAGGCGTCCTTGTCGGCGAAGCACTCGTAGAACGCCGCCCTCGACACCGCGGCCCGGGCGCAGATCTCGCGCACCCCGAAGCCCCGGTAGCCCCCGGCCGCCAGCAGCTCGGTGGCGGCGATCATCATCCGCTCCCGCTGGGCGGCCACCACCTGCTCACGGGCCAGCACGTGCCGGCCCCGGGGCAGGCCGGCCGGCACGGTGAAGATCACTCCGTCGGTGATCCGGTCCATCTGAGTACGCATTGTTACTTCAAGATTCCCATGACGTTCTCGTGACACGGGACAACCCCTCGGGGTGCCGCGGGCAGGATGGGTGCGTGGCTGATGATCTGAGACTCGCCCAGGACGCCGCCCTCGCGGGTGCGGCCGAAGGCCTCCGGCAATTCGCGGCCCTCGCCGGGCTGCCGCGTGAGGTCAAGACCGACGGGTCGGTGGTGACCGCCGCCGACCGGGCCGTCGAGACCCGGATCCGGGAGGTCCTCGCCGTCGCCCGGCCGGGGGACGCGGTCCTCGGCGAGGAGCACGGCGAGACCGCCGGCACCGAGGGCCGCCGCTGGATCATCGACCCGATCGACGGCACCCACCTCTTCGTCGAGGGCGACGACCGGTGGCTCGTGCTGATCGCCCTCGAGGAGCGGGGCGAGATCAGCGTCGGCGTCGCGGCGGTCCCGGCCCAGGGGCGGATCTGGTGGGCCGAACGCGGCGGCGGCGCCTGGGAGGGCCGGATCCAGGACGGCCGGATCCTCGGCGAACACCGGATCCGGGTCGTCGGCGCCGGGCCGGTGGAGCTGGCCGGGAGCCGGCTCGGCGTGGTGCCGGACTGGGGACGCGACACGGTCGCGCCTCTCATCGAGGCGGCCGACGAGCGTGGGTGGGCGGTGCAGCCCGCGCTCCTGGTGGCCCGGGGTGAACTGGATCTGGCGGTGCAGACCGGCGGCCAGATCTGGGACTTCGCGGCCACCTCGCTGATCGTGACCGAGGCCGGCGGCGATTACCGGGGCCTGGACGGGCGGACCCGGCCGGGGCCGGGGGCGGCACTGTATTCCCGGAGTGCGGAATTGGTTGATAAAGCCTTGAAGGTGCTCAACGCTCGCTAGCGTGATGATCCGGACGGATCTTCATCAGGGAGCGGATCGTGAGAAATCGATGGTTGCCCTTCGCCGGCGTGCTTCTCATGCTCGCGTCGGCCGGCTGCGGCGGGCCGGCGGACCAGGAGCCGTCGACCGAGAAGTCCATCTCGGCGGCGGTGGCCGTCGTCAGGTCGTACGAGAAATCGGTCGCCGGCGTGGTCCAGGCGGCCGAGGCGTTCCTCGCCACCCTCGACGCCGACGAGAAGGCGCTCACCCAGCTGGAGCTGTCCGAGGCCAATGCGACCCTGTGGTCGAACCTGCCGTGCGGCTCGTCCTGCCGGCCCGGCATCCGGTTCGGTGACCTGGACATCGAGGAGCAGGCGGCCGCCAGGAGCGTGCTGAAGACGGCGCTCGGGACGCGGTCCGGCAACGGCTACGAGCGGGTCGAGCAGATCATGGCCGCCGACGACCAGCTCGCCCTCCTCCAGGCCAAGGGCGCGATCAGCAGCGCCCGTCCGGCCATGCCGACCGGTGGCCCGCCCAGCGGGATGCCCAGCGGGACGCCCAGTGGTGGCATGCCGGGCGGCGGCCCGCCCGGTGAGATGCCGAGTGGCGGCGCGGACACCACCTACTCCTCCGGCAACTACTTCCTGGCGTTCCTCGGCACGCCCAGCACCACCGGGGCCTGGATGATCAGCTTCGGCGGCCATCACCTCGCGGTGCACATGTCGTACAAGAACGGCGAGGTGGCCGGGGCGTCGCCGTACTTCGTCGGCGTCGAGCCGATCACCTGGACCGACGCCGCGAACATCCGGCACGCGCCGCTGTACGACATGAGGACCGGCCTGGTCACCATGCTCGGCAGCCTCACCGAGACCGAGCGGGGGAAGGCGAAGCTGGCGAAGACGTTCACCGACGTGCTGCTCGGGCCGGGCGAGGACGGCCAGTTCCCGGCGAAGAAGGAGGGCCTGTCCGCCGGGTCGCTCACAGCCGGGCAGAAGAGGCTGGTCCTGGCCGCTGTCGCGCCCTGGGTCGAGGTCGCCGACGACGCCACCGCCGCGGAGCTGATGAAGATCTACGAGTCGCAGATCGACCAGACCTACATCGGCTGGTCCGGCGGCACCTCATTGACCAACCACGCCGACTACGTGCGCATCGACGGGCCGAGCGTCTGGGTGGAGTTCGTCTGCCAGAACGGCGTGGTCGTCCAGGACCAGATCCGCTATCACACGATCTATCGCGACCACACCCGTGACTACGGCGGCGAGTTCACCTTCTGACGCGCGGGCCCCCGGTCACGCCGGGGGCCCGGCGGCCGTCACGGCGCGTGCAGGGTGATCGTCGTCCAGGCGCCGACGTGCACCTGGTCGCCGTCCTTCAGGGTCCGGGTCTGTCCCGGGTCCAGCGGCTGGGCCTCCCCGTTGAGGTAGGTGCCGTTGGTCGAGCCGAGATCGGAGACCAGCCACGTGCCGTCCACCGAGAAGGTGAGCAGCGCGTGGTTGTGCGAGGCCCCGGGATCGGCGGGCGCCTGGGCCAGGTCGATCTCCGGGGTGGTGCCCTTCGAGGAGCTCTGCCGGCCGATCCGCACCTGTGGCGGGGCCAGCCGGACGGTCCGCCCGGGCGCGCCGGACGGGAACTCGACGCCCTCGATGTCGTTGTCGGCGAAGTAGTCAGGGTCGGCGAAGACCGTGGCCGTCCACTCGCCGGCCGGCGCCGCCGGAGTGGGTGTGCTCAACTGCGGGACCCGCCCGGTCGTGTAGTCGTAGCCGCAGTCCTCGCAGAACCGGCCCGGCCCCCGCGGCGCCCGGCACTTGGGGCAGTCCCCGGCCGGTGCGGCCGGCTCGGCGGCGGCCGGGGGAGCGGTCACCACGGCCGCGGGTGCGGCGCCCTCGATCGGGGAGCCGCACGTGTCGCAGAAGTCGTCCTCGGTGGACGCGTGACCGTTCGGGCAGGTGTAGGCGCTCACTGGCCGCGGCCCACCCGGACCGTCTTGGTGGAGCGGGTGTCCAGGGCCATCTCGTCCTCGGCCGCCACCCGGCGCTTGAGCCGGACCGTGCCGGTGACCGCGTCCTCGATCTCCACCACCTTGGACAGCAGCTCCTCGGTGGCGGCGTTGCCGCTGGCCCGGGCGAGCTGGGCGGCCCGGCCGAACTTGATGGTGGCGGTCCGGTCGTCGCCGGCCTTGTGCGCGGTCAGCCCCTCCTGGATCACCTCGGCCAGCTCGGCCTGCCCGGTGTAGTGGGCGACCTGCCTATTGATCTTGGTGGAGAGTGCGGTGTCCTCGGTCCAGGTCGCCTTGACCAGTACGGTCGCGAGCACCGTGTCACCCTCGAGGATCTGCACCCGCCCGGCCATCATGTTGTCGCCGACGTTGCCCGGCGTGACGTCGAAGCAGAGGTGGTAGTCGCGGCTCTCCTGTCCCCAGGAGCCGAGCGGGTAACGGCCCGCCCGCCCGTCCTCGACCCGTTTGCCGGTCAGGTCGGCCACCCGCGGCTCGACCTGCTTCACGAAGCGGATCCTGCTGGTCACCGGGGTGATCACCTTGAGCTGGACGTCGGCGCTGGTCTTGCCCATCGCCGCGGTGATCATCTGCTGGAACGAGGCGGTCAGCTCGGTCGGTTTGGCCACGATGTCGACGGTGCCGAGCATCCGGTCGGCGATCTTGCGGAGCTCGGCGACCTTCCAGTTGGCGCCGACGCCCCGGCAGTCGCAGACGAACTGCTCCTTGATCTGGTCCAGCACCGTCTCCAGATAGCCGGCCCGCTCACCGTTGTCGCCGTCGGTCAGCAGGATGGCGTGCTTGATGTCGCCCGGCCGCTGGGCGAACAGCTGGGCGGCCATCAACAGCCAGGCGCCCATCGCGGTGCCGCCGTTGGCCTGGAGCCGGTCGATCGCCCGGGCCGCGTCGGCCCGGGTCTGCGGCGAGGAGACCGCCAGCTGCCCGGGGTCCGGGAACAGCTGCTGGGCGGTGCTGACGCCGGCGATGATGGCGAAGTTCACGCCGTCGTCGATGCACTCGACGGCCGCCTTCGCGGCCTGGCGGGCCGCGCCGATCCGGCCCTCGGCCTGCATCGACCCGGACGCGTCCACAATGATGATCTCGGTGGCGCCGGCCGTGCGGCGACCGCCCTCGCTGCCGGCCGACGTGATCGTCACGATCGCGTTGACCTCGCTCGCACCCGTGGCGAGGTACTCGTTCTGGAACGCCTCAGCGGTGTACGACACGCGTGTCTCCTCAATCCTCGCTGGTGGTGGACAGTTCCGTCGTCTTCGGTTCGGTCTCGGTCACCGGGTGCACCGGCACCAGGGCGACCGTGATGTTGTCGCCGCCACCGGCCGCGTTCGCGTAGGCGACGAGTGCCCGGGCCGCGTCCAGCGGGCCGGGAGCGGCGGCCAGGGCCTCCCGGATCACGGCGCCGAACTCGGCCGGGTCGGGCAGGTAGTTCCACAGTCCGTCGCTGCACAGGATCAGATGGCCCGGCTCGGTGGCGGTGAACGAGCGCACCCGCGGAGCCACCGGCCCGGCGTCCGCGCCCAGCCACGCCGTGATGGCGTGCGCCTTCGGATCGTTCATGGCGGTCACCGGGTCGGCGCCCAGGGCGATCACGTGGGCGGCCCACGAGTCGTCCTCGGTGAGCTGCTCGGCCGGGCCGTCCGGGCCCAGCCAGTAGATCCGGCTGTCGCCGACCCAGCCGTACCCGACGTGCGGCCCGCGGACCGCGGCGGCCACGATCGTGCAGGCCGGGTTCGCGGCGGCCCGGCGCGGGTCGCCGGTGTGCGCCAGCGAGGCCACCGCGGCGGCGGCCCCGGCGATGGCGTGCGCCACCGCGCCGGCCAGCCCCACCGCGCCCTGCGGACGCTCCAGGTCCACCGTCTCGTCCGGATTGGGCGCCGGCTGCTCGTCCGGGTGGCGGGCGGCGGCCAGCAGCTCACCGGCCGCGCGGACCGCGATGTCCGAGGCGGCGTCCGGGTCGAACGACGCCGACACGCCGTCGGAGACCACCACGTCGGCGGCGTCCGCCCCGACGGCCAGCCACATGGCGTCCTCGTTGCGGTGGTGGCGGCGGCCCCGGTCGCTCACCGCGGCGCCGGTCGCGCCGCCGTCGGCTTCCAGATGGTCGCGGGATCGGCCGGCCTGCATGCCGCACTCCTCGCAGTACCCGTCGTCGTCCACGGCGCCCACCGCCCCGCAGTGCGAGCAGTCCTCCCGGGCCGAGGACGGCTCCGCCGTTTCGGTGAGCCGGCGACCGCACACCTCACAGAAGCTCGCGCCGGCGGTGCGCTCGTCGGCGCACGAGGTGCAGTCGGTGGTCAGCGTCATTTCCGCCCTTTCAAGTACGCGTACGCGGCCGGACCGCGTTCGCCAGGTCGACCAGGCGGATCTTCTCCGCGCCGTGCGTTGCCCGGGCCATCTCCCGGTACGCCGACTCCAGCGCGAACCGTACGTCCCGTTCCGGATCCTTCTCCGCCGGGGTCCCGCCGATCACCGTGGTCAGCACCGTGCCGGTGAGCCGGGTGCCGCCGTCCATGGTGCGCAGCACCTGCTCCAGCAACTCGGCCCGCAGCGACGCCAGCTGGGCGGCCTCCACCTCGAGCCGGGAGATCAGCCCGGCGGCGGTGGCCAGCGAGTCCACATCGACCGTCGCGGTCCGGTGCGAGCGGACCAGCGCCCGGATCGCGCCGATCTGCGAGCTGGGGTACGCCGACGAGGTGCCGGGGACCCGCGCGTACGCCTCCACGGCCCCGGCCCGGTCGCCGTTCGCCAGCCGGCACCGGGCCAGCCCCGCGGCCGCCGCCGTGTACGCCGGATCGGTGCGGCTCACCACGTCGTAGTACCCGCAGGCGGTGGCCGGGTCGCCGGCCAGCTCGGCGGTGACCCCGAGGGCCAGCTGCGGCGCCGGCTCCCCGGGCAGTGCCGACCAGACCGCGTCGAACCGCTGCCGGGCCCGCGCCGGGTCGCCGGTGGACAGCGCCAGGATCCCGTCGTACCAGTCGACCCGCCAGTCCGGCTCCAGCGAGTCGCGGACCATCTCGGCGGCCGCGGTGTCGCCCTGCACGATCAGCTCCCGCAGGGTCCGCAGTCGCACCTCGACGGTGTCCTCCGGGGCGGTCCGCAGCTGGGCGAGCACGGTCTTCGGGTCGGCCGCGGTGATCGAGGCGAGGAAACCGGCGGCCGGGTCGCTCAGGTCGATCAGCGGGACGGGCAGGTCCTGCCAGCGGGCCTTCTCGTCGCGCAGGTCGGTGCGCAGCTCCCCGGTGAAGTAGCGGGACACCGCCGGCCGCGGGGTGCCGTCGGTGGCGAGGACCTGCCGCAGCACCCCCAGCATCTGCTCGGACATCTCGGCCGCGTCGGCGAACCGCTCGCCGGGGTCGGTACGGGTGGCCCGCACCAGCAGCCGGTAGAACGACTCGTGCCGCCGGTACACCTCGAACTCGCCCCGGTCCGGCAGGCTGTCCTTGAAGGTGCCCTGGTAGCCGCGGAAGTCGGTGGTCAGCACCGCGAGGGTGCGGCCGATGGTGTAGAGGTCGGACTGCGGGGACGGCCCGTCGGTGGCCATCTCCGGCGCCTGGTAGCCGGCGGTCCCGTAGATCGCCGCCTCCTCGTCGTCGACGTGCACCACGCCGCCGAGGTCGATCAGCCGCATCTGGTCGCCGGACTGGATCACGTTGTCCGGCTTGAAGTCGCAGAAGATCAGGCCGCGGTCGTGCAGGTACCCGAACGCCGGCATGATCTCCAGCACGTAGGCCAGCGCCTGATCCACCGGCAGCGGGGTCGCCGCCCCGTCGACCCGGCGCTCCTTGAGCAGGTCCTTGAGCGACTTGCCGCCGACGAACTCCATCACGATGTAGCCGGAGCCGTCGAACTCGACGAAGTTGTAGATCTTCACGATGTTCGGGTGCTCGACCTCGGCCAGGAAGCGCCGCTCCGCCACGGCGGCGGCCAGCGCGTCCTCGTCGCCGGAGTTGAGCAGGCCCTTGAGGACCACCCACCGGTCCGACACGTTCTTGTCGACGGCCAGGTAGACCCAGCCCAGGCCGCCGTGCGCGAGCGGGCCGACCACCTCGTACTGGCCGGCGACCAGGTCACCCTTGCTCAGCTTGGGGGTGAAGTTGAACGCCTCGCCGCAGGACGGGCAGAAGCCGGACGGGCGGGCGGTCCGCTCGCCCCGGGCCCGGCCCACCGGGTTGCCGCACTTCGCGCAGAACCGTTTGGACTCCGGCACCTCGGCGACGGTCATCACGGCGGTCGACGGGTCGGCGGTGCGGATCGGCTCGATGGCGACCAGCCCGCCGCCGAACCGGCGGGCCGAGCCGGTCCGGGAGCTGCCGCTGGTCCGGCCGCTTCCCCGGGTACGCGAGGACAGCGCGCTGCTCGCCCGGGCCGACGCGGCGGTCGCCGTCCGGGGCGCGGGCACCGTGACCGGGGCGAGCCCGCAGGTGTCGCAGTAGCCCTCGTCGATCGTCCCGTCGCAGCCGTCCCGGTTGCAGCGGCCCGCCACGACAGCGGGAGCGGGAGAGGGAGCGGGCGTGGTGACGGGCGCGAGCCCGCACGTGTCGCAGTAGCCGTCCTCGATCGTTCCGGGACAGTTGTCCCGCCGGCAGCTGGTCATCGGGCCTCCCTGGCGGCGATGGTGGCGGAGAGCGCGTCCTGGTACGCGTCGACGGCGGCCCGCGCCGTCGTCAGGTCACACGGCGCGGAGAAGAGGGCGTCGCGGGCGGTCTCGGCGAGCGGGCCGAGGCCGGGGTCCTCGCCGAGCCCACGGCTCAGCGCCTTCGCCCGGTACGCGTCGAGCCGCCCGCGCAGCTCGTTGCGCTCGGCCAGCAGGTGGGCGTTGCGGGCCCGCGCGTCCCGCAGGTCGGTCAGCCGCTGCCGGGCCTGCCTGGCCCAGGCCGACAGCCGGGGGCTGATCAGCGCCCAGTGCCCGGCCGCGGCGAGCGCCTCGATCGCGACCAGGTCGGGCAGCAGGCTGTCGCCTTGGACCGTGGCGACCCGGTGCCCGGGGAATCGCCCGGCCACCGCGTCGCGGGCCGCGGCGGCGTCCCGGGACGCCGCGTCCACCTCGGCGGCGAGCCCCCTGGCGTCGCGCAGCCGCTGGGTCAGCGACTCCCGCAGCTCGGTGGCCGAGGTCCGCTCGGCGTCGGCCCGGGCGATCAGGGCACGCACCCGGTCCAGGCCGGCGGTGTTCGTGCCCAGTGGGTCCGAGGCCAGGGTGCCGGTGATGTCACCGAGCAGCCGGTCGGCCTCGTCGAGCAGGCGCTCCGCCTCGGCCGCCAGCGTGCCGGCGCCGGCCTGCCGGGTGAGCGAGCGGGCCCGGGACAGCGCGGCCGCGGCGTCGGCGGCGGCGGGCACGGCCCGGCGCCAGGCGTCACCGGCGGCGGTCACCACGGCGACCGCGGTGGTGAACGCCGCCTCCATGCCGGCGAGCAGTTCGGCCGGGGTGCAGGTGGTGCTGACCTGCCCGGAGCCGAGCAGCCCACGCTGGGCCAGCGGCACCGTGGCGGTGGCCAGGGTGATCGAGTGGCCCAGCACCTCCTGCTGGTAGGCGGCCCGGTCGGCGTCGCTCATCCGCTTCAGCGCGCGGTCGCCGTGCCCGCGCAGCGCCCGGGCCCGGGTGATCACGTCACCGAGCAGCCGGTGGCCCTGCCACAGCTGGGCCAGGGCCTCGCCGGCGTCGGACCAGGCGGCCGCGGTGCGGCCGGTCAGGCGGGTCCGGCCGAGCTCCTGGCGGTCCGGGTTCTGGTCCAGCTCGACCAGGTTGGCGGAGATGGCGGCCACCGCCTTCTCCAGCCGTTCCAGCTCGGTGTCGACGGCGAGCAAGCTTCCCGGGCTCATTGCGCCACCTCCGCTGCGCTCCGGCGTCGCAATGAGTTCAAGACTGAGCTGGATGATTCGCTCGCAAGCTCGCTCATTGCGCCACCTCCGCTGCGCTCCGGCGTCGCAATGAGTTCAAGACTGAGCTGGATGATTCGCTCGCAAGCTCGCTCATCGGTACTCCGCCACGGGTGGCTTCGGCGCCGGGCCGCTGTCGTGCAGCCATTTGTCGTAGAGGGCCTTCCAGGTGCCGTCGGCACGCATCCGCTCCAGGACCGCGTTGACGAACTCGGTCAGGTCGCGGTGGGTCCGGCTGATCGCGATCGCGTACGGCTCCTGGGTGAAGGGGTCGCCGACCACCTTGGCGTACGGGTCCTGGGCGGCCAGGCCGGCCAGGATGGTGTCGTCGGTGGAGATCGCCTCCACCTCGTTCTGCTGGAACGCCACGAGGCACTCGCCGAAGTCGCGGCGGGCCACCGCGTCGGGTCTCGGCTCGATCTTCGCGAGGTTCTCCAGCGAGGTGGAGCCGCTGGCCGCGCACACCGTGCGGCCGCCGAGGTCCTGGATCCGGGTCACCGTCGAGTCCCTGCCGACCAGCACCTTCTGCCCGGCCTCGTAGTAGACGGTGGAGAAGTCGACCCGCTGCCAGCGGGCGCAGTTGGTGGTCATGGTGTTGATGGCCATGTCGACCTGGCCGGTGGCGACCGCGTCCACCCGCCGGGAGCGGGGGATCACCAGGATCCGCACCCTGTCCGGGCTGCCGAAGATGGCCCGGGAGATCTCCCGCGCCATGTCGACGTCGAAGCCCTCGATGGCGCCGCTGAACGGGTCGCGCGAGCTGAACAGCAGGGTGTCCTGGCTGGTGCCGAGGATCAGGTGGCCGCGTGCGCGGATCTCCGCCATCCGGCTGCCGGCCGGGATCTCCAGGCCCCGGGTGGGGCGCCAGCTCTTCCGCGGCTCGCACTCCGGGACCGGTGCCGCCGAGCCGGTGGCGGACGGTGCGGGCGACGGGCCGGGCGCCGGCGGCGGGGGAGCGGGGGTGCAGCCGGCGGCGAGCAGCGTGAGGGCGGCGACGACAGCGAGAGCGCGCATCAGCGGTACTCCTCCAGCCGGGCCCGCAGGCCGATCGTGGCGAGCACGCCGATCACCAGCGCGAGCAGTGGGCCCAGCACGATGAGCGCGCCCAGCCCGGACCCCGCGGCCTCGCTCCGGGAGTCGAAGGCGGCCCGCCGGTCGTCCATGGCCCGGTCGAGGGTGGCGGTGAGCTGGTCGAAGGTCTGCGCCATGCCGTCCGAGGCGGCGAGTTTCACGGCCCCCTCGTAGTCGCCGCCGTCGTCGAGTGAGCGGACCTGCCGGTGCGATGTCAGGAACTCGCCGTGCAGGTCGGCGGCCTCGCGCATCAGCGCCGGCATGTCGTCGAGCTGCGGGTCGTCGAAGGTGACCCGCTCGCTCAGCTGGAGGAACTCCTCCTCGAGCGGCCCGTGCCCGGCCCGCGCCGCGAGGGTGAGCGCCTCGTCGGCCCGCTCCCGCAGCACCAGGATCCGCTTCTCGGCGAGGACCTCCAGCGGTGCCGACCCGTCCCGGTCGGCGGCGGCCAGCTGGCCGCGCTGGTGGCCGAAGACCACGACGCAGCCGACCATCAGGAGCACGGCGACCCCGGAGGCGGCCAGCAGGGGCACGTTGAACACCCGGTTCGTGCTGCGGCTCAGGTAGATCTGTGTCCACACGAGCGCCACCGCGAGCCCGACGAACAGCACCACCAGCAGCATGAGCCACCAGGAGGCGCTGGCGTCGTCGTACCCACTGTCGGCCGCGCGGCGCGCCTCCTGGAAGAGCAGCTGTGCCTGCGGTTGCAGGGTCTCCCGGTTCAGCTGGGAGGCGGTGGACAGGTAGGCGGCGCCGACCGGCTTTCCCTGCCTGTTCAGCGTGCGGGCCGAGGCGATCAGCGCGGTGTAGCGGGTGAGCCCGGTGGCGATCCGCTGGATGGCCTCACCGGCCCGGCCGTCGGCGGGGACGCGGCGGGCGGCCGAGGTGAGCGCGGCGGCGGCCCGCTCCAGGTCGTCCTCGTAACGGCGGGTCAGCCCGGCCGGCTCCAGGCCGCCGGTGATGAAGGCGCGGGCCGCGGTGGTGTCGGCGTCGGCCAGCGAGGAGTAGACGGTCTGCGCCTCGCTCATCAGCGGCTGGGCCCGGTCACGCAGGTCGGCGGTGCCGGTGGCGGCGGCGCTCGCGGTCACGCCGGCGACCAGGCCGGTCAGCGCGGTGAGCGCGAGCAGGGTGACGAGCAGCAGCTGGAGGCGGCCGGGCGAGGTGTGCCGCAACCCGGTGAGGTGCTGCAGCGCGGCCCGTGGCGGCGCCTGAACCATCGTCACGCTGTGAGCCTCTCCCCAGTTGGAACCGCAGGTCCACTGTGCGTCATGGGCGCAACCGCGAGCCGGACCCGGCGCGGTCGGAGGAAAGCAGGACGCCCGGCGGGAGCCGCCGGGCGCCGTGCTCGACCCTCACGTTCAGCTGAGCTCACGTTTGAGCAGCTTGCCGGTCGCCGTCATCGGCAGCGCATCGACGATTTTGACGACGCGCGGGTACTTGTAGGAGGCCATCTGCTCCTTGCCCCACGCGACGAGCTCCTCCTCGGTGACGGTGGCCCCCGGCTTGAGGATCACGAACGCCTTGACCTCCTCGCCGTGGCTCTCGTGCGGCACCCCGATCACCGCGGCCAGCGAGACCGCGTCGTGGGTGATCAGCACCTCCTCGATCTCCCGGGGGTAGACGTTGAAGCCACCCCGGATGATCATGTCCTTGGCCCGGTCGACGATGTAGTAGAAGCCGTCCTTGTCGCGGCGGGCCAGGTCACCGGTACGGAACCAGCCGTTGCGCATTACCTCGGCGGTCGCCTCGGGCCGGCCGATGTAGCCCCGGAAGATGTTGTGCCCGCGGATCGCGATCTCGCCGATCTCGTCCGGGTTCTCGATGGTGTTCCAGTCGCCGTCGATCAGCTTCACCTCGACACCCCAGATCGGGATGCCGATGGACCCGGGGCGCGGGTCGCTGTCCGGGTCGCTGAAGGTGGCCACCGGGGAGGTCTCGGACAGCCCGTACCCCTCGAGGATGGTCACCCCGAAGCGTTCCTTGACCGCCTTGATGATCTCCACGGGCAGGCTGGAGCCGCCGGAGACGGCGACCCGCATGTTGCGGGCGATCCGCTCGACGTCGACGCCCTCGGTCTGGTCCAGGGCGTTGAGCAGGCCCCAGTACATGGTCGGGACGCCGGCGAAGAACGTCACGTTCTCCGACTGGAGCAGCTGGACGGCGGCCGTCGCCTCGAAGCGGGGCAGCAGCACCAGGGTCGACGCCGTGGCGAAGCCGGCGTTCATGTTGACCGTCGAGCCGAACGAGTGGAACAGCGGCAGGACCAGCAGGTGGGTGTCGGTGCCCGGCTGGGTGCCGAAGAGCCGGTTGCAGGTCAGCGCGTTGAGCACCAGGTTCGAGTGGGACAGCTCGGCGCCCTTGGCCTGGCCGGTGGTGCCGCTCGTGTAGAGGATCACCGCGGCGTCGGTCTCGTCGCGCAGCACCGTCTCGAAGACCGGCGACTGCCCGGCCAGCGCCGCGCCCATCGTCTCGGCGCCCTCGATCGGCGACGCGGCCGCCGGGTCGGCGGTGATCAGGAAGAACTGCTCGCAGTCCGCGGCCTCGGTGAAGCCCGCGAAGCCCTCGGCGCCCATCGGCAGCTCCGGGGTGCCCTGGAAGCAGAAGTACGCCCTGGCGCCCGAGTCACGCAGGTGGTACGCGATCTCCCGGCCCTTGAGCAGCACGTTCAGCGGCACCACGACCGCGCCGGCCTTGAGGATGCCGTAGTAGACGATCGGGAAGTACGGCAGGTTGGGGCAGGTCAGCGCCACCTTGTCGCCGGGCTGCACGCCCCGTGCGGCAAGCATGTTCGCCACCTGGTTCGCCGCGGCGTCCACCTGGGCGTAGGTCAGCCGCTGCGGGCCGAGCACCACAGCCGTGCGCTCCGGGTAGTGGCGAGCGCTGTCCTCCAGCAGTACGGAGAGGTTGAGCATGCGGTGGAACCCTTCTTACCGGTGAGTTGTGACGGCCGCCTCATCCCAGCACGACCGCCCCCACCCGTGGAAGTCACCGTTTCGACTTTGTTTCGTGGTGCGATTCATCAAGTCCGGCCGCCGGGTGCCGATGGCTCTGGCGTGGGAATCCCGGTGTTGGACGCGGTACACGTGGGCCGTCAGCCGATCTTTGACGCGGCCGGCGCGGTGGTGGCGTATGAGCTGCTCTTCCGTGGCCGTCTGGATGCCGTCGAGTCGGGGCGGCAGGATACGTACGCCACCAGTGCCGTCATGGTGAACACGTTCACCGAGTTCGGCATCGCCGAGGTGGTCGGCAACCGACCATGCTTCATCAACCTCACCCGCGAGTTCGTGACCGGGCGGCTGCCGTTGCCGTTCGATCCCGACCAGGTGGTGCTCGAGGTGCTGGAGACGGTCGACGTCGACGACGAGGTGATCGCCGGGCTGACCGCCCTCACCGAGGCCGGTTACCGGATCGCCCTCGACGACTTCGTCTGGGGCTCCGGCCACGAGCGGCTGCTCGGCCTGGCCTCGTACGTCAAACTCGATCTTCTCGACGGCGACCTGAGCCGTCTCGACGAGATCGTGGCGGCCTGCCGCGAGTATCCGGGGATCCAGCTCGTCGCCGAGCGGCTGGAGACCGAGGCCCAGGTGGCGCTCGCCGACCATTACGGCATGGAGCTCCGCCAGGGGTACGCGCTGAGCCGTCCCCAGGTGCTCAGCACGCCCAGCCTCTCCCCGTCCCGGCTGCGCCGGCTGGAGCTGGTCGCCGCCCTCATGTCACCGGACGTGCCGCTCGACAAGATCACCACGATCATCGCGAGCGACCCGGCGCTGGCGCTGCGCGTGCTGCGGGTCAGCAACTCGGTCGCCGCCGGGGTGGTCAGCCGGATCTCCTCGGTCCGTCAGGCGATCATGATGGTCGGCCTCAACCGGATCCGCCGCTGGGCCACCCTCATGGTGGTCGACGACGTGGGCGAGGCCCCCGAGGAGCAGCTGCTCACCGCCCTGGCCCAGGCCCGCCTCTGTGAGAGCCTGGCCCCGCGCTTCGGCGCCGACCCGGGCGCCGCCTTCGTGGCCGGGCTGGTCACCGGCATGGCAGGCGTGATGGCGACGACCCCGGCCGCGATGGCCGAGCAGTTGCCGCTGAGCGCGGAGGTGGCCGACGCGGTCATCCACGGCGCCGGCCGGCTGGGCAAGGTGCTGAGCACGGTGCGGGCGTACGAGGACGGCGAGTGGGGCACCGGCGACCTGGCCGGGCTCTCCCTCGACGCGATGCGCTGGTCGACCCTCACCCTCACGGCGGCCAACGCCTACGCCCCCGGCAAGACCGGTAACTGAACCGGTCAGGACCGGGGCTCCGCCTCCACCTCGACCTCCACGCCGTCGGCGTCGGTGACCTCGATGATCTCCCACTCGTGCTCGACGGCCGGGTGGCGGTTCGTCCACCAGACGCCGAAGGCGGTCAGGCCCAGGTTGAACACCGCCGGGCCGATGACGAAGAGGTCGCGCAGCGGGCTGTCGAACAGGTCGTAACGGTTGTCCAGCAGGCAGACGAAGACCGACCAGGGCAGGCCGAAGACGGTCAGCAGGAGACCGACCAGCCCGGCGGCCAGATCGGGCTCGGGGCTGGCGGCGGCCGCCTCGCTGGCCGGGCCGAGCCAGAGGTAGGTCAGCGGGATCAGAGTGCCGCCCTGGATGGCGACCAGCGTCCAGCGGCGCTTGAGGCTCGCCGACCCGGGAACGGTCTCGTTCCGCGCACTGCCCTGCATCGTCGCAACCCCCTGGCTGAGTGTGGTCGCGTCAGCCTAGAAACGTTCAGGCCCGCAGAGAACCCCCCAGGGCAAGGTCCGGCGCGAAGCCCGAACGGTCAAGATCATGAAATATCATGCCGGGCGGTTCATTACCGGGCGTCATTCGCCGATCGCCACGGTGATGGTGCCGAGAAGTCCGGCCTTGAGATCGAACCGGTCCCTCGGCACCACGTGCAGCACCCCGCCGGTGTCCGGGCTCGGATCCTCGGCCCGCGCGGCCACCTGACCGTCGATCTGGCCGGCGATCTGCTCGGGGACGAAGAGCGGGCCGGCGTACGTCACCGACCGTCCCCCGGCCAGGTAGCCGCCCACATGGACCTCGGCGTGGATGGCCACCGGCGCGCCCGCCTCGCGGCCCGGATGGACGGTACGGAACTCCGCGTACCCCTCGGCGCCGGTCACCTGGGCCCCGCGCACCTCGCCGTCGCCGGTCGCCTCGCGGTGCCGGATCTCCAGGACCGCGCCGCCGACCGATGTCCCGGTGTGCGCGTCGAGGACCCGCACCCGCAGCATGAGCGGCACCCCGGGCCGGTCGCCGGCGACGTCCCGGCGGACCAGTTCGAGCGGCAGCGGCTCGGTGCTGCCGGGTTCGGCGCGGATCAGGCGGGCGTGCTGGGGAACGCGCTGCGCCGGCCGGGGAAGGGGCCGGTCGGCGGTCGTCCTGTCGAGGGAGGCACACCGGTTGATGACAGGTGTGCCTCCCGTCTCCTCGTTCCGCAACTGCCCACCCCCGCCGTTGTCACGTCAGAGATGATCTTCGCAAGGTAGCTGCGTCTTCGTGTGCTTTTGCGTTATTTGTCCGCTGGGAAAAGACCTGGTCAGCGGCCCAGCCGCCGGTAGAGGCGCACCGACAGCGGCCCGAAGACCGCGATCAGCGCGACCGGCCAGGCCACCGCGAGCAGCAGCGAGTGGTCGGCCGCCCAGGTCTCGCCACCCAGGCCCGGGTTGCCGTTCAGCTCACGGATCGCGGCCGTGGTCGCCGAGATCGGGTTCCACTCGGACACCGCGCCCAGCCAGCCCGGCATCATCTCCGGCGCCACGAACACGTTCGACACCGCGCTCAGCGGGAAGGCCAGCGGGAACACGATCATCGACACCGTGTCCGGGTTCGGCGCGACCAGCCCGAGCGCCACCCCGGCGCAGCTCAGCGCCAGCCGCAGTAGCAGGAGCAGCCCGATCGACGCCAGCAGCGGCCCGGTCCCGTGGTGCCAGCGCCAGCCGACCAGCAGCCCGCACACCAGCAGCACCGTCGTCTCCAGCAGCGCCCGGGCCAGGTCGGCCAGCACCCGGCCGGTGATCAGCGCGGACCGGGCCATCGGCATCGACCGGAACCGGTCCAGCACACCCCGGCCGGTGTCCACGGCGATCGCGGTGGCCGTCGCCCCGATCCCGTAGAGCATCGTCATCACGAACACGCCCGGGATCAGGAACTCGCGGTACCCGCCGCCGCCCGGCACCGACATCCCGCTGCCGAAGACGTACCCGAAGACCAGCACGAACATGATCGGCAGGCTGAAGTAGATGACGATCTCCTCGGGCGCCCGCACCACGTGCCGCAGGTACCGTCCGGTCATCACCCAGCCGTCCACCAGCGCCCCGTTCCGCTCGGTCCGCACGCTCATCGCCGTGCCTCCGTCCGGGTCAGGTTGAGGAAGACCTCGTCCAGCGTGGGCCGGTGGACGCCCAGGTCGGCGACCGTGATCCCGGCGTCCTGCAGGGCCCGGGCCGCCGCCGTCAGACCGCCCACCCGGTCGGTCACCGGCACCCGCAGCCGCCGCTGCTCGGGGTCCGCGTCCGGGGTGGCTCCCACCGCCACGGCCACCGCGGCGGCCGCCTCGGCGAGCCGGTCCGCGTCCCGGACCACCACCTCGAGCCGGTCCGCGCCGATCGCCGCCTTCAGTTCGTCCGGGCTGCCCTCGGCCACCACCCGCCCGGCGTCCACCACCGCGATCCGGGCGGCCAGCTGATCGGCCTCGTCCAGATACTGCGTGGTGAGCAGCACCGTGGTGCCGTCGGCGACCAGGCCGCGCACCGCCTCCCACACCTGGTTGCGGCTGCGCGGGTCGAGTCCGGTGGTCGGCTCGTCCAGGAACAGCACCCGCGGCCGCCGGATCATGCTGGTCGCCAGGTCGAGCCGCCGCCGCATGCCGCCCGAGTAGTCCCTCGCCGACCGGCCCGCCGCCTCGGTCAGCCCGAACCGCTCCAGCAGCTCGTCGGCCCGGCGGCGCGCGGCCGGGCCGCTCAGCCGGTGCAGCCGCCCGAACAGCACCAGGTTCTGCCGCCCGCTGAGCAGCTCGTCGACGGCCGCGTACTGGCCGGTCAGCGCGATCCGCTCACGGACCGTCCCGGGCTCCCGGGCGACGTCGGCGCCGGCCACCTCCGCCCGGCCGGCATCGAACCGCAACAGCGTGGTGAGCGCCCGCACCGCCGTGGTCTTGCCCGCCCCGTTCGGGCCGAGCAGCCCGTACACCGTCCCGGCGGGCACCCGGAGATCGAATCCGTCGAGCGCGGTGGCCCCGTGCCCGCCCCGATACCGTTTCCGCAGCCTCTCGGCCACGACCGCGAATGTCGTCTGCATGCGCCCAGGCTGGATCGCCGCGCTGACCGGCCGCGCACCGTCCGCTGACGGCCCACCCGGCTGGCTGTCAGGGCTGTCTCAGGGCGGTTGATCAAGCGCTGAGGGCCGGCCGGGCGGTCAGCCGTGGGGGAGGGCCAGCGCCTGCTCCGGGGTGAGGGAGGCGCCGTGGGCGAGCGCCGCCGCGTACCGGGTCCCGCCCAGAGCGGCCCGCGCCGCCGCCGCGGTCCGCGCGCCCAGCGGGGACGACTCCGGGCCGGGGCGCAGGGCCAGCGCCCGGACCGCGCCGAGCAGATGGGCGGCGCGTTCCGGGGCGCCGTCGGCCAGCGCGAGGGCGGCGAGCCGGTCGAGGCCCTCGGCCAGCACCTGGAAGCCGAGCATGCCGCCGCGCACCGTGAACATCTCGCGGTAGCGGGCCGCGGCCGTCCCCGGGTCGCCGGCGGCCTCGGCGATCCGGCCCAGCGCCAGCAGGATCGCCACCCGGGTGCCCTCGGCGCTGTACCAGCCCTCCGGGCAGGTGGCCAGCGCCGCCGAGCAGAGCCGGCCGGCCTCGGGCAGGTCCCCCCGGTCGAGGGCCAGCACGCCCAGGCCGAGCTGGGCGGCCGCGGTGAGCTCGGGGGCGCCGGCCCGGCGGGCCAGCTCGGCGGAGCGGGTGAAGTCCTCGGCCGCGCCGGACCGGTCGCCGGCCGCGTGCCGGGCCTCGGCGCGGCCGCGGATCAGGTCGGCCACGTCCACCGTGGAGCCCAGCTCCCCGGCCAGCCGCAGCGCCTCGGCGACGGACGCCGTCCCGGCCGCCGGGTCACCGCGCCAGGCGGCGGTCTCGGCCAGGCCGGACAGGGCGAGCATGGCGCCCCAGCGTTCGCCGAGGGCCCGGAAGCCGGCCAGCGAGGCCCGGAACTCGGGTTCGGCCAGGGCCGGGTCGGCGCCGGAGAACAGCACCATCCAGCCGCCGCCGATGGCGCCGAGGGCCTCGCTCCACGGGTCGCCGGTCAGCTGGGCGCGCAGGTACCGGTTGAGGGCCACGATGTCGTCGGCGCCGCCGTCCGGTGGGCCGACCGCCATCGCCGACAGGTAGAGCAGGAAGGGCTGCCGGGGAGGGGCGGTCAGCGTGCGCATGAACTCGGTCCAGCGCCCGGCCGGCCGGCCCGAGCCACCGAGGGCCGCCGTGAAGACGCTCATCACGTACTCCTCGGTGAGGTCCGGCGGCGGCTCCGGGCCCGCCGCGTCCAGGGCGAGCCCGGCGAGCGTCGCGGCCTCGGCCCGGAGCCCGCGCAGCCACCAGTAGAAGGAGAGCGCCGCCACCAGGCGCAACGCGGTCCGCGGCGCGCCGGCCGACGCGCTGCGCCGCAACGCGGTGTGCAGGTTGTCGCGGTCCGCGTCGAGGCGCTCCAGGGCGGCGAGCTGCCCGGCGGTCCGCAGCACCGGGTCGGCGCCGGCCGCCAGGTCGAGGAAGTACCCGGCATGGGCGCGGTGCATCCGGTCCCGTTCGCCGGCCTCGTCCAGCCGCCCGGCGCAGTACTCGCGGATCGTCTCCAGCATCCGGTAGCGGTCGCCGTCGCGCTCGATCAGCGACTTGGAGACCAGCCCGGCCAGCAGCTCGACGATGTCCGGCGGCGACCCGCCCGGCCGGTCGAAGGGGGTGTCCGGCAACGGCCCGCACACCCGCTCGACGGCGTCCAGGGTCGCGCCCGAGGCGAAGGCGGCGAACCGGCGGGCCAGCCGGCGTTCCGGTTCGGTGAGCAGGTCCCAGCTCCAGTCGACCACGGCCTGGAGGGTGCGGTGGCGCGCGGTGGCGCCACGACCGGCCCGCGACAGCAGCCGGAACCGGTCGTCGAGGCGGGCCGCCACCTCGCCGACCGGGAGCGCGTGCAGGCGGGCGGCGGCCAGTTCCACGGCCAGCGGCAGGCCGTCCAGGGTGCGGCAGATCCGGCGGATCGCGGCGGCGTTCGCACGCGTGACGCGGAACCCGGGGGAGACGTCCGCGGCCCGGTCGGCGAACAGGCGCACCGCCGGGAACGCGTCCAGGTCGGTGGTGTCCTCCGGCGGGACCGGCAGGCCGCCGACCGGGTGCAGCACCTCGCCGGTGAGCCCGAGCGGCTCCCGGCTGGTGGCCAGGACCCGCAGCTCCGGGGCGCGCGGGAGCAGATGGCCGGCCAGCGCGGCGGCCTCGTCGACCACCTGCTCGCAGTTGTCCAGGACCAGCAGCAGCCGGCGGCCGGCCAGGGCGGCGGCCAGGCGTTCCGGGGCGCTGGGCGGCCGGCCCGCGTCCCGCCGTGCCGGATCCCGCACCCCCAGCGCGGTGAGCAGCGTCCCGGCCACGTCGCCGGGAGCGGCGGCGGCCAGTTCGGCGAAGTACACGTCACCGTCGTGCCGGGCCGCGACCTCGGCGGCGAGCCTGGTCTTGCCCACGCCGCCGGGCCCGTGCAGGGTCACCAGCCGCCCGGTACGCAACGCCGCCGCCACCCGCGCCAGCTCCCCGTCCCGCCCCACGAAGCTGGTCAGCTGGCTGGGCACCCCGTGCCGGGTGGGGGAAGGCGACGGTGTGACCCGGGACGACGGGCCGAGCAGGGCGGCGTGCAGGGCGGTCAGTTCGGGGCCCGGGTCGGCGCCCAGTTCGTCGGCGAGGATCCGGCGCGCGTCCTCGTACGCGGAAAGGGCCTCGGCGGTGTGGCCCGCGGCCGTGAGCGAACGGATCAGCAGGGACCGAAGGCGCTCGCGCAGCGGATGCGCGGCGATCAGGCCGCGCAGCTCGGTGATCGCGGTGGGGGAGGGCCGTGCGCCGGTCAGGAGCGCGTCGTGCAGGTCCTCGACGGCGGTGAGGCGCAGCTCGGTGAGGCGGGTGACCTGGGCGGCGGCGAACGGCGCGTCCCGGACGTCGGCGAGGGCGTCGCCGCGCCAGAGGGCCACGGCCTCGCGCAGCAGGGTGACCGCCCGGTCCGGCTCGCCGGCGGCCAGCGCCCGGTGGCCGTCGGCGGCGAGCGTGGCGAAGCGGTGGGCGTCGACCTCGCCGGGGGAGACGGCCAGCCGGTACCCGGCCGGATCCCGCTCGACCGGCAGCACCTGCCGCAGGCGCGACACCTGGGACTGGAGGGCGTTGCCGGCCCTGGCGGGCGGATGCTCGCCGTAGAGCCCGTCGATCAGGCGGTCGACGCCCACCGGACGGCCGGCGTCGAGCAGCAGCATCGCGAGCAACGCCCGCAGGCGGGGCCCGCCGAGCGGGACCGGGGTCCCGTCCGGGTGCCCCGCCCACAGGGGACCGAGGATGCCGAACCGCATGGCGACGATTCTGCCGCCCGCCTCAGGCGGCCATCGCCCCGGTGGTCGTGTCGCGGCCGGCGGTGGCCCGGTCGGCCATGTGCGGCGCGGTCGTGGAGCGGCGGAAGACGAACGCCCGCTGGATCGCGAACCCGGCCAGGAACAGCGCGATCTCGGTGGCCAGCTCGCCCGGACAGCGGGCCCCGATGTGCGCGAACCCGGTCCGCAGCGCGAAGCCCTTGCCCCGGTTGCGGTCCAGCGTGATCACTTCGGCGCCGGCCCGGCGGGCCCTTTCGAACATCTCGGCGTACGGGGGACCGCTGCCGTCGTCGACCACCACGACCCGGTGGTGGCCCAGACGTCCGACGAGCTCGGCGAGCCGGAGGCCGGGCTGGTACGCGGGGATCAGCACGATCATGGCGATCAGCCCGCGACGTACAGGATGTCGCTGGTGCCCCGCTCTTTGCCCCTGCCGAGCGGATTGTTGACCAGACCGTCCCGGAAGACCATCATCGACGAGCCGCCGCCGTCGAGGTTGTACGCGGTCCGCGCGCCCCGGCCGGCGAAGATCTGCGCGAACTCCGGCATGGTGACGCCCCGGCTGTATCCGCTGCTGCGCCCGTCGGCCACGATGAACAGCAGGTGGTTGGCGCCGACGAGGCCGATCCCGGTGCGCGGCTGCCGGCCCTGGATCGAGTGGTTGCCGAAGTTGGTGTCCACCTCGACCCGGTCGATCCCGTCGATCACCGCGCCGTCGTCGACCAGGCCCGGCCCGAACGACAGCGTGTTCCACACCCCGTCGGCGATCAGCTCGCCGGCGCTGGTGGCGGTCTCGTCGTAGAGCCGCATCGAGCCGTCCGCGGAGAGCGCCAGCCCCTGCCGGGCACCTTTGTCCCGAAATTTCACACCGTTGCGGATCACGATGCCGGTGTCCCGGAACCCGTAGTAGTCGCCGTTGATCGCCAGGACCGCGCCGGCGCCGGCCGCGATCTCCGACGGGTTCGCGATGATGTTCTCGCCGAACTGGTCGCCGGCGAACGCCGACCTGACGATGGTGGCGTCGGTGACCCGGACGTCGGCCACGAAGTAGGTCACCCGGTCGTCGCCGGACCCGGTGGCCACCGTCTCGATGGAGATCTTCGCGGTGTCGCTGGTGTAGGAGGTGGCGGTGGCGGTGCCGTCGGTGTCGGCCTCGGCCGCGACCACGTTCTGCGCGATCAGGCTCGAGGCGCCGGACACCTCGACGTGGTCGAGGACGTAGCGGTCGAGGGCCCAGGCGCCGCCACCACCGGCGGCGGCGAGCAGGCCACGGCCGCCGGCGAGCAGGCCACGGCGGCTGATGCGGCGGGCGGGAGCGGTTTCGTTCGTCACGCTTCGCAGTGAAGCCGTGGATCTTGTGGCGTTCCTGTGCTGAGGTCTATCGGTGAACCACTAGGCCAGTTCGTCGAGCCTGCGCTGGAGGATCCCGGGGGTCCGGTCGGGCTGCTCGGCCTCGATGAAGAGCCGCCCGATGGCCTCCGCGTAGCGGTCCACCTCGTCGCGCTTCTCCAGGTACAGGCCGCCGGTGAGGTGCTCGATGTAGACCACGTCGGGCAGCTTGTCGTGCGGGAACCGCAGGATGCTGAAGGCGCCGCCCAGCGCCGCGTGGCCGCCCTTGGCGAACGGCATCACCTGGAGGCGGACCCGGGGCGACCGGCTGATCTCCAGCAGGTAGCGGATCTGGTCACGGAGCACCTCCACCCCGCCGATCGGCCGGAGCAGCACCGCCTCGTCCAGCACGGCCCAGAGCCGGGGCGCGTCGGCGCGGTCCAGGACCTGCTTGCGGGCCATCCGCAGCCGGGCCCGGCGGTCGATCTCCTCGGGGCCGTCGGCGGAGTGGCCGAGCCTGATGACGGCCCGGGCGTACGCGTCGGTCTGGAGCAGGCCGGGCACGAACTGGACCTCGTAGGTGCGGATCAGCTCGGCCGCCTGCTCCAGGTCGAGATAGCTCTGGAACCAGGTGTCGAGGACGTCGCCGTACGCCTGCCACCAGCTCGGCGCGTTCGCCTCGCGGACCAGGGTGAGGATGCGGCGGTGCTCGGCCTGATCCTCGACTCCGTAGAGTTTCAGCAGGTCGGTGACGTCCCGCTCCTTGAAGCTGACCCGGCCCAGCTCCATCCGGCTGATCTTCGACTCGGAGGCCCGGATGACGTAGCCGGCCTCGTCGCGGCTCAGGCCCCTGGCCCGGCGCAGGGCACGCAGATGCGCGCCGACCTGTAGCCGGCGCACGGTCGCCCCGCTTCGACCGTTCTCGTCGAACTTCTCGTTGTCGCTGTCGGGCACTTCCTCGGACACGTGGACCTCTTCGACAGTCCTCAGTGGATCCTTCGGGGCCATTCGGCCTCAGCATACCCATGGCAAGTGGCTATGGGTCCAGGGAGGTCAACGCGAAGAGCGACGGCGCGGCGCCCCCCGGGGCGCCGCGCCGGCGGGGGGGCAGGTCAGCGGGGCCCGCGCCCTCGCAAGCGGCGGGGGCGCCCGGCCCCCCCCCGCCCCCCCCGCGGGCGCGCCCCCCCGGGGGGCCCCGCGCCGTCGGGTGGAAAGGTCAGCGGGGCCGGCGCCCGCCGCGGCCGCCGGCCGGCGCCTGTCCCGCGGTCACCGTGGCCACCGTGGCGGCCGGGCCGAGCCTGCCGGACGCGTACAGGCCGCCGGTGCTCGCGCCGGTCGCCGTGCCGCCCGTGTGGACGGTGTACTGCTGACCGGACGTGATGGCCGGCGACGAGAAGACGACGTTCCGCACGGTCTTGGTGGTGACATAGGTGGCGACCACGGTGCCGTCACCGTCGGTGATCTGCACGGTGGCGCCCGCCTCGACCGCGCTGTCCAGCGTCGCGGAGAGCCAGCCCTGCTCCGAATCGGTGCCGGGCGCCACCACCATGCCGGCGCTGCCGGCCGCGAGCAGGGTGCCGCCGCTGATGGTGAAGCCGCCGTTGACGTCGAGGGCGCCGTTGCCGTCGCCCTGCGGGCCGTTCACCACGACGGTGCCGCCGGTGATCGACGCGGTGCCGTTGGAGTCCAGGCCGTCGCCCTCGGAGTCGATCACGAGGGTGCCGCCGTTGACGGTGACCGAGAAGTCGCCGGCCTCCTCGCCGCCGCCGGGGAAGCCTTGATCGGCGGTGTCGGTGCTGGTGGTGCCGCCCGCGCCGTTGATGCCGTCGTCGCTGGAGACCACGTGCACGGTTCCCTTGTTCAGCACGAACTCGGCCGCCTCCAGGCCCTCGACGGCCGAGGCGACGTTCAGGGTTCCGCCGTCGATGATCTGCTGACCCTCGGCGTGGACGCCGTCGTCGCCGCTGGCCACGGTCACCTTCGCGCCGTTGAAGTGGACCGCGCCGTCGCTGTGCACGGCGTCGTCCGAGGCGCTCACCACGATCGTGCCGCCCTCCAGCACCTGGATGACGCCGGCCTTGAGACCCTTGGCGGAGGTGTCATCGGTGGGCTGCACGGTGTGCCCGCCGCCGGCCGCGACCTTCAGCGTGCCGCCGGTGACCACGATGTCGGTAACGGCGTCGACGCCGTCACCCTTGCTGGTCAGGGTGATCGTGCCGCCGGTGATCGCGACGTACCCGGCGGTGGCGTCCTCGTCGTTGTCGGCCTTGAGGCCGTCGCCGCCCGCGGTGACGGTGACCGTGCCGTCGTTGACCACCACGTAGTCCTTACCGCGCAACCCGTCGTCCTTCGCCGTCACGGTGATCGTGCCGGACTCGACGAGCAGGCCGTCCTTGCTGGTGATGGCGTCGTTGCCGTTGCCCGTCACGGTCAGCTTCCCGGAGCCGGTCACGGTCAGGTTCCCGGCGCTGAACAGGGCGGCGTTCACGTCGGCGCCGTCGGCGTACGAGGACGCGTCGGCCAGCGTGTTGACGGATCCGTCGGCCAGCCGGATCACCAGCTCCTCGACCTCGGTGGCGGCGATCGCGGCGGTCTCCGAGCTGGTGATCCCGGCGCCGTCGAGGATCAGCGTGACGGTGGCGTCCGGGGCGTTCACCACGATCTGCCCGGCCAGCTTCCCGCTGACCGTGTACGTACCGGCGACCGTGACGGTGACCGTCGAGCCGTCGACCTTCACCCCCTCGGCGGTCGAGGTGGCCGACCTGCCGGTGAGCTCGATGGTGCCGGTGGCGCCGGCGTCGGAGCTGCCGGCGCTGTGCACCTCCTCGTCGGCGGCCAGCACGGCCGCGGCGTCCTGGGTGCCGTCGACCTTCACGGCGGCTGCCGCGGCCGTGGTGGCGGTGGTCGTCGCGGTGCCGGTGCCGTCCGCCGACGAGCAGCCGGCCAGTACGGCCGTGACCAGGACCAGGGAGCTGACGGCGGCGACGACCTTGTTGCGGATCCTCATCGGAACCCTTTCCCGGTGGAGAAGTGACGGCTCAGAACGGGGTGCCAGCGGTTGGCGGGCAGCTCGGGGCGGAGCGCGGCCAGGCCGGTGGCGTACTTGGAGATGCGGCAGGGGCGGTGGCCCAGGGACCAGAGCAGCCGGTCGACGTCGGAGGCGGCCCGGCCGGACTTGGTCTCGACGATCACCGAGTGCGGCATGTGCGCCGCCGATCCGTCCGGCAGCGTCCAGCTCAGCCCGGTGTCGACGGTGACCCGGCTGCCGGTGGACGGGACGTAGAGCGTGTTGCGGCGGTAGTGGGTGGCCAGCACCGGGCGCAACTCGTGGCCGTCCGGGCGGATGTCGGCGCCGGCCAGGGTCTCGTAGGCGTACTCCCGGCCTTCGGGCCCCAGGTCACCGCCGTTCCCGGTGTACGGGATCCGCTCCTTGACCGTGACGCCGCGGGTGCCGCGCGTCTTGACCTCGACGAAGGCGAGTCCGCTGTCCAGATACGTCCGCACCCGGATCTTGAACCGGCGGCGGCGCTGCCGGGCGGCGGCCCGGTAGGCGTCCAGCTCCGGGGTGTCGAAGTAGACCGAGCGGTAGCCGAAGGTGCGCCGGTCGTCGATCTGGAGTGCCCGTACGCCGGCCGGCATCCGGTCCAGCAGGACCGGGAGCGCCGTCGCCGGGAGGACGTACTTGCGGTCCAGCCGGGTCAGCAGGGCGGCCTCACCGACCAGCTCGCCGAGGGAGACCGGGGCGAAGCGGTGGAAGAGCGGAACCTCGGTGGTGATCGTCATCGGGCGTTCACCCGCTCCATCCGCGGGCCGAGGTGGGCGCCGGCCGGCGCGGCGGCCGCCGCCGCCACGTAGCGGACCTCGACGAGGGTGCTGTCGTTGACCATGTCGATCTGCTTGACCACCACGTTCGTCACCCGGCCGCCGAGGACCGCCTCCAGGTGGGCGCGCAGCGCGTCCTCGTCGGTGTGGGCCACGTCCAGCCGGAGCAGCTGGTTGCGGTGCCGGCGGTAGAGGGCCGGGTGGTCGCCGACGACGAGGGCGGCCACCACCAGCGCCATGAGGCCGAGGTGCAGCACGTCCATGACGTCGCCGAGACCGGCGATCAGACCCAGCGCCAGGGCCGCGAAGTAGTAGGCGATCTCGTGCTGGCTGATCTCGTCCGAGCGGAGCCGGATGATCGACAGGACGCCGAACAGGCCGAGGCCGAGGCCGGCGCCGACCGTCGAGGAGCCGAGGACGCCGGCGACGGCCAGGACGCCGATGTTCACTCCCAGGAAGGCGGCGACCAGGTCACGGCGCCGGTGGCGGGGAAAGTAGACACCGAACGTCAGGATGGCGATCGCGATGAGATCCGCGGCGACGGCGAGCAACGTGGTCACGTGAGGACTTCCTTCAAGTGGCGTTCAGCAGGTGTTCTCCATTTCGCCGGACCTTCCTGTCCGGGTCCTGTGCGGCCTCTGTGCCGTGACTCGGAGTTCTTCTTAAACAGCCCTTAGAAAGGCTTCGTCGCGGCGCGGCTTTAATTGCCTGATGCGCATCCTGGTGGTGGAGGACGACGCGGCGGTCCGTGACTCGCTGGCCCGTACGCTGCGCTTCGAGGGGTATCAGGTGGACATCGCCGGCGACGGCCGGGCCGCCCTCGACGCGGTCCGCGACCGCGAGCCGGACGCGCTGATCCTCGACGTGAGCATGCCCCGGATGGACGGGCTGGAGGCGTGCCGCCGGCTGCGGGCCGACGGCGTGGTGCTGCCGGTGCTGATGCTCACCGCCCGCGACAGCATCGGCGACCGGGTCGCCGGGCTCGACGCGGGCGCCGACGACTACCTGGTCAAGCCGTTCGCGCTCCAGGAGCTGCTGGCCCGGGTCCGGGCGCTGCTGCGGCGGTCGGCGCTGGTCGGGACGGCGCCCGCCGGGGACCTGCTCACCTTCGCCGGCGTACGGATGGACCAGGGCACCCGGGAGGTGTGGCGGGGTGACCGCGCGCTGCGGCTGACCCGCACCGAGTTCGGGATCCTCGAGGTGTTCCTGCGCCACCCGCGGCAGGTGCTCACCCGGGCCGCCCTGTTCGAGCAGGTGTGGGGCTACGACTTCGGCGAGGGATCGAACAGCCTGCACGTCTACCTCGGCTACCTGCGGCGCAAGCTGGAGGCGGACGGCGGGTCCCGGCTGCTGCACACCGTCCGGGGCGTCGGCTTCGTGTTGCGGGAGGAGCCACTGTGAGGACCTGGTGGCGCGGCCGGACCCTGCACGACCGGGTCTCCCTGCTGGTCGCCGGCGCGGTGGCGGCGGCCGTGCTGCTGGTCTCGGCCGGGGCGTGGCTGACCGTCCGGGAGATCCAGCAGGACAAGATCTCCGCCGAGCTGCTGGCCGACGCCCGGACCATCGCCGAGCACCCGTGGCAGTGGCTGAGCACCAGGGGCGCCCGGACCGGCCCGGCGAAGGGCGGCTCCGGCGGCCGGGAGATCGGGCCCTGCTGGCAGATCCTGGACTCGGCCGGCGCGGTCGCCGGCGGCAGCGACACCGGGCTGCCGGTCACCGACCTGGCCGCGCGCGTCGCCACCGGGCGGCATCCCGGGGAGGCACAGGAGGAGGTCGGCCTCGGGCCCGGTGACTACCTGATGCTCACCGTGCCGATCGAGGGTGGGGGAGCGGTGCAGGTCGCCATGGACCGGGACCCGGACGCCCACGTGCTGGCCCTGTTCGCCCTGCTCCTGGCGGTCGGCTGCGTGGCCGGGATCGCCGGGGCGGCGCTGCTCGGCCGGACCGTCGCCCGGGCCGGGCTGGCCCCGGTGGACCGGCTCACCGGCGCGGTCGAGGACGTGGCCGTCACGATGGACCTGACCCGGCCGATCAGCGTCTCCGGCGACGACGAGATCGCCCGGCTGGGCCGCTCGGTGAACGCCATGCTGGCCGCGATCGACGCGTCCCGCCGGGCTCAGCGGGCCCTGGTCGAGGACGCCGGACACGAACTGCGCACTCCGCTGACCAGCATTCGTACGAACGTGGAGCTGCTGCTCGCGGTCGAGCGCCGCCCCGAGCTGGCGCACCGGCTGCCGCCGGAGGAGCGGGCCGAGCTGCTCGCCGACCTGGACGCGCAGGTCCGTGAGCTGGCCACCCTCACCACCGAGCTGGTCGAGCTGTCCCGCGAGGAGACCAGCCGGGAGTCGATCGAAGAGGTGGAGTACGCCGAGGTGGTCGCCGCCGCGATCAACCGGGTCCGGATCCGTGCCCCGGGCCTGCTCTTCGACGCCGGGCTGTCGCCGGTGACCGTGTCGGGCCGCCCCGGCGAGCTGGAGCGGATGGTGGTGAACGTGCTGGACAACGCGGCCAAGTGGAGCCCGCCGGGCGGCGCCGTCACGGTCCGGCTGACCCCGGCCGGGGTGCTCACCGTCGCCGACACCGGGCCGGGGATCGCCGGGGAGGACCTGCCGTACGTCTTCGACCGCTTCTACCGCGCGCCGGCCGCCCGGTCGATGCCCGGGTCCGGGCTGGGCCTGGCGATCGTCGCGCAGACCGCCACCCAGCACGGCGGCACGGTGACCGCCGGGACCAACCGGCCGCACGGCACGATCGTCACGGTCCGGCTGCCCGTTCAGGAGCCGAGGTAGTCGATGGCCCGCAGCGCCTCGATGACGCTGGAGATGTGCTCCCGCATGGCGTGTCCGCGAGGCGGTCGGCGTGGGTTCGGCGGTGGCGCCCCCGACAGCGTCGCGGCGGTGGCCCCGGTCGCCGACCGCTCGGTGCCCTGGGACGTGCTCCGGCTGGAGCACCCGTCCGGCTTCTTCGACCTGGTGCTGGGGGACTCGCCGTTGGACACGTCGGTCGTGAGCACCGCCCGGCTGCTGCTCGACGACCGGGTCTTCGCGCACTGGAACCGGGAGGTCCGGGGGGATGGCAGGTCCGGCCAAGCCGAGGGTACGAACGTGGGCCCGCTGGTCAGCCCGGCGCACCGGACATGCCGTTCGGCGGGTTCCGTGACTCCGGATCGCCCTTCAAGGAGCAGGGCGTGGAGGCGTTGCGGTTCTATACCAGGGTCAAGACCTTCGCCATCCACTTCGGAATCTGAGGTGGCCGTACCAGGGAGGCCGCAAACATGGCGGACGAGACCATCGGAATCATCGGGGCCGGCATCGTCGGGCTGGCGATCGGCCGGGAGATCGCGCTACGACGGCCGGGCACCCGCGTCGTGGTCGTCGACAAGGAGGACGAGGTGGCCCGGCACCAGACCGGCCACAACTCCGGGGTGGTGCACGCCGGCATCTACTACACGCCGGGCAGCCTGAAAGCGGAACTGTGCACCCGTGGGCGGCTGCTGCTGCGGGAGTACTGCGCGGACCGGGGGATCGCGTACGACGAGTGCGGCAAGCTGGTCGTGGCGGTCCGCGAGGACGAGCTGGGGCGGCTGGACGATCTGGAGAGACGGGCGCGCGAGAACGGCGTACCCGGTCTGCGGAGGGTCGATCCGGCCGGGATCCGCGAGATCGAGCCGCATGCCGCCGGCCTGGCCGCGCTGCACTCACCGGAGACGGCGATCACCGACTTCCCCGGCGTCGCGAAGGCGTTCGCCGAGGACATCGAGGCGGCCGGCGGCGAGGTCGTCCTCGGCTTCGCGGTGACCGCGATCCGCCGTGAGCCCGGCCGGATCCGGATCGTCGCGGGCGACCGGGACGTCGCCGTCGACCAGCTGATCGTCTGCGCCGGCATCCACACCGACACGGTGTCCCGGCTGGCCGGCGACGCCGCCGAACCGCGGATCATCCCGTTCCGCGGCGAGTACATGCGGGTCCGCGAGGAGAAGGCGGACCTGGTCCGCGGCATGATCTACCCGGTTCCGGACCCGCGTTACCCGTTCCTCGGCGTGCACTTCACCCGGCGGGTGACCGGGGTCGTCGAGGTCGGCCCGAACGCGGTCCTGGCGACCGCCCGGGAGGGCTACCGGCGCACCAGCCTCTCGATCCCCGACCTGGCCGGCATCGCCGCCTGGCCGGGCACCTGGCACATGGCACGGCAGCACTGGCGTACCGGGATCAAGGAGGTGCGCGGATCGCTGTCGAAGAAGCGATACATGGCCGAGGCCATGCGCTACGTCCCGGAGATCGGGGCGGCCGACGTGGTGCGGGCCGGCGCCGGGGTGCGCGCCCAGGCGCTGGACCGCGACGGCGGCCTCGTCGACGACTTCCGCATCCACCGGACGGGGCCGGTCACGGCCGTACGAAACGCGCCGTCACCCGCGGCGACGTCGTCGCTGGCGATCGCCGCGCACGTGGTCGACGGCGTCTTCGGCACGTGACGCCCCGGCTGGTCGTCAGTGCTGTGGTGCACGCCCCGATCTGGAAGGCCGAGCTGGGCCGGATCGCCTCGCGGCACCCGGGCCTGAAGATCATCATCGACCGCATGGGCATCATGGCCCGCCGCGTGGACGACGAGCACCCGAACATCTACGTGAAGGTCTCGGCCCTGCCCGGGGGCCCGCGGCGCGCGCAGGGCGTGCTCCTGCACGCCGGGCCGGGTCTGCTCCAGGGCTCGATGGCCGTGCACGGCGCGCTGACATCCAGCCGCAAGGAGTGGCGGTCCCGGCCGTGGGCTGAAACGCACGCACGTAGAAGGGCCAGGGCCAGCGTCAGCTGGGCCCCGGCCCTTCCCTCGGCGGGAGCGACGGTCGATACCACCGCCCCGCTACGACATCCTGCTCTTGATCTTTACTTGAAGGAGAACCGGCCGACCAGCCGGTGCAGGTCGTCGGCGAGCGAGGCCAGCTCGGAAGCCGCCTGCTGACCCGCCGCGACGGCCATCTTGGACTGCTCGGCGGCGCTGGAGACGTGCCCGATGTTGCCGGCGATCTCCTTGGCGCCGGCCGCGGCGGTCGCCACGTTGCGGTTCATCTCGGTGGTCGTCGCGGTCTGCTCCTCGACGGCCGACGCGATCGTCGTCTGGAACTGGTTGATCCGCTCGATGACCGCGCCGATCCGGACGATCGCCGCGACCGCGCTCTCGGTGTCGGCCTGGATGGCCTGCACCCGCCCGGAGATGGTCTCGGTCGCCTTCGCGGTCTCCTGGGCCAGGTCCTTGACCTCGCTGGCCACCACGGCGAACCCCTTGCCGGACTCGCCGGCGCGGGCGGCCTCGATGGTCGCGTTCAGGGCCAGCAGATTGGTCTGCTCCGCGATCGCGGTGATCGTCTTCACCACGTCGCCGATCTCCTGCGAGCTGGCGCCCAGCTTGCTGACCGTCTCGGTGGTCTCGGCGACCACCGCCACCGCCTCGAGCGTGACGCCCGCGCTGGCCACCGCGCTCTGCGAGATCTCCTGGATGGCGTGGGACATCTCGTCGGCGCCGGTCGCGACCGTCTGAAGGTTGTACGACACCTCGTCGGCCGAGTTGGTGGCCGAGCCGGCGCCCGCCGACACCGCCTCCGAACCGGCGACCGTCTGGTCGTTGACCCGGGACAGCTCCCTGGTGCTCTGGGCCAGCAGCTGGGCGCTGTCGGCCATCGCGCTCACGGTCTCCCGGACCGAGACGGTCGCCCTCTTCACCGAACGGGCCATCATGCCGATCTCGTCCCTGCCCTCGACCGGGACCTCGCGGGTGAGGTCACCGGCCGCCATCGCCTCCATCGCCTCGGCCACGGGGGCGAGACGACGGGTGATCGACCGTGCGGCCAGCACGGACAGCGCGATGCTCAGCAGCAGGCCCACGCCGAGCACGATCAGCACCTGACGCCGGGCCGACTCGAAGCTGTCGTGCGCCTCGGCCACCGCGGCGTCCGCGCTGGCGGCGGTCTCGGCGGCGAGCTCGGCGACGGAGCTCTCCATGCCGCTGTTGACGGCGTCGAAGTCGATCGTCGGCGCGCGGCCGGCCGCGATGTCGGCCATCGCCCCGGTGTACTCGTCCCAGAAGCCGGTGAACGCGTCGAGCGTCTTCTGCTCCGACGCGTTCTTCGGCTGCGCCCGGTACTTCTCGAGCGTCTCGTCGAGACCCTTGATCGCCGCGGCCTGCTGCTCGCCGATGGAGGCCTGCGCGGCCCGGTCCGAGCCGACCGCCAGCCGGGCGGCCGCGTAGTGGTTGATCAGCGCCTGGTGGCCCCGGACCTCACCGAGCAGGGTCAGGTTGGTGACGTTGGTGGAACGCACCTCGTCGAGGCGGCGGTCCATGTCCCCCATACGGGCGACGGCCAGCACGCAGGCGGCGGTGACGAAGATCGCCACCAGCGACATCGCCGCCAGGATCTTCGTGCGGACGCGGAGGTCGGCGAACCAGCCGACCACGGCGTTGCTGCTCGCACGCTCGGGTGCGGCTTCGGAGGACATTGTCTTACGCTCCGGCGGGGGGAGGAGGGAAGGGGCTACTCCCCTCCGATCGTCAGATCCGGGCGTTGGTTGAGAGATCTCCGGTACGGCGACGGGCGGCGGGCACGACCAGGGGGGTGCCGGTCTCCGGGTCGTCGATCACCCGGCAGGGCAGCCCGAACACCTCCTCGACCAGTTCGGCGGTGAGGACCTCGCCCGGCAGGCCGGAACGGGCCACCTTGCCTGAGCGCATGGCGATGAGGTGGGTGGCGTAGCGGGCCGCGTGGTTGAGGTCGTGCAGGACGGCGACGAGCGTCCGGCCCTGGCGCTCGTGCAGCTCGGCGCAGAGGTCGAGCACCTCGATCTGGTGCGCGATGTCCAGGTAGGTGGTGGGCTCGTCGAGCAGCAGCAGCGGCGTCTGCTGGGCCAGCGCCATGGCCAGCCACACCCGCTGCCGCTGGCCGCCGGACAGCTCGTCGACGTTGCGGTCGGCCAGGTCGGCCACCCCGGTGGACTCCATCGACTCCTCGACCACCCGCTCGTCCTCGGCCGACCAGCGGCGCAGGATGCTCTGGTGGGGGTAGCGGCCACGGGCCACCAGCTCGGCGACGGTGATGCCGTCCGGGGCGGTCGACGACTGGGGGAGCAGGCCGAGGGTCTTCGCGACGGTCCGGGTGGGCTGCGAGTGCACGTCCCTGCCGTCGAGGAGCACGGTGCCGGTGGTCGGCTTGAGCAGCCGGGACAGCGCCCGCAGCAGGGTCGACTTGCCGCACGCGTTCGGCCCGATGATGACCGTGAACGAGCCGTCCGGGATCTCGACGCTGAGGTCCTCGGCGATGACCCGCTTGTCGTAGGCCAGTGTCATCCCGGTGCCGCTGAGACGGGTCATGTTCTCTCCTGTTGCCGTGTTCGTCATATCCGCCTCAGATCCGTCCCGCTCGCCGTTCGGTGGTGAGCAGCCAGACCAGGTAGGCGCCACCGACCAGACCGGTGATCACCCCGACCGGGAGGACCCGGTCGTCGAGAGCGTGCTGGGCGATGAAGTCGGCGCCACTGAGCAGCAGCGCCCCGACCGCGATCGACGGCAGCAGGTTCGGCCCGGGCGCCCGGGTGAGCCGCTTGGCCAGGTGCGGGGCGATCAGCGCCACGAAGGCGACCGGCCCGGCGGCGGCCGCGCCGAACGACACCAGCAGCGCGGCGGCCAGCAGCGCGCCGTTGCGCAGCAGGCCGACCGGCACCCCGAGCGCCGACGCCGCGTCGTCGCCCATCTCCAGGATCCGCAGGCCGGGGCCGCAGGCCAGCACCAGGAACGGCAGCACCGCGCCGAGCACCACGAGCAGCGGCACCGCCTGGGTCCACGAGCGGCCGTCCAGGCTGCCGGTGAGCCAGAGCAGCGCCCGGGCGTTCTCCATCTGCTGGCCGCGGGTCAGCAGGTAACCGCTGATGCCGGTGAGGATCGCCGCCATGCCGACGCCGACCAGGATGAACCGGAAGCCGTGCAGCGCCCGGCCGGCGATCAGCTGGATCAGCAGCGTGGCGGCCATCCCGCCGGCGATCGCGGCGATCGACAGTTGCAGGTCGGAGCCGCCGAGGATGACCACGACCAGCGCCGCGGTGCTCGCGCCGTTGGTGACGCCCAGCATGTCCGGGCTGCCCAGCGGGTTGCGGACCAGCGACTGGAAGACCGCGCCGCCGGCCGCCAGGGCCGCGCCGACCAGGATCGCGACGATCAGCCGGGGCAGCCGCAGCTCGGTGATGATGAACTCGTGTGCCGGGTTGCCCGCGCCGAACAGGGTCGCCACCACGTCGGCCGGGGCGATCGGGAAGTCGCCGGTGCCGAGGCTGAACACGCTGACCACGAGGGTGGCGACGGCGGCGGTCACCCCGACCACGACGGCCCGCGGACGGATGCCCACCGGGTTCCTGCGCACTTCTACCAGCGTCATTTGGCGGCTCGCACGAGATAGAGGAACAGGGGACCGCCGAGGACCGCGGTGACCGTGCCGACCTGGAGCTCACCGGGGCTGCCCAGGATCCGGCCGAGCACGTCGGCGCCGAGCAGCAGCACCGGCGCCAGCACCGCGGTGTAGGGCAGCATCCAGCGCAGGTCCGGTCCGGTGATCGGCCGCACCAGGTGCGGGATGAGCAGTCCCACGAAGACGATCGGGCCGCACGCCGCGGTGGCGCTGCCGCACAGCAGGGTGACCGCGACGATCACCGCGACCCGGATCACCGTCGGCTTGGCGCCCAGCGCGCGGGCCGCGTCGTCGCCCAGCGACAGCGCGTTGAGCGGCCGGGCCACCAGCAGCCCGGCCAGCAGCCCGGCCAGGAAGAACGGCAGGAGCAGCTCGACGGTCTCGAAGTCGGCGCTGGCCAGCGAGCCGGCGGTCCAGAACTTCACCTTGTCGATGGCCTGGGTGTCGGAGAGCAGGGTGGCGCTGACGTAGGAGTACAGCGTCGCGTTGAGCGCGGCACCGGCCAGCGCGAGCCGGGCCGGGGTGGCCGAACGCCCGCCGCCGACCGTGTACACCAGGGCGGTGACGACCGCGGCGCCGGCGAGGGCGAACCACACGTACCCGAAGAAGGTGCCGATGCCGAAGAAGACCGCGGCGCTGGCCACCGCCGCCGACGCGCCCGCGTTGATGCCGAGCAGGCCCGGGTCGGCCAGCGGGTTACGGGTCAGGGCCTGCATGATCGCGCCGGCCAGGCCGAGCGCCATGCCGACCATCAGACCGAGCAGGGTACGCGGGAGGCGCATCTCGTGGACGATCCGGTAGTAGTCCGACGCCGGATCGGTCAGGCCGGCCCACACCTCGCCGGGGGCGAGGAAGCGGGCGCCGAACCCGACGCTGAGGACCAGGACCGCGGCGAGCGCCACCAGAGCCAGGAGCAGACCGAACAGGCGTACGACGGAGCGGCGCCCGGCGCGGGCCGGCTCCGTGACGCGTAACCCCTGCTCGACGGGGGTGTCGATGGTGGACAGCGTGGTTCTCCCGCCCTGGTGATCTGGATCCTGTTGACGCGCGTTCGGTCCGTTAGGTTAGCCTAACCATCGCACTCGGTCGTAGGGCCGGTCGTCCCCCCAGAAAGACTTGAACATGAAGTACTCACAGCTTTCTTTGTCCCGTCGTGGCCTGCTGGCCGCGGGTGGCGCCGCCGGTGCGGGCGCCCTGCTCGCCGCCTGCGGTGGCAAGGAGGAGACCGGATCGTCGCCGGCCACCACCGCCGCCGGCCCCTGGGCGTTCACCGACGACCAGCCCAAGGAACACAAGGCCGACAAGGCCCCCGGCAAGATCGTTGCCTTCACCGGCACCGCCGCCGCGCTTGTCGACCTGGGCCTCCAGGACAGGATCGCCGGCGTCTTCGGCGAGACCAAGAAGGCCGACGGCACCGCCGAGGAGCAGGCCGGCGATCTGGACATCAACAAGGTCCAGATCATCGGCAACGCCTGGGGCGAGTTCTCCGTGGAGAAGTACGCGGCGCTCCAGCCCGACCTGCTGGTCACGCACATGTTCGACCCGGGCGCGTACTGGTACGTCCCGGACGCCAGCAAGGACCAGATCCTCAAGCTCGCCCCGGCCGCCACCATCACCGTGGGCCGGGTCCCGCTGAACAAGCCGATCGAGCGGTACGCCGAGCTCGCCAAGTCGCTGGGCGCCGACCTCGACGCGCCGAAGGTGGCCGAGGCCAAGGCCCGCTTCGAGAAGGCCGCCGCCGACCTGAGCGCCGCCGCCAAGGCCGCCGGTGGGGTCAAGGTGCTGTTCGGCTCCGGCGCCGCCGACATCTTCTACGTGTCCAGCGCCGCGGTCAGCTCCGACCTCATGTACTTCAAGGAGCTCGGCGTCGACCTGGTCATGCCCGAGGTCAAGGGCGCCGACTACTTCGAGTCGCTGAGCTGGGAGAACGCCGACAAGTACCACGCCGACATCATCTTCCTCGACGCGCGTACCGGCACCCTGCAGCCCAACGACCTGGCGTCCAAGCCGGGCTGGGCCGCCCTGCCCGCCGTCAAGGCGAACCAGGTCTTCCCGTGGCAGGCCGTCCCGGTCTACTCCTGGGCGAGCTCGGCCCCGCTGATCGAGGCGATCACCGCCGCCCTCACGAAGTCCAAGAAGCTCGCCTGACCCTCGGGCGCTGACCTTCGGCCCCGCCACCGGCCCACACCGGTGGCGGGGTTCAGCACATCGCCCCGCTCAGATCACGGCCTTCGTCCGATTCGGAGGACTCGGCGAACGCCGAGCAGCGCGGTGCCGAGCCCGGCGCCGGCGACCAGGAACCCGAGGAAGAGGAACAGGTATATCGAGTTCATCCCGAACGTCTCCTCCTGGGCTCCGAGGATGCTGCCGACAAGGAATCCGAAGAGCGGCCCCAGCACCGCCACTCCCGCGCCGAGGATGATCAGCCAGACACCGGGCAGGACCGGGATCAGCTGGATCGGGCGGCCCTTCTCCGGACCGCTGTCACGGCCTGTGGCCATCATGCGTCCTTTCCTTGGCATTGGTCATGGGAGGGATTCCATTGACACTGTGCGGGGCATGGCCACGGACGGCGTCGAGGAACGGGCCGATGATGTCGATCGGCAGGGGGAAGACGACGGTCGAATTGTGGTCGGCGCCGAGTTCGAGCAGAGTCTGCAGGTAGCGGAGCTGGAGACTGGCCGGGCTTTCACTGAGCGTCTTCGCGGCGTCGCGCAACTGCGCCGACGCCTGGAGTTCGCCGCGCGCGTTGATCACCTTCGCGCGCCGATCCCGTTCGGCTTCGGCTTCGCGTGCCATTGCCCGCTGCATCACCTCCGGAATCTCGACGTCCTTGATTTCGACGACCTCGACCTTGACCCCCCACGGCTCGGTCATCGTGTCGATCGATTTCGCGAGATCTTCGTTGAGGTCCGCGCGGTGCGCGAGCAGCGTGTCGAGGTCCGCGCGGCCGACGACCGACCGCAAGGTGGTCTGGGCGATCTGCGAGGTGGCGACGGCGTGGTTCTCGACCGACATCACTGATCTCACCGGATCGACCACCCGGAACAGCACGACGGCGTTGACCCGGGCCGGCACGTTGTCGCGGGTGATCACCTCCTGCGGCGGGATGGTGAGCGTGACCACCCGAAGGTCCACCCTGACCAGTTTGTCGACGCCCGGCAGCAGCAGCCGGACACCCGGGCCCAGCGGCTCTCGCAACCGGCCCAGCCGGAACGCCACACCGCGTTCGTACTCCTTCAGCACCCGTACCGAAATGACGGTCAGTACGAGCGGCACCAGGATGACGGCGATCGCAATGATCATTCGGTGGCCTCCGTGCCCGGTTGACGTCGATCGGATCCGTAGCCGGAGCGCCTGCGGGCCAGGGCGGTTGCGGCCGCCTCGCGCTCGGTGACCACGTCGTCGAGCGAACGGTGAGCCACGCCTTCCGGGATGAACACAGGGTTGCGGCGCAGGTGGGACCAGAGCGGCACGCTGAGCAGCAACGCCACGGCCACGGCCACACCGAGCACCAGCAGCGAGCCGGGTCCCGGCGCGGTGAGCGCGGTGCCCAGCGGCCACGCCAGGCCGAGCAGCACCACCGTGCAGGCGATCCCGCGGTGGAAGCGGGCAGCCTCGGAGGCGGGCCACGAGTCGACCGCGCGTTGAATCTCGCGCCCGGACGAGGAAGTCGTACACCTGTCCTTGACGGGACAGGCATTGCAGATCGAGGGCGCCCCACGGTAGCGCATCACGCGGTTCTGAGGGTCAAAGGATTGCGGCCACAGCAACTGGTCCTGTGGACACTGCCAGGCGTCGTGATCTTTGCGGTAGACGAAGCCACCGGATATGCCGCCTTCGGAGACCGAGGCGGCTCGGCGAGCCAGCGCGTCGATGACGTACGCGAATCCGACGACCGCCACGCAGTAGCCGGCCGCCAGCCAGACCTCCACCCCGACGTCGGAGGCGGAGAACCCACTCACGGCTCTTCCGTCTCGTCACGCCGGTCGGAGGCGTAACGGCTCCGCGACCGGGGCATCTCGTCCGCCGAGCCGGCCATGGCCGGAAGACCCGTACGGTCCTCTTCGGCCTCCGAGGTCTCCTCGACATAGAGTGTCTCCGGTGGCAAGGTGGTCGCGGTCGGCTCGATGCCGTGACGGATGCCGAGATAGGTGATCCACAGGAACGGCAGCACACCGCCAACGATCATGAGCAGGTCACCGGGCATCCGCAGCCATTCCAGGACGGCATTGCCCGGTTCGGTGATGTAGCCCAGCGTGCGTGCCTCGAAGTACCCGTCGTTGACCGAGTGCCACAGTTGCAGGATGCCCAGTGGCAGCAGGGTCACGAACACCATCCACGCCAGTCCGATGTTGAGCGACCAGAATGAGGCCTTCGCCAGTCTGTCCGGCCATTTCGCCGCCGGAACGATGTAGCGCAATGCGAAGAGTGCCAAGCCGACGGCGAGCATGCCATAGACGCCCATCATCGCGGCGTGTCCATGGTTGGCGGTCAGTGCCGTGCCGATCTGGTAATAGGACACGATCGGCAGGTTGATCAGGAAGCCGAAGACCCCGGCGCCGACGAAGTTCCAGAAGCCCACGGCGACCAGGAACATCACTGCCCACCGGTGCGGGAACGGCGCACTACTGCGGGTCTGCTGCCGGGAACCCAGTTGCAGGAACGTCCACGCCTCGACGGTCAGGAAGGTCAGCGGGATCACCTCGAGCGCCGAGAAGAACGCGCCCAGCGCCATGTGCTCCACCGGCGTACCGGAGAAGTAGAGGTGATGCATCGTCCCGATCACGCCGCCGGCGGAGTAGAGGATGACGTCGAGGAAAATGAGCTGGATAGCGATCCGGCGCCGCACCACGCCGAGCATCACGAAGATGTAGGCGACCATCACCGTGGTGAACAGCTCCAGGAAGTCCTCCACCCAGAGGTGGACGACCCAGAACCTCCAGAACTCCGCGACGGTGAGGTGGCTCTGTGTCGATGCCAGCATGCCGACCGCGTAGAAGGCTGGGATCGCCAGGCCCGCGTAGAAGAACAGCCACGGCATGTTGAGCCGGTGCTCGGTCTTGAGCCGCGACCGGATCCCGCGATAGACGATCGCGATCCACAGGAAGAGACCGATCACCAGCAGGCCCTGCCAGAACTTCGGCAGGTCCAGGTACTCCCATTGCTGGTCGAAGAAGACCGAACCCTTCGCCCAGTCGACGCCGAAGATGCTGATCGCCTCGCCGGTCAGGGAGCCGACAACCACGATCACCAGCGCGCCGAGCAGACCCCAGGCAAGCCAATGCTGCCGGCGCGGCTCACGCCCCGAAATGATCGGCGTGAGGAAGATGCCGGCGGCCAGGAACGCCGCCGCCGTCCAGAACAGGGCCAGTTGTACGTGCCAGGTGCGGGCCAGGTTGAACGGCAACACCCGCGCGAGATCGATGCCGAAGAATGTACTCAGATCAGCGCGGTAATGTTCGATCGCACCACCCAGCAGCGACTGCACCAGGAACAGTGCGGCCACGACGAAGAAGAACCACGCGGTCACCTTCTGCGCCCTCGTGATCTTCACCTCGCCTGGCTGGCGGAACGCCAGGCTCGGCTGCTCGGCGGCGTGCCAGCCGATGCTGCGGCTCCAGCGTCCGTAGAGCGCGAAGAGCGCACCGAGACCGACCAGCAGAGCGGTCAGCGACAGGCCCGACCAGACCACGATGTCGGCGGTCGGGGTGTTGTCGACGCGCGGCTCCGGCGGCCAGTTGTTGGTGTAGGAGTAGCTGTGGCCAGGCCGCTCAGCGGCGCTCGCCCAAGCTGTCCACGAGAAGAACGCGGTCAACTCGTGGATCTCCCGCGGGTCTGTGATCAACTTCGGGATCAGGCCGTACTTCGTGCTGTCGGTGCCGAAGACACCGGCGTAGTGCCGGGTGGCCGCCGCGAACGCGGAAGCCTGCTCCGCAGTGAACCGCAGTTCGCCGCTCGCCTCGTCGTACCGGTTCTCCCGAAGCATCCGCTTGGCGGCCTCGGTAGGCTCCCGCTGCCCGGAGGCGGTGAGGTCGTCGTGGATGTGCTCGGCTGAGATGCGCAGGTATTCAGCGGTGTAGTCAGGGCCGAGGTATCCGCCGTGCCCCATCACGGAGCCGTACTGTTGCAGCCCTCGGCGCAGGAAGGTCCGCTGCCCGGCGGTCACGTCGGCGCCGGTGTAGACGATTTCGCCGCCCGGAGCGGTCACCTGCTTGGGTAACGGCATCGAGTCCGTGTAGGTCCTCAGGGCCAGCATGCCCATCACGAAGAACCCGAAGACCATGACCAGGGCGACGCCCTGAACCCAACCTTTGGAGAGGCTCAGCTCCGTACGGTCCGAGGACTCCACCTGTGCTTGATCGGACAACGTACCGGCCTTCCGTCAGCTCAGCGATAAATCTGAGGCTAACGCGAACCCGGACTTTCCGGAGCGTAAAGTACTTATTGGCCTCGAACGTACGAAGCGGTACCTACCGTCTAGGTTTCACCGCCCTGGATCAGCCGGCCGTCACCACCGCCTCGTGGCGCACCGGGAAGTTCACCGAGTTGGCGATGAAGCAGGCGTGGTGCGCGTCGTCGTGCAGCTTGACCGCCGTCTCCACCATCTCCGGCGACGCCACGGTCACCTCGGGCCGCAGCACCGCCTCGGTGAACTGCCCGGACCCGGCGCGGGTGGTCATCTCACCGGCGGCGCGGTCCACATAGGAGGTGACGACGATCCCCGCGTCGGCGCAGGCGTGCAGGTAGGACAGCATGTGGCACTGGGACAGCGCGGCCAGCAGCAGCTGCTCCGGGTTCCACCGCTCCGGGTCCCCGCGGAACGTCCTGTCCGAGCTGCCGGCGATCGGCGGCGGCCCCTCCGCGGTGACGTCGTGATCGCGGCCGTAGTCCCGGTAGCCGCTGGTGCCGGTGCCCCGGTTGCCGGTCCAGGTGACGACGGTGGCGTAGTGGTGTGCGAGTGGCATTCACCCTCCCCAGGAGATCCAGAGATGTTCACGGTACGCGTCAGGCGGGCCGGTCCTTCCTCGGCAGGGTGGCGACGATCGCCTCGTAGGACGCGTCGACCGCCTCGAGGATCTCGTCGTCCGGGATGGCGCCGCCCAGGCGCAGCGTGTTCCACCCGTGCCGGCCGATGTAGGCGCTGGCCGAGGCGTCCTCGGGGTAGCGGTCCAGCCACTCGTCGGCGACGTCCCGGTTCGGCCCGCACTTGACGCCGACGGCCTCCCCGGTGCCCAGGAACGCGAAGATCTTCTTGCCGACCTTGGCGACGACGTCGCCCTCCCACGGCTCGTCCTGCCAGGCGCCCGGCTTGGCGAGACAGTGTCGCAACAGTTCGTCACCGATCATGATTCGTGCTTACGCCACATGCGGGCCGCCGGCAACCGCTCTTTGCAAAACGGACATAACGTATCTTACCGTCTAGGCCATGTCTGACCGCCCGATCTTCGTCGTCGGCTGCCCGCGCTCGGGCACCACGATGCTGCAATTGATGCTGCACGCACACCCGCGGATCGCCCTGCCCCCGGAGAGCCGCTTCCTGCTGCCCGCCTACCACCGGCGGCACGAGTTCGGCGACCTGGGCGACCCGGCGCGACGCTGCGCCCTGGCCGAGTTCATCACCGGCACCAGCCACTTCGAGGACCTCGGCCTGGATCGGCAGGCGACGATCGAGGCGATCGCCGCGGCGCCGCCCACGCTCGGCTCGGCGCTCGGCACGGTCTTCAAGCTGTACGCCGAACGGTTCGGCAAGCCGCGCTGGGGCGACAAGCGGCCGCTCTACCTGCGGCACCTGCCGACCATCCGCCGGCTCTTCCCGGACGCGCAGATCATCAACATCGTGCGGGACGGCCGGGACTGTGTGGCGTCGCTCAAGGAGACGCCGTGGGGGCCGCGCGACATCGACGAGCTGATCGACATCTGGGCGCGGTCCGCCGACTCCTCGCTGCGGGCCGCCCGCGCCTACCCGGCCGGCGTCTACCACCAGCTGCGCTACGAGGACCTGGTCGCCGACCCGGAGCCGCACCTGCGGTCGATCTGCGACTTCCTGGGCGAGGAGTACGACCCGGCGATGGCCCACCCGTCCGAACTCGCCGCGGTGGCCGTCCCCGAGTACAAGACCTGGCACGCGCTGACCCGCTCGGAGGTCACCACGGCCCGGGTGAGCAGCTGGCAGCGGCGGCTCACAGCCGAGGAGATCGACCGCTGCGAGGCGATCTTCGGGGACCGGCTGACCCGGTTCGGCTACCAGCTGTCGACCGCCTGCCGGCGTACCCCAGAGATCACGGCGGCCCGCACCTGGCTGGCGGTGCGCGACAAGCTCAGCCCGGCACGGGAGCGTGCCGCCGCCGTGCGCGGGCGCCTGCGAGCCCGCCGCCGCGGCCCGGCCCTGCCCGCCCGTCTGTGAGTCGCGGTCCAGGTCCGCGTTCGCTTCAAGATCCCTTCTTGTACGCGTGTCCTCGTCCCGCCTCATAGGACCGTCCCGTCCGGCCCGGCGATCTCGCTGCCCGCTCCGGCCTGTGCCGCCCCCGCCGGGCTCAGATCGGTGCCCGGGCAGGCCCGGCCGGTCGCCACCACCGGTGCCCGCCGCCGGTCCCGGCCGCACGGTGGGCTCACCCGCCCGCCTTTCGGGTGGTCGCGGTGTTGCCGGCCAGGCGTCCGGGTTGCCTGCTTTCGGTCGTTGCGCCGGTTCCGCTGGGTGGGTGGTCGCGGTGTTGCCGGCCAGGCGTCCGGGTTGCCCGCTCTCCGCCGTAACGCCGGTCGCCCGGCGTGGGTGGTCGCGGGTCCGCGAGGGTGGGTGGGCGCACACGGCGGCGGCCGCCCACTCCGTGGCTTCGTGCGCACGCACCTCGAAACCCGACCGCCGGCACTCTGTGTGAGCGAGGGTCACCGTTCACTGGGTCCTGTGGTAGATCGAGGTAGCCGGGGAGTCTCTTTCTCGGCTGCTGCCTGGCGTCGATGTCACGTCGCCTGTTCGCGTGTTTCCCGCCTTCGCCGCGAGATTCGGCCGGTCACCGCCGGCGGTTCAAGTCATCCGCAAACATCGATGTAGATCTTGAGTGATTGTCGCCGAGCGGCGCGATCTTGGGCGATCGCGGCCATCCGGGCGCATCCGATCACTCAAGGTCTTCCAGGGGAAATGGATCATGGGCGATGATCTGCCGCCGGGCGACAACCAGGCATCATGATCGGCCCGAAACCTACAATCGCCCAAGATCGCCGGCGAGTCGGGGTGACGCCGCAGCCATCCGAATGCGCGGCTTGACATCGCGGCCACCCACAACCGAGAAACAGGCTCTCTGGCTACGTCGATTCTCCACATGAGCCGGTGAACGGGGCTCCTCGCTCACGCGGAGTTCCGGCCGGCCGCGCTTTCGTTCGAAGGTGGGCGCACACGAAAGCCGCCCCGTGGGCGGCCATTGCGGCGAGAGACCACGTAGGCGACCACGACACCGCCACCGTGTGCGCCCACCCACCCTCGGGTAAGCGCGATCACCCACCCCAGGCGACCGGCGCAACGGCCGAGAGCAGGCAACCCGGGTCACGGTGAGTCACTTTCGGCGGGTTCCCCGTGGCGCGACCGGCGTCAAGCGTCATCACCCACCCGGCGCAACCGGCGTAACGGCCGGAAGTTGCAACCCGGTGCCTGGCCGGCAAGAGCGTGACCATTCACCAAGCGTGACCGGTCCGCGGAGGGGGAGTCGACGTCCTCTGTGACGTGGGCGCGGAGGGTGGGAGCCGATGCTCGGCGTGAGCGGTCGTCGAGGGCGGCGGGGTCGGTTGTGCGGCCGTGAGCGGCGGCAGATGGAGGTGATGATGACAGGGCCGGCCTGCCCGGCCACCGATCTACGCCCGGCGGGCGCGGCACAGGCCGGAGCGGGCAGCGAGATCGCGCCGACCGGACGGGACGGCCCTGATCAGGCGGGGCGAGGACACGCGTACAAGAAAAGGGTCGAATGCGGACCTCGACCACGGGAGAGCTTCAGTGCTCCTCGCCGAGGTATGCCTTGAGGGTGTTCTCCGCCTGGCGCCGGGCCTGCCCGGGCTCGGTGCCGAAGGCGATGTCGGCCTCGGCCCAGGCGTCGGCGGACAGCCGCATGAACTGCTTGCCGTCGTCGGACGTCATCCAGGCCATGACGGCCGCCGGGTCGAGTGGGGCGTCCGGCGCGGCCAGGTGGTTGGCCAGGCCCAGGAAGGCGCCCTCCCAGCCGAGGCCGACGGCGCCCGGACCGTACTTCTCCCAGTGCTCGTCCTCGACGTGCGCCACGTGCTCCAGCTCGAACCGGGCGCGGCCGTCCGCCTCCGGGGTGATCCGGACCTCGACCCAGCTGATGCTGCCGCCGAACTCCCAGGTGGCGGCGACCGAGCGGGGCCGGTCGCACGTGGTGATCGTGCCGCCGGCGTTGCCCTCGAACTGGTACCTCCCGCCCTCGCGTAACTCGCCGGAGACCGGCAGGAACCAGCGGGGGATCCGCTCGGGGTTGGTGACCACGTCCCACAGGTCGTCGACGTCGGTGTCGTAGGCCTGGCTGATCGTCATGACCCGGGCCTCACCGGCCTCCAGGACACGGCTGCCGATGGCCCGCCGTACCTCACTGATCTGCTCCTTGACCTCGATCATCGCGTGCTCCTCGCATCGGTGGGTTCGTCGCCGGCGGCCAGTCGCCGCAGGCGCTTGCCGCGGGCCACCTCGGTGGCCATCGCGGCGAGGTGCGGCGCCCAGAACCGCCGGAAGGGCGCCAGCCAGTCGTCCACCTGCCGGAACGCGGTGTCGTCGACCGCGTAGAGCCGGCGGGCGCCGTCCGGGCGCACGGTGGCGAAGCCGTTGTCGCGCAGCACCCGCAGATGCTGGGACACGGCCGGCTGGGTGATGCCGAACTCCGCCCGGATGATGGCGGTGACGGCTCCGGAGGTCTGCTCGCCCTCGGCGAGCAGCTCGAGGATCCGGCGCCGGACCGGATCGCCGAGGACGTCGAACGCATGCACGGGTTCACCTTATCAGATGCGACTTATATAAGTGGGATATTGAAAGAGGTGCGCCGGGCCCGCCCGGTGGAGGGGCGGACCCGGCGCGGTCGGCGACCCGGATCGTGGGTGCGGGCCGCCGGGCCGGACCTGCTTTGGCGGGAGCGGGGCCGGCCGGCTCACACGGTCATCAGGAGGTCGGGAAGTTGTCCGCGGTACGGATCCGGGACCGCATCAGCTGGCCCGACTCGGTCAGTACCCCGGTTCCGGCGAACGAGCCGCCCGCGCAGGTGCCCGGTTTGAGCGCCGCGCTGCCCTCGCCCGCGTCGGAGAACGTCCAGTTCGCGTAGCTGATCTGGAGCCGGTCCAGCAGGTCCAGCCAGGCGTTGCTGCTGGCCGTGTCGACCGCGCCGTCACCGGTGTAGGTCACCGTGCCGAATTCGGTCACGAACAGCGGCAGCGAGGCCGCGGCCCGCTCCACCTCGGCGCGGTAGTTGTCCTTGTGCGACGCCGCGTAGAAGTGGAACGTGTACATCACGTTGGACGCGTTCACCGGGTTGGCGACGATCTCGGACGAGCTGCCGCCCTCGGAGACGCCCAGCGACGACCAGCCCCGGGTGCCGACCACCACGACGGCGTCCGGGTCGTTGGCCCGGATCACCGGGATGACCTGCTCGGCGTAGTTCTTGATGGTCGACCAGCTCACGCCGTTCGGCTCGTTGGCGATCTCGTAGATGACGTTCTTCCTGGCGGCGTTACGGGCCGACACCTGGGCGAAGAAGGTCTTGGCCCGGTCCAGGTTGTACATCGGGTCGCCCGGCGTGAGGATGTGGAAGTCGATCAGTGCGTACATGCCCCGCTGCTCGGCCTCGTCGACCAGGTTGTTGACCCGCGTGGTGAAGCCGGCCGGGTCGGTCTCGTAGCCCTGCTCCTGGACGTACATCGAGACCCGGAACAGGTCCGAGTTCCAGTCCGTGGCCAGCGCGTCGAGGCCTGAGTCGGTGTAGCAGCCCGGGAACCACTGGATGCCGTGGGTGCTCATGCCGCGGAGCTGGATCGGCTTGCCGTACTGGTTGCACAGCTTGGTGCCGCAGACCTTGAGCTGGCCGTTGATCCCGACCGGGGTGCCGTTGACCGGCGGGGGCGGCGAGGTGCTCGTGCTCGGCGAAACACTGGGAGACGTGGTGGGCGTCGTCGTACCGGTGCAGCTCTGGCCGTTGACCACGCAGCCGGTCGGCTGGCCGGTGCCGGTCACGATGAAGCCGAAGTTGGTCGAGGCGTTGGCGGCGATCGTGCCGTTCCAGGCCGCCGGGGTGAAGGTGTAGGTGTTGCCGCTGCTGGTGAGCGTGGAGCTCCAGGCCTGTGTGACCGATGTTCCGGCCGGCAGGGTCAGCACCACCTTCCAGGTGCTGATCGCGGACGGGGACGGGTTGCTGACCGTGATCTCGGCCTGGTAGCCGGTGCTCCAGGAGTTCGCCACCCGGAACGCCGCCGTCTCGGCGTTCGCGGGGAGCGAGAAGAGGACGGCCGTCGAGACGGCGGCCGCGGCCAGCACCGTGGCCAGGATGGTTGTGGTACGGCGTTTCACGAAACATCACCTCGGGGGATGGACGCGGGACCGCCACGGGGAAACGGCGGTGGGACAACCCGCGCTGGGAGCGCTCCCAGGGTCTCCGACTGTAACGTGAGCGCCAATACCTGTCTATTCGAGAGCGACCGCCACCGGCTGGATCGTGACCCGGACCCGGGTGCCCACGGGCAGCTCCGGCAACCGGCCGCTCGGCACCTGCGCCACCACCAGCTGCTCGCCGACGCTCACCGTGACGCGGCTGGTCGACCCGAGGAAGCTGCTGGTCAGCACCGTGGCCGTGGCCTCCGGATCCGGGACGACGTCGACCGCCTCCGGGCGGACCAGCGCGGTGACCGCACCGCCGGCGTGCGGCGTGACCAGCGGCAGCCGGGCCCCGAGCACCTCCACCACGTCGCCGTTCACGCTACCGGACAGCCGGTTGCTGAGACCGACGAAATCGGCCACGAACGCGGTTGCCGGGCGCAGGTACACCTCGGACGGGGTGGCCAGCTGCTCCAGCCGCCCGGCCCGCATCACGCCGACCCGGTCGGCGACCGCGAGCGCCTCCTCCTGATCGTGGGTCACGAACAGGGTGGTGGTGCCGACCTCGGTCTGGATCCGGCGGATCTCGTCGCGCAACTGCACCCGCACCTTGGCGTCCAGCGCGGAGAGCGGCTCGTCCAGCAGCAGCACCCGCGGCTCGATCGCCAGCGCCCGGGCCAGCGCCACCCGCTGCTGCTGCCCACCGGAGAGCTGGTGCGGGTACCGCTTCGCGAAGCCGGACAGGCCCACCAGGTCCAGCATCCCGGCGGCCCGGGTCAGCGGACCCCGGCGCAGGCGCAGACCGAACTCCACGTTCTGCGCGGCGGTGAGGTGCGGGAAGAGGCTGTACGCCTGGAACACCATGCCCATGCCGCGCCGGTTGGCCGGCAGCCGGGTGACGTCCTTCCCGTCGACCAGCACACGGCCGGCCGTGGCGTCCTCCAGCCCGGCGAGGATCCGCAGCGCGGTGGTCTTGCCGCAGCCGGACGGCCCGAGCAGGGCGACCAGCTCGCCCGGCTCGATCGCCAGGTCCAGGTCGTCGAGGGCGTGCACGGTGCCGAAGGTCCGGCGCAGCCCTTCCAGTCTCACGGCGACCCCGGTCATGATCTTCTCTCCTTGGACGACGAGCCCGCCAGGGACAGCACGAGCAGCAGGGCGAACGCGAGCAGCAAGGCGGTCAGCGACACCGCCACCGACACGGTCGCGCTGCTCTTGCCGAGGAACTCGATGGCCACCTGCAGGTTGGTACGGTGCAGCAGCGAGGCGATGGTGAACTCGCCGAGCACCAGGGCCACGGTCAGGAACGCGGCGGACAGCACCGCCGAGCGGATGTTCGGCAGCACCACCCGCCAGATCACGGTGGTCCAGCCGGCGCCCAGACCGCGGGCGGCCTCGGCCAGGGTCCGCACGTCGATCGCGGACAGTCCGGTGTCGATGGCGCGGTAGGCGTACGGCAGGACCAGGATCGTGTAGGCGAACACCAGGGTCAGCGACGAGCCGCCGATGAGGTAGTTGACCCAGGCGTACACCGGGGCCAGGCCCACCACCAGCACGATCGCCGGGATGGTGAGCGGCAGCAGGCAGAGGAACTCGACCACCCGCCGCAGCCGGGGCAGCCGCAGCCGGACCCAGATCGCCGTCGGCACCAGCAGCACCAGCATGAGCACCGAGGTCAGCGCCGCCTGCGCCAGCGAGGCCAGGATGCCCTCGGCCAGGGCCGGGTACTCCTCGGCAAGCCGGGGCCAGTCCAGCAGCAGGGGCCAGGTCTCCGGGTCACGGGTGCTGAACTCCACCATGGCGATCAGCGGCAGCAGGAAGAACACGCCCATGACGGTGAGGACCGTCCACCTGAGGATCACCCGAGCCACTTGGCGGTCCTCTTCTGGAGCAGCGAGTAGAGGGTCATCACCACGGCCACCACGACCACCATGCCGAGTGCCATCGCCTTGCCCAGGTTCGCCTGCCCGAGGACGACCTCGCTGGTCAGGGCGCCGCGGATCTGGAGCGGGACGATCGGGCTACCCTGGCTGACCAGGGCCGCGGCGGTGGCGTACGCGGAGAAGGCGTTGGCGAACAGCAGCAGCGCCGAGCCGAGGAACGCCGGCGCCAGCAGCGGCCCGGCCACCCGGGTCCAGTAGTGCCAGGTGTTGCCGCCCAGGCTAGCGGTCGCCTCCCGCCACTGTGGGCGGACGCCGTCCAGCGCGGGCAGGAACACGATGACCATGAGCGGGATCTGGAAGTACGTGTACACGAGCGTCAGCCCGGGCAGCTCGAACAACCAGACGCCGTTCGCGTACGGATCGAGGCCGTGCTCCTGCAACCAGAGGGTGACGAAACCGCTCAGCCCGATCGTCGCCAGGAAGGCGAAGGCGAGCGTGACGCCGCCGAACTGCGCGAGCACCCCGGCGGCCGCGGTGACCACCCGCCGCAGCAGGCCGTCCGGTTTCGCGGTGACCAGCGCGTAGGCCAGCAGGGCGCCCAGCACGGCCCCGATGACCGCGCTGGCCGCGGAGAGGGTGATGCTGCGGCCGAAGGCCGCGAGAATGTACTCGTCGGCGAGGGCACGCACGTTCTCCAGGGTGAAACCGCGCCCACCGTCACCGGTGAACGCGCCGATCACCACGGTCAGCGTCGGGATGACCAGGAAGATCGTCACGAAGGCGAAGAACGGCACCGTGCCCAGCAGGGCGCCGGCCCGCGGGCGTGACCGGCCGGCCACGCGCCGCGGAACGGCTTCGGCGACCTCAGCCAATGGCCTTGGCCCAGTTCGCGGTCAGGTACTCCTTGGCCTTGGTGCTCTGCGCCTCGGTCGGGATCACCGGGGTGCCCTCGACCTTCGGCAGCGCGGCGAAGGCGGTGGCGTCGATGGTGCCGGCCTTCTGCATCGCGTCGGCGCGGACCGGGCGGGCGCCACCCTTGAGCCACAGGTTCTGGCCCTCGTCCGAGTAGAGGAACTCCTGCCAGAGCCGGGCCGCGGCCGGGTGCGGGGCGTCGGAGCTGATCGCCTGCACGTAGTAGGAGCCGAGCACGGCGCCGTTCGGGACGACGACCTTCCAGCTGGTCAGCTTCTTGGACTGGGCGGCGTTCAGGTAGTCCCAGTCGAAGACGACCGGGGTCTGGCCGGACTCGATGGTCGCCGGGGTCGGGTCGACCGGCAGGAAGTTGCCGGCCTTCTTCAGCGCGCCGAAGAAGGCCACACCGGGCTTGATGTCCTCCGGCGTGCCGCCCTTGGCCACCGCGACCATCTGCACGCCACCGAACGCGGCGCCGGCCTGGGTCGGGTCGCCGTTCAGCGCGACCTTGCCCTTGTACTCGGCCTTCAGCAGGTCGTCGACGCTCGCCGGGGCGGGCACCTTGGCGCTGTCGTAGCCGATCGACATGTAGCCGCCGTAGTCGTTGACCCAGGCGCCGTTGGCGTCCTTCAGCCCGGCCGGGATCTCGTCGAACGTGGACACCTTGTAGGGCGCGAACATCGCCGTGTTCGCGCTAGCCACCGCGCCGCCGAGGTCGAACACGTCGGGCGCGGTGTCCTGGCCCTTGAGCTGGTTGGCGGCGTTGATCTCGTCCTGGCTGGAGCCGTTCGGCTGGGCCGAGTTGACCTTGATGCCGTACTTCTCGCTGAACGCCTTGATGATCTCGCCGTAGTTGGCCCAGTCCGGTGGCAGGGCGATGACGTTGAGCGCGCCCTCCTTCTTGGCCGCCGCGATCAGGGCGTCCATGCCGCCCAGGTCGGCGGCGCTGGTGGCGGTGGCCGCGCCGCCGGTGGGCGCCTCGGACTCCTTCTCCGGTGGCGAGCAGGCGCCGGTCAGCGCGATTATCGTGGCGGCCGCGAGGGTGGCGGCCGTGGATCGGGCAAGGGTGCGCACTGAGTTCCTCCTTCTGCGGCGCCGCAACAGCGGCGCGCGCTCGGTGGATCATGGAAGTGCCGGGTGGAGGGCAGGCGTACAGCGCCTGAATTCGTCCTCACTTTTCCATGCGCTGTCGTTGATCGAAAGCGGTCTCTGAGCGTCGATTCGGCATCCTCCGTGTGGCAGACTCTGCGATCATCCGCATCCTCCGACCACACAGGACCGTGCCGGTGACAACCTTGGATCACGCCGGGGCCCGCCCCTACCCCGCCCGGATCGCGGCGGCGGCCGGTGTGGCCGGGATCGCCGTGCACCTGGCCCTCGCCGGGGGGCACGCCGGGCACGCGCCCGCCGTACTGGCCGGTCTCGCGGTGCTGGCGCTGGTCTGCCTGCCGTGCGGCGTCCAGCTGTGGCGCCGGCCCGGCGACCGCGCCGCCTGGCTGAGCCTGCTCGCGCTCAGCGGCCTGATGATGCTGCTGCATCTGGGCATGCGCCCGGAGGGCGCGATGCTCGCGGTGGTCCTGGCGGTGCCCGCACTCCAGGCCGTCCTGGGCGCGGTCGCCTTCCTCCACCGGTACGGGTGAGCGCTTACACCGGCAGCGGGCGCCCGCGGTCGGTGGCCAGCTTCACCGCGATCAGGCCGAGCACGCCGCCCATGGCCCAGCGCTGGACCCGTAGCCAGCCGGGGCGGCGCCCGAGGAACACCGCGATCGTGCCGGCGGCCAGGATGATCGCCAGGTTCACCGCCATGCTGACGGTCAGCTGCACCGCGCCCAGCAGGAAGCCCTGCGCCACCACGTGACCGGCGCCCGGCCGGATGAACTGCGGGATCAGCGACAGGTAGAGGACCGCGGCCTTGGGGTTGAGCAGGTTCGTGAGCAGGCCCATGGTGAACAGCCGCCGCGGTGAGTCGGCCGCGAGCTCCCGTGCCTCGACGACCGAGGCGCCGCCCGGGCGCAGCGTCTTGAACGCCAGCCAGCCGAGGTACGCCGCGCCGGCCAGCTTGATCGCCTGGTACAGCTCCGGCACCGCCACGAACAGCACGGACAGGCCCAGGTTGGTGGCGGTCAGGTAGATCAGGAAACCGAGCGCCACGCCGGCCAGCGAGACCAGCCCGGCCCGGCGGCCCTGGGTGATGCTGCGGGACACCAGGTACATCATGTTCGGCCCGGGCGTGAGCACCATGCCCAGCGCGACCGCGGAGACCGCCAGTACCGACGACATCGTCACCATGCCACCAGCCTTCCGGTCCCGGCGGGCCCCGGCGACGGCCAATCCACAGGTTCCGGCTCTTGACGGCGCATCGATCGATCGACATAGTCCGTATCCATGAATGTGACACTGTTCCGTTCTTGGAAACGGCAGGCGGTGGTGGCCTCGGCCGCCCTCCTTGCCGCGACGCTTTCCGCGCCGGCCCCCGCGGCCGCGTTTGTGACCGCAACCGCGGTCGCGAGCTACACGACGACGATCAACGGCGACAGCGCCGACGTCTACTACCCGACGACCGGCACCCGGCTGCCGGTCGCGCTCTTCCTCCAGGGCGCCAACGTCGACAAGGCGAACTACTCGGAGTACGCGGGGATCCTCGCCTCGTACGGGTTCGTCGTCGCCGTCCCCAACCACACCCGCAGCCTGTTCGGTGTGAGCGGCCTCTACCCCGAGGGCGCCCAGGCCGGCTGGACCGTCGACTGGGCCGAGGCCGAGGACGACAACCCCGCCTCCCCGCTCTACAAGCGGATCGACGAGAACACGCTGGTCCTCTCCGGACACTCGTTCGGCGCGGCCACCGCGCTCAGCGTCAGCACCGGCCTCTGCGTCATCCCGTTCTGCACGATCGCGAACACCGCGCCGAGCGAGCTCGAGGCGGTCGTCACCTACGGCGGCAACAACGTGCTGCCCGGCACCGAGCTCGTCCTGCCGGTCCTCAACACCGTCCCGGTCGGCTACATCCAGGGCCTGGCCGACGGCGTCGCCAGCCCGTCCGAGGGCGAGACCACCTACCACCTGACCGCCGGCACACCCAAGGCGTTCATCTCCCTGACCGGCGCCAACCACTACGGCGTCACCGACGGCCAGAACCCGGCCGGCGCCGCCCCCGACCCGTCCGCCCAGACCCTCGACCAGGCGACCGGCGTCGAGACGATCGCCCGCTGGTCGGCCCAGTGGCTGCTGGCCCAGACCGGCGACAGCGCGGCCAAGAAGTACGTCTACACCACCGGCGACGCCGCCGACCCGAACGTCACCGTCACCTACGTCAAGTAGGCCCCCGCACGCCGAGGCCGGGCGTCAGCGCCGACGCCCGCCTTCCCCTGCGCCCGTCGCGTCAGGTGCGGCCGCGGCGGCCGCGCCGGATCCCGCGGGGCGGGGGAGAGGCGGCGATCAGATGGTCCGGCCAGGTGACGCGGAGTGTCCCCTGCGCCTCCCACTCGGCGGTCAGCTCGGTCAGATCACGGACCGCCGCGCCGACCTGGTCGTCGCTCCACGGGAACCCGCCCGGATCCAGCACCGCGTAGGCGTCGCGGACCATCGGGGCGGCCGGGGCCGTGTCGCCGGTCTCGACCACCTGATGAATCACCCCGGCCAGCACCTCGGCCAGACCGAGCGTCTGCTTGTTGGCTTCGAGGATCCGCTTGCTGCGGGCCGGCGCGTCATGCCGGGGCCGGCCGCTGACCAGGCGCATGTTGGCGAAGACGGCGCCGGCCGCGATCGAACCGAACACGCCGCCGGCCATGTCGAGGGCCCGCTCGGTCGCGAAGTGTGCCAGGTCGTGCGGTACCCGATATCTCCGGTCGTACCCGGGCAGTTGCATGACCACCCCATCGGCCCGGTGCACGGTGGCGACGGTCGGCCCGGTGCTGCTGTGCGCGAACACGACCAGCATGCCGCCATCCTGCCACCCCGGCCCGCCCCCGTCACCGCCGTCATCAACGCGGAACGGTGTCCCCCTCCCCGGTGCGTTTCTGGGCCTCGTCGACACCCCGGTCGATCTGGTCCGAGTATCTGTTCCCGGTCCGCTCGTCGATCTGGTCGCCGGCCTTCTCCAGGCCTTGATCCACCTGCTCGTCGTGCTGGTCGGCGAGCTTCTTGGCCTTGTCGAGGAAGTCAGTCATGCCAGCCGCATGCCCGCTCGGTGACGGGCCAAACCGTGCGTCACCGTGGCACGCTGGGATGGTCGTGCCTGGATACCCGACCGGAGGACACCATGACCGACGCGAGCTTCGCACGGCCGCGTACCGAGACGTTCGAGTTCGCCGGCGCGACCGTCGAGCTGGTCGACGCGGTCACCCTGCTCGCCGCCGCGCGGGTCAACCCGGTGGAGCCGCTGCGCCGGGCCGCCTGGCCGGTCCCGGTCCAGCGGGTCGACCTGACCGTCGCGGCCGACGCCGCCGACCACGTCTTCACCGCCCGGATCACCACCCTCAGCACCCCGCTGGCCACCGAGCGCCGGATGCGCGGCATCGTGCTGAGCATCGACCCGCTGGGCCCGCTGCTGGCCCGCCGGATCGCGGCCGGCGACCAGGTGGTCACGAGGCTGGTCGACGGCGTCGGGACGGCAGCCGCCGCGGCGTACCGGAAACTGGGTCTGGAGAAACCGGCCGAGCGCGAACCGGAAGTCCTCGCCGACGCCGCCGCCGGTCTCGAAGCGGCCGTCACCTACGAGGCGGACGGCACCGTGGCCCGCGTCGAGGCGCGGGTGCCGCGCGACGAGGTCACCCCGGCCCACCTGCGCGCCTTCGTCACCCTCACCCTCCAGGCCGTCACCGACCTGGCCGGGCCGGGCTCGCTCGACGGGCGGCGTTTCGTGATCAGCCGGGAGGCGGTGCCGAAGGCGCCACCGACCACCGAGACGGTCACGCTGGACATGGTCGGCGGCCTGACCGACGTGGTCGCCGAGCTGCGCCAGATCGCGATCTCGTTCCGGCATCCGGAGGCGATGGCCCGGTGGGGCGCCCGCCGTCCGCAGGGCATCCTCATGTACGGCCCGCCCGGCACCGGCAAGACCATGCTGTCGCGGGCGCTGGCCAACGAGATCGGCGCCGACTTCCGGGAGATCCGCACCCCGGAGATCCTGGACAAGTGGCTCGGCGGCTCGGAGCGCAACATCAAGCAGATCTTCCGCGACGCGCGCCGCTACCGCACCGCGACGGTGATGCTCTTCGACGAGTTCGACTCGATCGTCAGCTACGCGGGCGCCGGCGGGGACGCGGCGAGCCAGGCGCTCAACGCCGTGGCCGGCATCTTCAAGCAGGAGATGAACGACCTGATCGAGGAGAACCCGAACATCATCGTGGTGGCCACCACCAACTTCCCGCACCGGGTCGACGAGTCGCTGACCCGGTCCGGCCGCTTCGACGTGAAGCTGAACATCCCGCGCCCGGACGAGGCGAGCCGTGCCGAGATCTTCCGCAAGATGATCCGCGGCCTGATCACCGCCCACGAGACCCCCGGCTTCCGGATGTTCGCCGACGACCTCGACCTGAACGCGCTGGCCGTCGCCAGCACCGGCATGACCGGCGCCGACATCAAGGAGGTGCTGCGCCGCCTGCAGCTCGGCAAGGCCATGCAGGAGGCGCGCGGCGGCCCGGTCACCCCGATCTCCCAGGAGGAGCTGATCACCTCGGTCCGGGATCTGCGGGGTCATTCCTAGATCATTTTCTGGTACGGGCTACGCGCTCTGCCGTGGGCGACCCGCGAGGCGCTGCCGGCGCACGGCCGCGGCGCGCCCGCCGGGCTGACGTGGACGGTCACGCTCAAGGCCCCACAGGTGCTATCCAGGCGAGCTGTGGGGTAATGACTCGCCATGCAGCCGGACCAGGAGATCTTCCTAGAAGCGCGGGCGGGGGTGGCGGCCACCGTCGCCGTTCTCCCGCTCGTCCCGTTCGCCCTGCTCGCCGCCCTGGTGGTGGGCGGCTGGGAGCCGCTGCACGCGTTCGACCGGTCGGTCACCGACCGGCTGCACGAGGCCGCCCTGGACAGCCCGGCCCTGACCACCGCGATGACCTGGTGGACGAACGTCTTCCAGCCGAACGTGTTCCGGCTGGCCGCGCTGCTGCTGGTGATCTGGCTGGTCCGCCGCGGCGCCCGCCGGCCGGCCGTCTGGGTGGCCGTCACGACGGCCGTCGGCGGGCTGCTCGGCGGCGGGATCAAACTGCTGGTCGGCCGGGACCGCCCGGACCTGCTGGAGCCGGTGGCGCGGGCCGTCGGGTACGCCTTCCCGTCCGGCCACGCCCTCAACGCCGCCGTCGGCATGGCCGTCTTCGTGGTGATCTTCCCGCACGTCCGGGCCCTGTGGGTGGCGGCCGTGTTGATCCCGGTGGGCACCGCGGTCAGCCGGGTGGTCCTCGGTGTGCACTGGACCAGCGACGTGGTGGCCGGTCTCCTTCTCGGCGCGGTCGTCCCGGCGATCACCCTGCTCGTCTTCCGGCGGATCGGCGCCCGTCCTCGCCGGCGGGTGGGTGTCCGGAGTGGCCCGACGGGGTAACGCAACGGCCGTGCCGATAGCCGTACAAGCCCTCAAGCGGGTGCTGCTTCCGATCGCCGCCCTGCTGGCCGTCATGATCGGACTCGGGGTGCTGCTGACCCGCGCGGCCACCCACCTCTGGCCGCTGACCGTCGAGGACGGGGTGAACCGGTACTTCGCCGGGCATCGCACCGAGACGCTCAGCGACGTGTCACACCTGGCCAGCGGCATCGCCGACACGCCCCGGATCATCGGCGTGACAGCGGTGGCCGCGCTCGTGCTCGCGCTCACCCTGCGCCGGGTCCGTGAGCCGCTCTTCCTCTGCCTCGCGGTGACCGCCCAGGCGCTGGTCTTCTACTTCACCACGGTCGCCATCGACCGGCCCCGGCCGGACGTGCCCCGGATGGACGAGTCGCCACCCACCTCCAGCTTCCCGTCCGGGCACACCTCGGCCGCCGTCGCCCTCTACCTGGGCCTGGCGGTGCTGCTCGCGGTCCTCGTCCGGCGTACCTGGCTGAAGGCCCTGTGCTGGGCGCTCGTGCTGGTCCCGGCCGGGGTGGCGCTGGCCCGCATGTACCGCGGCATGCACCACCCCAGCGACGTCGCCGCCGCCTTCGTGAACGGCTGCACCTGCGTCTACGTCATGTCCCGCGCGGTCCTCGACCGCCGCGTCCGCTGGCGGCCGTCGTCGGCGGCGGGCGGGGAAGCCGGCCGCCGCCTCGGCTTCCGTTCCGGAGCGGCGGCGCGGTAACTCAGCCAGGCCGCCGCGACGGTCGCCGCCGGTCCGGCGAGGGCCACCAGTGTCTCCATCAGGCTCATCGCTCCACCACTTCCTTCCTCGGCTCCGCCACGAGCATGGCGGGGCCGGGAAGTTTCTCGATACGCTCGGGAAACTCGCGGAAACCGAGGTCGGGAGTGCCCATGCCGGGAGGACGCCCCGCACGGCCGGGCGCCCGCGCCCACCCGGAGCTGGAGGAGATCGCCGCCTGGTTCCGGCAGGCCCTCACCGAGGCGGGCTACGGAAGCGTCAACGCGTTCGTGCAGCGCCACCCGTTCGACAAGAACCTGGTCTACGGCTTCGCGAACGGCAACCGCTTCCTCGCCCTCGACTCCTGCCGGGCACTGGCCGTGGCGCTGGGCCGCGGCCCCGACGAGGTCGACCCACTGTGGTGGCGGGCCAAACAGGCCATCGAGCGGCAGTCGGCCGCCGGCCGGGACCGGGGATCCCCGGCCGTGGACTCCTGGGACCGGCTGCCGTGGCCGCCCGCCGCGTTGCAGGACATCCTCGAAGCTCAGGCGCAGGCGGTCGACCTGCTGCCGTACCAGTTGCTCGGGGTGGAACCCCCGCCGGTGTCGGCCGTCTACGTCCGGCAGCGGGCGAGGACGCAGCCGGTGACCGCGAAGGCCGACCGCAAGGAGGCGCGTGCCGACGGCGCGGACCGGGAGCGCGCCGACACCGGCGGCGAGAAGCCGATCCCGATCACCGAGGCCCTCGACCGTCACGAACACCTGGTCATCACCGGGGAGCCGGGGGCCGGGAAGTCGACGTTCGGCCAGTACCTGACGTTGCAGTTGTCCCGGCTCTGGCTTCGGCAGTGGAACGGGGAGAAGCCGCCGGTCAGCGAGCCGGTCGTCCCGCTGCGCATTCCGGCGCGCACCCTCGTCGGGGCCCGCTCCTGGACCGCCGGGCTGGCCTCGGCCGTGCAGTCGGCGCTCGGGCTGCGCCTGGTCTCCGAACCGCAGGCGGCCCAGTTCGAGCGACGGCCGTTCGGGATCCGCTGGCTGGTCATCGTGGACGGTCTGGACGAGATCGTGGACCGGTCCGCCCGCAACGAGGTGATCCAGGCCCTGGCCGCGCGATGCCGTCCCGGTGGCGACTACCGCATCGTGGTGACCACCAGGCAGCTGCCGGACACCGAGTTCGGTCCGCTGCGGACCCAGCACGTCGAGACCTATTCGGTGGAACTGTTCGGGCGTGACGAGCTACGGACCTTCGCGGAGAAGTGGTTCGGCGCCCAGGGGGCGGAGCGACCCGAACACGACGCGGCCCGGTTTCTGCACCAGACCGCCGACGGGCGGCTGCGGGAGCTCGTCCGGAATCCGCTGCTGGCCACCATCGCGGCGATCACCTACACCCGGTACCCGGACCGTCCGCTCCCCAGCGGCCGGCTCGACCTCTACGAGCGGTTCCTCGACCACCTGCTCGACGACGACACCAGCGGCCGGCACACCGTCGCCGAACTGCGCCGGGTGTACGCCGGGCGCCCGGCCCGCCTCCGCTTCGCCGAGTGGATCTACGACCGCAGGCGGATGCTCCTGCGTCATCTCGGCGCGGTCCGCCTGGACAGCGAACGGCCCCTGATCGAGGCGGCCCTGGAGTGGATCACCGAGCACGCGCCGGCGGCCGAGCGGCCGCCCGCCGGATGGGAGGACGACGTCCGGGCCGTCCTCGTCGGCTCCGGCCTGCTGCTGTACGAGGGTGACCGGCTGCGGTTCCCGCACCACTCGTTCGCCGAGTTCCTGGCCGCCGAGGAGCACGCCACCCGCGTCGGGCCCGAGTTCACCGGCCTGGGCGAGTGGATCGCCAAAGGGCTGCGGCCGGCCGAACGTGAGTTCGTGCTGTTCCTGTTCGCCCGCTGGTGCCGGGAGCCGTCCCACGACGTCACCCGCGTCATCGAGCCGCTGCTGCTCGGCGATCCCCAGCGGGCTCTGCTGGCCGGCCGGCTGCTCGCGGAGACGGGTGGCGCGCCGGAGATCAGGCGGCGTGTGCGGGACCGGCTTTTCGCGCTCGCCCTGTTCCACACGATCCGTGAGGAGCTGGGCACCGACCTCGACCCCCTCGGCATGTTCCCGTTGGCGCCGGTCGAGGTCGATGCGATCGTCGAGGTCCTGGCGGGATTCGTCGACGACCCGGCGGTCATCGAGCGCCTCACCGGCCTGGCCGCCGAGCCGAGACTGCCCGAACCCTTGCGGATAGCGGCGTTACGGGCGCTGGGCCGGGTGTCCGACCCCGGGCAGGCGCTGGAACGGCTGGAGGCGCTGGCCCCGGCGCTGCGCGGTATGGACCTGCTGGAGGCCGCCCGGGCCGCGATCGCGCTGGAACCTTCCGGGCGGCTGAGCCGGATCCTGCTGGAGCGGCTGTGCGGGGAACCGGGCGTCCAGCCCATCGACCGGGTCCAGGCCGCTGCGGAGCTGTTTGAACTCGGTGGCGCGGGGACGGCCGTCCGTGTGGCCCGCGAGGCGGTTCTCGGTGGGCGCCTCGATGCCGAGAGCCTCCGGTCCGCTCTTCAGACCTGGTTGACCGGGCTGCCCGAGGGCGACGAGCGGACCGCCGCGATCGCGGGCCTGCTGACCACGCCGCTGTCCGCTCGCCAGCGTGCCGTCGTCGCGGAATGCCTCGCCCGGATCGGCCGGCTCGACGAGGCCGGTGACCTGGCCGTAACGGTGCTCACCGAACTGTCCGAGCTCGGAAACCAGGTGCAGCCGTTGCTCGCGTCCTGCCTGCGTCCCGGAGACCGGCGTCTGCCCGAGGCCGTGGCGCTGATCCGCCGGTATGGCGACCCTGGATCGCGTGCCCACGCGATCCGTGGGCTGGCCGATGCGGGCTGCGAGGCGGAAACCATCGACCTGGCACGGGAGGCGATCGCGGACCTCGGCGCCGATGCGTACGCCGTCGGTCTGGCCGCTGGAGCCTGGCTGGCGGCGAAGGGAGGCACCGGCCTGGACGAGGTCCTCGCGGCGATCCGCGGCCGGGGAACGGGCCGGACCAGGTGGATCGGGAACCTGGTGGAGGTGCTTGCCGACGCCGGCTTCCCGGAGGCCGCGATCGGGATCGCCCGGGACAGCCTGCCGACCCTGATGCAGAACAACTGGGAGGCCGCCGAATGCTTCGAGACCTGGCTGGCCGCCGGCGGACCGGAGGAGGCCGGACGGATCACCGCCGCTCTCGACCGCCTGTCCGGTATGCCGGTCCAGGCACGTGCCCAGGTGGCTTACGCATTCGCTGTCAGGGGCCACCTCGACGAGGCGGACCGCATGACCAGTGGGTTGATCGATCTTCCGGTTCTCCATTACACCGAGGTCCTGGCGATCGCCAGGACGATCGTCCTGGTCCACGGTGAGCCGGGAGCGGATCTCGTGGTGAAGGCCCTCACCGATCGCGACGGCGGCACCGGCGAGCGGATGGGGGTGGCCGACCACCTCGCGGCGGCCGGCCACGTCAACGCGGCTCAGCGGATCTGGTCCCTGGTGCTGACCCGTAGGCATGCGCCCCTGCACTGGCTGTTGCTCGCCGCTGGCCGGCTGAGCGAGACCGGGGGAGCGGCCCTGGCGGTGGCCACCCTCGCCGCCCACAACGACCCGGTCGTACAGGATCGTCGGTCATTGATCGAGGTGATAGGCCGCATGAGCCGCGTCCGGGCCGGTCAGTTGTAGCGCAACTGTGGCGCGTCGAGCTCCTCCCAGCGGGTGCGCAGTTCGGCGACCAGTTCCGGCCTCCTCACCGCCAGGTTGGCCTGCTCGCGCGGGTCGGCTTCCACGTCGTAGAGGGCGTCGGCCCCGGTCGCGGTCGCCCGGAGGTACTTGTAGCGGCCGCGGCGCAGAGCCCGGGCGCTACGCGTACGCCAGAAGAGATCGCGCTCGGGCGCCGAAGCCCCGCGCAGCAGGTAGCCCGCGAAGCTGGCGCCGTCGAGCGGGTAGTCCGGGTGCGGTTCGGCGCCGGCGATCTCCAGCAGCGTGGCGGTCCAGTCGTGGGTGACGATCGGCTCGTGGCTGACCTGCCCGGAGCGGATGCGGGCCGGCCACCGGACGATGGTGGGCACCCGGATGCCGCCCTCGTTGAGGCTCGCCTTGTTGCCGGACAGCGGCCAGTTGTAGGAGAACCGCTCCCCGCCGTTGTCGCTCTGGAAGATCACCAGGGTGTCACGTTCCTGGCCGGTCCGGCGCAGCGCGTCGAGCACCTGCCCGATCCGCTGGTCCAGGTTCTCCACCATCCTCGTGTACGTCTCCAGCGAGCCACCGTCCTCGTGGAAGATCGCCCGGATGTCACCGGCCCTGATCCTGGCGGTGATCTCGTCGCTGACCGCGCGGTCGCCGGGCGCCTCCCACGGCCAGTGCGGGCTGGTGAAGTTGAGGTGCAGCAGCCACGGCCTGTCGTGCGGCCGCCGCACGAATGCCTCGGCCCGGTCGGCGATGACGTCGGTGTAGTAGCGGCCGTCGTCCTCGGCCGGCGTCTCACCCTCGTACAGGTCGTACTTCCCGGTGTGGCTGTACTTCGAGTAGTAGTCGACACCACCTGAGTAGTTGCCGAAGAATTCGTCGAAGCCGCTGCGCAGCGGACCGAAGTGCGGCAGGAACCCGCCGTGCCACTTGCCGATCAGCGCGGTGGCGTAGCCGGACGCCCTCAGCAGCGACGGCAGCGTCGGGTGGGTGGCCGGGATGCCGTCGGTGGCGTTCGCGGCGCCGATCGGCTCGGGCAGGCCGCCGGGCGTGCGCCCCGGGAACCGTCCGGTGTAGAGCGCCACCCGGGTCGGCGAGCAGACCGCACCCGCCGAGTACCCGTTGGTGAACCGCACCCCGCCGCGCGCCAGCCGGTCCAGGTTCGGCGTCCTGATCAGCGGCGAGCCGTAGCTGCTCAGGTCACCCCAGCCCAGGTCGTCGGCCAGGATGAACAGGATGTTCGGCCGCTTCGACCGACCCGGCGCGGCCTGGAAGGCACGCTCCGCGGCGGCGGCCTCAGCGGGAATGGCGGTCGCGGCGGCGGCGCCGGCGAGCGCGCCGAACACGCCTCGCCGACTGGTCCCACGGTGGGTCACGTCGTCTCCAGGAAATCGAGGAAGCCCGACAATATCCATGGGCGCGATAGGATTAAAGGTGTTACCGAGATGCGGGAAGTGGGCCCTTTGCGGCTGGCTCCCAGGGTGACCCTGCCGGCGAACTGATTTCACGCCCGCGCTCCGTGCCCGGATCGGGTAGGCGCTCTCCCTGTACTGCCCGCGTCCCGGGCCGGTTGGCGCTCACGTTGTGCTGCCCGTGTGCCGGAGCTGCCGCTATCACGTGGGTGAGCGATCACGGAGCCCGTTTGCGTGTGGCCCGGCCTGATTCGCGGGTCACAGGGGTGGGTGGCAATCAATTAGCCAGCAGAGTCAGGGTGTCTCAACCGTGTTGAGACCGCTCTGGGAGCCAGCCGGTTATGGAGTCAGGGTGCGGATCGTGGTGCGGAGGCGGCGGCGGAACAGGTCGTCGGCAGCAGGCCGGCCACCGCCGATTGGGAGCATTCCGGTAGCGGCCCTCGCCGGCCTTCACCGGATCGGGGGAGGCGATGGCGCGCAGGATGTCCGGGGCCTCGGTGCACGGGCCGTAGGCGCCGTCCAGCGCGAACCAGTCGATGTCGTCCATCCCGTCGAGCACCGGATCACGGTATGCGATGGAAGCATGAGGACCATGACGAAGCTGAGTGGGCGCGAGATCACCGAACGGGCGCCGCAGGGGTGGGTCTATCTGCTCGGGGCGCTGCGGACCCGGCTGCGGACCGGCGACTTCGCGACCGGGCTGGCACTGGTGAACACGATCGGCGCGGCGGCGGAGGCGGCCGACCACCATCCCGGCCTGGATCTGCGGTACACCTATCTGGACGTGGTGCTGAGCAGCCACGACGTGGGCGCGGTGACCGGGCGGGACCTACGGCTCGCGGCGACGATCAGCGAGCTGGCCGACTCGGCCGGGGTGACCGTGGACGCGACCGGGCTGACCGTGCTGGAGATGGCCCTCGACACCCCGTCCCCGGAGCGGGTGGGGTTCTGGGAGGCGGTGCTCGGCTATCCGCACGACGGCGACGAGCTCAAGGACCCGGCCGGGAAGCTGCCGACCATCTGGTTCCAGCGCTCCGGCGACGAGGAGCCGCGCCAGCGCTGGCACCCGGACCTGTGGGTCGACCCGTCCGAGGTGCGGCCGCGGATCGACCGGGCGCTGGCGGCCGGCGGCACCCTGGTCAGTGACGCCGAGGCGCCGAGCTTCTGGGTGCTGGCCGACCCGGAGGGCAACAAGGTCTGCCTCTGCACCTGGCAGGACCGGGGGTAGAGCAGAAGTGGAACGACGGGGCGGGGATGGACCGAGACCATCCCCGCCCCGCCCTGCACCGATCAGGCCGCGACAGGAGCCTGATCGGTGACCGGAGCCGCCGTCCCACCGGACAGGTGCCGAAGGTAGGCCGGCAGGGTCAGGAACTCCGGGCAGGTTCGCTCGGTGAGCAGCACCGAGAGCAGCGTCCGGGCCTGGCCGAAGCAGCGGGCCCCTTCCTCGTCCAGGGCGCCGGTCTCGCTGAGCACGTCGAGTTCCTCACGCAGCATCCGGGTGACCAGGGTGGCCGTGACCGGCACACCGTAATCGGTCGGGGTGCCCGACGAGATCCACTGCCAGAGCTGGGCCCGGCAGATCTCGGCGGTCGCCGCGTCCTCCATCAGGCCGCCGAGCGCCACCGCGCCCCGGCCGCCCAGCCACGCCGCGATGTACCGCAGCGCGACACTCACGTTGTTGCGCAGCGCGACCTCGCTGACCGAGACCGCGGCGGACTTGACGTCCAGCAGTTCCGCGGCGGTGACCCGCACGTCCTCGCGCTTGCGCACGATCTGGTGCGGCTCGTCGCCGAGCCACTGGTCGAACACCTCACGGCAGGTCTCGACGAGGCCCGGGTGCGCGACCCAGGAGCCGTCGAAACCGTCGCCGACCTCGCGCCGCTTGTCCTGGCGCACCTGGTTGAGGGCCCGCTTCGCGGCGACCGGGTCACGGCTCGGGACGACCGCGGCCATCCCGCCGATCGCGTGGGCGCCGCGCTTGTGGCACGTACGGACCAGCAGTTCGGTGTAGGCCCGCATGAACGGCGCGGTCATGGTGACCTGCGAACGCTCGGGCAGGACCACGTCCGGACGGTTCTTGATCATGCTGAACAGGTAGTCCCAGCGGCCCGCGTTCAGGCCGGCCGAGTGCTCGCGCAGCTCGTACAGGATCTCTTCCATCTCGAACGCCGCGTTGATCGTCTCGATCAGGACGGTGGCCCGGATCGTGCCGCGCGGGATGCCGAGGTACTCCTGCGCGAAGACGAAGACGTCGTTCCAGAGGCGGGCCTCCAGGTGCGACTCCAGCTTCGGCAGGTAGAAGTACGGTCCGCTGCCCCGGTCGATCTGCCTGCGCCCGCAGTGGAACAGGTAGAGACCGAAGTCGAACAGCGAGGCCGAGACGGCCCGGCCGCCGATGCGCAGGTGGCACTCCGGCAGGTGCCAGCCCCGCGGCCGGACCATGATCGTCGGGGTCTTCTCCCCAACCTCGTAGAGACGACCGTCGGCGGCGGTGAAGTCGAGCACGCCGTCCAGCGCGTCACGCAGGTTGAGCTGTCCGAGGATCACGTTGTCCCAGGTGGGCGACGTCGCGTCCTCGAAGTCGGCCATCCAGACCTTGGCGCCCGAGTTGAGGGCGTTGATGGTCATCTTCCGCTCCGGCGGGCCGGTGATCTCGACCCGCCGGTCGGTGAGGTCCGCAGCCGCCGGGGCGACCTGCCAGGACAGGTCGTCCCGGACGTGCTGCGTCGAGGTGAGGAAGTCCAGGTCGGTGGTACGGGTGGCCCGGCGGCGCCGGCGGCGCTCCAGCAGCTGAACCCGGCGGGCGCCGAACTCGCGGTCAAGTGCCACGATGAACTCGACGGCCTCAGCGGTCAGGATCTCGGAGTAACGGCCAGCGGTCGTACCGGTGATGGTGATCTCTTCGGCGCCCATTGTCTCTACCTACCTGTCGCTGTCGCTTGTCAGAACTGCTCGGCCTCGGTGGAACCCGACAGCGCCGTGGTGGAGCTGTCCGGGTTGAGAGCGGTGGAGACGGCGTCGAAGTAGCCGGTGCCGACCTCGGCCTGGTGCTTGGTGGCGGTGTAGCCGTCGGCCTCGGCCGCGAACTCGGCCTCCTGGAGCTTCACGTAGGCGCTCATGCCGGTCGTGGAGTAGCCCTTGGCCAGCTCGAACATCGAGTGGTTGAGAGCGTGGAAGCCGGCCAGCGTGACGAACTGGAACTTGTAGCCCATCGCGCCGAGCTCCTTCTGGAAACGCGCGATGGTGTCGTCGTCCAGGTGCTTCTTCCAGTTGAACGACGGCGAGCAGTTGTACGACAGCAGCTTGCCCGGGTGCTTGGCGTGCACGGCCTCGGCGAACTTGCGGGCGAACTCGAGGTCCGGCTTGCCGGTCTCGACCCACAGCATGTCGGCGTAGTCGGCGTAGGCGATACCGCGGGCGATCGCGGCGTCGTCGCCCGGGGTGACCCGGAAGAAGCCCTCGGAGGTGCGCTCGCCGGTCACGAACGGCTGGTCACGGGGGTCGACGTCGGTGGTCAGCAGGTCGGCCGCGAGGGCGTCGGTGCGGGCGATGACCAGCGTCGGCACGCCGGCCACGTCGGCCGCGAGGCGAGCGGCGTTCAGCGTACGGACGTGCTGCTGGGTCGGGATCAGCACCTTGCCGCCGAGGTGGCCGCACTTCTTCTCGCTGGCGAGCTGGTCCTCCCAGTGCACACCGGCGGCGCCGGCCGCGATCATGCCCTTCATCAGCTCGAACGCGTTGAGCGGGCCACCGAAGCCGGCCTCCGCGTCGGCGACGATCGGGGCGAACCAGTCGCGCTCGTACCGGCCGTTCGAGGTGTCGATCTGGTCGGCGCGCAGCAGCGCGTTGTTGATCCGCCGGACCACCGCGGGCACCGAGTTCGCCGGGTAGAGCGACTGGTCCGGGTAGGTGTGGCCGGAGAGGTTCGCGTCCGCGGCGACCTGCCAGCCGGACAGGTAGATCGCCTTGAGGCCGGCGCGCACCATCTGGGTCGCCTGGCCACCGGTCAGCGAGCCGAGGGCGTTGATGTAGTCCTCGGTGTGGAGCAGCTCCCACAGCTTGGCGGCGCCGCGCTCGGCCAGGGTGTGCCGCTCCTGCAGGGTGCCCCGCAGCTTCACGACGTCCTGCGCGGTGTAGTCACGCTTGATGCCGGCCCAGCGGGGGTTGTTGGCCCACTCCCGGGTGAGGTCCTCAGCGGTACCGCCCCGGTTCTCGAACTCAGTCATCAGAAAATCCCTTTCGTGCCCTGTCGCGTTCTTCCTCGTGGAAGAACTTCACTCTCACGGATCGCACCAGCCCCTTTGAAGACTCTTCTTGCGGAAAGAAGTGAAGAAATTCTGTTAGTGTGAAACCCGTGACCGCTTCACCTTCCGACCCCTCCGTAGACCTGGTGACGCTGGGTCAGCGCCTGCGCCATCTGCGCCGCACCCGTGGCATGACGCTCGACCAGCTGAGCGACGCCGTCGGGCGGGCGCCCTCCCAGCTGTCGCTGATCGAGAACGGGAAGCGGGAGCCCAAACTCTCGGTGCTCCAGGCGATCGCGGGCGCTCTCGGCGTACCGATGCAGGATCTTCTCCGCCCGGAGGCGCCGAGCCGGCGCGCCGGGCTGGAGATCGAGCTGGCCCACTTCCAGCAGAACCCGGCCTACCAGGCCCTCGGCCTGCCGGTGGTGCGCGCCGGGCGACGGCTGCCGGCCGACGCGCTGGAATCGCTCATCGGCATGCACCGCGAGCTCAACCGGGTGCTCACCGAACAGACCGCCACACCCGAGGTGGCGCGGCGCGCCAACGCGCAGCTGCGCGCCGACATGCGCCGGCGCGACAACTACTTCGCCGAGATCGAGCAGGCGGCGGCGCGGGTCCTCCAATCGGTACGGCACACGACCGGCCCGCTGTCGCAGCGTGGCATCCTCGACATCGCCGCCCAGATCGGCTTCACCCTGCACTACGTCAACGACCTGCCCAGCTCCACCCGGTCGGTCACCGATCTGAAGAACCGCAGAATTTATCTCCCGCAGGTGGCCAGCGGTAAGGGCCACGACCCGCGCGCCGTCGTGCTCCAGACGCTCGGCCACTTCGTGCTCGGGCACAACGACCCGGCCGACTACGGCGACTTCCTGCGCCAGCGGGTCGAGGTCAACTACTTCGCGGCGGCGCTGCTCATGCCGGAGAAGTTCGCCGTCGACTTCCTGGCCGAGGCCAAAGCCGACCGGGCGCTGGCCATCGACGACTTCCGGGACGCGTTCGGGGTGTCCTACGAGACGGCGGCACACCGGTTCACCAACCTCGCGACCCACCACCTCGGCATCCCGGTGCACTTCGCGCGGGTGCACGAGAGCGGCATCGTCTACAAGGCGTACGAGAACGACAACGTGCGCTTCCCGTCCGATGTGACCGGCGCGATCGAGGGGCAGCCGGTGTGCCGCAAGTGGGCGTCGCGGACGGTGTTCGAGGCCGACGACCCGTACTCGTCGTTCTACCAGTTCACCGACACGACGGCCGGGACGTACTGGTGCACCGTGCACGTGGAGGCGACCAGCTCCGGACTGTTCTCGGTCACGGTCGGCACGCCGTACGAGCACTCCCGCTGGTTCCGCGGCGGGGACGTCACCGGGCGCACCGTCTCGCACTGCCCCGACCCGGACTGCTGCCGCCGCCCGCCCGTCCAGCTGGTGGACCGCTGGTCCGGCAACGCCTGGCCCAGCGCCCGGGTGCACTCGCACCTGCTCGCCGCCCTGCCGCCGGGCACCTTCCCGGGCGTCGACAACCGTGACGTCTACGACTTCCTCGAACGGCGTGCCCTCTAGCGGCGTCCCCTCGATCCGCGTGCCTGAGAGTTCTCCCAGACGGCTGCGGAAATGTCGTAGGTGGACCGTAATCTCGGGGCCATGACGGGGCATCGGCTGCTGGTCGTCGACGACGAGGCGACCGTTCGTGAGCTGCTCTCCGACGCCCTGCGGTTCGCCGGATTCCAGGTCACGTCGGCGGCGAGCGGAGCACATGCCGTCGAGGCCCTCTGCCTTCCGCCGACGCCGGACCTGGTGCTGCTCGACGTCATGCTGCCGGGGATGGACGGGTTCGAGGTCCTCCGGCGGATGCGGTCCTCGGGCCAGCGGGTCCCGGTGCTCTTCCTCAGCGCCCGCGACGCCCCGGACGACAAGATCGCCGGGCTGACCGCCGGTGGCGACGACTATGTGACCAAGCCGTTCCACCTGCGGGAGCTGATCGCCCGGATCAGCGCGGTGCTGCGGCGGTCGGGGGAGTCCACGGTCGGGGTCGCCGACCTGACCCTCGACCCGGAGCGGCAGGAGGTCGCCCGCGGCGGGCGCGTGGTGCGGCTGTCGCCGACCGAGTTCCGGCTGCTCCGCTTCCTGATGACCAACGCGGGGCGGGTCTGCTCCAAGGACGAGATCCTGGCCGCCGTCTGGCGGTACGACTTCGCCGGCGACACCAGCATCGTCGACACCTATGTGAGTTATCTGCGGCGCAAGGTCGACACCTCGGAGCCGCGCCTCATCCAGACCCGCCGCGGCGAGGGCTACGTGTTGCGGGCGCCGGGCCGATGATGCTGGGTTCTCTGCGGGTGCGTCTGCTCGCCATCGCGCTCCTCCTCCTGACGAGCGGGATCGTGATCAGCGACGTGGTGGTGGCCGGGCTGCTGCGGCAGCATCTGGTCAGCCGGGTGGACCGACGCGCCCGCCGGTTCCGCCGTTCCGGTCTCTGGCGCCTCCGGGGTCACCGGCCTTTCCCGCGGTTCCTCCGGCACGGAGCGGATGATCAGTGCGGCGATCGGGCCGCCCTCGGCGGCATCCGTCACCGGGGACGAGGCCCGGCTCCGGCAGGTGGTCACGAACCTGGTCGGCAACGTGCACGCGCACACACCGGCCGGGTCGCCGGTGCGGATCGGAGTCGGGCGGCTGGACGGCGAATCCGTCCTGGAGATCGCCGACAGCGGGCCCGGCATCCCACCCGGCCAGGGTGAGCTGATCTTCGAGCGGTTCCATCGTGGCGACGGGGCCTGGGTTCGAGACGGCCGGGGCGGAGCGGGACTGGGGCTGTCGATCGCGCGTTCCCTGGTGACCGCGCACGGTGGCCGGGTCGAGGCGGTCAGCCCACCGGGCGGCGGCGCGACCTTCCGGCTCCGCTTTCCGGCGATCAGCGAGACCCCGGACGCGGACCCTTCCGGCTCGGCCTTGGAGAACGTTCAGGAGTTCCGCGGGAACGGCCAGGAGGGGCCGCCAGGCTCGCCGCCGGGAATCGCCTGCCCACCGCCCGCGTCGGCGAGGTTCTCGAACGGGTCGGGCTGAGCGCCGTGGCCGCGCGGGGGGCTCGCGACGGGTGGTGCGTGTGTGGTTGCGGGGGTGGTAGGAGGGGTGGGATCTCACGGTGGGTGGTGTGTGAGCGCTCGCCGGGATGATGGGCGGAGTGAGTGCCGAGGCGTGCGAGGTCGGCCGGGGAGCGCTGCGGCACCGGGGCAAGAGCGGGAGGGCCGAGGTCAGCGGGTGAAGGCGGCCAGCCGCCGGCGGGCCTCCGTCTCGAAGGGCTGGACCGCCCCGGTGAGCAGGCCGACCAGGTCGTCGGTGGTGGCGCGGGCCTGGGCGATCACCGGCGCCGGGTAGCCGTAGCGGGCCTGATGGTCGGCGAATTCGTCCTCGTCGAGGACGGCCACCGAGCCGTCGCGGCGGCGGATCACGTCGAGGTCCAGGTCGACGGCGTGGATGACACCGTCGATGATCTCGGGGCGGGTGGTCACGTCGATGTAGGCGGAGAGCTCGACGTGGTCCGGGTTGAAGCTGGCGATCCAGCAGCCGGCCGCCGGGATCAGGGTGACGACATCGTGCCGCTGGATGATCGGGGGCTCCTCACCGCGCTGGACCGGGGTGCCGGTGCGGGCGCCGAACCAGCGCCCGTGCCGGTCCTCGCCGAGCGGCTCCAGCGGGTAGAACCAGTGCAGCCGCCCGCCCCACTTGGTGAACCGCATCTGGATCACGCCGGCACCGCCGCCACGGCCTCGACCTCGACCAGCAGGCCGGGGCGGAACAGGCCGGCCACCTGGACCAGGGAGCTGGCCGGCGGGCGGGTCACGTCGACGAACTCGTCGCGCACCTTCCGGACCGTGGCGAGGTCGGTGGTGTCCGTGACGAACCAGGTCAGCTTGACGACGTCGGCCCAGGTCGCCCCGGCCGAGGCGAGCACCTCGCCCAGGTTGCGGAAGACCAGCCGGGTCTGCGCCTCCCAGCCTTCCGGGATCGTGCCGTCGGCGTCGATCGCCACCTGGCCGGACGTGTGGATGACGCGGCTGCCCGGGGCGATCACCACGGCGTGGCTGTAACCGTTGGCCGAGGGCGGGCCGGGGAAGTCGATGGTCGGCATCCGTCCACATTAGATATCGAGCAGCTCCACGGTCACCGTGATCACGTCACCGGCGGTCAGCGACTCGGCCTTGCGGATCGCCTTCTTCACCGGCAGCACATAGGCGCCGCGGCCGCTGTCCGGGAACACCGAGGTGGTCCACGAGCTGCCACCCAGCCCGGCCCGCACCCGCAGCGAGCCGAAGCCGCGGCTCAGCCCGCCGGCGCGCTCCCGGATCTCCTCGGACGCCGCCACCGGCAGGCTCACGAAGGTCCAACTGTCATCACGCCGCGCATCCCAGATCCACAGCTCGCTCTCGAACTCCACCCGCACGAGCAGCAGCATGCCACCCGGGTACGACATTTCTCAGGCGGACTGCGGGGCCCCGCCGAAGCCGATCTCGTTGCCGTCCGCGTCGGCGTAGGTGGTCTTGCGGACACCGTTGTCGTACGTCTCCTCCGTGGCCGGCGTCAGCCCGCGCGCCGCGATCCCGGCGATCCGGGCCTCGAAGTCGGAGACGAAGAGGGTGATCAGCGCGTGCCCGGCGTGCTCCGGCCGGTGCTCGACGTAGACGTACCGGTGTTCGGCCACCTCCCACACCGATTCGACGTCGTTGGGGGAGAAGGCGGGCGGGCCGCCGAACAGCTTCTCGTACCAGTCGAGGGCGACCGGGTAGTCGCGTACGGAGATCCCGGCGAACAGGTCAACGGACATACCTACAGCGTAGGCAACCATAAAGAACCCTTAACACTGTTTACTGTTAGGTGTCTTTAATTTACGTTGATGAACACGTTCCCCTGAATGAGGAGCAGTTCATGAAACGTAGGTTCACCCTTCCCCTGCTGACCGTCGCGACGGTCGGTGGTTCCCTCCTGGCGGCCGCTTCCCCGGCGTCCGCCCACGGCTACATCTCGTCCCCGCCCAGCCGGCAGGCCAACTGCGCGAGCGGCGCCGTCTCCGGCTGCGGCGACATCGTCTACGAGCCGCAAAGTGTCGAGGCGCCCAAGGGCTCGATGCAGTGCAACGGCGGCACCAGCCGGTTCACCGTCCTGAACGACACCTCGAAGAGCTGGCCGGCCGCGAACGTCGGCACCAGCGTCACCTTCAACTGGGTGCTCACCGCCCGGCACGCGACCGCCACCTGGGAGTACTTCATCGGCAACAGGCTGGTGGCGTCCTTCAACGACGGCGGCGCGCAGCCCGGCGCCACCAAGTCGCACACGGTGAACCTGTCCGGCTACAGCGGACGGCAGACCGTGCTGGCCCGGTGGAACATCTCGGACACGGTCAACGCGTTCTACTCGTGCGTCGATGTGAACATCGGCGGTGGCGCCAACCCGACGCCCACGCCGACCCCGACCGCCAGTCCCACGCCTACGCCCACGCCCACGGTCAGTCCCACGGCCACGCCGACCCCGACCTCGACGGCGACCTCGGGGACGACCACGTGGGCGGCCGGCAAGGCGTACAAGGTGGGTGACCGGGTCACCTACAACGGCGTCACCTACCAGTGCCGGCAGGCGCACACCGCGCTGACCGGCTGGGAGCCCCCGTACACCGCGGCGCTGTGGGCCGCCGTCTAGCTGCCACGGGCGGCCCGGTCCTCCGGGCCGCCCTCGCCGTACTGCTCCTGGGGCTTCTCGCCGCCGGGTGCGGCCGGGAGCAGAAACCGGCGTTCAGCGACACCGACGTGATGTTCGCGCAGATGGGGCTCGCGCAGATCACCGAGGGGGACCGGGTCGCGGAGATCACCGAGCAGCGGGCCGCGAACCCGGAGCTGCGGGCCGTCGCGGCCGAGCTGCGCGGCCAGTGGCGTACCGAGGGCGAGACGCTGCGGGGCTGGCTCGACGACTGGGCGCGGCCGCACGCGGCGGACCCGTCGGCCGGGGCGCACGCGGGCCACGGCGCGCTGCACTCGCTGCGCGAGGAGGACTTCACCGGGCTGGGCGCGCTGGCGGGTCCCGACCTGGACCGCGGTGCGGTGGCGCTGCTGCTCGGCAACCTGCACAACGCCATGGAGACCATGCGGATGGAGGCCGCCTCAGGCTCGTACCCCGAAGCCGTTGATCTGGCGAAACGCATGACGGAGTCGCGGCAGAAGCAGATCCAGCGCCTGCTCGCGATGGCCGCGGGCTGAGAGCGGGGGTCAAGAGCAAGGGCCGAAAAGATCGAGCGATGACGGTACGGTCGATCGCGTGCCCGAACTCATCGCACCGACCACCCGCCTGCACGCCGCCTGGATCGCGTCCCGTGACGAGTGGGGCCGCGGCGTCCACCAGGACGGCGCGGGCCTGCGTGCGGTCGACGAGGTGGACACTCCGGACGGCTTCGCCCGCTGGGTGGCCGGCCTGCACGAGGCGGAGGGCGCCGCGCTGTTCGAGGGCTGGGTGCCCTGCACCTTCCGCTGGATCGTGGAGGGCGACCGCTATCTGGGCGCGATCGCGCTGCGCCACGAGCTCAACGACTTCCTGCTCGACGCGGGCGGCCACATCGGTTACGGCGTCCGCCCGTCGGCGCGTGGCCGTGGCCTGGCCGGGTGGGCCCTCGCCGGGATCCTGCCGGAGGCCCGCAAGCTCGGGATGGCGCGGGTGCTGCTGACGTGCAAGGTGGACAATCCGGCCTCGGCCCGGACCATCGAGCGCGGCGGCGGCGTCCTGGAGGACATCCGGGTCACCGAGTTGGGCACCCTGCGGCGCTACTGGATCACGCTGTAGCCAGTGGGGTGGCGGGCAGGGCCGAGACCGTCGCGCGCAGTGTCCGCAGCAGGCCGGTGACCAGCGGGCCGGTCCGCCGGCGGGCGGTGACCACGCCGACGTGGCGGCACGGCCCGGGCGGGACGAGCCGGGCCGCGGTCAGCCCGGCCGGGTCGGCGGTGAGCGCCACCTCCGGGATCATGGCGATGCCCACGCCGGCGCGGACCAGCGACTGCGCGAACTGGTAGTCGGTGCCCCGGCAGGCGGTCAGCACCTCGAAACCGGCCATCGCGGCGTAGTGGTCGAGCATCTCGCCGACCGACAGGCAGCCGTGCACCCAGCGTTCCCCGGCGAGTTCGGCGATGGCCAGCCCGGTGCGCCCGGCGAAGCGGTGCCCGGCCGGCAGCACGATCCACATCGGGTCGTCGAGGAGCGGCTCGTAGTCCAGCCCGCTCGGTGACGGCGGCTGCCCGTCGAAGTGGTAGACCAGCGCCAGGTCGGCGGCGCCGGCCCGGACCACCGGGATGCTGTCCTCCGGCTCGCTCTCGATGACGGTCAGCTCGACGCCGGGGTGGTCGCCCGCGAACCGGGTCAGCGCGTGCGGCAGGATCCGCTGCCCGCCGCTGGTGAAGGTGGCCACGGTGAGCCGTTCGGGCCGGGTGGTGGTGAGGCGTTCGATCTCGCGTTCGGCGGTGAGCAGTTCGGCGGCGATGGTGGCGGCGGTCTCGGTGAGGACCCGGCCCGCCTCGGTCAGTTCGACGCCGCGGGTGCTGCGCCGGACCACCGGGGTGCCGATCGTCCGCTCCAGGGCGGCGATCTGCTGGGACACGGCGGACGGGGTGAGCCGGAGCTCGGCGGCGGCCCGGTTGAAGCTGCCGTGCCGGGCGACCTCGGTGAGGATCTGGAGGCGACGCGTGTCGATCATCAGTATTCCTTAACACGGCATCAGTAAGTGGCCACTTCCGCTTACTACCGTACGGGTCCAGGCTGACAGCGTGAATCGTCTCGCCTGGTTTCTGTTCGTGCTGGTCTCGTTCCTCTGGGGCATCCCCTACTTCCTCATCAAGATCTCGATCGAGGACCTGTCGCCGGTCTTCGTGGTGGCCGGCCGGGCCGCCATCGCCGCCGCCGTGCTGATCCCGGTGGCGTGGGCGCGCGGCACCCTGGGCGCCCTGCGCGGCCGGTTCCGGGTGGTCGCGCTGATCGCGATGGTGCACATCGTCGGGCCGTTCCTGCTGATCACGTACGGCGAGCAGCACATCACGTCGTCGCTGACCGGCCTCCTGATCGCGGTCGAGCCGGTGGTGATCGCCCTGCTGCTGTCCGGCTCCGAGCCGATCACGCCGATCCGCCTCGCCGGTCTGGTGCTCGGCTTCGCCGGGGTGGCGGTGCTGGTCGGCCTCGACATCTCCGGCGACGGTGACGGGCAGGGCCTGCTCGGCGCGGCCATGGTGCTGCTGGCGACGGTCAGCTACGCGGTGGCGACCGTGGTGGTGCAGCGCCGGGCCTCGGACATCCCGCCGGAGTCGCTGACCGTGGGCACGACCGCGATCACCACGGTGGTGCTGGTGCCGTTCGCCGTCACGGCCCGTCCAACCGGCCCGGTCGGCGCCGACTCGTGGGCCGCGCTGGTGGTGCTCGGCGTGTTCTGCACGGCGGTCGCGCTGCTGTCGTTCTACCGGCTCATCGCGCTGGCCGGTTCGAACCGGGCCGGGCTGGTCACGTATGTGAACCCGGTGGTGGCGGTCCTGCTCGGCGTGGTGCTGCTGAACGAGCCGGTCGGTGCCGGCACGGCCGCCGGGTTCGCCCTGGTGGTGGCGGGTTGCTGGCTGTCCACGCGGCCGCCGCGCACGCCGGCGCAGACGCGGGTGGACCGGCTCGCGACGGCGGACCGGCCCACCCGGTGATCGGCTCTGACCACTACTCTTTGTATAGGTAATTAATACCTAGCGTAGAAAGGATCTGTGAATACTCAGTTAATTCACAGGTGCACGACAGCTCTTTCGGCTTGGATGCAGACGACTTTTGCGAAATCTTTGCCAAGTCTTCAAGATCATGGGGAAGACCTGGAAGGGAGCGTCATGACGGCAGTGGGGGCGACAAGCCCGGTGGCAGCAATCTACGGTGGTCGGCATGTCCTCTGATCGCCCGATCTTCGTCGTCGGCTGCCCCCGGTCCGGAACGACGATGTTGCAGCTCATGCTGCATGCGCACCCCCGCATCGCGCTGCCGCCGGAGACCCGCTTCCTGTTGGCGGCCTACCAGAAGCGTGCGGAGTTCGGCGATCTCGGCGACCCGGCCAAGCGGCGCGAGCTCGGGCAGTTCATCGTTGAATCGTCACAGTTCGAGGATCTCGGCCTGGACCCGGAGAAGACGGTGGAGGCGGTCGTGGCCGGCCCGCCGACCCTGGGCTCCGCCTTCGGGATCGTCTTCCGGATGTACTCGGAACGCTTCGGCAAGGCCCGGTGGGGCGACAAGCGGCCGCTCTACCTGCGGCACCTGCCGACGATCCTGCGGCTCTTCCCGGACGCGCAGATCATCAACATCATGCGGGACGGCCGGGACTGCGTGGCGTCGCTCAAGGAGACGCCGTGGAAGCCCTCCGAGTTCGACACGCTCATCGACTACTGGGCGAAGTCGGCTGACGCGTCGCTGCTGGCCCAGCGGCGCTACCCGAAGGACGTCTACCACCAGGTGCGCTACGAGGACCTGGTCGCCGACCCGGAACCCCACCTGCGCCGGCTCTGCGACTTCCTCGAGGAGGACTTCGACCCGGCGATGACCGCGCCGAACAAGCTGGCCTCGGTCGCCGTGCCGGAGTACAAGACCTGGCACACCCTGACCCACCAGGCGCCCACCACCGAGCGGATCGCGAGCTGGCGCAGCCGGCTCACCGACGAGGAGGTGCGCAAGTGCGAGGCGGCGTTCGGCGACCGGCTGTCCCGGTTCGGCTACGAGCCGTCGATCCCGATCCCCCGTAGCGCCAAGATGCGGGCCGACGCCGAGCTGCTCGCCAAGCACCGGCTCGGCCCGGCCAAGCAGGCCGCCCGCAACCTGTGGACGCAGATCCGCTCCTCCGAGCAGGCCGAGCCGCCGGTCGCGGCCCGGCTCACCACCCGGCAGGTGCGCTGACCCGGGTCAGCTCACCAGCCGCCGTTCCCAGGCCCACGCGGCGATCTCCACCCGGTTCCGGGTGCCCAGCTTGGCGTGAATGCTGCCGAGATGGGTCTTCACGGTGCCGACCGAGATGAACAGCTCGCCGGCGATCTCCGCGTTGGTCTGGCCCCGGGCGGTGAGGCGGACCACCTCCAGCTCACGCGGGGAGAGTCCGCCGTCACCCGACGGGGCCACCGGGGCGGCCAGGTGCCGTAGCAGGCGCACCGTGATCGACGGGCTGACCAGCGCGTCCCCGGAGGCGGCGGCCCGGACCGCCTCCACCAGCAGCGCCGGGCCGGAGTCCTTCAGCAGGAACCCGGCCGCGCCGCCGAGCAGTGCCTGATGCACGTACTCGTCCAGGTCGAAGGTGGTCACCACGACCACCTTCACCGGGTCGGCCACCTCCGGCCCGGCCAGCAGCCGCAGCGCCTGGAGGCCGTCCATCCGCGGCATCCGGATGTCCATCAGCGCCACGTCCGGCCGCAGCCGGCGCGCCTCGGCCACCGCCTCGACGCCGTCGGCGGCCTCACCGACCACCTCCATGTCCGGCTGCGCGCCGATGATCATGCCGAAACCGGTGCGGACCATCGCCTGGTCGTCCGCGATCAGGACCCTGATCACCGCTGCACGCTCCACTCCAGAGGTAACGCGGCGTCGACGATCCAGCCGCCGCCGATGCCGGGCCCGGCCGTCATCCGCCCACCCACCGCGCGGACCCGTTCGGCCAGGCCGACGAGACCGTACCCCGGGCGGTCACGCGGCGCCGGATGCCTCGGCGCCGGGCCGTCGTCGCTCACCCTCACGAACAACTGCTTCGGGGTACGGGTGAGCTGCACCGCCACCGACGAGGCGCCCGGCGCGTGCTGCCGGGCGTTGGTCAGCGCCTCCATCACGATCCGGTACGCCGACGACGACACCTCCACCGGCAGCCCCGACACGTCGCCCTCGACATCCAGCCGGGCCGCCGGCCCACCGGCCGCGGTGAACTGCTCGACCAGCGCCGCCAGCTCCGGCACTCCGGCGACCGGGGCGAGCGGCGCGTCCGGCCGGGACTGCGCGTCCCGCAGCACGCCGACCATCCGCCGCATCGACGCCATCGTCTCGGCGCCGGCCTGCTCGATCTGCTCCAGGGCCAGCAGCACCCGTTTCGGGTCCCGCTCGGCGACGAACCGGGCGCCCTGCGCCTGGACCACGATCCCGGTGACGTGGTGGGCGATGAAGTCGTGCAGGTCGCGGGCGAACTCGGCACGCTGCTCGGCGCGGACCGCGTCGACCGCCCGCTGCCGGTTGCCCTCCAGCGTGCGCAGGTAGACGCCGACACCGATGGCCGCGGCCCCGGCCAGAGCCTGGACCAGCGAGAACGTAATGTAGCTGCCGAGGTCCCCGGCCCGCAGCGGCACCAGGGCCACGGCCAGCAGCAGCACCGCCACCGCCGGCACCGCCCAGGTCGCGCGGCCCCGGCGGGCGACCACCATCAGCACACCGAGCAGCGCCGCCGACTCGGCCAGACCCCAGACCGACGCGAAGTCCGTACGCGGGGCCAGCAGTGCGGTCAGCAGCAGCGACTGGAGACCCAGCAGGGTCGCGATCCGGGGCAGGAACACCGAGTCCGGCCGGTGGGCGGGCAGCCAGACGGCGGCCGCCGCGATCGCGGCGCCCACCCGCCACAGGCCGTACTCCGGGCCGCTGGACAGAATGCCGCCGCTCCCGCCGCCCACGTCGATCACGCCGAGCAGGGCCAGCGTCCCGAGGGCCGTGAGCTGGCCCATCCGGAACAGGGTGTGGTTCATCATCGTGACCCAGCGTAGGCGGGCGGGCGACCTGCCCCATCGGCCGAAAGTCAGAGTGCCGCTCTGACAGCGGGCCGATGCGCCGGGTTGTGCCGATCGACCAGGATCCCTCTGTCCGTTCCCAGCGACCTTGGAGCACTCATGCAGACGCAGTCCTCACCCGTCGCCGGCCGCGACAGCCTCGCGGCGGTCGCGGCCGTGGAGCTGGTGAAGGTGTACGGCACCGGCGACACCGCGGTGCGCGCCCTCGACGGCGTGACCGTGGGCTTCGAACGGGGCCGGTTCACCGCGATCATGGGACCGTCCGGCTCCGGCAAGTCGACCCTCATGCACTGCCTCGCCGGCCTGGACACCGCCACCTCCGGCCAGGTGCTGCTCGGTGGCACCGACCTCACGAAGCAGCCGGACCGGGTGCTCACCAAGGCCCGGCGGGAGCGGATCGGCTTCGTCTTCCAGTCGTTCAACCTGCTGCCGCAGCTCACCGCGGCCGCCAACATCACCCTGCCGCTCGACCTGGCGGGCCGGAAGCCGGACCCGGAGTTCCACGACCGGCTGATCACCACGCTCGGCCTGGCCGGGCGGCTCGGGCACCTGCCCGCCGAACTGTCCGGCGGCCAGCAGCAGCGGGTCGCCCTGGCCCGGGCGCTGGTCTCCCGCCCCGAGGTGGTCTTCGCCGACGAGCCGACCGGCAACCTGGACTCCCGCTCCGGCGCGGAGGTGCTGGGCCTGCTGCGCGACTCGGCCCACGACCTGGGGCAGACCATCGTCATGGTCACCCACGACCCGGTCGCCGCGGCCTACGCCGACCGGGTCGTGATGCTCGCCGACGGACAGCTGGCCGGCGAGATCCACTCGCCGGACGTCGCCGCCGTCACCGAGTCCCTGCGCAATCTGGCGGCAGACCGGTGAGCGTGGTTCTGCGTACGCAGTTGACGGGGGTGGCCAAGCGCCCGGCCCGGCTGCTGCTCACCGGCATGGCCGTGCTGGTCGCCTCGTTCGTGGTCTACGCGACCGTGCTGGCCCAGCAGATCACCGAGCGCAGCGTGCTCAACGGCCTGAGCGGCACCCCGGAGACCGTCGACCTGGTGGTCCAGAACGGTGAGATCACCACGGGGGATCTCACCGCCATCGGCAGGCTGCCCGGGGTCACCGAGACCGCCGTCCGCACCGAGGCCTACGCCCGCACCCCGGCCGGTGACCTGATCATCGCCACCGACCCGGGCAGCGGCCCGCTCAGCACGGTCAAGGTCACCGAGGGTCGCTTCCCGGCGGCGGCCGGCGAGATCGCGGTCACCCCACGGACCGTCGAACGGATGGGCCTCGGCCTCGGTTCCACCACCACGGCCCAGCCCGGTGAGGGCAAGGCGGTGCCGCTCACCGTGGTCGGCGTGCTGGAACCGCGCGACGACATCGGGTTCCTGGCGTACGCGCCGCTGTCCACGGTCGTCCAGATCAACGGGTTCGACCAGCTCAACCGCATCGATGTGCGCTTCGACGGCGGCGCGGACGCGGAGGCCGTACGGGAGAAGGTCGTCGCCCAGTTGGCCGGCGAGGCCGCGCCGGAGGTCGCGGGAGGGGCCGAGGTCCGGCTCTCCGAGGCCCGGGAGGCGGCTGCCGAGATCGACCAGCTGTTCATCGTGGTCCGGGTGTTCGTGGCGGTGGCGGTGGCCGCGGCCGTGCTGATCGCCGCCTCCACCTTCCGGATCGTCTTCGCCCAGCGGATGCGGCAGCTCGCCCTGCTGCGCGCGGTCGGCGCCGGCCGCGGAGCCCTGGCCCGGGCGCTCGCCGCCGAGGGCGCGCTCACCGGACTGGTCGCCGGCGTCACCGGGGTGCTGGCCGCGCTCGCCGTCGGCCACCTGATCCCGCCGCTGCTCAGCGCCTTCGGCGTGGAGGTGTCCCGGCCCGGGTTCCCGCTGGTCCAGGCGGTGGGAACGGTCCTGCTGGCGGTGCTGATCACGATCGTCGCGGTGCTCGCCCCGGCGCTCTCCGCGGCCCGGGTGGCGCCGCTCGAGGCGTTGCGCTCGGCGGCCACCACCGGCGCCCGCCGGGGGGTCGGCCTGCTGCGGGCGATCACCGGGCTGCTGCTCGCGGCGGCCGCGGCCGGGATCGCCGCCCTGGTCACGATCAACCTGCCCGGCCCGCGGGAGCAGGACTACGACGCCGAGACCATGATGCTGGCCGTCGTCGGGTCGGGCCTGCTCGCGTACCTGGCCCTGATCGCCCTCGGCCCGGTCCTGGTCCGGCCGGTGCTCGCGATCGCCGGCTGGCCGCTGCGCCGGTCCGGGCCGGTCGGCCGCCTCGCCGTCGGCGGGGTCGGCGGCAGTTCCCGGCGGGCGGCCGCGGTGTCGGTGGTGGTCGCGCTCGGCGTCACCCTGATCGCCGGGGTGCTGGTCGGCGGCGACTCGATCCGGGTCCTCTCCGAGCGGGAGACGGTGGCCGCGGCGCCCACCGACTTCGAGGTCAGGGGACCGGACGGCAGCACCCTTCCGGCCGGCCTCGCGGAACGGGCCGCGCAGAACGCCGACCTGAGCCGGGTCGCCACCTACCGCTGGATCGACGGCGCGCAGGTCGGCACCTTCACCGCCGCGGTCGCCACCGACGTGTCGGCGAAGGCCGTGCCCCGCCTCGCCGACCTGGACACCTCGGCGGGCGCGCTCACCGACGTGGCGCCCGGAAAGGCGGCGATCGCGGGCTACCTCGCCGAGACGGACGGGCTCGCCGTGGGCGATCCGGTCACGGTCAAGGCCGACGGCAAGGAGGTACGGGTGACGGTCGCGGCCGTGCTCGGCGGCGATGCCCCGCTGCACAGCCAGATCCTGCTCGACCCGGCCGACCTGACCGCCCTCGGGGTGGCCGCCGCGCCGACCGGGATGCTCGCCGACGCCGCCCAGCCCGGCGAGGACGGCCGTGCCAAGGGGCTGCGCGCGCTGCGGACGGTCGTCGCCGCGCAACCGGACCTGGGGGTCAACGTCCTGGCCGACCAGCGCGACCAGATCACCGAGGCGCTCGGCGTGCTGATGGCGATCGCGCTCGCCCTGATCGGCCTGACCGTGCTGATCGCGATCGTCGGCGTCGGCTCCACCACCGCACTCTCGGTGGTCGAACGGGTCCGCGAGTCCGGGCTGCTGCGTGCCGTCGGGATGTCCCGCGGCGGGCTGCACGGCATGCTCACCACCGAGTCCGCGCTGTACGGCGTGATCGGGGCGGTGCTCGGACTGCTGCTCGGAGTCCCGTACGCCTGGCTCGCGGTCTCCGCCATCGGCCTGGAGGCGCCGCTCACCCTGCCCGGGTGGCAGCTGGCCGCGGTCTTCGGCATCCTCGTGGCGCTGACCGCGCTGGCCGGAGTGATGCCGGCCCGGCGGGCCGCCCGGGTCAGCCCGGTGACCGCCCTGGGCGCCGACTGACCGAGAACGCCGGCTGACCGGCATCGATGGCGCGGGCCGTGGCGACACGGCCCGCGTAGTCGTCCGATCACAGGTAACGATGTCCCGATGGGGGACGGGACGCGTCCGGATCGTCCGGTAAGGTTCACGCCCGCGAAGGTTGTCGATCATTGCGGGGGACACGGGGAATGCGGCGAAGGCTGACAATCGGTATCGGCACGGCGGTCGCCGTGCTCGCGGCAGGCGGGGGCATCGCCGCCCTGACCTGGCCGTCCACATCAGAGGCAGAGGCGGCCGAGCCGGTCGCGGTGACCGGCACGCTGGCCGCGGAGCCGAACCCCGAACCGCCGCGGATCAAGACCGCGCTGAACACCGTCGGTGTGACGGCGAACGGCGCGAAGGCGGACCTGGCGCAGCAGCGGACCAAGCGGTTCAGCCTGCTCGGCGTCACCTGGAACGACGGTGGCGACGCCCCGGACGGCACCATCGAGGTGCGCACCCGCAGCGTCGCGACCGGCAAGTGGTCGGACTGGCGGAAGCTGGCGATGCGCGACGACGCCCCCTCCGGGGTGGAGGCCGACGACCTCGGCCGGGGCGCCACCGCCCCGCTCTGGGTCGGTCCGTCCGACGGCGTCGCCGCCCGCATCGCGGGTAGGGGCGCCGGGCTGCCGGCCGGCCTGCGGGTCGACCTGATCGACCCGGGCAGCGAGAGCGGCGGCCGTGGCGGCGGCGAGCCGGCGCCCAGCGCCTCCGCCTCGCCCTCGGTGGAACCCACGACTGCCGAGCCCAGCGCCGAGCCGACCGGGGAACCGACCGAACCGGTGGCCGAGGAGCCCGCGCCCGGCGAGACCACCACCTCCACCGAGGCGCCGGCCGCGACCGGGGAGCCGACGGCCGAGCCGTCGCCGAGCGCCGACGACGCCACCAAGGTCGACTCGCTCGACGAGCAGGTCGTCACCCCGACCGGGGACGCCGGCATCGCGGCGGTCACCGCGGTGACCACGGCGCCGATCAAGGCGCAGTTCCCCACCTACTACTCGCGCAAGGCGTGGAGCGCGGACGAGACCATCACCCGGCCCACCGAGATCTCGGTGGCCAACCAGGTCCAGACGGTCTGGGTGCACCACACCTACCACGCCGACGACAGTTCCAACGACTACGAGTGCGCGGACGCCCCGGCCATCATCCGGGCCATCCAGGCGTACGACATCAACAGCGACGGCTTCTCCGACATCGGCTACAACTACCTGGTCGACAAGTGCGGGCGGCTCTACGAGGGGCGGACCGGCGGGGTGGAGAACGCCGTCGTCCCGGCCGCGGTGAAGGGCTTCAACACCGGGTACGCGTCGATCGCGGTGCTCGGCGACTACCGGTACGCCGAGTCCACCGACGCCATCGAGACGACCATCGCGCAGGTCGCGGCCGCGCGGCTCGGCAAGTACGGCTACAACCCGGCGTCGACGGTGACCCTCACCGCCGGATCCGCCAACAGCAAGCTCGCCGCCGGCGACAAGATCACGGTGGCGCGGCTGGCCGGGCACAAGGACGCCGACGCGACCCTCTGCCCCGGCGACAACCTGTACAACGCGCTGGGCGACATGCGGGCCAAGGCGCAGCTCATGGTCACCGGCCTGGCCCTCAAGTCGGTCACCGGCGGCGGCTACTCGGCGGGCGCCTGGTACGTGAGGAACGCCGCCACCGTCAGCTGGACCGTCGGCAACGACTCCGCCGAGATCGCCCAGTTCGACGTGCTGGTCGACGGCGCGGTGGGCAGCACCGTCCCGGGCACCGCCCGCAGCGCCACGGTCAGCGTCCCCGCCGGGAAGCACTGGATCACCATCGTGGCCCGGCACACGTCCGGCAGCACGGCCCGGTTCGGCGTGTGGATCTTCGGCGACCCCACGGCGCCCACCTTCCGCGCCACCCCGGCGGTGGTGCTGCGCACCGGCACGTACAGCACCGGCTCGGTGCCGGTGACGTTCTACCCGAACGGCGCCGACAACCTGAAGCTGGCCGGCTACACGGTCAGCCGGCCGGTCTCCGGCAACCTGGGACCGGTCACGAGCTGGGCGACCGCCGTCCGGCCGGGCACCGCCACCTGGACGGTCACCGCCCGGGACCTGGCCGGCAACACCCGGGGCGCGACGATCACCCGGGCCGTCCTGCTCTCCCCGGAGACCGCCGCCAAGAAGACCGGCACCTGGACGAAGAAGACCGGCAGCGCGTACCTCGGCGGCAAGGCGCTCTCCGCGACCAGGAAGAACGCGAAGCTGACCTGGACCTTCACCGGCCGGCACGCGTCGCTGCTGTTCTCCCGCGCCGCCAAGTCCGGCAAGGTGGCCGTCTACGTGGACGGCAAGAAGGTCACCACCATCGACCTGAAGTCCAGCAAGAGCCTGTACCGGCAGGCGGTGTGGACCCGGAACCTCGCCTACGGCAAGCACACCGTGGCGATCGTGGTGCTGGGCACCTCCGGCCGCCCGACCGTGGTGTCGGACGGGCTCGCGTACGTCAGGTGATCCTCAACCGGAGCGGCGCGAGGTCCCGTGCCGCTCCGGTCCGTCGGGGCCGAGGGCCGGGGGCAGCGTGAACCAGAAGGTCGCGCCCCGGCCCTCGCCGCTCTCCGCCCAGATCTCCCCGCCGTGCCGCTCCACCGCCCGGTGCACGGTGGTCAGCCCGATCCCGGTGCCCGGGAACTCACGGGCGTCGTGCAGCCGGGCGAACGGCCGGAACAGCTCACCGGCCTGCTCGGCCGGGAACCCGGCGCCGTTGTCGCGGACGAAGTAGCGGCCGTTCTCACAACCCACCTCGACGACCGGCCGCTCGACCTTGCGGCTGAACTTCACCGCGTTGGCGATCAGGTTCTCCAGGACCACCCGGACCAGGCCCTCGTCGGCGTCGGCGACCATCTCCTCGTCCACCTGGAAGGTCACCCGCCGCTCCGGCTCCCGGGCCGTGACGTCACCGATCACCTGGCGTGCCGTGGCCGTCAGGTCGAACCGTCCCCGGCGCAGCTCGCCCCGGCTGGCCTGGGCCAGGATCAACAGCGACTCCACCAGGTCGGCCATCCGCAGCGCGGCCGAGTGGATACGGGTCAGCCGGTGCCGGGTCCGCTCGCCGAGCGTCTCCTCCTCCTCTTCCAGCATGTGCTCGGCGAAACTGCTGATCACCTGCAACGGGCCGCGCAGGTCGTGGGAGACCGAGCCGGAGAACGCCTCCAGCTCCCGATTGCGCCACTCCAGTTCCTCGACCAGCGCCGCCCGGGTCTCGGCCAGCTGCCGGGCCGCCCGCTCCTCGGCCGCGTCCAGCTCGCGGCGCATCAGCTCCTCGCGGATCCGGCGGGCCTCGTCGTGCGTCTGCTTACGGCGGATCTGGGCCCGTACGTGCACCCGCAGCCCCTCCGGCACGTCGGCCTGCCGGACGTAGTCGTCGGCGCCCGCGGCCAGGCAGTCCAGCATCCGCTCGTCGTCACCGGTCATCACCAGCGGCGTGTCCCGGACCGTCGGCACCTCGCGCAGCCGGTGGCACGACTCCCGGGCCAGGTCCATGTCGTCGTCGAAGCCGAGCACGATGCAGTCCACCGGCTGGGCGGCGAGCAGCTCCAGGATGTCGTCGATGCCGGTGGCCCGGACGATGTCGTAGCCGTCGGCCCGCAGCGTGTCGGCCCACAGCTCCAGGTCGGCGCGGTCGGTGCTGACGATCAGCACCTTGCCCGGCCCGTGCATCGCGCCGAGCGCCCCGATCGGCAGCTGCTCGGCGCTCTGCCGCAGCACCGCGGACAGCTTCGCCAGCACCACCTTCAGGTTCTGCTGCTTGCGGATGAACGCGTCGGCGCCGGCGTCCAGCGCCTGCATCTCGGTGGCGTAGTCGTCGGCGGCCGTCATCAGCAGGCAGGGGGTGTCGCGCAGCGCCGGGTCGAGGCGGATCCGGCGGATCACCGTGGCGCCGTCCAGGTCCGGCATCACCCCGTCGACGATCACCGCGCTCGGCCGGCGGTCGGCGGCCGTCCGCAGGCCCTCCTCCCCGCCTGCCGCGGTCAGCACCGTGTACCCCTCCGGCTCGAGCAACCCGCGCAGTTCCTCCCGGAACGTCATGCTGTCGTCGATCACCAGCACGGTGGTCCGGTCACCGTCGTGGTCCGGGAGGTCACCGAGCAACTGCCGGGTACGGGCGACCACGTACCCGGCGTCGTAGGGCTTGCCCACGTACTCGTCGGCGCCGGTGCGCAACCCGGCCAGCCGGTCGGCCACCTCGCTCGCGCTGGACAGCAGCATCGTCACCACACCGGAGCGGCCCGGCGTGTGCCGCAGTTCGGTGAGCAGCTCCAGACCGTCGGCGTCGGGCAGCATCACGTCCAGCACCGCGGCGTCGAACGGCTCCCCGGCGAACGCGAGCCGCGCCTCCGCCCCGGTGGCGCACAGGATGGTGGCGAACCCGTCCTCGGCGAACGCCTCGTGCAGGTCCATCCGTACGGTCAGGCTGTCGTCGACGATCAGCACGGTCGGGGTCATCGGCGCACCGCCGCGGGCTGGAGTTCGCCGAGGCGGGCCGCCATCCGGCCGGGCGGCAGCACGTGCGCGGCCGCGCCGATCAGCGCCGCCTCCCGGGGCATGCCGTACACCGCGCAGCTGCCCTCGTCCTGGGCGAAGGTGGCCGCGCCCCGGCCGCGCATCCGCAGCAGCCCGGCCGCGCCGTCCCGGCCCATCCCGGTGAGCAGGCAACCGGCCGCGCGCGGCCCGAACTCCTCGGCCACCGACTCGAACAGCACGTCCACCGACGGGCGGCAGGAGTGCCGGGGCGGCGAGGTGCTGAGCCGCAGTGTCCGGTCGCGGACCAGCAGGTGCCGGTCGGGGGGAGCGAGCAGCACCCGCCCGCCTAGCCCGCCGACAGCGGTGCCGTCGGCGGCGTACCGGATGTCGCGCCCGGTCTGCCCGGCCAGCCAGTCGGAGAAGGCGACCGCGAACTGCTCGCTGGCCGCGATGTGCTGCACGCAGAGCACCGGGACCCCGAACCCGGCGGGCAGCCCGCGCAGGAACTCGGTGAGCGCGGCGGGACCACCGGTGGAGGCGCCCACCGCCACCAGGGTGAGACCGCCGTGGGGACCGGGCGCGGGCGGCGGCGACGGCGGGGCGGCGACCCGGCCGTCCAGCCGGGCCCGGGGATGGGTGATCACCCGGATCCGGGAGACCAGGCGCAGGGTGGCCCGCAGCCGCGACGGCCAGTCCGCGTCGGAGTCGTCGCCGCGCGGCTTCTCCATCACCTCGACCGCCCCGGCGGCCAGGGCGTTGTACGTGGTGAACAGTTCCTCCCGGTCGGCCGACGACACCACCAGGATCGGGGTCGGGCACTGCGCCATGATCTGCTCGGTGGCGGCCAGCCCGCTGATCCCGGGCAGCATCATGTCCATCGTGATCACGTCCGGGCGCAGCCGGGCGGTCATCTCCACGGCGCGTTCGCCGTCCGGAGCCTCACCGACGATCTCCAGGTCCGGGTCCGCCGCCAGCGCCTCCCGCAGGTGGTGCCGCATGGTCAGTGAGTCGTCCACGATCAGAACTCGCGTCATGACCGCACCACCAGCCTCCGGATGTGGCCCAGCAACCGCTCCTGGTCGAACTCGCCCTTCTCGACGTAGGCGCCGGCCCCGGCGTCCCGGCCGCGGTCCCGGTCGGCGGCGCTGGCCCGGGAGCTGACCAGGATCGCCGGGATCCCGGCCAGCCGCGGGTCGGCGCGGGTCCGCTCGACGAAGGTGAACCCGTCGATGCCTGGCATGTCGATGTCGGTGAGGAACAGGCCGTACCGGCGGCTGCGGGCCTTCTCCAGGGCCTCCTCCGCGGAGGCGGCCAGATCCACCTCGTACCCGGCCGACTCCAGGATGCTGCGCTCCAGCATCCGGGTGGTGAGCGAGTCGTCGACCACCAGGATCGGCAGTGGCGTGAGGGTGGCCGTCACCTGCGGGCCGGTCCCGGACAGGCGCCCGCCGGCCACCTCGGCGGCCAGGCCGTCCGGGTCCAGCACCAGGCGCGGATTGCCGTCGGCGTCGACCGTGACGCTGCCGACCACCGGCGACGCCCGGGCCAGTTCCGGCAGCGGGCGGGCGACCAGGGCGGACGTTCCGGCCAGCCGGTCGACGCCGAGCGCGAACAGGCCCCTCTCGCCCTTCACCACGACGGCCGCGCCGATGCCGGCGGACTCGGGGGCGGCCGTGCCCGCGTACAGGGCCTCGGCCAGCGGCAGGAACGGGGCCGCGCTGCCGTCGTAGACGATCCGCCCGGTCACCGCGGCGGTGGCGGCGTCCTCGGCGGACAGCCGCACACAGCCGCGTACGGCGTCCAGCGGCAGGGTGACCATCATGCCGCCGGCCGCCACGTTCAGGCCGGTCATGCTGAGCAGGACCAGCGGGATCGCCAGCTCCACCGATGCGCCGGCGCCCGGGGTGCTGCGTACCTTCACCTCGCCGCGCAGCCGGGCCGCCACCTCGCGGACCGCGTCCATGCCGATGCCCCGCCCGGCCACCTCGGTCACCGAAGGCGAGGTGCTGATCCCGCCGCGCAGCACCAGGTCGAGCACGCCGGCGTCGTCCGGCGGCCCGGCGCCGGACGGCAGCAGGCCCCGGTCCCGGGCGGTGTCGCGCAGCGCGCCCATGTCGAAGCCGCGCCCGTCGTCGAGGCACCGGAACACCGCGTGCCGGCCACGCCGCTCCACCTCGACGGTGACCGTCCCCTCGGCCGGTTTGCCCGCCGCCAGCCGCAGTGGCTCCGGTTCGATGCCGTGCACCACCGCGTTGCGCACCAGGTGCAGGAAGGCGCCGCTGACCGGGCCGAGCAGGTGCGCGCCCATCCGGACCCCGGCGCCCCGGGCCTCGAACCGGACCCGCTTGCCCTCGGCGTCGGCGGCGTCCCGGACCGCCCGGCGCATGGCGGTGAACATCGAACCGGCCGGCACCAGCCGCAGCCCCTCCGCCCTGGCCCGGACCTCGTCCAGCTCCCGCTGGATCTGATCGACCGCGTCGGTGAACCGGCGGCCGGCCGACCCCAGCTCCCCGGCCAGCCGCCCGGCCGCCGCCCGGGCCGTCGCCGGGGTGGTGGTACGGCCGACCCGCAACTGGTCGGCGAGCACCTCCGCGGACCGGTGCAGCCGCTCCACGGTGGCACAGCCGGTGCGCAGCGGCGCCATCCGGGCGGTGGTCTCCCCGATGGCGTCGAGCAGCTCGTCCAGGTCGGCGGTGGCCGCCCGCGGGTTCACCACCACCTCGGCCGGAGCCGGGGCCGGGGCCGGCTCGTCCGGCCCGGTGTCCACCGGCGGCTTCGGCCGGTCCTCGAGCTCCACCACCCGCGCGGTGATCTCGTCGTTGAGCCGCAGCAGCTCCCGCATCGCGTCGGCGGCCGGCGGCACGTCCGCGCCCCGGTACGGGATCAGCACCTCCTCGAGGGCGTGCGCGTGGTCGGCGATCTCCTTCTGCTTGACCACCCGGGCCGCGCCCTTGAGCGTGTGCGCCACCCGCAGCAGCCGCGCCACCTGTTCGGGACCGCCGCCCTGATCCAGGTCGAGGACGCCGGCGCTGATCTGGTCGATCAGCTCCCGCGCCTCGATCCGGAAATAGCGCAGCGGATCCTTGCCCTCGGCCATCAGCGACGTCCGGTCCCGACGAGGTTCAGCAGGTCACCGGAGAGCGAGGAGAGGTGCGCCGCGGTCTGCTTGGTCTGCACGGCGCTCGACTCGGTCTCCCGGGACACCCGGGCGGTCTCCGACGCGGCGACGTTGACCTGCTCCACCGCGGTGGTCTGCTGCTTAGTGGACAGCTCGATCTCGCGGGTGGCGTCGTTGGTGGTGGAGACCAGCCGCGCGATCTTCCGGAACGAGTCGGTGGCGTCGTCGAACTGCCGGGCTCCGGTGTCCACCGCCTTCGACCCGATCTCGGTGGCCATCACCGTGGTGTTGACCGCGCCGCGGACGTCCTCGATCAGCGCCCGGATCTCCTTGGCCGACGCCGCTGTCCGGTCCGCCAGCTTGCGGATCTCCTCGGCCACCACGGCGAACCGGCGGCCCCACTCGCCGGCGCCGCTGGCCTCGATGGTGGCGTTGATGGCCAGGATGTTGGTCTGTTCGGCCAGCTCCGACACCAGGTCCACGACCAGCCCGATCTGCTGCGACTTCTCGCCGAGCGCCAGCATGTGCTGGACGATCTGGTCGACCTGGGTGCGGATCGCGGTGATCGAGGCCCGGGTCTGGTCGATGGTGGCGTCCCCGGCACGGGCCGCCGCCTCGGTCTCCTCGGCGATCTTGGAGACACGCTGGGCGGTGTCCGCGATCTGCCGCGAGGTGATCAGCAGCTCGCTGATCGTCGTGGTGATCTCGTTCATCGCGCTGGCCTGGTCGCGGCCGCCGTTGACCTGCTGCGACGCGGCGGCCTCCAACTGGGCCGAGGAGCTCTGGATGTGCCCCACCGCGGTGCCCACCTCGCGGCGCAGTTCGCGGTTGAGCCGCAGGGCCACCAGCACGGCGCTGAGCGTGGTGAGCAGGCCCAGCCCGACGATCAGCACCATGGCCTGTTCGGCCCGGTCCGACGCGGCCTCGCGGTCGGCGTCGACGTTCACCCGGACCCGGTCGATCACGTCGGTGAGCGCGTCCTCCAGCTGCTTGCGGACCGGTACGACCATGTTCTCGTTGAGCCGCGTGATGGCCGGGATGTCGGCGTTGCCGGCGCGGGCCCGCATCACCTCGGTGCTCGCCACCGCGTGCTTGTCGTCGAGGGCGGCGATCCGGTCCAGGGCCTGCCGGGTCTCCGTGTCCTTGACGTGGGCGCGCAGCTCGTCGAGGCGCCGCCGGAACTGCTGGTGGTTCTCCTCGGTGAGCTGGGCGTTCTCGTCCGACGCGTCGAGCAGGTAGGCCCGGTAGTCCGCGATCCGCGCCTCCATGGTCCGGCCCAGGTTCTCCGTGCCGGTCAGGTCGTCGGTCGCCGCCGTGATGGCGGCGTCCTTCGCGGTGACCACGAAGATCAGGGCGACCACCGCGGTGGCGACCGAGAGCAGGGTGAGCAGGACGGTGATGACGACACCGACCGCCAGCTTGCCGCCGTACGTACGTCCGGCTGTCATCGGACCTCCTCGGGGACGGGCCGGTGCCCGGCCAGGCGGTGGACGAGCTCCCGGACGGCCGGCACGTCGACGATCGGCCGGTGGCCGTCCGGCAGCCGCACCATTTCGTGCAGGCAGCTGTCCGGGCCGCCGCCGTCGAAACCGTCGACCACGTCGGCGAGCGGAACCCGCAGGTGCCGGTCGAGTTCGTGGAAGGCGAGCGCCAGCGGCGGCGTGCCGTGGGCGAGCAGCAGCCAGCGGGGCCGCCGGGGGACCGGGTGACCGAGCAGCGCCGCCAGGTCGTACACCGGGACCACCGCGCCGGCGAACCCGGCCACCCCGAGCAGCGCCCGGACCGAGGTGGGCAGCGGCGTCACCGGCCGGTCCGGGTGCACCCCGGACGCCTCGGCGAGCCGCAGCGCGTACGGCCGGTCACCGGCGCTGACCGCGAGCAGCTCGACGGTCCCGCACTCGAGGACGCGGGCCGGCTCGGCGAACGACCGGTCGAACTCCTCCCGCAACCGGGTCACCCGGCCGGCCACCGTCATCCCCGCACCTCGCACGCCTCGAGTTCGGTACGGCACAGGGTGGTCAGCGTCAACCGCCCGAACCCGCCGCCGAACAGCACGACCCGCTCCTCGTCCTCGTGCGGCAGCAGCTCGAGCGCCGACGCCAGGTGCGCGGCCGCGCCCCGGTGGTCGCCGTGCCGCCGGGCCAGCAGTCCCATCCGCAGCCGGGGCATGGCGAACTCCGGATCCAGGTACGCCGCCAGCCGGTACTGCCCGGCCGCCTGATCCGCGCAGTCCAGCTCGTGGCAGACGCCGAGCAGGTGGTGCGCGTCCGGGTGCGGCCCGCCCACGTCGATCAGCCGGTGCGCGGTGTCCCGGGCCTCGGCGACCCGGCCGAGCTGGGCCAGCAGCACGCCGCGCAGCAGCATGTCGTCCGGCCCGAGCAGGCCGAGGGCCTCGGCGAACCGGTCGTCGCGCAGCAGCCCGATGGCCCGTGACCGGGTGCCGGCGGCGGGCGCGGGACGGTCCGGCGGAGGTTCGCGGGCCGGGGCCGGTGCGGGTTCCGGCGCCGGCACGGGCGGGGCGGCGGTCTGCCGGCGGTAGTAGACGGTGCCGCCGTCGTGGCACAGCTCCAGTCCCTTCGGGTGGCTGCCGAGCGAGTCGGTGTGCCCGAGGAACAGGTAACCGCCGTCGGTCAGCGCCTGGGTCATCCGCCGGACCAGGCCGTCCGCGACCTCCGCGGTCAGGTACATCAGCAGGTTGCGGCAGAAGATCACGTCGTAGCGGGGCGGGTGCCACAGCTGCGGGTCGTCGCCGGCCACGTTGTGCTCGACGAACCGCACCGTCGCCACGATGTCCGGGTGCACCCGGAACCCGTCGCCGGTCTCCCGGAACCAGCGCCGTCGTACCTCCTCGGGGGTGTCCCGCAGCGACCACGGGGAGTAGGTCGCGGCACGGGCCCGGTGCAGCATCTCCCGGTTGGCGTCGACGCCGACGACCGAGATGATCCAGTCCGGGCTGGGCCGGGCCGGCCAGGCCGTGATGGCCAGGGAGTACGCCTCCTCGCCGGACGAGCAGCCCACCGAGAACAGCCGCAGCACCCGCTGCCCGGCCCGCTTGCGGAGCAGCTCCGGCAGCACCGTGTCCCGCAGCACCCGGAACTGCTCGTCGTGCCGGAAGAAGTAGGTCTCGGTGATGCTCAGCGCCTGCGCCAGCTCGGCGATCTCCGCGGTCCAGCGGCGGCCGGCCAGCCGGTCCAGGTACTCCCGGTCGGTCAGCCCGTGCGCCTTCGCCCGGGCGGCCAGCACGGCGGCGGTCTGCCCCGGGTCGTTGTCGGCGACCGTCCACCCGAGCCGTCTCTGCAACAGCTCCCGGAACCGGGTCAGCGACAGCGCCCCGATCATGGGACCGGCTCCGGTGCCTGCCCGGCGGCCTCCCACACCGCGTCCGGCACGGCACGAAAGCCGCGCAACAGCAGCAGCGGATCGGCGCCGATCGTGCCGACGCCCGCGACCAGCGCCCGGGACACGCCGGTGAACAGCGCCGACGGCCCCTCCGGCGGGGACACCCGGATCTCCTGGACGCCGAGCACCGGGCCGGTGGCGCAGGCCACCGGGCCCCGTCCTGTCCGCACCGCCACGTACCGGTCGATCCGGCCGTCGGCGCCGGTGAGCAGCCGGGTCACGTCGATCACCGGCGCCGGTTCGCCGCGCAGGACGGTCAGGCCGCGTACGTAGGGCGGCGTTCCGGCGAGCGGGCGGGTCTCCAGCGGGCGCATGGTCTCGACGACCTCGTCCAGCGGCAGCGCGCAGAAGAGGGGACCGGCCCGGAAGACCAGCGCGAGGACTCCGGCGTCCAGCGCCGGGGCTGTTTCTTCGCCGTGCTGCCCTCCCACGGCTTCAGGCTAGCGAGGTTTTTGTGAGCTTCGCTCACCTTGCCAACCCTTTACAAGCATTTTTCCCGGTACGGGTGGGAGCGGCGTTCTTCGGCCGGTCCCGGCGTGCGGCCGCCCTCCGTACGCCGGGACCGGCCTGCTCAGGTGCCGCCGTCCGGTCCCCGGAACCGCAACGACAGCGGCCGGCTCTCGGCGGCGTGCCGTGGGGCGGAGTACCCGGACCAGGGCGCCCCGTCGTACCCCGCATCCTGGGCCGGCCCGTAGCCGGGCACCGGCCGCCCGGCGACCGGTAGGTCGGCCCGCTGAGCCGCGGTGATCCGCCGGGTGACCGCGTCGGCCAGCGGATCCGGCGCCGGGGCGGGCTGATCGCGCGCCACCTCGGGCCAGCCCGCCGGGATCGGCCCGGCCACCGGTTCGGCCGCCGCCGGGGCCTGCCGGTCCGGCTTCCGGCGCAGCCGGAGCAGCACCGCGGCGGCACGGAGCATGTCCAGGTATCGATTGCGCACCGCGAAACCGTAGCGACGGGCAGGCCCGGCCGGGACCCTCCGGGCGGTCGGCAACAACGCCTGAGCGGATTACCCCGGTAGAAGGAAGAATGCCGGAATCCTGTGCGGCTGTGCGATGGATGTGCTCCCCGAATCTCGGCGTCTGAGCAGCTCAGCGAGGTTCCAGCGGGCCCGGTCGGGTTCCGGTGGCGCGCCGGGACGCAAACGGCACAGTGACCGGTGATCGGCGACCGGAGTTGGTCATCCGGGCGAGCGCCCCGGAACGGCCGGAGCGCACGGAGACGAGGGGGTCGACAGGGTATGCGGAAACCTTCGGTGGTGCTCGGTGTGGGCGCCTTGGCGCTGGTCGCGGGAGGGTTCGCCGCGCGGGCGCCGGTGTCCACGCCCGCCGCCGTCTCGTACGGCGAGACGCTCTCCGGCCGGGGCGCCGCCCCGGCCGGTGACCCGATCTCGGCGTCCCGGACGGTGGTCACCGCGGCGTCGGTCTCGTCCAGTCCGCAGGCCCCGGTGCAGCAGCAGGTCCTGGCGCTGGCCAACCAGCACCGGCGAGCCGCCGGATGCGAGCCGCTCAGTCTGGACCGCCGGCTGATCGGGGCGGCCAACCGGCACGCCGCCGACATGGCCCGGCGCGGCTACTTCGACCACGAGTCACCGCGCGGCGAGATGGCCGGATCGCGGGTGACCGACGCGGGCTACCTGTGGAGCCGCTACGGGGAGAACATCGCCCGGGGGCAGGACAGCCCGTACCGGGTGGTGACCGACTGGATGGAGAGCCCCGGCCACCGGCGCAACATCCTGGACTGCCGCCTCGATCAGACGGGGGTGGGCCTGGCGCTGTCGTCCGGCGGGACCCCGTACTGGGTGCAGGAGCTCGCCACTCCCCGTTGATGTTCCGCTGACTCCCCGGAGCGGAGTTCGCCTCAAGCGGGCATGGCCGTGTGCCGATGGCATACCGGTTTCATGTCACCGTCCTTCCCCACAGGTCACCGGTGGGACGGCTGTGCTTCTATGTGCGGACACCAACATCCCTGGGGAGGGATCAGATTGGCAACGAGACGGGTTTCCGCCCGCCTCACCGGGGCCGTTTTGGCGGCTCTGGTGGGTGGCGGTCTCGGCGCTGTCGCGCTGACGCCGGCGAGCGCCGGTGCAGCCGCGCCGGTGACCGCGGCCGTGACCACGTCGGTGGTCACCAAGGCGGCTGCCGCGTCGTGCGCGACCGGCAAGTACCAGAAAAAGGTCGAGGGCTACCTCAAGCAGCTGGGCGGGTACGGCACGGTGACGGTCGACGGTAAGCAGTCCACCGCCGACTGTGCCGCGATCGTGAAGTTCCAGAAGCGGTTCGGTATCCAGCCGGCCAAGGGGCTCGCCGGCCCGACCACCTACGACGTCGCCAAGCGACTGGCGGCGACGAAGACGTCGGCCTGCAAGCCGAAGAAGAAGGGCATCACCTTCTGCGTCGATCTGACCAACCAGACGACGTGGGTGATGAAGAACGGGAAGCCGCACACCAAGCCGACCGTCACCCGTACCGGGTACGCGGGATACCGGACCCCGGCGGGCACCTTCTCGATCAACAAGCGGACGAAGAAGGAGTGGTCCGACCCGTACGAGGTGTGGCTGCCGTACTGGCAGCGCTTCATCGGCGGGCGGGGCTTCCACCAGACCACGACCTACATCCACGACAAGTGGCGCGGGTCGCACGGCTGCGTGAACCTGCTCCAGTCCGACGCCAAGCTGTACTACGGCATCGGCAAGATCGGTATGACGGTGAAGGTGTTCGGGCGCCGTCCCGGCACCTGATCCCTCGTCCGAACCGTGGAACGGGCCGCTCCCTCAGGGAGCGGCCCGTTTCTGCGGTGACCTGGGCGGATCCGCCTGATCTTGCTGATGGAGCTGAATCCCGAATAGCGTTTTCGTAACAATTTCGGGGGACACTGCGGGGACGGACTCACCCGTCAGGCAGTGGAGCCGCCCATGCTGAAACGAGCGACCTCTCTTCCAGCGGCGGCCGTCGCCGCTCTGACCCTTTTCGCCGGGTGTGGCGCCTCAGAGTTCACCTACGTGAAGAACTCGGGCGAGCGGACCTACTTCAAGGTGCCGCACGAGTGGCACGAGGTCGGCACCAAGTCGCTCGACGACGCGCTGACCGGGCTCAACTCCGACTCGGCCGCCGCGGGCCTGCGCCAGCGGCTGTGGTGGTCGGTCGCGTACGACGCCTCCGCGTACCCGAGCGCCGAGCACCTGATGACCGCCGGCGTCACCACCGAGCCGATCCTGTACGCCCGTGTCGCCCAGACCACCGAGGCGCAACGGGACACGATCTCGCTGGACATCCTGCGCAACTTCTTCCTCCCGGTCACCCAGGAGGCCCGCGACTCGGTCGCCCAGACCACCTCCCTGACCGGGTTCGAGCTGCTCCAGGACGAGGTGATCACCCCGGACAACGGGCTGCACGGGGTCCACGTCGTCTACAACTACGACCTCGGGCTCGGCGTCCTGCACACCTTCGACCAGACCGCCCTGGTGAACAACGACGGCAGCAAGATCTACCTGCTGCTGATCCGGTGCACCACGAGCTGCTACGCCGAGCGGTCCGGCGAACTCGACACGATCGCCACCTCCTTCACGGTGAGGAGTGACAAATGACCGCGCCCGAGGGACTGCGCCCACCCGACGAGGGACCCGGCGAACAGGTCCGTCCCACCCGCAAGCGGCTGCCGTTCTGGGACCGGATCAAGTTCCTGCTGCTCTTCGTCGTGGTGTGGTTCGCCCTGGTCTGGGCCGCGATGGCGGACAACCCGATCCTGCCGTTCGAGGACGCGGTGCGCGAGCTCGCGGCCAGCGGCAAGGGCATCACCGTGATGGTGCTGTCCGGCATCGAGGTGCTGCGCCAGATCCACTTCCTGATCAGCGAGCACTCGGCCGGCTACCACCGGCTGTGGACCAGGGGCATCTTCGGCGGCTTCGAGCGGATCACCCACCGGATGTTCTCCGACTGGACCCGGTTCCGGCTGGTCCGCATCTTCAAGTGGCTGCTCCTCATCAGCCTGGTGTCGCTGGTGCTCGCGTCCGTGCTGGACACCTCGCCGGCCCTCGCCCTCTTCGAGCTGCCCGCCCTGCTGTGGTCCGTCGCGCCGATGTTCCTCCAGGTCGTCTTCATCCTGTTCATCGCGGTCGGCCAGTTCGTCGCGATCTTCTGGTTCCTGTCCCGGGGCGGCGTCGAGGTCTACTACCCGGACGACGTGAAGACCCGGTTCGCCGACGTGTGGGGCCAGGACCACGTGCTGGAACGCGTCAAGGAGAACATCGTCTACCTGGAGAACCCGGAGGCCATCGAGACCAAGGGCGGGTACGTTCCGGGCGGCATCCTGCTCTGGGGCCCGCCCGGCACCGGCAAGACGCTGATGGCCGAGGCGGTGGCCGGCGAGACCGGCAAGCCGTACGTGTTCGTCGACCCGGGCGCCTTCATCAACATGTTCTTCGGCGTCGGCGTGCTCAAGGTCAAGTCGCTCTTCCGCAAGCTGCGTAAACTCGCGCTCCGGTACGGCGGCGTCATCGTCTTCTTCGACGAGGCCGACTCACTCGGCAACCGCGGCGCCCTCGCCCAGGGTGGGCCCGGCTTCCCGCGGGGCGGCATGACCCCCGCGCCGTTCGCCGACGGCTGCCAGGGCTTCACCTACCTGTCCGGCGACTCGCGGTTGCTGCTCACCCGCGAGGCCATGCGGCACGACCTTCCGGAAGCCCGCGAGAACAGGATGATGTACGGCGGGGGCATGGGCGGTGGCGGCGGCATGGGCACGCTGGAGGCCCTGCTCACCGAGCTGTCCGGGCTGAAGAAACCGCGCGGCTTCATCAACCGGCACGTCCGCCGGGCGCTCGGCATGCGGCCCAAGCCGCCACCGAAGTACCGGATCCTCGTCATGATGGCCACCAACCTGCCCGAGGCCCTCGACGAGGCGCTGCTGCGGCCCGGCCGGATCGACCGCATCTACAAGGTCGGCTACCCCACCAAGGCCGGGCGGGTGCGCACCTACCAGGGCTATCTGGACAAGGTGCAGCACGAGCTGACCGAGGAGCAGATCGACAAACTGGCCACGATCACCCCGTACGCCACCGGCGCCACCATCAAGGACACCGTCAACGAGGCGCTGATCACCGCCATCCGCCACGGCCGGGACACCATCACCTGGCGGGACATCATCCGCGCCAAGCAGCTCAAGGAACTCGGCCCGGCGGAGAACGTCGAGTACATCGAACGGGAACGGCACGCCGTCGCGGTGCACGAGGCCTGCCACGCCGTCATCGCCTACCGCACCCGGCACCACCTCGAGATCGACATCGCGACCATCGAGAAGGGCAGCGGCTACCTCGGCATGGTCGCCAGCATCCCGCCGGAGGACCAGTTCACCACCTGGCGCAGCCACTACGAGTCGGACATCTACGTGTCGCTCGCGTCGCTCGCCGGGGAACGGATGTTCTTCGACGGCGACAGCTCCTCCGGCGTCTCCGGCGACCTCGAGTCGGCGACCGCGGTGGCCACCCACATGGAGGGCGTCTGGGGCATGGGCTCCACCGTGTCGTCGTACTCCTACTCCAGCCGCCTCGGCACCGGCACCCCCGGCGGTCCCGGCAAGGGCGAGAAACCCGAGATCAGCGCCCGCCGCGCGCTGGCCGACCGGATCGAGGACAACCTCGGCGAGATGCTGCGGCGCACCGCCGCGCTGCTCGAGGAGAACCGGCGGGAGGTGCTCGCCCTGGCGCACGCCCTGGAGACGCACAAGACCCTCACCGGCGAGGACGTCATCGCCGTCCTGGAGGGCCGGCCGGGCCCGCTGATCGACGGTTCGGTCTACGCCGACGCCGAGTTCATCGCCGAGCTGGAGGAGTACCACCGGGCCGCGCTCGCCGCGCACCGCGACCACGGCGGGGTCCCCGTCGCGCTGCCGTCCCGGCCGGGCGCCGAACCCGTCCCGGAGCCGGCCGCCGTCCCGGAGCCCGCCCCGGTCCCGGCCGCCACCACCCCGGATTCGTCCATCTGGCGGCGCCCCGACCCGCCGTCCACCAACGGCGCCAACCCGGATCCCGGCTCCCCGGACGGCACGACCCTGATTCCGGGTTCCCCGGACGGCGTCGCCCCGCATCCCGGCTCCCCGGACGGCGTCGCCACGGATTCCGGCTCCCCGGACGGGCCGGCGGCGAACGGTGCGAGCCCGGCCGACGGCACGGCGCCGGAGAACGGGGCCGCGCCACCGTCCCCGCGCCCGGGCCACGGCGTCATCCCGACCCAGCGCGACCCGGACCGGGCGGACCCGTAAACCCCTTCAGCTGGCTGTCAGAGCTGTTTCGAGCGCCTTCAGACAGCACTGACAGCCAGCTGAAGAACTCGCGACGCGGACGGGCCGGAGGCCCGTGCCCGTGCCTGCTTGCGCCCCACTCACGCCCGCAGCGGCCCAACGGCCCGGCGTGGCACCCGATCGCCCCCCTGGACGATCGGGTGCGCGTAGCCCGTACGAGAGAAAGGTTTTGATATCTCGGGGAAAGCCGGTGGCGCGTTCTCGGCATAGAGTGGCCTCTGTGTCTCGCGCCCGCTCACGTGCCGTGATCATGTTTCTCGGTGTCCTGCTCCTGTCGCAGACCGGCGCCTCCTGTGACGACGAGGCGAGCGCCGTCCGGCTGGGGTCTGCCGAGGTCGGGACGGTCGACGAGATCGTCGAGGCCCCCGGGTCGGTGACCGCGCGGACCGCCGCGACGCTGACCGCCCCGGCCGCCGGCACGCTGCGTGAGCTGCTCGCCGAGCCGGGGGAGCGGGTGGCGAAGGGCGACGTGCTCGCCGTCATCGACTCGCCGGAGCTCACGCGGCGGCGGGACGCGGCGCGGGAGGCGCTCGATCAGGCGCCGTCCGGGGGGAGCGTCCCGGTCGGCGGCACCGCGGAGTTCACGGCCGTGCGGAAGCGGACCGACAGGCAGGCGGCGGCGGCGTTCGAGCAGGCCCGGGACGCGGCCGGGCAGATCGCCGACCCGAGCGTGCGTGCCGCGCTGCTGCATCAGGTGGACGCCGCCGAGAACCAGTACGAGACGGCCTCGGCCGCCTCGGCCGCGGCGCTGCGGTCGGTGCAACGCGGCGTGGCGTCGCTCGGGCGGGCCATGGGCTCCCTCGCCGCGGCGCAGCGGATGCAGGCCGAGCAGGCGTACCAGCTGGCCGACGCGGCCGTCGACGCACTCACCCTGAAAGCCCCGGTCGCCGGGGTCGTCCAGTACGGCGGACCACCCCCGGCCGGCGGCGGCGGATCCCTGGCCGGACTGCTGGAGAGCGGCCAGGTTCCGCAGACCACCGGAATCGTGTCGTCCGGTGTGGACGCCGCCGTGCCGGAGGGCGGCTACGTGGCCGCCGGGACCCCGGTGATAACCGTGGTCGACACCGGCCGGCTCGGGCTCTCCGCCGAGGTCGACGAGACCGACGTGCTGCTGGTCGAGGACGGTGTCGAGGCGGAGGTGGAGCTCGACGCCGCGCCCGGCGCCCGCTACCCGGCCACCGTCCGCGCCGTCGATCTGCTGCCCACCACCTCGGCCCGCGGTGGCGTCTCCTACCGGGTCCGCCTGGAACTCGCCGAGGGCCGGTACCCGGACAGCGGCGAGACCGCACCCGTCCCACGGCCCGGGATGAGCGCCGTGATCCGTCTCAAGGTGCGGCAGGCCGCCGGCGCGGTCACCGTGCCCGCCTCGGCGGTGGTGGCCGCCGACGGCCGGGACACCGTCTGGACGGTGCGCGACGGGAGGTACGCCGCCGTCCCGGTGCGGCTCGGCGTCCAGGGCGAGGACATCGTGCAGATCCTGTCCGGCGTCGGCGCGGGGGAGCGGGTGGTGATCGCCGGCGCCGACCAGGTGAGCGCCGGGGACGAGGCGCCGTGAGCACCCCGGCCATCGTCGCGCAGGACGTGAGCCGCACCTACCAGCTCGACGGCCTGTCGGTGCCGGCGCTGCGCGGCGTGTCGCTCACCGTCGAACCCGGTGACTACGTGGCCATCGTCGGCACCTCCGGCTCCGGCAAGTCGACGCTCATGCACCTGCTCGGCGGCCTGGACCGGCCCACCGGCGGCACCCTGCTGATCGGCGGCCGCGACGTCGCCCGGCTCACCCCCAACGAGCTCGCCGAACTGCGCAACACCACGATCGGGTTCGTCTTCCAGTCGTTCCACCTGCTCGCCCGGACCACCGCCCAGGACAACGTCGGCCTGCCGCTGGTCTACCGCGGCATCGGCCGTCGCGAACGCCGGGACCGCGCCGCCGCCATGCTGGAACGCGTCGGCCTCGCCCACCGGATCACCCACCGGCCCAACCAGATGTCCGGCGGCGAACAGCAGCGCGTCGCCATCGCCCGGGCCCTGGTCACCGGGCCGTCGGTGCTGCTCGCCGACGAACCCACCGGCAACCTCGACTCGGCCACCGGCCAGGCCGTCCTCGCCCTGCTCGAATCGCTCAACGACGACGGTGTGGCGATCGTGCTGGTCACCCACGACCGGGAGGTCGCGGCCCGGGCCCGGCGGCAGATCGTGATGCGGGACGGGCTGATCAGTGCGACTCGCTGAGGCGTGGCGCGTCGCCCTCGACGCGCTGCGCGCCAACCGGCTGCGCAGCCTGCTCACCATGCTCGGCGTGGTCATCGGGGTGGCCGCCGTGGTCGCCCTCGTCGCCATCGGCACCGGCACCAAGGAGCAGATCGAGCGCCAGGTCGAAGGGCTCGGCTCCAACCTGCTGCTGGTCGTGCCCGGCCGGATCGAGGCGGGCTCGGCGCCCACGTCCTCGCCGCTCACCCTCGACGACATCGATGCGATCAGCCGGGTGGTCGGCGATCGGGCACGGGTCGCGGTCACCATCGCCTCCGGCGAGACGGTACGCGCCGGCTCGCGCACCCGCTTCTCCAGCATGCAGGGCGTCCTCGAGACCACGCCGACCGTCTTCGTCCGCCGCCTCGACCGGGGCAGCTACCTGACCAGGACCGATGTGAGCACCGGCCGCCGGGTCGCGGTGCTCGGCGCCGGGACGGCCCGGGACCTGTTCGGCGACCGGGACCCGATCGGCCGGCAGATCACCATCGGTGGGGTCCGGTTCCGGGTGATCGGCGTGTTCGAGCCGCTCGGGCAGAGCCTCGGCGTCGACCGGGACGGCGAGGTGCACGTGCCGGTCACCGCCGCGCAGCGCCTGCTCGGCACCGAACGCATCGACGGCATCGCGATCCGCGCCCCCGACCGGGAACGCATCGGCGAACTCTCCGACGCCGTCGTCGCGACACTCGCCGAACGGCACCCGGACACCGACTTCTCCGCCGTCACCCAGGAGCAGATCCTCGGCGTGCTCGGCGACATCCTCGGTGTGCTGACCGGGGTGCTCGCCGCCATCGCCGGGATCAGCCTGCTCGTCGGCGGCGTCGGCGTCTCCAACATCATGCTCGTCTCGGTGCGCGAGCGGACGAAGGAGATCGGCCTGCGCAAGGCGGTCGGCGCCCGGCCCCGCGACATCGGCGTCCAGTTCCTTCTCGAAGCGGTCCTGCTCACCACCACCGGCGGTGTGCTCGGCATACTGCTGGGCGGCTCCGCGGCCCTGCTCGTCGACCGGCTCAGCCCCGTCCCGGCCGCCCTGACCTGGTGGTCCATGGCACTGGCCTTCGGGGTGTCAGCCGCCGTCGGGATCATCTTCGGGGTGGTGCCGGCGCAGCGGGCCGGCCGGCTCGACCCGGTCGTCGCCCTGCGTACCGAGTAACCGGCTCAGCAATCCGCCGACCGCACCGAATGTGGTTCCGGCTCGGACCCCCCCGGAACCCTCGGTGTCACCTCGGTCGTCGTCCTCATGATCGGCCTGATCTGCCTGACTACCGCCGCGGATCCACCACCGGGTGCTCGGCCGTCGACTCGGTGAGTGCCTCCTCACCCTCGGCGGCCGGGCGTGCGCCCAGCGGCGCCCTGATCTCCGGAGACTTCCTCGGGTACGGGCCCCAGCCGTCCCGCAGCACATGGATGTAGACGGCCTCCAGGCACACCCCGATGCGCTCCACCAGATCGGTGTCCTCCGGCGAACCCAACCGGATCGCCCGCGCGAAGTGGTCCAGCGCCTCCATGTGCCGGTTCTGGTCGAAACAGCTGCGCCCGGCGTTCTCGTGGACCACGCTGCGCACGGCGGCCGGAACATCCGCGTCCACCGCCCGCTGGAACAGCCGGTCCGCCTCCATGTAGTCGCCCCGCAGCCGCAGCACGTGGGCCAGTTCGGCCTGCGCGATCACCTGCGACTGAAGGTCCTGTGCCGACTCGGCGTGCGCCAGGGCCAGCCGGGCGGCGGCCGCGGCCATGCCCAGCTCACCCAGGAGGCGGTACACCTCCGCGCGTACGCTCAGCAGCCCCGCCTTGACGATGTTGTCGGCCTCGTCGGCCAGCGGGCCGTCCAGGCGTTCGCCCAGCTCGCGCAGCGCGCTCCGGTCGTCGACCACCTCGCGGAGGCTGGCGCGGTCCAGCCGCCAGCGGATCGCGGACAGGTCGGCGGCGGTCAGCGGCAGATGCGGCGCCAGTTCCGGGCCCTGCGGCTGCTCGTCCTCGGCCGTCGTCTCCGCGGCGCCGGCGGTCTCGCTCTCCGCGGGCTTCGTCTCCTCCGGCGTCGCTTCCGCGGCCTCATCGGTGCCGGTGGCGTCCTCGGTCTTCGCCGGCGTCTTGCTGACGAACCAGCCGCTCCCGAGGGCCGTGTCCGAGTACCGTCGAGGCTCGGTGTCCGGCCCGGAGGTCTCCAGGCGGGCGATCGGCCGCAGGTTGTGCAGCGCCCCGTCCGCATCCATGTACGGCTGATCGATATCGGCCCAGTCCCGCACCATGTCGGCCCGGTCCTTTTCGGGCTGCGCGGGTACCGCGGCCCGGTCGTCCTCGGCCGTGGGCCGGTCCGGCGCCGCATCGGTGCGGATCTGCGCCGATGTCGCCTCGGCGTGGGCCTGTGGCGGCGCGGCTTCGGTCCGGGCCGGGAGCGCCTCCGGTCCGGTTTGCGCCCCTTCCGGTCCGTTCTGCGCCGCGTCCGGTCCGGCCTGGCCCGGACGCGTCAGCGGGAATCCGATCCGCTCGCGGGCCGCGGTGTCGCCGTGATCGGTTCCCGTGACCGGACGCGGCAACGCCACCGTCGGCCGCCCCACGGTCGCCCCACCCGCGATCGGTCCGGAACTCGCGTTCCGTGTCGGCTCGCTCTGCGCTCCGCCCGGGTTCGCTTGCCCGGCTTGCGTTCCGCCCGGGTTCGCCTGCCCGGCTTGCGTTCCGCCCGGGTTCGCCTGCCCGGCTTGCGTTCCGCCCGGGTTCGCCTGCCCGGCTTGCGTTCCGCCCGGGATCGCCTGCCCGGCCGGTGCACCGCCCCGGCCGGCCGGCTGCCCGCTCGGCTGCCCGTCCCGGCGAACAGCGTCCGAGGAGCGGCCATCGGAACCGCCGCCGGCCTGTTCGCCGCGCGGTTGCTCCGTGCGGCCGCCCGGCTGCGCCACCGGACGGGAATCCTGCGATCCGCTCGGCCCGCGTCCCTGAACGCCCGGAAGGTCGCCGAGCGACTGCGCACGAGCCACCCCGGGCGCGGCGGGACTCGTCGGCCGCCCCGGCCCACCGGAACCGTCCACCGGCGGCGCCGGCACCGGCACCGGTCCGGCCTGCCGGCTCTGGCCGCCGTCCGCCTTGTTCACCGGAGGCACCGAGATCGGCGTCGCGGCATTCCACCCCGACTGATCCGCACCCGCCCGGCCCGGCGCGGGCGAGCGAGGCGTGAGCCCGGGCTGCCCGTCCTCCCGCCATGCCGTGCTGGGCGGTGTCGCGTCACTCCGCTCGCCGGAGGGCGCGCCCTGCCCCGCCTCCCGCCATGTCGCGGCGGGAGGAGCGACACCATCGGCTGCGGGCCGCGTCTCGGTCCATCCCGGCGGCGGCGGGACCGCCCTGGGCGCCGCTTTCGGACTGGGCCGCCTGACCCCGCCCTGGTCCGCGGCGAGCGGCACCGGGCCTGCGTGTGCCGTGTTCGGTCCGGTCCCGCCCTGGTTCGGGGCGAGTGGCGTCAGGCCCGTGGCCGTCGCGTTCGGTCCGGTCCCGCCCTGGCCCGCGGCGGACGGCGTCGGGCCCGTGGGCGTCGCGTTCGGTCCGGCCGGGGACGAGGGCTGCGGTCCCGTCCGGATCGGCGTCGATCCCCCCACCGGAGGCGTAGGCCACCCGGCCGAGGGCGGCTGCTGACCGGAAACCGGCCACGCCTGCCTGTCACCGCCCGGGCCCTGCTGAACCGCGGGCGGCCATGCGCTCTCCGGTCGCGGCGCGGCCGGAGCCCCCGAAACGGGCCGGCTCGCGTCCGGCCGAACCGCGGGCGGCCACGCCGACGCGGGAGAGGGTTGACCACCCGGAACAGCACCGGGCTGACCACCCGGGACCGTGCCGGGCTGGCCACCCGGGACCGTGCCGGGCTGGCCCGCGGCACCCGGCCCGGGAACCACCGGCGGCCGCGCCGGTGACACCGGCCGCGACCCGGCGGGCGGCTGAGCCTCGTCCGGCACCATCGCCCACGGACCGTCGCCCTCGGCGAGGAACACGTGCGCCGCCCGGGGCGACCGCCGGGACCGCTGCTGCGGAACCTCCGGCTGACCCTCGTCCGGCCGCCGGATCTCCCCGGTCACGTAGGGGTTGTTCGTCTGCCACCCCTCACCGGCCCCGCCACCCCGCGGGTCCACCGGGCCACCCCACCGGCCACCGGCCGGATCACCCGGCACGCCCGCGCTCTCGGCCCACTGCGCCGTACCGGGATCGTGCGGTGCGGCCCCGCCGCGCGGGGCGGCGTCCGGCCCACCCCTTTGCGTCATGGCGGGGTCGTGCGGTGCGGCGGCACCCCGCTGCGCCGTAGCGGGGTCGTGTGGTGCGACTCTGCCGTGCGAGGTGGCGTCCGGGCCACTCCACTGCGCCGGGGCGGGCTCGTGCGGTCGATGGGCGGCGTCCGTACCGGCTGCCGGCCGGGCGGGCTCGACGGCTGGTTGCGGGCCGTTCGGCCCGATCACGCGAGCCGGCGGCACCGGCGTCGGCGCCGCGACAACCCGCGGTGCGGCCGGCGGGTCAGCCTTGATCACACGCGGCGCGGGCGGCGGAGTGGTCCTGCTGACAACCTTCGGCGGTACGGGCGGCTCTGCCCGCCGCACCACACGAGGACCGTCCTCCCGCGGACCGCTCCCACCGGCCGTCTCGCTGCCCGGCGCCGGCCAGGACCCGGATTCCCGCAGGTCCCTGGTCTCCTCGTCCCCGGTTCCCACCCGGTCCGTACCGGCCTCGCCGCCGGTTCCCCGCCCGTTCCCGGACTCCACGCGATGCCCACCAGGCCCGTGGCCTACGGGCGGCTGTCCGGTACTCGAACCGGGCTGGCTCATGCCGCGTTCGTTGCCTGAATTCGACCGGTCCGCGTCACGTACGTTGCTGGAACCCGACCGGTCCGCGTCACGTCCGCTTCCGGGCCCCGGCTGGTTTCCACCGTCCTCCATGCCGGAGCGGATCTGGTCGCCGGAGCCGTGGCGCTCAGTGCCCGGCGCCGTGCCGTAGCCCGGCTGACCCCGTTCGGCGGCCGGATCCCGCGGGGCCTGCTCGGCGCCGTAACCGTGCGGCTCCTGAGCCTGTGCGGCGACGGCGGCGGACCCGTCCGGGCCGCGCCCGCGGTCGGTCAGGTCGACTGTCGGCTCCGTGGGGCTGTTCGTGGCCGCCCGGCGCTGACCGGGCAGGAGGCGAACCACCTTCGACCGCCAGGATTCACCCCGCCGTTCGTTGCCTTCGCGCGACGCGTCCGCGTTCGGGGGTTCCGTGGCGCCGGAACCGGCCGCCGCCACTTGGCCACCCGGCTCGGAAGGCGCCTGTCCGCGAGCCCCGGCCGGGGCCGGACCGGAACCGTCCGGATAGGACCCCACCGGTTGCGGCCGGGCATCCCGGCCGTCGCGCACTGCTGCTCCGCCGGTGACCGGCGGCACGCCGCGCCCGGCCTCGACCGGGGCGGAGACCTCGGCGCCCTGTGCGGGAGCCGCGGAACCGAACCCGGTCTGCCCGCGCCCATCCTCCGCCCGGCCCGCGCCGGATCCGGACGTCTCGTTCCCGGCCACGCCCGAGGCGGTCGTGCCGGGACCGTTCGCCCAGGCTCCACCGGCCAGGCGCTGACCGTCCGCGTCCCACGCCGCGGAACGCTGTCCGTCGCCCGCTTCCGGCCCGGTGGACCGCTGCCGCTGTTCGGCCCGCTGCGGGTCGCCGGTGTTCCCGGTTCCGGCCTGCCGGAGGTCGCCGGGTTCCTGCGTGCCGGGGCGTGCCCGGTCGCCGGGCGCTTGCGTGCCGGGACGTGCCCGGTCGCCGGGCGCTTGCGTGCCGGGACGCTGGCGGTCGGCCGATTCCCGGGCGGCGGGACGCTGGTCCGGTGCGAGGGCGGGGCGGCTGTCCCCACTGGCAGGGAGGGCGCCGCGGCGCTCCCCGTCCGGCCGGGAGGACTCGTACGGATCCTCCGCGCCCGGAGCCGATACCTGCGCCCGCCCGGTGACCGCGAGGTCGTCGCGGCGAGGCGCCGGGGCCCGCCGGGGCTCCTCCTCGTCGCGGCGCGGACGCCGCCCGCCGGGCGGACGGATCGGCCCGAAGTTCTCGTCGTCCCAGGTCTGAGCGGCCCGCCCGGGTTCGTTGCGGGACGCCGGGGCCGGCCCACGCTGCCGCTCCGGGTCGATTTCGGCGACGTTGTCCCGCGAGGCCGCGGGCTCCTCCCAGAACTCGTCGGCGCCCAGTTCGATGGTCCGTCCGGCGGCCGGCCGCTCGTCCTCGAGGACCGGCTCGGCGGCACGCTCCCGGCCGAGGTCGCCGTCGTTGTTCCACAGCTCGTCGGGTCCGATCTCGACGGCCCGCCGGCCACGCCGGTCGTCGCGCGGCGGACGGCTGTCGCGGCGCTCGTCCCGTGACGGCTCGGCCCACTCGGAGCGGCCGCCTTCGCGGCGAGCGGAATCGGCCCAGTCTGCCCGGGCAGGCTCGCGGCCTTCGCCACGCCGCGGATCGCGCGAGTCCCGAAGGTCGCGAGTGTCCCGGACCTCACGAGAGTCGCGGGGGTCCTGAAGGTCCCGAGAGTCGCGGGGGTCCCGTGAGCCCCGGATGTCTGAAGTGTCGCGAATATCCCGTGAGTCGCGGACGTCGCGGGGATCGCGGGAACCCGCCCGATCGGCCCTGGGGTCCCGACGGTCGTCGCGTACCGGTTCGTTCCAGTCGGCGCGAGCGGGCTCACGGCGGTCGTCGCGGTCCCGGCGGGAGGGCTGCCTGCGGTCGTCCCAGTCGTCCCGGTAACCGCGCTCGTAGCCGTCCCGGCCACCGGGCGCCTCGTCCCGGTACCGAGGCTCGGCATACCGGCTGTCGCGCCGCTCCGAGCGCCCGTCCAGGCGCTGCTCCGAACGCCCGTCCAGGCGCTGCTCCGAACGCCCGTCCGGGCGCCGTTCCGAACGACCGCCCGAAGGCCGCCCCGGCTCGCGGTCATCGGCACGCCGGTCGCGGCGCTCGCCCGCGGCGGGGTCGTACCGGTCGGGCCCACGCCGCCGCGGGGCGGCACCGCGGCGCAGATCGGGCCGGGCCGCCGGGTCGATGATCGGAAAGTCCGGTTTGTCGAAGTCGACACCGAGTTCGGGGCGGTTGAAGTCGATGTCGTCGAAGTCGTCGCCGACCAGGTTGTCGACGGAGGTGTCGATCGGCTCGAAGTCGGGGTCGTTGAGCCAGCTCGGCCGTTCGCCGTCGAAGGCGGTCCGTTTCGCCTGCTGCGCGGCGACCTCGTCGGCGCCTCCGGCCCGACGGCGGGTCGGGATGACCGGGTCGGGGACCGTACGTTTGGTGTAGTGCTGCTCCTGCATGACCGCGGAACTGGGCATGAACGAGTACTCGCTGTACTCGTCATCCCAGTACTCGTCGTCTTCGAAGCTCATGACGCGGTCCCGAATCGGCTGGGAAGGGTCCCCTCGCCCCGACACCGCATCCGTGCCACCGTCCTCATGCTGTCCCACCTCCGCACCCCGGTGCCCGCCCCTCGCCCTCCGCGATCAACGCCTGCCACGTGGTGGATGTGGAAGGTTAACCACGGATTTGCGAAGTGCGCCACCGCTCTGCGGAGCCCCGTCACCGGCCTCGCGGACGGCCCGCGAGCGTTGACCGCCCCGGCGCCGCAGCCCGCCGGGATAGCGCGATCACCGGGGTATACGTCTCGCGGACCTGCCCGGTTCAACGGTTTGAGCAGTGACTATCACGTAGTTCGGGAGCGGCCGGCCGGGCTCGCCGCAATCAACGGGGATCGCTGCTGAGGGGTGACGGCGCACATGACGACTTAAGAACCTTTTAAGCTCCCTTTCAGGAGAGCTAAGAACTTGTGGATGACCCTGAACAGGTGACCGCGAAGTGTCGAAGGCCACTCTGGACTTTCGCGGATCAAGGGCTTTCCGCCTGGCACGGTTGATGAGCGCCCGGTTCTGCCGGGCGACCCGCCGCGGCCAACGACGTCCTCGGCGGATTTTCCACGACCTGGTCTCCCGGGCCACACCGCCCGGGTCCGACACCCCTCGGCCTCCCGGCCGGCGGCCACCGCCCCCCAGTCAGGCGGCCGCACCGTTGCCCGTGAGCGATATCCGCGGAGACGACGCCCCCTCCTCTCCTCCGCGGTTGGCGGTTCGGCACGGGGCCGGGCAGGAGGCGGCGGCGGGAGCCCATCTCCCGTCGCCGTCCTCCCCGGCACACCAGTCAGACCTTCTCCGGCAGGCGGCCACTCCGCTCCCCCCGATGCGGTGGCCGTCGCATGCCCGGCGCCCGGTCAGTGGGTCCGCACGGACCGGGGCCGACGGGCCGGCGGACGGTGGCGGGTTCCTCCTTCCCGCCACCGTCCCCCATCACCACCTGAGACCTCCCGGTCGGCGACTGTCGCCCCCAAGACCGGCCCATGGATGGCGCCCCCTTCCGTCCTCCGGCCGGTGACTTCGCCTGCCCGGGTTGAGGGACGGCGGCGGGACCTGTCTCCCGCCGCTGTTCCCCTCACCCGTACCCGTTGTGCCCGAACCTCCCGGCCGGTGGCTGTCGTCTCCCCCCGATACCGGTCCGCTGGACGCATTCCCCCTGTCGTCCGGTGGCCGGTGACTTCCACCCGGCCGGGTCGAGGGGTGGGGGGGGGAGCGTGTGTTCCGCCACCCCACCGGCCCCCGGGGTGGGTTCGCCCCCAACCCGCGCCCCGGCGGCGGCC